>DASZJE010000118.1:0-305495 GCA_035948445.1 Trebonia sp. | reverse complement strand
GACCATGACGTAGACCAGGATGTCCTTGACGAACGCGATCAGCGCCGGGGCCCGCAGGCCGGAGACGTAGGTGTAGATGGCGAGAACACCGAACGCGATGAACAGGGGCAGGTCCTTGACGTAGGTGTTGGTCGACGAGGTGCCGACCCCCATCACGGTGAGCACGGCCTCGATACCCACCAGCTGCAACGCGATGTAGGGCATCAGGGCCAAGATGCCGGTGAAGGCCGTGGCCAGCGACAGGCCGCGGGACCCGTATCGGCCGCGGACGAAGTCGGCGGGCGTGATGTAGTTGTGCGTGCGGGCGATCGACCACAGCCGGGGCAGGAAGATCAGCGCGATCGGGAACACCATGATGGTGTACGACACCGCGAAGAAGCCCGTCACCGCGCCGGCGCCGAACACCGCGGCGGGCACCGCGATGAACGTATACGCGGTGTACAGGTCGCCGCCGAGCAGGAACCAGGCCACGAACGTGCCGAAGCTGCGCCCGCCGAGCCCCCACTCGTTCAGGTGCATCATGTCCTCGGCCCGGCGCCAGCGCGCGGCCGCGAACCCGGTCAGCGTGACGATCAGGAACAGGACCAGGACGATGGTGAAGGTGACGTAGTTGACGTTGCTCATCGGGTCACCTCGCCGTCCTGGCTCCCCGGCGCCCGGATCCGCTTCTGCAGCAGGACGACGACCGAGCACACGATCGACACCACGGGCATGTAGATGAGCAGGTAGAAGTAGAAGAAGGGGAAGTCGCCGACCTTCGGCGTGGCTGACGCATAGATCGGCACGATCAGCGTGCCGCAGATCGCGCCGGCCACCAGCACGAAGATGACTGCTGACGTGATTGGGTGCGCGGCAACGGGGTTTTTCTCGGTGGTGCTGCTTGGGGCATCTGGCACTGTCATCAGGGTCCTCTAGGCCTCGGCGCACGACAGGATGTGACACAAGTCACGTTAATGAACCTATAGTGAGGCATAGGGATGCATTAGGCAATGCTTAATTAATGCCACAAATCATTAGCGGACGGAGACGCCACTGTCGTTATGAAAATCGGGCCGTTGCCCGCCGAGGCGCGCGGACAGGCCCGTTCGGGCGGCGGCCAGGAACGCGGCGCGGGCCAGCTTCCCCGCCCGCTCCGGCAGGATCCCGGCGAGCGGACCGCCCGCTACGACTGACAGGTCCGCGAGGTTGGCGCGCTCAGCCAGGCCAGGGTCGGCCGGCCAGCTGCCAATTACCACCCCGGCGCTAATGATTTTCCTGAACGACAGTGCTTCCAGCGTCAACATCGTGTGATTGAGCGTGCCCAGGCCGGCGGCCGCCACGGTGAGCACCGGCGCGGCGAGCGCGACGGCGAGGTCCGCGATCGTCGTGCCCGCCGGGTCGTAGCGGACGAGCAGGCCGCCGGCGCCCTCGACGAGGACGAGATCGCGCTCGGTGGCGAGTTTCGCCACGTACTCCGCGGCGGCGTGCATGTCGAGCGGAGGAATGCCTGACAGGCGCGCGGCGGCCTCGGGGGACAGAGGGTCGGGGAAGCGCGCGAGTTCGCGGGTGTCGGTAACGCCGGACAGCCGCGTAACGGTGTCGATATCAGGAACGTCGGTATCTTCCGGGGGGATGACCCCCCGTTCCCCCCGGCTGCGCGCCCGATCGCAAGCGATCTCATCCGGCGCGCTGACATCTACCGAGGGGGCGACCTCCCGTACTTCCGGGGGGACACCTGTCTGGGCGGGCTTGACGATCGCGACGCGCTCGCCGCGCGCGGCGGCGAGCGCCGCTATCGCCGCCGTCGTCACGGTCTTGCCGACGCCCGTCCCGGTGCCGGAGACGATGAGCACTCCGTGCGGAGCCGCCAGGATCATAGGGCGGGCCGTCGGCGCAGCCGGGTGATGAACTTGTACCGGTCGCCGCGATACCAGGACTGGGCCCATTCCACCGGCTGGCCCGTCGAGTCGATCGCGTGCCGGGACAGCAGGAGCAGCGGCAGGCCCGGGTCCACCTCGAGCAGGCGCGCGTCGTGCGGGTCGGCGAGGACGGTCTCGATGGTCTCCTCGGCCTCGGTGAGCTGGATGCCGTAGCTGGTGCGCAGCGTCTCATACAGGGACGCGTGCCGCTCGAGATGCCGTCGCAGGCCGGGGAAACGCTTCGCGGGCAGGTGCGACGTGTCGATCGACATCGGCTCGCCGTCGGCGAGCCGCAGCCGGTGCAGCCGCAGTGTCCGCGCGCCGGCCTTGATTCCGAGCAGGCTCGCGAGGTGCTCGTCCGCCGTGACGTACCCGATCTCGAGGATCTTCGTCTGCGGATGGAGACCGTGCTCCCGGAGGCCCTCCGTGTACGAGGCGAGCTCGAGAGGCTGCGCGACCTTCGGCTTGGCGACGAAGGTGCCCTTGCCCTGCATGCGCAGCAGGCGGCCCTCGACGACCAGCTCCGCGAGAGCCTGGCGGACGGTGGTCCGCGACGTGCCGTAGCGCTTGGCGAGCTCGCGTTCCGGGGGCACCGGGCTGCCGGCCGACATCGACGAGGTGAAATCGAGCAGCTGCTTCTTCACCTCGTAGTACTTGGGCAGCCGCAAGACGGCAGCCGGTGCCGTGGTCATGGCGGGGGCGGCGGGCGCGACGGGCACCCCGTCGTCGCCATCGGCCGGCATCGGAAACACGCTCATCGACTGATCCCTCCCGCTCGTGCGGTATTCCGGCCATGATCCCAGTGTTCTGCCGCAACGGCCAGTGCCTGTTTCGCTACTGCGAAGTCGGCTTCGGACAGCGTGGCCCTCCCGGTCAGCCGCAGGCACGCCTCGCCGTCGGGCACCGAAGGCGGCCGGAAGCAGCCGACCCGCGCCCCGTGGACCGCGCAAGCCGCCTGAGCCGCCATCGCGGCCCCCGGGCCGCCGAGGATGACCGACGTGACGGCGGCGTCCGGCTCGCTGGCCCGCAGGCCCAGTTCCCTCGCCGTGGCCGCCAGCCGGGCGGTGCCGCGGCGGGCCGCGGCGGGCAGGTCCGGGCTGTCTTCGAGAATCCGCAGGGCGGCCAGCGCCGCGCCCGCCGAGGTCGGGGCGAGGCCGGTGTCGAAGATCATGCCGCGCGCGGTATCCACGAGCGTGTCGATCACCTCGGGCGGGCCGAGGACGGCGCCGCCCTGCCCGGACAACGCCTTGGAAAGTGTGATGGTCCGCACAAGATCTGGTTCGACCGCGATGCCCGCCAGATGAGCGGCGCCGCGGCCGCCTTCGCCAAGGACCCCGAACGAGTGCGCCTCGTCGAGGACGAGCATGGCACCGTGGCGGCGCGCCAGCCGGTGCAGCCCGGCGACGTCAGCCGCCGCGCCGGAGACCGAGAAGACGGCGTCGGAGACGAGGATCGCGGCGCGTTCTTCGCGGGATGCCAGCGCTTCTCCCGCGGCGTCCAGGTCGGCATGCGCCGTGACACACAGGCGCACGCCCCTTCCGCGGGCGAGGCGGCACGCGTCGACGAGGGACGCGTGGTTCCGCTCGTCGGAGACGATCAGGACGCCGTCCCCGGGGGCGGCCAGCGCGGCGGAGAGGGCCGTCACGGCCGCGAGATTGGCCAGGTATCCCGAGGAGAACACGAGAGCCGCCGGCGCGCCCAGGAAGGCCGCCAGCGCTTCTTCAAGCTCGGCATGCAGGGCGGTCGTGCCGGTTACCAGCCGCGAGCCGGTCGACCCGGTGCCCCACGTCCGCGCGGCGGCGGCGGCCGCCTCCGCTAGCCGGTGATCACCGCACATGCCGAGGTAATCGTTGGAGGCGAGGTCGAGCACCTGCGCGTCCGCGCGCCTCGGCACGAGGCGTCGCCGCAGGCCAGCGACCGCGCGGGCCTCCGTCGCGGAGCGCAGGCGGGCCAGGGGATCGAACCCCGGAATGATATCGGCCATGGGCGCATAATGCCAGGTCATGCCGGAGCAGGAAAATTGTGTCCCTCCAGGACGTGTCATGATGGGAAAGTGCCGACGCTTACTGACCTGGCCAGGAACTACACCAACCTGTCCGGCGCCGACTTGGAATGGCTCCACTCGCTGGTATCGGACTGGCAGTTGCTCGCCGACCTCTCGTTCGCCGACCTCATCCTCTGGGCGCCGCTGCGTGTCCCGGAGGACACGCCCGTTGCCGGCTGGGTAGCCGTCGCGCAGATGCGGCCCACCACCGGCCCCACGTCGTTCCCCGACGACGTGGTGGGCTCGCAAGTCGGGCCGGGGGAGAGGCCGCTGCTGGACACCGCGCGTACCGAGCAGCGGATCTGGCGGGAGAGCGACCCGGACTGGACCAGCGGGGTTCCGGTCCGCGCCGAGGCGATCCCGGTGACCAGGGACGGCCGCGCGATCGCCGTTATCGAGCGGTCCACCAACCTGAACTCGGCGCGGACTCCCAGCCGGCTGGAGCTCACGTACGTCCAGGGGGCCGACGACCTGGCCAGGATGGTGTCGGAGGGAACGTTTCCCTATCAGGGCCAGGACGCGACCCTGGTCCGCTCGCCTCGCGTGGGCGACGGCCTGCTGCGCCTCGATGACACCGGGCGCGTCACCTACGCCAGCCCGAACGCCCAGTCCGCCTACCGCCGCCTCGGGCTCCCCGCCGACTTGATGGGCGCCGAGCTCGGGACCGCGACGGCGAAGCTGAGTACGCCCGGCGAGCCGGTCGACGAGTCGCTGATGCTCGTCGCGCGCGGCCGCGCGCCGCGGGAGACGGAACTCGACGGCAACGGCGCGGTCGTGCAGTTGCGTGCCATCCCGCTGGTGGTGGCCGGGAAACGGACGGGCGCGCTGATCCTGGTCAGGGATGTGACCGAGTTGCGGCGCAGGGAACGCGAGCTGCTCACCAAGGAAGCGACGATCCGGGAGATTCATCACCGGGTGAAGAACAACCTTCAGACGGTCGCCGCCCTGCTCCGGCTTCAGGCGAGGCGCCTTGCCGCACCGGAGGCGCGGGCCGCGCTTGAGGAGGCGGTACGACGCGTGGGATCGATCGCGATCGTCCACGAGACCTTGTCGCACGCGCCCGAGGAGATCGTGGACTTCGACGACATCGCCGACCGGGTAGCCATGATGGCCGCCGAGGTGTCCTCGCCAGAGGTACGGGTGACGCCGAAGATCACCGGGCAATTCGGGATGCTGCCCGCTTCGGTCGCGACGCCGCTCTCCATGGTGCTCACCGAACTGCTGCAGAACGCGCTGCAGCACGGTTTCGGGGGAGCGGCGGGCAAGAACGGTACGGGAGACGGAGGGTTCATCGAAGTGCTCGCCGCGCGTGCGCCGGAACAGCTCACCGTCACGGTGTCCGATAGCGGCGCGGGCCTGCCGACCGACTTCGACCTCGAATCGACGACGAGCCTGGGACTCCAGATCGTGCGGACGCTCGTGGTGGCCGAGCTAGGGGGGAGGCTGAGCATCACGCCCCGGCCGGGTGGCGGCACCGTAGCGGTCGTCGACCTTCCTGTCCGCTACGAGAGTGGCGCCGCATAACCTGCCAGCTAGCGCACCTGATTCCTGAGCCGCCACTGACCACGCGCCCGATACGATGGCGCTTTCCGTCATCGGGCGCGCAGCCGGGGGTACGGGGTCGCTCTCCCGGGGGCTCAGACGTGGGCGCGGGCGCGCAGGCGCATCGCGCGGCGCTTGAGGACGCGGCGCTCGTCCTCGCTCATGCCGCCCCAGATTCCAGCGTCCTGGCCAGTGTCGATTGCCCAGCGCAGGCAGTCGCTCGTCACCGGGCAGCGCCGACAGACCTGCTTGGCCTCTTCGATCTGGAGGAGCGCGGGTCCGCTGTTCCCGATCGGGAAGAACAGTTCCGGATCCACCTCACGACAGGCGGCAACGTGGCGCCAGTCCATGATGTTCACTCCTTCTCGGCGTAGCGGCTGGTCATCGGGTGGTTCGCCACACGCCGCGTCAGTGCTTGTGAAGTATTTCACGAGCTATTCCATATGCGGGAACAATCCAATATTCCCGATCTTGATCGGTGCCGAGCTGATCGCTCCTGGGTATCAGGCAAACCCTGGCGCGATACGCCGAGCGCTGCTTCCTCTCGTGACATGTTCATGTCACGCCGGACGCACCACTCCCAGGCACCGGAACTAGCCTCTCAACAGGGCGCGACCAGCGCAAGGGGACTCGGCGAACCAGTGTTTCGAATTCGGTGTCAGATCTATCACATCGTTACGTTCACATAATGCGAAGACACTCAGCGCGTCAGGGACGTACCGGAAGGAGACCTTTTCGGTCTCGCCGAGGTACTCGCCGTCGATGTGGAACGCGATAGGGCGGCTCGCGTGAAATCCCAGTTCGGACAGCGCCTCCGCCGTGATCACGTCACGCCCGGCCACCGGCCGTGACCTCATGTGCATCATCTGTCCGAGCGCGCTGAAGGTGGTCAGCGTGCTGAGGCGCCGCAGCGCGAACACGTCGAGACCGGAGTTGAAGTCGGTGTGCGGGACCGGGAGCACCGGATGGCGCCCGACGTAGGTCCACGGTGAACTGTTGGTCACGACGCCCATGAAGAGGCTGTCAGAGGGCGGTGCCCCGGCCCCCGACAGAGTGAGCGCCGGGTTCTGGCGGTCCGTGGCCGTGTAATAGCGGCGCAGCGCGGTCCACATGTACAGGGGGGCTGACGCGCGGCGCCCGCTAGCACGCCACTGCTCCACGTCACTGACGACTTCGGCGTCCAGGCCGAGTCCAGCGCTGAACGTGAAGTACCTGCTCCTGGCAACGCTTGCCGCGAGTCCGAGCCCTATGGTGCGCCGCGCGTCCATGCCGACCGCGGCGAGGATCCCCTGCACCGCCTCCGCCGGGTCCAGCGGTACCCCGAGTGTGCGCGCGAACACGTTGGCGCCACCGCCGGGTATCGGAGCGATCGCCGGCCGGCTGATCGCACCCGCGCGCGTGTCGTCGTCGTCGCCGCGGCTGGAGTCGTGGCCTTCACCGTGGTCCGCGGTCATCAGCCCGTTCACGACCTCGTTGACGGTCCCGTCGCCGCCGAAGGTCACGATTAGCTCATATCCTTGCGCGGCCGACGCTGCTGCGAGTTCGCGCGCGTGGCCGCGATAGCGTGTTTGTACGGTTTCCAGCCTGAGCTGGGATCGCAGCTCGCGGACCACCAGTCCGGCATAGTGCCCGGACATGGAGGTCGCGCGGGGGTTGATGATGAGCAGCGCGCGCACGAGCCTCAGGCTAACCGGGTCTGGAAGGATGAGAAACTGTGGGTATGCGTTCTGGGGATGGCGCAGCCTCGGCCGCGCGGCCGCCGTTGCTGTTTGCCGCCGCTGTCGTGCTTGCCGTGGAGGCCGTTGCGCTGCTGGCATACACGGCGGTGAACGTGGTCGACATCGCGACCAACAACAGTTATCAGGTCTCGAACGGCGTCGCGCTGGTCATCATGCAGGTCATCGTGATCGCGGGCATTGCCTTGATCGCGTCGGGCGTGGCGAAGGCGCGGCCCTGGACCCGCACTCCCGCGGTGATGGTCCAGGTGCTCGCCGGCATCGTGGCGATAATTCTGCTCCAGGCGCACCGGTACGACTGGGGCGTGCTGACGGCGCTGCTGGCGGCGGCGGGTCTCGTCGGCTTGCTGGCCCCGGCCAGCCTGAAGGCGCTGGCGCGTCCGGTGCCCGAGCCGACGCAGCGGGCGACGGCCCCGGCGAAGCCCGGTACTGCGAAGAAACCCGGCACGGCGAAGCCCGGCACGGCGAAGCCGGGCGTGGCGGAGAAGCCGGGGAATTCGGCCAAGTCCGGGAACCCGGCGAAGCGGAACCCCGCCGGGAAGCCGGTCAGTCGTCAGTCGTGAGCCCGTCCCGCAGTTGAGCGAGCGTCCTGGCCAGCAGCCGGGATACGTGCATTTGCGAGATGCCGAGCTCGGCCGCGATCTGGGACTGCGTCATGTTGCCGAAGAACCGCAGCAGCAGGATCTTCTTCTCCCGCGGCGGAAGCCGTTCCAGGAGCGGCTTCAGCGATTCCCGGTATTCGACACCCTCCAGGGCGTCGTCGATCATGCCGAGCGAGTCCGCCACGGCGGGCGCGTCCTCGTCACCGGAGTCGGGCGCGTCCAGTGAGACGGTGGAGTACGCGTTCGCGGACTCCAGGCCTTCCAGGACCTCTTCCTCCGACATCTGGAGGTGCGCGGCGAGTTCCGACACCGTCGGTGCCCGTCCCTCGCGCTGGGCTAGGTCGCCGATCGCCTTGGTAAGAGAGAGCTTGAGCTCCTGCAGACGGCGCGGTACCCGAACGGCCCAGCCCTTGTCACGGAAGTGCCGCTTGATCTCGCCCACGATCGTCGGCGTGGCGTACGTGGAGAACTCCACGCCACGCTCGAGGTCGAAGCGGTCGATCGACTTGATGAGCCCGATGGTCGCGACCTGCGTCAGGTCGTCGAGCCACTCGCCGCGGTTGCGGAACCGGCGCGCCAGGTATTCCACGAGCGGCAGGTGCAGTTCCACAAGCGTGGAGCGGATCCGGGCCCGCTCTGGATCGTCCGGCGGCAGCACGGTGAGTCGCTCGAAGAGCTCACGTGCCTGCGTCCGGTCGGGTGCGGAGTGCTCAGCACGCGGGAGCAGCGTGGCGTCCGCGTCGCCGTCATCGCCGGCAATGTCCACGGGGACCAGGTCCTCTGATCCCAGGTCCTCTGATCCCAGGTCCTCTGATCCCAGGCCCTCTGATCCCAGGTCCTCTGATCCCAGGCCCGGGGAAGACATTTTCCCGGGCTCGGAATCGCCGACCGAGACGCGGAACTCTTCGGTCACTTGGACCTCGTACTCGCCGCTCACCCCGACCCCGATGCCCCTCGGCGCTTTGCGAGCACGATGCCGACCCGCTCACCGGGTCCGAGCCGCGCATCGACCGATCCGGCGAGCGCGGATAGCACGGTCCACGCGAACGTGTCCCGGGCAGGCATGATGGCCTTCGCGGCCTCCACCGAAACGGTGATCGTCACCTGGTCACCGCCTAGCTCAAAGTCGCATTCGAGCTCAGTGCCCGGAATGGCCTGGGCGAGAAGCATCGCGCACGCCTCGTCGATGGCGATCCGCAGGTCCTCGATCTCGTCCAGCGTGAAGTCCAGGCGCGCCGCGAGGCCCGCGGTGGCCGTGCGGAGCACGGACAGGTACGCGCTCTCGGCGGGCATGCGCACATGCACGTAATCGGCGGTTTCGCGGCCCTTGAGGGGACTCGCCGGCCCGCCGGGCACGGCCGTGGCTTCGGCAGTGTCTTCGGTCACGTCACTCCGTCGGTTTAACCGGCCGGCAGGGGTCGCCGGCCACTGAATGCAACTTACCGTCATCTTGCGGTTGCTCCTGCCCCTGCAATCCTCCCGAGGTGTTACGCCCTTGGTGAAAGTGCCGGTCAGCGAGGTACTAGCCCGTACAAAAGCGGCGTGGCCACGCCGCGCCGCGCTATGCGGAACGGCGTAGCCACGCCTGACCAGCGTGCGTGCCCGATACGATCGCTCGCGATCGGGCGCGCCTCCGGGCTATCCCTGCTTGGTCTCCCAGAAGATCTTGGAGATCTCCTCGATCTTCGCCAGCAGCTCGTCTGCCTTGGCGACGTCGACCGAACCCTTGGTGCCGCCGGCGCCCGCCAGCTTCGTCGCCTCGTTGAAGAGCGTGTGGAGCTGCGGGTACTTCTCGAAGTGCGGCGCCTTGAAGTAGTCCGTCCACAGCACCCACAGGTGGTGCTTCACGAGTTCCGAGCGCTGTTCCTTGATGATCAGCGCGCGAGCGCGGAACTCGGGGTCGGCGTTGGCGGCGTACTTCTCGGCGATGGCCTTGACGGACTCCGCCTCGATGCGGGCCTGAGCGGGGTCGTAGACACCACAGGGCAGGTCGCAGTGGGCATGAGCGATGAACTTCGGCGCGAGCAGCCGGGTAAGCAGCCTCATAGATTCCCTTTCTCCGTACCAGATCAGTAAGGTTGCACTTCCGACACTACTCTGTCGGCCAGGAGTTAAACGTGCACGCCTACCCCAAGAGCTGGCCTTTCTTCCGCGTCGAGGTGGCCGAGCAGTCCATGCTGCCTGGCTTGCGCCCCGGGGACTGGCTCGTGGCACGCCGGACCCGGCGGGTCCGTCCCGGCCAGGTCGTCCTCGCCTGGCACCCGCAGCGGCCCGGCTTCCTGCTCGTCAAAAGAGCCGTGCGGCGCGTGGATGGCGGCTGGTGGCTGGAGTCGGACAACCCCGCCGCCGGGGCGGTCGACAGCAACCGCTTCGGCCCTGTCCCGGACCGGCTGATCGTCGGCCGGGTGCTGGCACGCTACTGGCCGCCGCGCCGCCGAAGCTAATCGCCAGATCTATCTCACACAGGCCCTGGCTGCCTCGCGCACGGCATCTCTGAAAGCACGGCATCTCTGAAAGCACGGCATCTCGGAAGCACTGAGGCCCCGTCCCGAAGGAAGGGGCCTCAGTGCTGTGCCGGCCTCAGGCCGGCGCCGTGGTGCGTCCGGCGGTCAGTGCCGCGGGGTCGCGGGCACGTCACCCATCCGCGAGGACTGCATCTCGACCAGCCGGTCAACATCCTCGCGCGGCAGCCTGGACCACATTGCCCAGTAGTAGATGACCAGGCTGAAGAGGGCCACTGTCAGCATGTCCCACCAGAACGGGAGGCGGCCGTTGTTGATCGGCGGCGCGCCCGAGCCGAACTGGCCGAACCAGGAGATGAGGCCCATGCCGATCAGGTAAGGCGGCAGCCACTGCGCTGACTTCCAGTTCAGCGGCGGCCGCTGCTTGTCGAAGATCATGCAGATACCGATCAGGATGTAGCCGATGACGATGCAGGCGCCGAGCTTCCAGATCACGTTGAAGCCCGACCAGTAGATGATCATGTTCGCGATGATGAAGCCGAACGGTGAAAGCACCGAGGCCCAGGGCACCCGGTAAGGCCGCGGCGCATCCGGCAGCTGCCTGCGGAAGGCGCCAAGTGACAGCGGCGCGCCGGCGTACATGAGCACGCTGGCCCCGGTGACGAGCCCGACCAGTGCCTGCCAGCTCGGGAACGGCAGCAGGAAGAAGATGCCGAACACGAACGACATGACCAGGCTGAACCACGGGATGCCGTTCCTGTCGACCCACTGGAACATCTGCGGGTAGTACCTGTTCCTGGCCAGACCGTAACCGATCCGCGACGTGGAGGTCTGGTAGATCATGCCGGTGCCGAACGGCGAGACGAACGCGTCGATGTGCAGGATCGTCGCCCAGACGCCGAGCCCGGCCAGGCCCGCCACTGCCGCGAACGGGTAGACGAGCACGGGGTTGCCAGTGGCGATGCCCTGGAAGCCGTGGTGCAGCAGGCTGGCCGGGGTGGCGCCGATGAGCACGATCTGGGCCATGCAGTAGATGAACGTGCCGAGCAGGATCGCGATGATGATGGCGCGCGGCAGGTTCTTCTGCGGGTCCTTGATCTCCCCCGCCAGTTGGTCGGCCTGCTCGAAGCCCAGGTAGGAGAACACGATGCCCGCGCCGGGAATGGCCCCGAACACCGCCTTGATGCCGAACGGCATGAACCCGCCGCCGCCGGGGCTGAAGTTGCTGCTGTGGAACTTGAACAGGAAGATGATGATGGTGATGAGCGGGATCGCGACCTTCCACCACGTGATGCCGCTGTTTATCCGGGAGAACACCCTCACTGCGAGGAAGTTGAGCGCGGTGAAGATGGCCAGCAGCACGATCGTCAGCCCGAAGCCGAGCCCGGTGATGTGGCCCGTGGTCGGGTTGTAGATGCTGTGCCAGTAGTACTGGCCGTACTGCATCACCGCGTAGACCTCGACCGGTGCGACCGTGACTGCCTGGAGCCAGGAGAAGAACCCGAACGAGATGCCGGCGACGCTGCCGTACGCCAAATGGGGGAACCTGGCGGTCCCGCCGGCCACCGGGTACATCCCGCCCAGTTCGGCGTGCAGGAGCGCCAGGACGATGGCGCAGAAGCCGCCGATGAGCCAGCCGTAAATAGCCGCAGGGCCAGCGGCAACTGCGGCGCCCATACCGGCGAACAACCAGCCTGAGCCGATGATCGAGGTCTCGGATGCCCAGGTTGCCCCGATCAGTCCCATTTCCCGCCGCAGACCGATGTCCTGCGGTTGGGCCAGGGCGGCCCCGCTTGACCCGGTTTCAGTTGCCATGATCGATAGTCTCTCTTCTCGATCGTGCCCTGCGGGCAGGTCGCCCGTCCCGCGGGGTCTCGCTGTAGTCGTTGCGCGTCATTTGAGCAGAGTGAGATCATCGTAAGGATGATCACCACTCATGAGAAGTGTTAACGCGGATTCGGTTTCATAACGCAGCCCGGCGGGGGCCGTGCCGTGTCGCAATAACCGCAGATATGGGGCGTCGCAGCGTGATATCGCGGTTATTATGTGTCAGTTCCAGGAAGATACGTTTGCGGCGCTCCATAGTGGGTAGATACGTGTGGAGCGCGTTTGTGAAACAATTCACGAGTCATGTCGGGCCGGGAATACGAGGCGGAAAATATCAGTGCGGGCCGAACTGGTCCGGGCAGCGTGTGCTTGACCTGCGCCATTGACCTGCGGTTAGCCGCCTGGCTACCCTCGCTCCTATCATGGGGACAACGAGACTGCGATACTGGGTACTCGGCATACTCCTGCTGGCCGTCGCGGGTGGCCTGCTGCTGGCATGGCAAGCGAGTCACGTGCTGTTCGGCATGGCTGTCGGCCTCGTCGTTCTCTGCGCGACGGTACTGGTGGTCGCCCGGGACGGGTGGCGCCAGACGAGTCCGGAGAACCTCACCTCGCGGGGCTTCAGGCCGGGCTCCGGCGAGGGATCGAACGTGATCGATCCGGGTCTGCGCCGGGAATTCGGGCCCCTGCTTCCCGGTGCTGTCGCCCGGCGGGTATCCGGTCCCCGGACTCGGCTCCCCGCGGCCGATATGGTTGCCACGAAAGCGCCAGCCGCCCGCGGGAGCCGGCGACGCAGGCCGAAAGAAACGCTGCAACCGGATGCGACCGTCGCGCTCGCCGAGGAACGGCGAGCGGCTGGCATTGATGACCTGTTCGTCGGGCTGGACATTGAACTGGTCGGGCTTGCCCCGGTTAAGAAGAAGGTGGAGGAAGTCGGTTCGCTGCTGCTGGTCGACCGGGCGCGGCAGCGGTTCGGGCTCTCCGCGTCCCGGCCGAACCTCCACATGTGCTTCACCGGGGCGCCGGGAACCGGGAAGACCACGGTCGCGCTCATGATGGCCGACCTGCTCCATCGGCTTGGGTACCTGCCGAAAGGCCATCTCGTACATGCCATGCGCGATGACCTTGTGGGTGAATACATCGGGCACACGGCACCGAAGACCAAGCAGGTTCTCGACCGCGCGATGGGCGGCGTACTGTTCATCGACGAGGCCTATACCCTGTTCCGCGCTGAGGACTCGAAAGACTACGGTCAGGAATGCATCGACATCCTCATGCAGGTCATGGAGAACGAGCGTGACAAGCTCGTAGTGATACTCGCCGGGTACAAGGACCGCATGGACCGGTTCTTCGAGTCCAACCCTGGCATGAGCTCGCGCATCGCGCATCACCTGGACTTCGCCGAATACGACGTCGACGAACTGCTCGACATCGGGCGGCTGATGCTGGACCGGTCGTCCTACTACCTGTCGGAGGAGGCGGAGGCGGCATTTCGTGACCACCTGTCGGTGCGGATGACGCAGCCCAGGTTCGGCAACGCCCGCAGCGTCCGGAACGAGCTGGAGAATGCCCGGCTCCGGCACGCGTACCGGCTCGCCGCCGATCCGCAGCGGCACTGGACCAAAGACGACCTCATGCGCCTTGAGCCGTCCGACGTCGCGCCTAACCGCTAGGAGGGAAATCCTCCCCCCGCTTGCGGGCGCGGAAGGCCGTTACGTTGGCACGGTTCGTGCAGCGATCGCTGCAGTAGCGCCTGGTCCGGCCCGCTGAGGTGTCGATGAACACGCCCTTGCACGGGGTTGCCTGACATATGCCGAACCGTTCGATGCCAAGTTCGGCCAGTCGGACCGCCAGTCCCATTGCCGCGCCAGCCGCGTATTTGTCAGCCATCGAGCCGCTCTCGGTGTAGTGAACGTGCCAGGGCTGGCCGTCGTGTCCCGAAAGCTGAGGATGGACGGGATACCGGATCAGCATCTCGTTCAGCCGCTCCGCGGCGTCCAGGCCGTCCCCTAGCGAGCACGCGACGAAGAACGCACGAAAATCTTCGCGAAGCTGGCGCAGCGCTTCCAGGTCAGCGCGCGTGATGCCGTGATTGAGGTGCTCGCGGTCCGCGACTAGCGCGCGGAGCCCGTCCAGTGACGTGAGTTGGTCGCCCCCGTCGTGACCAAGGCTGTCGGTGTTGACGAGCCGTACGGCAAGTTCGGCGTAGGAGGAGAGTTCCACTCGCGCGTCCTAGGCGGGGTTGGTGTAATGGGCTGCTGGCGGTACCGAGTATTACACAGATCCCAGGTTGCAGCGCTAGCACCACGTCGCACGTGGCAGAATGTGTGCACGGGTAACCCCCGTACCTGGGCGACCACGCGCTGAAGGCTGGCGCGCCGGCCAACGGTAATCCCTCAGTCGCGGCTTCCGCCGGGCGCCCGGCCTTCATGTGTCTTCCCGGAGCTTCCCTGGGGGTTAAACCGTGGCTGCCGAGCCTGTCTTTCCTTCTTCCTACGACGCCGACCCGGTCTTCGTGATGCACCGCGGCGGCAAGATCCACGTCCAGTCCACTATCGAAGTCGAAGACCGCGCCGCCCTCGCGATGGCGTATACGCCGGGCGTCGCGAGAGTGTGCAGCGCCATCGCCGAGCACCCCGAACTCCAGAGCGAGTACACCTGGGCCGGTAACACGGTGGCGGTCGTCAGCGACGGCACGGCGGTACTGGGCCTCGGCGATATCGGGCCGGCCGCGGCGATGCCGGTGATGGAGGGCAAGGCATTGCTCTTCAAGCGCTTCGCGGGCATCAACGCCGTCCCGATCTGCATTTCCTGTACCGACGTAGACGAGGTCGTCCGCACGGTCGCCGCACTCGCACCCAGCTTCGGTGGCATCAACCTGGAGGACATCTCCGCGCCCCGCTGCTTCGAGATCGAGGAACGGCTCCGCGGCATGCTGGACATCCCGGTCTTCCACGATGACCAGCACGGAACCGCGATCGTCGCGCTCGCCGCGCTGCGGAGCGCGGCCCGCGTCGTCGGTAAGGACCTCGCCGACCTCCGTGTCGTGGTGGCCGGAGCGGGCGCTTCCGGGATCGCGGTGACGAATCTCCTGCTGAGCGTCGGCATCGGCGACATAGCGGTCACGGACAGCAAGGGCCTGATCTATCAGGGTAGAGATGGCCTTGGCCGGGTGAAGACCGCGCTCGCCGAGGTGACGAACAAGGCGGGACTGAGTGGTTCCACGGAGATGGCCCTGCGCGGCGCTGACGTATTCATCGGCCTCTCTGGCGCCACGATTGCGGAGGAGGCCATCGAGCAGATGGCATCCGGCGCGATCGCTTTCCTGCTGTCCAACCCGGACCCCGAGATCCACCCGGACATCGCGCGCAGGCACGCGGCGGTGGTGGCGACCGGCCGCAGCGACTTCCCGAACCAGATCAACAACTCGCTGGCCTTCCCCGGCGTGTTCCGCGCCGCGCTGGATGTGCGCGCACGGACAGTGACGGAGAACATGAAACTGGCGGCCGCCAACGCGATCGCGGACCTTGTCGGCGACGACGCCGCGCCGGATTACGTAATCCCGAGCCAGTTCGACGAGCGGGTGGCTCCCGCGGTCACCGCGGCAGTCGCCGACGCAGCCCGCGCCGACGGCGTGGCGCGCAAGTAGAACGCGAAACAGACACGTCAACGGGCGCCGCCCCACGGGGCGGCGCCCGTTTGCTGCTTCTCCGCTCGCCTCCGGCGCGCTGAAGCCCGCTTCCCTCGCCGTCGTTCCGTGCTCGTGCCTTGTGCTTCATTCCCAGGTCCGGGCGGCGGGCGATTCCTCGGTCCGGGCGGCGGCGCGTGCCTTGGCCCGCGATGTATGGTCTTGATCATGCTTGCCGTTACTGCCGCGCGTTTCGATGCAGATGACCCGCTGAGCGGACTGGAGACGGGGGAGCGGCCGGAGCCGCAGGCGCCTGCCGGATGGACGACCGTCACCGTCAAGGCCACGGCGCTCAACCACCACGACGTCTGGTCCCTGCGCGGAGTCGGGCTCTCGGCCGACCGGCTGCCGATGATCCTCGGCTGCGACGCCTCCGGGGTGGACGAGGACGGCAACGAAGTCGTGGTGCACGCGGTGATCGGCGACCCGGACGCGGGTGGTGGCGACGAGACATTGGACCCGCGCCGCTCGCTGCTGTCTGAGCGCTACAACGGGACCTTCGCCGAGAAGGTGGCGGCACCACGGCGGAACCTGCTCCCGAAGCCCACCGCACTGACCTTCGAGGAAGCTTCCTGCCTGCCGACCGCGTACCTGACCGCGTACCGGATGCTGTTCGAGAAGGCAGGCGCGCAGCCCGGCGCCACCATTCTGGTCCAGGGCGCCGGCGGTGGCGTGGCCACCGCGCTCGTCCTGCTCGGCCGGGCGGCCGGGTACCGGATCTGGGTAACCAGCCGTAGCGAGGCGAAGCGTGAGGCAGCGCTCAAGCTCGGTGCCGATCAGGCGTTTCCGACCGGCGCGCGGCTCCCGGAACGGGTCGATGTCGTCATGGAGACCGTGGGCCAGGCGACGTGGGGCCACTCCCTGCGTTCCCTACGCCCGGGCGGGCGGATCGTCATCGCTGGCGCTACCAGTGGCGAAGTTCCTCCCGCAGAGCTGAACCGAGTGTTTTTCACCCAGCTGTCGGTTGTCGGGTCGACAATGGGAACCCGGGATCAGCTGGGACGGCTCCTGCGGTTCTGCGAGCAAACCGGAACGCGCCCGCTGATCGACCGGGTACTCCCGCTGTCGAACGCGGCAGAGGGATTCGCCGCGATGATCGATGGCACACATACTGGAAAGATCGTCTTCACCCCTTGATCAGCAGGTACGTCAAGTGCCGATAGTTAAGAAAATCTTCTGATTTCCTGCGTCAGGCTGGCCACCTTCCGAAAGGGTTCGATGGCCCGCTCCCGAGCTGCCCTGGTGATGCTCTCGGAAGACGCGTTCGTGGGAAGGGCAAGCGGCGGCCGGATCGTGTCCGCGTACTTCCCGATGGTGTCCGCGCACTCCGGGGGCTCTTTCGGGGTCGGTCCGGGGCCAGTGGCGGACGCCTCATGGGCAGGATGACCGAACAGATGCATTCGCGCGAGCCGCGGGAAGTACTCGCAGCAGTTGCTAAATGGCCGGCGAGACATGATAAAGCTTTAGGTGAGGGAATGAGGCGCCGTGGTAATATCTCAGATGCTAGGCGGATTTCCGTCCGTTGGCCTAGCGCAGCGACGAAGCAGAACGTACTCGAAAGCGCATTAGGGCCCGTTTGCGGCGGTGCCCGAATGCGCAATTGAACACGTAATAGCGTGCTCGAAAGCGCATTCGGGCCGGTTTGCGGGTTACGAGTCTGACGCGTCTTCCGGGGCGGGCTGGGCGTCTGTCGGCGTCGAGGGGGCGTCCGAGGTTGCCTGCTGCTCCTTCGCGCCGGCCTCCTTCGCGCCGGCCTCCTTGGCGCCGGCCTCCTTGGCGCCGGCCTCCTTGGCGCCGGCCTCCTTGGCGTCGGTTTCAGCCGTGGTCTCGGCGGAGTCCGCCGCTTTGGTTGAGTCGGCGGCCTTTGTCGAGTCGGCGGTGGAGGCGGGCTGGGGGAAGACCTCCGTCTTGATGCGCTCAAGGGTGTCTTCGAGGATCCCGCGCAGCGCGCCGATCACGTCGCCGCCGAGGGCGCCAGAGTCCCACGCCACCTTGTGAAAGTCGGACGCGAAATCCCTGGCCATGTGCTCGATATCGCGCAAAGCGGCGTCCGGCGAGCCTGGCCAGCTCTTACGCCCGGGACCGTGCGGCCCGCGCTCGCCCGTAGCGGA
This sequence comes from Trebonia sp., assembly GCA_035948445.1. Classification (GTDB taxonomy): domain Bacteria; phylum Actinomycetota; class Actinomycetes; order Streptosporangiales; family Streptosporangiaceae; genus Trebonia. The sequence goes on along the minus strand of DASZJE010000118.1, from coordinate 287,585 downwards.
AGTGCCGCCGGTGGCGGACGCGCTGCCCGCGCCTGCCGTGCCGCCCCCGGCGCCCGCGTTGCCCGCGTTGCCCGTGGCGGACGAGCTGCCGGTGGCGGTGGTGCCGGCAGGGGGGGCGTCCTCGCGGGTGCCTGCTCCCCACGGGTCATGCGCTCCGACAGCCTGCTCGTACAAGGCGCGGAAACGGCCGAGCGCATCGTCGCGCAGGTTCGACGCCTCCTCCTTGATGCGCTGTGCGTGCCGCAGTGCCTCGTCTCGTGCCTGCCGTGCCTGCTCGCGGGCCTCTCGGAGCTGATCCCATTCCTGCCGCGCCTGGTCGCGCTCGCGTCGCGCCTGCTCCCACTCCTCGCGCGCCTGGTCGCGCTCCTCGCGCGCTTTGTCCCGCTCGTCCCGAGCCTGGTCACGAGCTTCGTCCCGGGCCTGCCGTGCCTCGCCCCGGGCCTGGTCCCGCGCCTGCCGAGCTTCTTCTCGCGCCTGGTCCCGCGCCGCGTGCGGCTGGCTCCAGGCTTCGCCCCGTGCGGCACGTGCCTGCTCGCGTACGTCGTCGCGGGATTCGCGGTCGCCGCGGCGCATCTCGCGGGCCGCCCACGTCAGCTCTTCCCGGAGGCTGCGCACGGTGTCACGGACGTCTTCGCGTACCTCGCGGACGATGTCGTTGACCGACGCGGACAGTTCCTCTTCGAGTTCGTCGAGTTCGGCGCCGCGTTTGCGGAGTTCCTCGCGGCCGGCTTCGGTGATCCGGTAGACCTTGCGGCCATTTTCCTCGTCGTGGGTGACCAGGCCTTCCTCTTCGAGCCTGGCCAGCCGCGGGTAGATCGTCCCTGGCGATGGCGCGTAGATGCCCATGAACCGGTCACGCAGCAACCGGATGACCTCGTACCCGTGTCTTGGCTCCTCGTCGAGAAGACGCAGCAGGTACAGCCGGAGCCGTCCATGACGGAATACCGGGCTCATCGGGTCTCGCTCTCCGTTCCTGCCTGTGCGCGCGGTGGCCCCGCGTGCGGCGATGTGCGGCGCTCTGGGCGCCGCAGCAGTGTGATCGACCCGGACACGCTGGTGACAGACACGTGTCCGGTGCCGGCGCCGACGCTACCGCTTACGGTATGTGACGCAGGCGCCTTATTGACCTGCAGCGAACCGAACTCGGCCTGGACCTTGCCGGACACCGAGTTCAGCCGCACTTTGGCATCGGTGTCATCGGGCAGCCGCAGGGTTACCTCACCGGACAGCGTGGTGACGTCCACGCCGCCCGGTGCGACGAGCGTGACGTCGGCGGTGACGCGGCCGCTGACGTTCTGCCCTTTCAGAGCGCTGATCGAGCTGTCGGCCAGCGTGAGCTCGCCGGACACCGACTCGAAGCGCACCGGTCCGTCGATGCTCCGCGCCTGCAGTTCACCGGAGACCGTGTTCGCCTCGATTCCGCCGGAGACGCCGTCCAGGGTGATGTCCCCGGACACGCCTTTCACCGAGGCCCCGGAAGCCAGCCCGGACATCAGTGCCGACGCGCTGACAACGCCCAGTTGGACCGGGCAGTTCGCCGGGACGGTGACCGTCACCGCTGCCTTGTCGTCCTGCAGCTTCAGGAAGTCGAGCAGCCGTTCCCACGTCAGCTTCTCGTAACCGATCGTCAGGGTCCCGCCGGAGTAGTCGACCTGCAGCGGACGCCCCTTGATTTCGCTCACCGCGAGCGAAGGCCCTTCGTCGGAGGCGAGCACCGCTACCGTTCCGCCGATGAGCCTTACGTTCAGCCGCTTGACATCCTCGAAGCCGAGGCTCACAGGGGTGTCTACAGTCCAGTGGGGCATGGCGGCGGTCCTCCCAGGCGGGCAAGTTCTTACACAGAACGATATATCTCGTCTGGGAGAAGTCAAGATGTATCGCGTCTTCGTTGATGTGACGCGTGACGCAGCGGGCACCTCCCCGTCCCGCCCCGGGCGAGAGAGCGGAACGGGGGAGGGGCCACTGTCGTTCAGGATGAGCTTTCGTTCAGGATCGAGATTGTCGCTCAGGATCGGGCTGCCGCCCCGGGGAAAGGTCCTACTCTCCGGAGCCGACGTCGGAGTCCGCGTCCAGCCGGGCAAGCCACGAGGCCAGCCGGTTGACCGCCGTCTCGAATTCCGGATTGAGGTCCACGAAGTCCCGCAGGCGCTCGGCGAGCCAGGCCATCGTGACCTCCTCGTCGCCGCGGCGGTCGTCGAGTTCCTCGATTCCGGCGTCGGTGAAATACATCGCTAGATCTCCGCTGGGATGGCCGTTTCGACAATGTCACGGTGCGTGGCCGCGTGCACCTTCGCAGAGCCGACGGCGGGCGCCGAACTCTCGGGAAGCGACACCACGGACAGCGGCCGGCCGAGAAGCTCGGGCAGCTTGAGCGCCATTCGCGGCCAGGCACCCTGGTTGGACGGTTCTTCCTGTACCCAGACCAGCTCGGCGTCACCCGGGTAACGGGACAGTTCGCCGCGCAGTTCCTCGAGCGGGATCGGGTACAACCGCTCAAAGCGGACGATAGCGGTGTCCGTGCTGCCGGTCTTGTTCCGGTGATCGAGCAGGTCGTAGTACACCTTCCCCGAGGTGAGGATGATGCGCCGGACTCGCGAGCCATCGAAGGACGGTGCCTCGCCGATCAGCGGCTGGAAGGACCCGCTGGTGAAGTCCCCGGTCGCGGAGGTGGCGGCCTTGCTGCGCAGCAGGGACTTCGGCGTGAAGACGACCAGCGGCTTGCCGCGGCCGGACAGGGCCTGCCAGCGCAGCAGGTGGAAGTAGTTCGCCGGGGTCGTCGGCAGCGCCACCGTCATGTTGTCCTGCGCGCACAGCGACAGGAACCGCTCGATCCTGGCGGACGAGTGGTCGGGGCCCTGGCCCTCGAAGCCGTGCGGCAGGAGGAGGACGACGCTGGACTTCTGGCCCCACTTCTGCTCACCGGAGCTGATGAACTCGTCGATGATCGTCTGCGCGCCGTTCATGAAGTCACCGAACTGCGCTTCCCACAAGACGAGCGAGTCCGGCCGGACCACCGAATAGCCGTATTCGAACCCCATCGCCGCGAACTCCGACAGCAGCGAGTCGTAGACGAAGAACCGCGCGTGCCCGTTGTCGAGCCGCTTCAGCGGGGTGTACTCGGCGCCGGTGTGCCGGTCGACCAGCGTCGCGTGCCGCTGGCCGAAGGTACCGCGCCGGGTGTCCTGCCCCACCAGCCGCACCGGGTGGCCGTCCAGCAGCAGGGCACCGAACGCGAGCAGTTCGCCGGTCGCCCAGTCGATCGTGTCGTCGCTGATGCTCGCGGCGCGGCGCTCCAGTTGTGGCTTGAGCCGCGGGTGCACCGTGAAGCCGTCCGGCAGGTCCAGCTGGGTGTCGATGACCAGCTTGACCGTCTCGTACGGGATCGCGGTCGGCACCGCCGTGTGGTTGACCGGACGTTCTTCGGGCTCGGGGAGGGCCACGGTACCCGGCTGGGCCGGGCGCTCGTTCGCCTCGCGGGTCTCGGTGAACGCGCGCTCCAGCTGCTGCTGGTAGTCCCGCAGTGCCGCCTCGGCCTCTTCCATCGTGATGTCGCCGCGGGCGATCAGGGCCTCGGTATAGAGCTTGCGGGTGCTGCGCCGCGCCTCGATCAGGTCATACATCAGCGGCTGCGTGAAGGACGGGTTGTCGGCCTCGTTGTGGCCGCGCCGCCGGTAGCAGACCATGTCGATGACGACGTCCTTGCGGAAAGTCTCCCGGTACTCGAACGCCATCTTGGCGACCCGTGCGACCGCCTCCGGGTCGTCGCCGTTCACGTGGAAGATCGGCGCCTGGATCATCCGCGCCACATCGGTGGCGTAGACGCTCGACCGGCTGTACTGCGGCGAGGTCGTGAAGCCGACCTGGTTGTTCACCACGATGTGCACGGTGCCGCCGGTGCGGTAGCCCCTCAGCTGGGACAGGTTCAGCGTTTCCGCCACAACGCCCTGTCCCGCGAAGGCCGCGTCGCCGTGGATGAGGACCGGCAGCACGGTGAAGCCGCCCTCGCTCTTGTCGAGGATGTCCTGCTTGGCGCGGGCCACGCCCTCGGTCACCGGGTCACCGGCTTCAAGGTGGCTGGGGTTGGCGACCAGGTTCGTGCGGATCGTCTTGCCGGTTTGCGCGGTGAACGTGCCTTCCGCGCCGAGGTGGTACTTCACGTCGCCGGAGCCCTGGGTGGACTTGGGGTCGAGGTTGCCCTCGAACTCCTTGAAGATCTGCCCGTAGGACTTGCCGACGATGTTGGCGAGGACGTTCAGCCGGCCGCGGTGCGCCATGCCGATCACGGCTTCGTCGAGGTTGTTCTCCGCGGCCTCGCTGATCACCGCGTCGAGCAGCGGGATCAGTGACTCGCCGCCTTCCAGGGAGAACCTCTTCTGGCCGACGAACTTCGTCTGCAGGAACGTCTCGAACGCCTCGGCCACGTTCAACTTGGACAGGATGCGGATCTGCTCCTCGTGCGTCGCGCGCACCGGCGGGACCTCGACGCGGGACTGGATCCACTTGCGCTCTTCGGGGTCCTGGATGTGCATGTACTCCACGCCGACGGTGCGGCAGTAGGAGTCGCGGAGCACGCCGAGGATGTCGCGCAGCTTCATCCGGGGCTTGCCGCCGAAGCCGCCAGTGGCGAACTCGCGCTCCAGGTCCCACAGGGTGAGGCCGTGCTGGTTGACGTCCAGGTCAGGGTGCTTGCGCTGCACGATCTCCAGCGGGTTCGTGTCGGCCATGAGGTGGCCGCGGACCCGGTAGGCGTGGATGAGCTCCTGGACCCTCGCGGACCTCGTGACGTCGTCTTCGTGGCCGTACGGGAAGTCCTTGACCCAGCGGACCGGCTCGTACGGGATGCGGAGGCTCTCGAAGACGTGGTCGTAGAAACCGTCCTCGCCCAGCAGCAACTGGTGGATCGTCTTGAGGAAGTCGCCGGACTGCGCGCCCTGGATGATGCGGTGGTCGTATGTCGAGGTGAGCGTCACCGTCTTGCTGATGGCCAGCTGGGCCATGGTTTCCTCGCTCGCGCCCTGGTAGGCGGCGGGATACTCCATGGCGCCGACACCGACGATCGTGCCCTGGCCCGGCATGAGACGCGGCACGGAGTGCTCGGTGCCGATCGTGCCCGGGTTGGTGAGGGAGATCGTGGTGCCCTGGAAATCGCTCACTTGGAGCTTGTTCGCGCGGGCCTTGCGGATCACGTCCTCGTAGGCCGTCCAGAACTGGCGGAAGTCCATCTCGTCGGCGCCCTTGATGTTCGGCACCAGGAGCTGGCGAGTCCCGTCCTTGCCCTTGAGGTCGATCGCGAGACCGAGGTTGACGTGGTGCGGCGAGGCCAGGGTCGGCTTGCCGCCTTCCTCCGTGTAAGAGGCGTTCATGTCCGGGTTCGCCCTGAGCGCCTGGACGATGGCGAAGCCGATCAGGTGGGTGAAGGAGACCTTCCCGCCCTTGCCGCGCTGGAGGTGGTTGTTGATGACGATGCGGTTGTCGATGAGCAGCTTCGCCGGGACAGCCCTTACCGAGGTGGCGGTGGGGACAGAGAGGCTGGCCGCCATGTTCTGCGCGGTGCGGGCGGCGGCGCCTCGGAGCTTGTTCAGGTCGGCGTCTCCGGGTGGCGCTGCGGCCAGGGTGCCGGCGCCCGCGGCGCTCGTCTCCTGGACGGTCGCGCCTTCGGCGTTCTTGCCCGTGGGGACCGCCGTGGTCTGCGTCGGTACCGTCGTGGTGCCGCTCGGCCGCGCGGTCAGTGCCTCCGCCGGGCCGCCATCCGACAGCGCCGGGCGCGACCCGGTCCCGTTCGACCGCGTGGGCCGGTAGTCCGCGAAGAAGCTCCACCACGCACGGTCCACTGAGCTGGGATCCGCGAGGTAACGCTGGTATAGCTCGTCGACCATCCACTCGTTGGCGCCGAAGTCCGCGCGGCCGGGACCCGGGACACCCGCGTCCACCGAGTCGTCTGGTCCTGGTGGCGCAGACTGCCGCGTGGCGGCAGGGACCCCTGACGCGGAGGTGCTGGATGAGGGCTCGCTGAGATTCGCGGCGGCACGCGGCGACTCAGAAGACACGGCGGACATCGCCTTCTTCCGAAAGATTGGACGTGATTATTGATTTCCCCCTTACAGGGTACTCGCCGCTGTCTGGGCGGAACGGTCGTAGACGTTATGGGGTCCGGGCCGGCCGTGTGGCGTCAGTCACGCGGCCGGGTGATCAGGGCCAGCCGCCACACCCAGGGTCAGCAGTGACACTCAGGGCCAGCGGCGACGCCCAGGGCCGCTACCTCATCCGCTGTCCCATCTGCTTTCCCGTAAGCGAACGAACATATCTGCCGTGCCGGATTTCCAGGGCCTTGCCATGGCGGCGAGAGTACGATCAGCGGCGATGCACGATGGTCGTCGGGCTGTATGCCCCGCCCTCGCTCAAACGATCGCACAGGCAGTGCCTGGTGAGTGACGGGCCTAGGAGCGGCGATCGCGGGGACGGGGACGCCGGGCGTCCCCAGCTTCCGCATGCGCAGCCTGCGGACTTCCAGGATCCGCGCGTGTACGGGCGGCCTCGCCCGACGCAGCCGACTCGCGGGCCGCGGCAGACACCGGGCAGCCGGGGCAGACGACCTGAGGAACCCGTGCGAGCGGAACCCGGCGAGGCACCCGGCTACGAGTTCGGCACGCCGGGCCCTGGTCCTGCCCGTGATCCGCGGCGTGGTCTTCGCCGCGACACGGGTGACGTCATGGGTCAGGGGACCGGCGTCATGGGTCAGGGGACCGGCCCGCGGCGGATTCCCGGAACCGTCCCGCCGGACGCGTTCGACGGAAGGCCGGCTACAGGCGACTTCAGCGCGGTCCGTGATTCTGGCCAGTTCCCGCGGGCCCGCGGCTCAGGGGCGTTCCCCGCCGCCCCTGCCGGGCGTGACGGGCGTGACGCCCCTGCCGGGCGTGATGGGCGTGACGGGCGTGACGCCTTCCCGCCGCCACGGCCCGCCGATCACAGCGGGCCGCAGCGTCCGACTGGCTCCGGCGGGTTTCCCCGGATCCAGGATCCGCTCCGGAGCCAGGATCCACATGGCATGCCCGGAGTGCGTGATTCCGGCGGCTTCCGCTCTGGCGGCTTCCGCCAGTCGCGGCCTCAGAACGGCTCAGGCGCGTATCCCGCCGCTCGGAACACCTCCGGCGGTTTCCCCGCGGCACCTGGCAGTGGCGGTTTCCCCGCGGCACCAGGTACCGGCGGCTTTCCGGCGGCACCTGGTACCGGCGGCTTTCCGGCGGACAGGGACACGGGCGGGTTCCGCCCGCCTCGGGAAACAGGCGGGTTCCGCCCGCCTCGTGAGTCCGGCGCCTTCCCCGCACCGGGCAACAGCGGAGGATTCCGTGCGGTCCCGAACGGCCCGGTCCCGAACGGCCCGGTCCCGAACAACGGCTCGCTTCCGAACCGATCCGCCCCGAACAGCGGCGCGTTCGGTGCGGTGGGAGGCGTCACGGGGCCGAACAGAACGATGCCAGACAGGCGGGGAACTGGCCCGCGTCCGGTGGCGGACGAGCCTCGCCGTCCGCTGACCCTCCGCTACACGCCGACGGTCTCCTCTACTGGCCCGGTCGCGCCAGTGCCACCACCGGAGGAGTTCACCGGTCCCCGTCCCATGCCCGGGACTGATTCCGCCCGGGAAAGCCGCGGTCCGGCGCAAGGCCGCCGCGTCCCAGCGGGCAGTCGAGTTTCCCAGGAGAACCAGCTCCCGGCGTCCCGCCGGCGTCCCGCGTCCCGATGGGAAGGCGACGCCCTCAACGGCGAACGCGGCGAGGAAGCGATCCGCCGCCTGAAGAACCAGAGTGTCCGGGAATCCCGGCCGTCCGCCTTCAGCCGTATCGCCTCGCCCTTTCTCGCCGTGATCCGCGGCCGCAACTGGCTGACCGGCCTTGTGATCCCGATCGTCGTCGCCATCGTGGTGGGCATCGCGGTGGTGATAATCGCGGGCGCGAACAACGCGAGCGGGCACGTGCCCTCGTCGCTGTCGGCAGGCTTCCCGCCCGCCAGGAACGCCGCCGCCGACTTCACGGACACTCCGGCGCTGGCGGGGCGCGGTGTCGACCAGCAGCTTTCCCAGGTCGCGGTCGCCGGCACGACGGCCGTCGCGGTCGGTTCGCAGACCGGTACCCGCCTCCCGCGCCCGCGCTTCTTCTACTCCGCCGACAGCGGGAAAACCTGGCGTCTCGCCACCATCCGCGGCATGCCGGCGCCCGGTAGCGGGGCCGCCCTCGTCGCCGGCGGGGCACGAGGCTGGCTCGCCCTCGGCTCTACTTCGACCTTCACCAGCCCGAACGGACAGTCGTGGCTCCCCGAGGCCCCACTCCCGGAAGTCCGGGGAGACAGGGTCAGCGTGCTGACTGCCACGGCATCCGGATTCCTCGCGGCCGGGTCCAACGTGCCAGGCGGCGACACCGACCAGGCGAGCCCTGTGGTCTGGCTGTCGGCCAACGGCACGACCTGGCAGCGGATCAGCGGTACGCAGCTAGGCCTCACCAGCGAAGCGGGCCCTGTGCTCGGCATCACGTCCGTCGCCGCCAACGGCGACACGGTGGTGATATCGGCGTCCGTCGAGGGCGGCGGGTCGGCCACATGGATGTCGGCGAACGGGGGGAAGACGTGGACACCGGTCACAGTGCCCGCGGGCACGGATGACAGCGCCACGATCGCTGGCCTCGCCCCTCTCGGGAAGGGCTTCGTCGCGGTTCGCGCTACCCCCGCGAACGGGTCCGCGGACGTGTTTATCTCGACGAATGCGACGACGTGGAGTCAGTCCGCGACGCTCGCCACCGCGAACGGCGCGCCGCTGACGCTCGGCTTCGTGAGCGGCGGCCCGGCCGGCGCGGTCGTCACCGGGCAGGCGGACGGTTTCCAGATCGCATTCATCTCTGCCAACGGCACCACCTGGACAGGGACGGACCCGGTAACCAGCACGGCTGCCGAGAGCCTCTCCGGCGCGGCGCTGAACGGCGACGGCCAGGCCGTAATCGCCGGGACCAGCGCGGGCGACGCGGCGCAGCAGCAGCCCATGCTGACCGTGATCGGCACGCAAGGCGGCCCGGACCAGATCGACGTGCGGGCCATCCCCGGAGCCACCATCCCCGAGATCTCAGTCGGCGCGATCGCCGCGTCCGGCGCGACCGAGGTAGCGGCCGGGAGCGCGGATGGCTTTCCCTCCCTGTGGATTTCCGGCGACGGGGGCGTGGCGTGGACGCGGGCGACGGGCTCGGCGTCGGCTGTGCTCAACCGGACTGGAGAGGAACAACTCACCGGGGTGACACACGGCGGCGCCGGATGGGTAGCCGTCGGCGGCCCAGCCACCGTAGGCGCGTCCGGCGACGGAGGCGGCATAGGGCACCCGGTGGTGGTTACCTCGGCCGGCGGCGAGACCTGGACGGCGGCGGACGGTGAGACGGCATTCGGCGGCACCGGAGCGGTCACCTCCTCGGTGGCCGAGGACCGGGAGGGCTACGTCATCGTCGGCAGTCAGGTCGTCAGCGGGCGGACGATCGCGGCGGCCTGGTACGCGGACGGCCTGACCGGCTGGCAGTCCGCGACCGACGCGCGCCCCGGAGCGCTTGACGGGACCGGGACCCGGCAGATGAACGCGGTCGCGGCCACACTGCGGGGATTCGCCGCGGTCGGGTCGGTCGGCGGGCACCCGGCGGCGTGGCAGTCGGCCACCGGACGCACGTGGTCGGAGACCACGCTGCCGCTGCCCGTGGGCGCCGCGAGCGCGACGCTCCAGTATGCCGCCGCCAGCGGAAACACGGTGGCCGCGATCGGCTCGGCGACCACCGCAGGGGGCATGGCGTTTCCGTTCGCCGCGGTATCGGCCAACGGCGGCGCGACCTGGACGGACACCCTTCTCCCGATGCCGAAGGAAACCGCCTCGGGCGCGTCTGGCAAGGGAACGAGCGGGACCGGCGCTATCGCACCTGCCACCGCGCTCACCGCCGCGGGCGGCGGATTCACCGCGACTGGCACCTACGGCGCGGCAGGCGCGCAAGACGTCGTCGTATGGCTGCTGGACCGGGGTACCGCGCCGGACACGACGTGGACGATGGCGACTCCCGCGGGCACAGGCCTGGCGGGCTCGGGAACCCAGGCGATCACCGCGCTGACCAGCGTGGGCGCCACCCTTACAGGCGTCGGCTTCGCAGCAACCTCCGGCGCCGAGGAGCCAACCCTCTGGCAATCCCCAGTCCGCAGCTAGCAGCGACTCGACTGCGTCCCGAGGGCGCTCAATGCGCGCCCGAGGGTGCTCGGCCCGGGCCTGAGGGTGCTCGATTGCGCAGCCGGTGTCGCCCCGGCGCGCCCGGCTGCGCAATCGAGCCGCAGGTGGTTCTGGCGTCGCGTGCGGGGTTGCCGCTAAAGCGACAACACGTGCCCCTCGATACGATTGGCGTATGACAACGCAACCGGGCACAGTCTTTGTCACTGGCGCGAGCAGCGGCTTCGGTGCCGCGATCGCGCGTCGTTTCGCGACCGGGGGGTTCCGCGTCGTCGCGTCCGCCCGGAGAGCGGAAAGGATCAAGGATCTCGCCGCTGAACTCGGTCAACAGGTTCTGCCGGTCGCTCTCGACGTCCGGGACCGGGCCGCGGTCGCCGAAGTCGTCAGTGCGCTCCCGCCGGAGTTCGCCGAGATCGACGTCCTGGTCAACAACGCAGGGCTCGCGCTCGGCCTGGGGCCGGCCCAGGAAGCAGACCTGGACCAGTGGGACCAGATGATCGACACCAACTGCAAGGGCCTCACGTACTGCACTCGCGCTATCCTGCCCGGCATGGTTGCCCGTGGCCGCGGTCACGTGATCAATCTCGGCTCGGTCGCCGGCACGTATCCCTACCCCGGCGGGAACACTTATGGCGGTACCAAGGCGTTCGTGCACCAGTTCAGCCTTGCGTTGCGCAGTGACCTGCACGGCACGGGCGTCCGCGTCACGTGCGTCGAGCCCGGCATGGCCGACACGGAGTTCTCCGTCGTCCGGTTCGGCGGCAACCAGGAGAAGGCCGACTCCACCTACGCGGGCATGCAGCCGCTGACCGGCGACGACATCGCCGAATCGGTCTACTGGGCCGCCACGCTCCCGCCGCACGTCAACATCAACACGATGGAGCTGATGCCGACCCAGCAGAGCTTCGGCCCGTTCCAGGTGGCCCGCGAAGGTTAAGCTCGCCCGCTCTGGCAACTTCCGGTTCCGGCGAGCTGGCCTCACCCGTGCCGAGAACCCAGCTAGCCGCGTCCGTGTCGACGACAGGGTTAGCGGTTCGCCGGGCGGATGACCGCGCCGAAGACATCCTCGCGGCGATTGGCCAGGGACGGCAGCGTGGACCGGACGGAATCGACGAGAGCCAGGTCCGCCTCCACTGCGCAGACACCGGCGGACGGGCCGAGGTCGGCGCGGACCACGCCGAGCGGGTCGATCAGCATCGACCGGCCGACACCGGTCGGCGCGCGCGTGGGCTTCGCGTCCGGGTCGGGTACTTGGCCGGCGGCGGCGATCCACACCGTGTTCTCGATCGCCCGGGCGCGCAGCAGCGTTACCCAGTGCTCTTCCTTGAAGAGGCCGGCTTGCCACGCGGCGCTTACGGTAATCAGCCGTGCGCCGCCGACCGCGAGGGCACGGGTCAGTTCGGGGAACCGGATGTCGTAGCAGATCTGCAAGCCGACCGGCGCGCCCGCCAGGTCGGCGACCACCGGGGCGGAACCCGGCGCGACCAGGTCTGACTCGTGCTGCCCGAGCGCGTCGAACAGGTGCAGCTTCCGGTACGTCGCCGCGAGCGACCCATCCGCCGCGTACGCGACCGCGGTGTTGTACACCCGCCCGTCGTCTGCCGGCTCGAACACGCCGACCACGGCGGCCACCCCGTTTTCCGCGCAGGCCGCGCCGATCGCGGAGCAGAACGGCCCGTCAACCGGTTCCGCGGCCGCCCGCAGATCCGACCCGAAGCGCACCATCGTCGCCTCCGGGAACACGGCGAGTTGGGCTCCGCCCGCCGACGCCTCCTTCAGGGCCGCGCGTACGCGCGACAGATTTACCGAAATATCGGGACTTACAGGTATCTGGCACAACGCAATCCGCATGCCGCCACGATAACCGTTTGGTGCGTTGACGCCACCGCACCAAATAGTTCGGGTCAGTTGCGCCAACGAGCCGAAACCCCCGCCGGAGCACGAGCCGAAACCCGTGCCCCGAGCCGAAACCCCCGCCGAAACCCGCGCCCGAGCCGAAACCCGTGCCCCGAGCCGAAACCCGCGCCCGAGCCGAGCCGGAGCCGAGCCGGGGGAGAGCGGGAGACAATCGAGCGGGGGACAATCGGGTAGGGGATGATGATCCTGTGAAGCGACCTCTGCTTAACCGGCGCCTCGAAGGTCTCGGCACCACGATCTTCGCCGAGATGTCCGTTCGCGCTCTCGCTACCGGGGCCGTCAACCTCGGCCAGGGCTTCCCGGACGTCGACGGACCGAAGGAAATCGGGGAAGCCGCCGTCGCCGCCATACGAACGGGCAAGGGCAACCAGTACCCGCCCGGCCCCGGCGTCCCCGAACTGAGAACGGCGATCGCGGCTCACCAGCGGCGCTGGTACGGCCTCGCCTGGGACCCGGCCACAGAGGTCTTCGTCACGGCGGGCGCCACCGAGGCGATCGCCGCCGCCCTCCTCGCTCTCCTCGAACCGGGCGACGAGGTGATCGCGTTCGAGCCCTACTACGACTCCTACGCCGCGAACATCGCGATGGCAGGCGCTACGCGGATCCCGCTGACGCTGAGGGCACCGTTGTTCCGGCCGGACATGGCAGAGCTTGAAGGCAAAATAACAGCAAGAACGAGGCTGATCCTCCTCAACACCCCGCACAACCCCACCGGCACCGTCCTCACCAGCGACGAGCTCCAGCAAATCGCGGATATCGCGATAAAACATGATCTACTCGTCGTCACCGATGAGGTCTACGAGCACCTGACGTACGACAAGCCGCACATTCCCATCGTCACCTTCCCCGGCATGGGCGAGCGCACGGTCACGATCAGCTCCGCGGGCAAGACGTTCTCCTTCACCGGCTGGAAGGTCGGCTGGGCCACGGCGACCCCGGAACTCATCGACGCGGTGAAGACGACGAAGCAGTTCATGACGTTCGTTGCGAGCGGCCCGTTTCAGTACGCCATCGCCGAGGCACTGGGCCTTCCGGACGCGTACTACGACAACCTGAAGAAGGATCTCAAGGCCAAGCGCGATCTGCTGGCCGCGGGCCTTAAGGACATCGGCTTCGAGGTTTACCAGCCCGACGGCACCTACTTCATCACGACCGACATCGCCCCGCTCGGCGAGACGGACGCGGTCGAGTTCTGCCTGAACCTTCCGGAGCGGGCGGGAGTCGTCGCCATCCCGACGGCAATCTTCTACGACGACAAAGCCGAAGGCCGCACCAAGGTAAGGTTCGCTTTCTGCAAGCGCCCGGAGATACTGGGAGAGGCCCTCAGGCGCCTCAAAGTTCTAAGCGGGTAACGAAAATGCTCCAGACGATCCAGGCGGACGCCGCGTTCGGCACAGACCTGTACCGCAAGCTGGCGGTGACCGGGGGCAACGTCGTGCTGTCCCCGGCGAGCATCGCCGCCGCTCTCCAGATGACGCTCCTCGGCGCTCGCGGTGATACGGCGGCGGAACTCACGGCTGCCCTGCACCTCGGTGACGCGCACTCCGCGGCCGAAGGGCTCCGCCAGCTTGCGGCGATCCGCACTGGCGAGGACCTGACGCTCCGGGCGCCGAACTCGCTGTGGCTGGACCTGGGCCTGACACTTCGGGAGGAGTACCTGGCGGCGGTCGGGGACATGGCCGACATCAGGCGGTCCGACTTTCGCGGCGCGCCCGAGGCGGCGCGTGAGGCCATCAACGCCAAGGTGGCCGAGCAGACCGCGGACAAGATCACCGGCCTGGTGCCGCGCGGGCTGATCGGCCCCGGCACGCGACTGGTCCTGGTCAACGCGATCTACCTGAACGCACTGTGGACGCACAAGTTCCCTGCGGACAAAACCGAAGAGAAGTCCTTTTATCCCGAACGATCCCAGGTTTCTCCAATTCCCCTCATGCACCTGGACGCGAGGCTGGCGTACCACCGGGGTGACGGATACCAAGCGGTATTGCTCCCGTACCGGGGCGGGACCCTGGCGATGGCGGTGGTGCTCCCTGATGGCCCGCTGAGCGAGTTTGCCGCTGGCCTCGACGGTACGGGCGGTATCGGCGGCGTGCTCTCGGGACTGCTCGACGACGGCGCCGAACGCTCCGTCGCTCTGTCCCTGCCGCGTTTTCGCGTCGAGTCGTCCTTCCGGCTCGACGACAGTCTCCAGGCGCTCGGCATCCGGCGGGCATTCTCCGACGATGCCGACTTCGGCGGCATCACGGCCACCGAGCCGCTGGCTATCAGCGCGGTCGTGCACAGGGCCTACATCGACGTAGGGGAGGAGGGCACCGAAGCCGCCGCCGCGACCGCCGTCGTCATGCGGGCCCTCGGGATGCGCAGGTTTGTCCCGGATATCCGCCTGGTCGTTGACCGTCCGTTCCTGTTCGTGATCGCGGATACAAAAACGGGCCTGCCGCTCTTCCTCGGCCAGTTCACCCGCCCGCCTCGTTAGCCGAGGTCGAGCCCGGGCAGCCGCGGGCCTCCCCTCCCGGGCCGCCGGCCTACGCCGCGGAGCCGCCCGTCGCCAGGCGCATCAGGTCGCTGCTCAGGTCGATGTCGAGCTCGGTGCCGCCGCCGCTCCCGAGTTCGTGCTGGTAGCTGTCCCAGGACTCGTCCTTGACCTTCCGGGCGAAGCCCGACTCCATGAGCAGCACGAGTTCACGCGCGGCGCGGTCGATCCGCTTGTTCAGCGTCGGGTCGCCCCAGTCCTCCGGCGCCGCGAACAGCGACGTCGGGACGGTCAGCGTCCGCAGGAAAGCGAAAAGCGACCGCATCTGCTCGTCCACGACGAGTGCGTGGCGGGCCGTGCCAGCCGTCGCGGCGAGCACGACCGGCTTGCCGATCAGCAGGTCGTTGTCGAGCACGTGGAAGAACGACGTGAACAGGCCGCTGGGGCCTGCCTTGTAGACGGGGGCGGCGGCGATGATCCCGTCCGCCTCGCGCAGCATGTCAACCGCGCGCTGAAGCTTCGGCGTGATCAGCTGGCTGGTCAGCGCCGTCGTGATGTCTGTCGCGAGTTCCCGCAGGTCGATGGTGCCAACCGTTACGTCGTCAGCGTGATCGTTGGCGAGAGCCACGGTCCGTTCAGTAATACGGTCTGCGAGCATGCGGGTGGAAGAGGGGTCACTTGTCCCGGCAGTCACCACGGAGAGCCTGAAGGTTTCCATTGTTATCCTTTGCGGTCAGCGAGCTTGCGGCAAATTTCCTCGAGGCACCGCAGATCGGCGGGGCTGAGTTCGGCGGTCATGGCGCGGGCCACGCTGCGGGCGTGGCGGGCGCCGATCTGGCGTTGCACTGCGCGGCCCTCCGCGGTGAGCGAGAGCAGCAGGCCGCGGCGGTCGGCCGGGTCGGTTTCGCGCGCTATGAGGCCCCGGTCGGCCAGCCGGTCCACGAGACGGGACATGGCCGGCTGGCTGAGCAGGACGTTTTTGTTGAGGTCGCCGAGGCGCACGGGCACCGGGCATTTGGACAGCGTGTAGAGGACGTCGTACTCCTTGATGGAGACGTCCCCCCAGATGTCCTCGGCCTGGAACTGCTTCATCAGCGTCGCGTGCGCCGTCATCAGCGCCTCCCAGGCGGCGTTGGCGCTCACGGTTAAAGCACCGGGTACTCGGCCTGGAACTTGTCGTCGGTGTCGGTGTAAGGCGAGCCGCCGGTGACGTTGTCACCGCGGTTGGCGTTCGGGCGCGGCTGGCGCGGCGGCTGGTCGCCGTACTTCGCCCTGACCAGGCTCTCGTGCGTCGGGGCCTCCGGGGTCTCCGGGTCCTGCCGCGCGGCGATCTCCTTGCGCAGCACCGGGATCACCTCGGCGCCGAGCAGTTCGAGCTGATCCAGCACCGTCTTCAGCGGCAAGCCCGCGTGGTCCACGAGGAACAGCTGGCGCTGGTAGTCGCCGAAGTGCTCGCGGAACGTCAGCGTCTTGTCGATGACCTCCTGCGGGCTGCCCACCGACAGCGGGGTCATCTCCATGAAGTCCTCCATGGACGGCCCGTTGCCGTATACCGGGGCGGCGTTGAAGTACGGGCGGAACTCGCGCTTGGCGTCCTGGCTGTTCTTCGCGAGGTACACCTGGCCGCCGAGGCCGACGATCGCCTGCTTCTCGCTGCCGTGGCCGTAGTGCGCGAAGCGCTGCCGGTAGAACTTGATCAGGCGCATGTAGTGCTCCTTCGGCCAGAAGATGTTGTTGGCGAAGAAGCCGTTGCCGTAGTAGGCGGCCTGCTCGGCGATCTCGGGGCTGCGGATCGAGCCGTGCCACACGAACGGCGGCACGTCATCCAGCGGCCGCGGGATGCTGGTGAACCCCTGGAGGGGAGTGCGGAACTTGCCCTCCCAGTCCACCACGTCTTCGCGCCACAGCCGGTGCAGCAGGTTGTAGTTCTCCAGCGCGAGCTCCAGGCCCTTGCGGATGTCCTGGCCGAACCAGGGGTAGACCGGGCCGGTGTTGCCGCGGCCGAGCATCAGGTCCATGCGGCCCTTGGACAGGTGCTGGAGCATGGCGTACTCCTCGGCCAGCCTGACCGGGTCGTTGGTGGTGATCAGCGTGGTCGACGTGGTGAGGATCAGCCGCTTCGTGGTCGCCGCGATGTGGGCGAGCAGGGTCGTAGGCGCGGAGCTGAAGAACGGCGGGTTGTGGTGCTCGCCGATCGCGAACACGTCCATGCCGACTTCTTCCGTCTTGTTCGCGATCTGGACGACCGCGTCGATGTGCTCGGCCTCGCTCTGCGTGTAGTCGTTCACCGGATCCCTGGTGATATCGCTGACCGAGAAAATCCCGAACTGCATAACCTGACCTCCTGTCGCCGGCCCCGCCGGGTGCCTGTCGCCGGCCCGCCGGGTCCTTTTCGCCGGCCCGCCGGTTGCCAGTCCCGGCCCCGCCGGTTGCCTCCCACCCGCCTGCCGGCGAGTTATATGCGTTTGCATGCACTGTAACAACGAGGGTGCCCGGCTATTCCCGCGTGCGTTATGGTGCCGGGATGGATGTTGAGCTGATGAAGGCCGCCGAGGCCGCAGTTGGGTTCATGCCAGTGGCCGAGGGAACGGCGCTGTGCGAGACGGCGGAATCGTACGCGGCGGCCGGCCCGGTGCTCGAGGTCGGGAGCTACTGCGGGAAATCCGCGATCTACCTGGCGGCGGGGATCCGCGCGGCTCGTTCGCGTGGCATCAGCCAGCAGGTGGTAACCGTGGATCACCACCGCGGATCCGAGGAGCACCAGGCCGGCTGGGAGTACCACGACGAGTCGCTGGTCGATCCGGCGACGGGATTGCTCGATACGCTGCCTAAGCTCCGGGCGACGCTCGCGGCTGCCGGGGTGGAAGAGGAAGTGGTCGCGATAGTGGGCCGCTCGGCGGACGTGGCGCGGCTGTGGAGCACGCCGCTCGGCATGCTGTTCATCGACGGCGGGCACACAGACGCCGCCGCCCAGCGGGATTATGAGGGCTGGGCGCCGCGAGTCGCCATCGGCGGCGCGCTCGCCATTCACGACGTGTTCCCGGACCCTGCCGACGGGGGCCAGGCGCCCTTCGGCATCTACCAACGGGCGCTGGCCTCGGGGGCGTTCACCGAGGTTCGGGTCGAAGGCTCCCTCCGCATCCTGGAACGCGCCGGCGCCGGCATCGGCTAACGCCGGTCGCCAGAGCGCGAGGACTCCTCGCTAACGGTGCTCCCGCACGCCGCGGGCATGCCAGAGTCACCGTTAAGCGTCCGTAATGGCGGATTCGCGGGCGCAGCCGCAGGCTTCGGGGTCGGCGGGGGCGAGGTCGTCCACCGAGCCGGCGACGGCGGCGTCGCGGAAGATGGACGCGCCGCGGCTGAAGCCGTTCAGGGCGTCAGCGGCGAGGACGACCGCGGCGGCGGTCCAGGAACTGCGTTCGTCGGGGAAGTGCGCCTCGTTGACGAACTGCCAGCCAGTCCAGTAGGAGCCGTCGGCGTGGCGTTGCCGGTGCACCTCCCGGAACAGGGCGGCCGCCTCGTCGCGCCGCCCGGCGGCGTCGAGCGAGAGCACGAGTTCGCAGGTCTCCGCTACCGTTACCCACGGCTGATCGCTGACGCACCGCACCCCGAGGCCGGGCACCATGAACGTGTCCCACCCCTCGGCCAGCCGGGCTCCCGCCGCGGCGCCGCGGAGCGCGCCGCCGAGCACCGGGTAGTACCAGTCCATCGCGAACCGGCTCTTGTCCGCGAACGCCTCCGGGTGACAGGCCAGCACGTGCGCGAGTTGCACGGTGGCCAGTTCCCAGTCTGGCTGCGGCTTGTCGGCCAGTCCCGCGAGCGCGATCGCACAGCGCAGGCCGTGCAGGATGCTCGAGCAGCCGGACAGCAAGGCGAACCCACCGGGCCGTCCCGCCGCGTCGCGTTCCCAGGCCACCTCGCCGCGTGGCATCTGCAGGCCGATCGTCCAGTCGATCGCGCGGCGGACCGTGGGCCACATGGTCTCGGTGAAGTCGCGGTCGCCGGTGACGAGAAACTCGTGCCAGACGCCGACGGCGACGTAGGCGGCGTGGTGGCTTTCGGCAGCGTGATCGGCCGCGCTTTCCGGACCCGTCGCTTCCGGCCCGCCGGTCGTCCGGGGCCAGGATCCGTCCGGCCGCTGCGTCTCGCGCAGCCACCGATAAGCGAGCCGCGCGGATTCGGCCAGGCCACAGGCGCTCAGCGCCATCGCGCATTCCACGTGGTCCCACGGGTCGATGTGCCCGTCCGGCCACGCGACGGCCCCAGACGAAAGTTGCGCAGCCGCGATCGCGCGGGCTGTCTCCAGCGCGAAGGCTGGCGGGAGCGGTGCTGAGCTGGCGTGAGATACCGGGTGCGGAGGCTCAGCCAGCATGCACGCCACCCTCCTGGGCGAGGTCAGGGCGGCGGAGGAGGGACGAGGGAACGTTCGGTGGAATGGGTTTTTGAGCGTAGATTACGAGGCTTTTCCCGATGAGCGGGTTCAGTGCCGCCTCCGACAGGCGGGTGAGGGCCGGGCGGCGCATGATGTCCCACACGAGGATTTTGTGATAGCCGCGGACGGCCAGGTTCTTGTCCTCGTGCACGCCGACGGCACACTTCAGCCACCAGTACGGCGAGTGCAGGCCGTGCGCGTGGTGGCTGCCGGTGACGGCGAGGCCGGCGGCGGCGAGTTTCGCGGTGAGCTCACCGCGGGTGAATATGCGGACGTGGCCGCCAGGGACCTCGTGGTACTCGGTGGACAGGGCCCAGCAGATCCGCTCCGGCAGCCAGGCGGGGACGGTGACGGCGGCGATCCCGCCCGGGCGGAGGACCCGGGTGATCTCGCTGATCGCGCACTGGTCGCGGGGGACGTGCTCGAGGATCTCCGCGGCGACGATCTTGTCGAAGGAGTTGTCGGGGAACGGGAGGTTCGTCGCGTCCGCGGCGAGGGCGATCGCCGAGGCTCCGGAGGGCGCCTCCCCTTCGGCCCGCATGGCCGCGAACATGCCGCTGACGGGTCCAAGTTCCCCGGTGTCCAGGTCGGCGGCGACGACATGCGCGCCGCGCCTGTACGCCTCGAACGCGTGGCGTCCCGCGCCGCAGCCGAGGTCTAGGAAACGCTCGCCGGCACTTATCGGAAATTTCTGGAAATCGACGGTCAGCACGCGCTCTCTCCGTTGATCACTTTGCGGTACAGCGCCACGGTGGCGGTCGCGACGGCTGGCCAGGCGAACCGCGTCTGTACGCGGTCGACGCCTCTTCGGGACAAGGCCTCGCGCTCTTCGGGGCTGTCGAGCAGCCGGCGCAGGGCGGCGGCCAGGTCCTCGGCATCGCCGGGCTTGACGCCTACGGCGGCGTCTCCCGTGACCTCCGGCAGTGCGCCGGCCTTCGTCGCGACGAGAGGCGTGCCGGACGCCATGTGCTCCACCGCGGGCAGCGAGAACCCTTCGTACAGGGACGGGACGACCGCGATCTCGGCGGAGGCGAGCAGTTCCGCGTACTCCTCCTCGGGCAGTCCGCTGACGAACGTCGCTCCCCTGTTAGCGAGAGGGCCAGGGGATGCGGTCCCCCCGGGCGGGTCTGGCTGGTTCAGCGACAACTGCGCGGCGAGTTTCCTCGTTTCCTCGGAAGGAGACCCGATGACGACCAGGTGGGCGTCGCGTTCGGTAGTGAGCTTGGCGACGGCCCGGAGCAGGGTGGCAAGCCCTTTGAGAGGGTGATCGGAACTGGCGACGGCCACGATCCGGCCGGGGACGCGCGGCGTGCCACTGGATGCGCCGGCATGCGCGTCGCGGGGCCGGTAGCGGCGCGTGTCCACTCCGAGCGGGACTATGTGCACGCTTCCCTGTCTAACCCTGAAGTCCTGACATATGTCGCGCTTCGAAGATTCGGAGACGGTAATCAACGGCCCGGCGCGGCGCGCCACTCGTCCCTGCATGCGCACGAACCCGTACCACCGGCGCCGGGACAGGGTCCCTAGCCAGCCGCGCCCGGCGAGGTCGAGCCGCTTATCCACCGTAATCGGGTGATGGATGCTGGTGACCAGCGGAAGGCCGAGGCGCGGAACGCCCAGCATGCCGTAGCCGAGCCCCTGGTTGTCGTGCACGATGTCGAATTCGCCGGGCCGCGCGCGGAGGGCACGCAACGCCCGGATGCTGAACGTGAGCGGTTCAGGGAAGGAACCGCCCCACATCATGGCCGTCTCGAGCGCGTCCGTCCAGTCCCTGATCTCGCGGGGGTGCGGAGTCCGGAACGGGTCGTCCTCCCGGTAGAGGTCCAGGCTAGGCACCTTTCGCAGCACGGGGCCGTCGTCGAGTTCCGGGTACGGCTGGCCGGAGAACACCTCGACGTGATGACCGAGCGCGCAAAGCTCCCTGCTCAAGTGGCGCACATAGACGCCCTGGCCGCCGGAGTGCGGTTTGCTGCGATAGGACAGCAGCGCGATTCGCAGCGGACGATTCACAGAGGCCACGGGGCACCTTACCACTGGGTAACTCTGTCGACATAGCCTGGGTAACGCCGCTGGTGAGGAGCCTGGGTCACGGGACATCGCGGCTCAGGAAGCGGCCATGCCGCCGACGGCGAGGCCGATCACGTAGGTGAGGCCGGCCGCGCAGCCACCGAGGATCAACTGGCGCAGCGCGCCGCGCCAGAACGGCCGGCCCGTCATCCGGGACACGACGCCTCCGCCGGTGAACGCGGCTGCCGCGGACAGGCCGAGCGCCACCCCGAGGGCGTTGAAGCCCAGCGCGAACGGCAGCAGCGGGATGATCGCGCCGACCGCGAACGACAGCAGCGAAGCCCCGGCGGCGACGTACGGCGACGGAAGCTCCGCCGGATTGACGCCGAGTTCCTCAAGCGCGTGCACGGCGAGCGCCTTGTCCGGGTGCCGCGAGATCTCCGCCGCCGCTACCTTGGCGGTCGCGGGGCTTACACCGCGGCGGCGGAGCATGCCCGCGAGTTCGACCTGCTCGGCGACGGCGTTGGTCTTGAGCTCGTGACGTTCCTTGTCCACCTCGGCGAGGATCATCTCGTTCTGTGACGAGACCGAGACGTACTCGCCGGTGGCCATGGAGAAAGCGCCGGCTGCCAGGCCCGCCAGGCCGGTGAGCACGATCGCGTGCTGTGATCCGCCGCCGCCGCCTACGCCTGAGATCAGTGACACGTTGGTCACGAGCCCGTCCATCGCGCCGAAAACCGCGGGCCGCAGCCAGCCTCCTGACACGTCACGGTGCTCGTGGCCGATGGGCTCCGGATGCCCGCTGTCACTTTCGGAAGTCGTCACGAGGGAAATCCTAGGTGACTCCTTGCGCCGGGCGATCCTGGCACTTCGCCAAGCCATCCTGGCATTTCGCGAAGTGATCCTGTGATTCAAGCCGGTCGTCCTGGAATGATGTGAGCGTGAACGATGTCCGCCGCTGGCACGCGGAACTGGCCTGGCTCGACCGCGGTGCGTCCGATCCTGGCGAACTTTCGCATGACGTGCTGATCGAGGCGTCGGGGGAGCGGTTCACAGCGGTCACGCCCCGTGTCCTCGCGGACGGATTGCCGCCGGACGTCACGCGCCTGACCGGCCTCACGCTGCCGGGCCTGGCGAACGCGCATTCTCACGCGTTCCAACGGGCGCTGCGCGGCGGGACCCCGGGCAGGCGCGGCACTTTCTGGACTTGGCGCGAACGGATGTACGAAGTCGCGTCCCGGCTCACTCCCGAGACTTACTACGCCCTGGCCCGCGCGGTTTACGCGGAGATGGCGCTGGCCGGAATCACCTGCGTGGGGGAGTTCCATTACCTTCACCACGCCTCCGGCGGTAAACCCTATTCCGATCCGAACGAACTGGGGCGCCTCCTCATCGCCGCCGCATCGGCCGCCGGTATCAGGATCACCCTGCTTGACACCTGTTATCTCGCGAGCGGTTTCGCCCCGGGCGGCGCGGCGCTGCCCCTGGCCGGAGTCCAACTGCGCTTCGGGGACGGGTCCGCGGCGGCGTGGGCAGCACGGCTAGCGGAGTTCGGCTGCGACGAGCGCGGCACGGTGGCGCCGCACGCCCGGCTCGGCGCCGCGATCCACTCGGTGCGGGCGGTGCCGCCGGACCAGATGCCGGAGGTCATGGCCTGGTCGCACCGCCACGCCGCCCCTGTGCACGTCCACCTGTCGGAGCAGGCGCGGGAGAACGAGGAATGCCAGGCGGCGTTCGGGGGAACGCCTTCGGAGGTGCTGTCAGAAGCGGGGGTGCTCGGCCCGCGCTCGACCATGGTCCACGCGACTCACCTGACGCCATCCGACGTGTCGCTGCTCGGGCAGTCGGGGGTGACCGCGTGCCTGTGCCCGGTGACCGAAGCCGACCTGGCCGATGGTGTCGGCCCGTCTCCGGCGCTCGCCGCGGCGGGGTGCGCGCTCTCGCTGGGCAGCGACGGGCAAAGCGTGATCGACTTGTTCGAGGAAGCACGCTGGCTTGAGCTTTCGCAACGATACGTCACGCGCCAGCGCGGGCACTTCACGCCAGGCGAACTGGCGGGCATCGCGGCGGCGAGCGGGCACGCGTGCCTCGGCTGGCCGGACGCGGGGGCGATCGTGCCAGGGGCTTACGCGGATCTCGTGACCGTGTCGCTGGGCACGCCGCGGCTCGCCGGGGCTGGCACCGACGTTCTCGGGCGACTTTTCGCGGCCGGTACCGCGTCGGACGTGCGTCACGTGGTGGCTTCCGGTAAAGACGTAGTGCGAGACGGGCATCACCTGCTCGTGGACGAAGTGGGGGACGCGCTCTCGGTCGCGGTCTCCGCGGTTACGGACTGACTGGCGCGGTGGCAGAGGCGGAGACGGGGAATGGCTGGGAGCCTGCTGATCACGCGGATCGGCGAACTGGTGACGAATGCCGTGGACGGCTTCGCCGCGATCGAGGACGCCGCGCTGGTCATCGAGGGCGACAACGTGGTGTGGACAGGACCGGCATCCCGCGCGCCCGCCGCCGACTCGGTCGCGGACGCGGCCGGACGTGTCGTGCTGCCCGGATTCGTCGACTCACACGCCCATCTGGTCTTCGCGGGGGAACGGGGCGCGGAGTTCGCCGCGCGGATGGCGGGCGCCCCCTATGCCGCTAGGGGAATCCGCGCCACGGTGGCCGCGACCCGGGCCGCGTCCGACGCGACGCTGCGCGCGGGACTTCGGCGCCTGGCGGAAGAAATGCTCCGCCAGGGTACGACCACGTTCGAGTGCAAGTCCGGTTACGGGCTGACGGTCGCCGACGAGGCGCGCTTGGTCTCGCTGGCCGCGGAAGTCACCCCTGAAGTGACATACCTCGGCGCGCACGTGGTGCCCGATGAGTTCTCCGCTGACTCCTACGTTTCGCTGGTCTGCGGCGAGATGCTGGACGCGTGCGCGCCTTACTCCCGGTGGGTAGACGTGTTCTGCGAACGCGGCGCGTTCTCGGCCGACGAAGCGCGGGCCGTGCTGCGGGCCGGCGCGTCGCGTGGCCTGATGCCGCGTGTGCACGCGAACCAGCTAGGGCCCGGCCCGGGTGTGCGGGTGGCGGTCGAGGCAGCGGCGGCGTCGGCAGACCACTGCACGTTCCTCAGCGACGCCGACGTGGAAGCGCTCGCCTCATCCGGCACGGTCGCGACGCTGCTGCCGGGGGCGGAGTTCGGCACAAGGCAGCGCTACCCTGACGCGCGGCGACTGCTCGACGCGGGCGTGACGGTCGCGCTGGCGACTGACTGCAATCCCGGATCGTCGTACACCTCCAGCATGCCGTTCTGCATAGCCCTCGCGGTGCGTGACATGCGGATGACGACATCCGAGGCAGTGTGGTCCGCGACCGCCGGGGGCGCCCGCGCCCTGCGCCGCGCGGACGTCGGCTACCTCGCCCCCGGCGCGCGGGCCGACCTGATCATGCTCGACGCCCCGTCTCACTCCTATCTCGCCTACCGCCCGGGCGTCCCCCTAGTCACCGCCGTCTGGCAAAGCGGCCGCCGCATCCTCTTACCCCGCCCCTGGCCGCAAACCAGCGCAACCAGCCGCTATTTTGCGCCAATTTCCGGGTAACGCCGCCGGAAGCGGACCAGAGGATCACCTGTTTCCGCGACATAAGCCACTTTTTCCACGGCGGAGACCACGAGGAGGTGGTCACCGGCCGGGACGCGCCGCGACACCGAGCATTCCAGCGCCGCGAGCCCGCCTTCCGGGATCAGCGCGCCGGACTCGTCACCGCGGAAGTGCGGCACGTCATCTAGCGCCAGGCGCGCGCTCGGCCGCCCCGCCGCGGAGAACCGGCCCGCCAGGACTCGCTGGGATGACGACAGCAGGGTGATCGCGAAGCGCGCGGCCGGCAGTGACGGGCGGCTGAGCACCTCGGCCGGGTAGGAGTCGCGCAGCAGCGAGATCAGCACGAGCGGCGGCTCAAGTGACACCGGGCAGAACGCGCTCACCGTCGTCCCGATGTCGTCCCTGTCATCGGCGAGAGTGACCAGAGTGACCCCGGCCGCCCACCCCGACAGCGCGTCCGGCAGCGTGTTCGGCAGCGCGTTCGGCAGTGCATCCGCCGACGCGTCCGGCTGGGCGTCTGGAAGATGGTTATCCGGCGGAATCAGCCCGCGTCGTTCGGTCAACTGATCTTCCAAACGCCCGGGAGCATGAGCGGCCCGTACGGCGGCAGCCCCGCGCTGGCCGCGAACTGCCACGCGGGCCCCCAGCCGTCGGCGAACGCGGACAGCAGGAGGGCCGCCGGGTCGAGTGGCGCGGCGGCGGGACGCGTCTCGCTTGACTCGGCGGGACGGAGTTGGTCCAGCGGGCCGTGCCGCGGGTAAGCATGGACGGGCGCGTCGGAAGGCAGCCCGGCGCGCTTGCGCGCGATCGTGATCGCGTCGCGCAAGCCGCCGGCCTCGTCGGCCAGGCCGGTCGCCACCGCGTCGGCACCGGTCCAGACACGGCCGCGGGCGAGTTCGTGCACGCGCTCGACGGTCATCCTCCGTCCAGATGCCACTTTTTCCGTAAAATCGACATAAATAGCGTCAAGCCAGGCGTTGATCCGGTCCCATTCTGGTTCCGAGAACGGGCGTGACAGGGAAAACATCGTGGCGTTCGGGCTTTCCGTGACGGTGTCGGTATGTACGCCCGCCCGCCCGAACATCTCGCGCAGCACCGGTTTGCCCATGATTACGCCGATAGATCCGGTAAGCGTGCCCGGCTGCGTCACGATCACGTCGGCCGGCGCCGAGATGAAGTAGCCGCCGGACGCGGCCACGTCGCCCATCGAGACGATGACAGGCTTGCCCGCCGCGCGGACGCGGACCACCTCACGCCAGATCACGTCCGATGCCGTCGCCGAGCCTCCCGGGCTGTTCACCCGCAGCACGACCGCGCGGGCCTTGTCGTCCGCGCCCGCGGCGCGCAAGGCGGCGGCCACCGTGTCCGAGCCCATGCCGCCGCGACCGCTGCGGCCCTGCCTGATGGGACCGTGCGCGTAGATCACCGCGACGAACCGCTCCCGCGCGGTTTGCTCTCGCACCCGCCGGGACACGCTGGCGAGCGCGTGCGTCCGCTGGTAGCGCTGGAGGAACAGCAAGGTCGCGTCGGCGCCCGCCTCCCGGCGGACCTTGTCGTGCACCTCGTCCCGGTAGGCAAGCCCGTCGATCAGGCCCTCGTCAAGCGCCTGCTGCGCGAGGAACGGGCCGCGATCGAGCAATTCCCGCGCCTGCGGCACGGTCTTGCCCCGGCTTTCCGCGATGCCGGCGGCGATCTGCTCGGCGACGGATTCGGCGAGCCTGGTGACAGCTTCCCGCGCGGGCGCGGTGAACCCCGTCTCGGTGAACTGGTCAGCGGCCGACTTGTACTCATAGCGCTTCGCGGTCTGGTAGTTCACGCCCGCCTTCTCCAGGGCGTCCCGGAGGAACACCTGCTCGACCGCGACGCCGGTCAGCCCCAGCGTGCCCGTCGGCTGAAGGTAGATCCGGTCAAACGCCGTGGCCAGGTAATACGGCAGGTTTCCGCGGACGAACTCGCCGAAGCTCTCCGTCCAGGCCACCGTCAGCTTCCCGCTCCGCCGGAATTCGGCGATGGCGGCGCGGAGTTCCTGGACTTTGGCGAGCCCGATCCGGCTGCCCCCGACCTTGACGACCAGCGCACGGACCCGCTCGTCCGCGGCGGCCCGCGCAAGTGCCGCAAGCAGATCCGGCAGCCGCAGCTTGCGCATAGTCATGAGCGCGGAGATCGGATCCTGCGGCGGACCTTCGGCTAGTCCGTCCGTGAGGTCGAGTTCCAGGATGAGCGGACCGGTCCTGCGCTTTTGCAGTCTGGCGAGCTGCCCGGTGAGCTGGCCGGCTACCGTCAGCGGCGTCGCGTTTGCCATGCGGTCAGCTTACGTGCCGGAGAATCGACCGCGCGCGCCCCGTTTGCTTCCCCCTGGTCCCGGGTGACACTTGAAACCAAAACATCTATTCCCCGAACGGACATTGGTGACCGCGCAATCTCCCCCCGACTCGCCCGCCGTGGTGATCGTGGTCGACGTGGCAAACGTGATGGGCGCGCGCGCCGACGGCTGGTGGCGGGACCGCGCTGGCGCGGCGCTGCGCCTGTGCCGCGAGGTCGGCGCACTGGCCGCGCGCGGCATCCCCCGGGACCGCCTGTCTTCCGGTGGCCTGTCTTCCGGTGGCCTGTCTTCCGAGGGGTTGCCTTCGGAGTGTGCCTCGTCGGCGGGGCCGTCGTCGGCACCGGCCTTCCCGCGGTACGTGCTCGTGCTGGAGGGGCGGGCTCGAGAAGCCGCCGGGCGGATCGACTCCGCGAATCCGCGGACCCGGATCGTCCAGGCGCCCGGATCGGGAGATGACACGATCGTCGCAGAATCAGCCGCGGCCGTCGCGGGCGAGGCGTCATGCTTGGCGGTGACCGCGGACCGCGAACTCCGGGAACGCTGCCGCGGGGTGGGAGCCGCCGTGAGGGGGCCGGGATGGCTGCTCGACTTGTTGTAGGGCTGTAACATAAAAGTAATTCACTCACGTCTGCATCGTCCGATGTGGTTTTACTATCCGTTATCGACCGGAACCTGAAGCGCATGTACGTGATTGTCGCCATCGCCGTAGTGCTTGCTGCCGGGCTGCTCTTTCTGCTGGACCGTGCCCTCAAGGCGATCCGGGAAGGGCGCAGACGCCGTGAGCTCGGAATTCGCCTGTATCACGCCGCCGCGCGGTCGGAAGCGCTCGAGAGGGAGCGAAAAGCGGCGGCCGAGGCGAGCAACAACCTGACCGCGGTGCTCCCCGCGATCCCGCAAGGGGAGCGTACGCCCCGGAACGTCGCCTGACGCGCGTCGTCGTCCTGTCCGACACGCACGCGCCGCGCCGTGACGTGAAGCCACCCGTGCGGGCGTTAGTCGTGGGTGAGCCAGATAACGCCCATCGGGGGGATGGTGAGGGTGGCGGAGGCGGGACGGCCATGCCACGGCTTCGGGATGGCGTTCACGCCGCCCATGTTGCCGACGCCACTGCCGCCGTAGATCGAGCTATCGGTGTTCAGCACCTCGCGCCAGCGGCCGGCCAACGGCAGGCCGACCTGGTAGCCCGCGCGCACGGAAGCGGAGAAGTTCGCCACGCACGCCATGACGGGCACGCCGTGTTCCTGCGACCCGAACCGCAGGAATGACAGCACGTTCCCCTGAGCGTCGTTCGCGTCGATCCACGCGAAACCGTCGGGCGACGAATCCTGTGACCACAGCGCCGGCGACGACGCGTACAGGGAGTTCAGGTCCCGCACCAGCCGCTGCGTGCCCGAATGGTAATCGAACTGCAGCACCCACCAGTCGAGGCCGTTCGTCTCTGACCATTCGTTGCCCTGGCCGAACTCGGATCCCATGAACAGGAGTTGCTTTCCTGGGTGCGCCCACATATAGGCGAACATCGCGCGCAATCCGGCGAAGCGCCGCCATTCGTCGCCGGGCATCTTGGCGAGCAGCGAGCCCTTGCCGTGTACCACTTCGTCATGGGACATCGGCAGGATGAAGTTCTCCGAATAGGCGTAAACGAGAGAGAAGGTCAGTTCATTATGGTGGTATTGCCTGTAGACCGGGTCGCGCCTCATGTACTCGAGCGTGTCGTTCATCCAGCCCATGTTCCACTTGAAGCCGTACCCGAGGCCGCCCAAGTGCACTGGGCGCGAAACCCCAGGCCATGCCGTGGATTCCTCGGCGATCATCATGATGCCTGGCACTCGCTTGTAGCAGGTCGCGTTGACTTCCTGAAGAAACGAGATCGCATCGAGGTTCTCTCGGCCGCCGTACTTGTTCGGCGCCCATTCGCCATCCCGGCGTGAGTAGTCGAGGTAGAGCATGGAAGCGACGGCATCCACGCGCAGCCCGTCGATGTGGAATTCTTCCAGCCAGTAGATCGCGTTGGCGACGAGGAAATTCCTGACTTCCGACCGGCCGTAGTTGAATACCAGTGTTCCCCAGTCCGGGTGCGTTCCAAGGCGCGGGTCCGCGTGCTCGTACAGGGCGGTGCCGTCGAATTCGGCTAGGGCCCAGGAGTCCCGCGGAAAGTGCCCTGGCACCCAGTCCATGATCACGCCGATGCCCGCCTGGTGGAGGGTGTCCACTAGGAAACGGAAATCGTCCGGCGTCCCGTACCGGGACGTCGGCGCGTAATACGACGTGACCTGGTATCCCCACGAGCCGCCGAACGGGTGCTCAGCGACCGGGAGGAACTCCACGTGCGTGAAGCCCATTTCCTTGACGTAGGAGGCCAGTTCGACGGCGAGTTCGGAGTAGGACAGGCCCGGCCGCCAGGATCCGATGTGCACCTCGTAGATGCTCAGCGGCGAGGTCAGCGCGTTGCGGGTAGCCCGTGCCGCTGTCCAGTCCGCGTCCGCCCAGGAGTAGGACGACTCGTACACGACGGACGCGGTCGCGGGCGGGGGCTCGGCGAGCGTCGCCATCGGGTCGGCCTTTTCCCGCCACACGCCGTCGGGCCCGCACAGCGAGTATTTATATCGCGCGCCAGGGCCGACGCCGGGCACGAAAAGCTCCCACACGCCGGCGCCGCCGAGCGAGCGCATCGGATGACCGCGGCCGTCCCAGAAGTTGAAGTCGCCGATCAGGCGGACGCCACGGGCGTTCGGCGCCCACACCGCGAACGACGTCCCCTCCTCCCCCACTCGCGCGCCGAGCGCGCGCCAGAGTTGCTCGTGCCTGCCCTCCGCGATCAGGTGCAGGTCGAACTCTCCGAGGGTGGGCAGGTGCCGGTAAGGGTCATCCAGAACAGAGGGGAGACCGGAGGAGTCACCAGCGTTCGTTCGGGATGAATGATCTGAGTACGTGACTTCGAGACGATAATCCGGAGCGGGCCCAGCGGCCTCCGGAATCGTCCCTTCGAACACGCCCTGATGGCGGTGCGGCATCGGATAGCGGCCGCCGTCCGGCAGGACCGCCGTGACGGAAGAGGCGAGCGGCCGGAGGGCGCGGATCGTCACGCCGTCCGGCCCGGGGTGGGCGCCGAGCACGGAATGCGGGTCGTGGTGCTGGCCGGCGACGAGCCGTTCGATTTCTCCCAGCGAAACCTGTGACTGTCTCGCCGTGGCGCCCCCCGCCCCGCGCGAAATCGGAAAATCGTAATGTGTCATCGTCTTTTGTTCTGTAGCCGGCGAGATCAGAACTCTGCCAGTGAATCGAGTGGGATAGGCAGCCAGGACGGGCGGTGCCTGGCTTCGTAAAGCACCTCGTAGACCGCTTTGTCCAGTTGGAGCGCGCGGAGCAGCACGTCGTTGGCGACCGGGTCGAGGCCGCCGGCCTCGGCGTACCCGGCGCAGAAGGCGCTGCTGTTCCGTCGTGCCCAGTCACGCGCCACGACTGCCAGGGACTCCTGGTCGGGGTGGCCGATCAACTGGTGGCGGGCGGCGTAGTCGAACGAACGGAGCATGCCCGCTACATCGCGCAGCGGGGAGGAACGCGCACGGCGCTGGGCGAGGGGTGTGGCGGGCTCGCCCTCGAAGTCCAGCACGACCCATCCGGTGTCGGGCGTCCGGAGCACCTGTCCCAGGTGGTAGTCGCCGTGCACCCGCTGCACGGGGAACGGGCCCTTGAGCTTGGCTAGCTGTGAGTAGGCATCGCCGATCATATCGGTGAACTTCGCGAGTTCGGGAACCGCGGCGGTGGCGAGGTCGAGCTTCCGGTACATCTGCTCGGTGAGTTCGCCGACCACGTCGGCGCCCAGTTCGTCGGTGCCGAACGCGGTAGTCAGGTCGGCGTGCACCTGGGCGGTCGCCTGGCCGAGGCGCCGTGCCTCGCCGGCGAAGTCGCCGCCCGCGTCGCCGGCCGGGATGCCCCCGGCGGCGTACAGGTCGCGGACGCTCGCCGCGGCGAGCGACCAGCCGTCGGACGCGAGCCGGAGGTACCGGGACAGGATCGCCAGGCTGGTCGTGACTCCTTCCAGCCTGGTCTCGATCCAGCCGAGCGGCTCGGCGATGTGCTCCGATTCGAGCCTGGCGAGGGCGGTGGTCACCTCAAGGTCAGGGTTCGGCCCCGGTGCGAGCCGGCGGAACACCTTGAGGATCGACTCCTCGCCGTAGACCAGGCTGGTGTTCGTCTGCTCGCTGCTGATGACCAGGCTGTCGGAGTCGGTCCCGAAGCTCGTGTCAGGGATCTTCTGCATCCGCAAGGAGCCGATGGCCGCGTCGGCCGCGATGCCCTTGATGAGCGACCTGGTCAGGTCCGCGTCATGCAAGGCGTCGTAGGCGTGCCTGCCGTCGCCCGCGAGGCCGATCGACGCGTGCTTGAGCCGATCAGGAAGTCTTCGGCGAAAGCCCACCAGCACCTGGTAATAATCTACTGTGGTGCCGTTACCGACGGTGAGGATCAAGTGTCTGAGTTCCGGGTCGCCGCCGATCACCTGGTTGTCGGCCACGATCGCGAGATCACGCAGACCGCGGCCCTTTCCCGCGAACCACCGCTGTTCGACCAGCCACGTCGCTAGCGCATCCTCGAAAGCCATCGGCCTCGCTCATCCTGTAGGCACACCTAGTCTCATCGCCTCGGCGCGATCATCGTTCAAGATCCTCCCT
Source organism: Trebonia sp. (assembly GCA_035948445.1). Lineage (GTDB taxonomy): Bacteria > Actinomycetota > Actinomycetes > Streptosporangiales > Streptosporangiaceae > Trebonia. The sequence continues at coordinate 255,948 of DASZJE010000118.1, read as the reverse complement.
CGGCGGCGGGAGCTGAAACCAGTAAAACCCATGCCCGGGCAATGTAAGCAAATACGGGAGCTCCCCGATAGGCGGGAAAGTCACTCCGCCCATGCACTCGACGGGCGTAACGCCCATGAAACGCCGCAGGTCGAGTTCGACTGGCTGCGGGAACCTGGACAGATTATTTACGCAAAGTATTCTGTCGGTCGCATCGTGCTCCCACGGGGTACCCGGCTGTGCCTGCTGGTTTTCCTGCTGGGCGGCGATGGTGCCCGCCGCGTCGTATTCGCGAACGAAGGCCAGGACACTCGGGTTGCTGCTGGTGAGTTCCTCGTAGGCCCCGAGGCCGAAGACCGGGTGGCGCTTCCTGATCTCGATCATCCGCCGGGTCCAGTGCAGCAGGCTCTGGGGGGTCCGCTGCTGCGCTTCCACGTTGAGCGACTGATAGCCGTAGATCGGGTCCATGATCGGCGGCAGGTACAGGCGCTGCGGGTCGGAACTTGAGAACCCGCCGTTGCGGTCGGGCGTCCACTGCATGGGGGTGCGGACGCCGTCACGGTCGCCGAGCCAGATGTTGTCGCCCATGCCGATCTCGTCGCCGTAGTACAGGACGGGGGAGCCGGGCAGGGACAGCAGGAGGGCGGTGAACAGCTCAAGCTGGTTGCGGTCGTTGTCGAGGAGGGGCGCCAGTCGCCTTCTGATGCCGATGTTGGCCTTCATGCGCGGGTCCTTGGCGTACTCCGCGTACATGTAGTCGCGCTCGTCGTCGGTGACCATCTCGAGCGTGAGCTCGTCGTGGTTGCGCAGGAAGATGCCCCACTGGCAGTTGGCCGGGATCTTCGGCGTCTGGGCGAGGATCTCCGAGATCGGGTAGCGCTGCTCCCGCCGGACGGCCATGAAGATGCGCGGCATCAGCGGGAAGTGGAAGGCCATGTGACACTCGTTGCCGCCGGTCTCCGCGTCGCCGAAGTACTGCACCACGTCGGCGGGCCACTGGTTGGCCTCGGCGAGCAGCACGCGGTCCGGGTACAGCTTGTCGACCTCGGCGCGGATCCGCTTCAGGTACTCGTGCGTCTCCTTGAGGTTCTCGCAGTTGGTGCCCTCGCGCTCGTACAGGTAGGGCACCGCGTCCAGCCGGAAACCGTCGATGCCGAGGTCGAGCCAGAAGCGCAGGACCTCGATCATCGCGTCCTGGACCTTGGGGTTCTCGAAGTTCAGGTCCGGCTGGTGGGAGAAGAACCTGTGCCAGAAGTACTGCCCGCGCACTGGGTCGAAGGTCCAGTTGGAGGTCTCGGTGTCGACGAAGATGATCCGCGCGTCGGCGTACTTGTCCGGATCCTCGGACCACACGTAGAAGTCTCCGTACGGCCCGTCCGGGTCCGAACGCGACGCCTGGAACCAGGGGTGCTGGTCACTCGTGTGGTTCATGACCAGATCGGCGATGATCCTGATGCCCCGCTTGTGGCCCTCTTTGACGAGTTCGACAAAATCCCCGATGTTGCCATATTCAGGAAGAACTTGCATAAAGTCCGAAATGTCGTATCCGCCGTCGCGGAGCGGTGACTCGTAGAGCGGCAGCAGCCAGATGCAGTCGATGCCCAGCCATTGCAGGTAATCCAGCCGGGAAGTGATGCCCTTGATGTCGCCGTTGCCGTCCCCGTTGGCATCCTGGAAGCCCCGGACGAGCACCTCATAGAAGACAGCGCGGCGGTACCACTCCGGGTCACGCGGCTCCTCGAGGGTGAAGTCGGGAACGGACTCGCCGGGTGGAGCGGCGAAGGGCGGTGCGGTGACCGGCGAGGCGATGCCTGCCTGGCCGGTTGCCGGCTCGTGCTCTGTCACTGCTGCAGTCTCCTGGAATGCCCGACCGACGCATGCCGGGCTAAACGCTCACGCCGGATCACGCGTAACGGTGAAGATGTGTGCTGGCCGAACGGCCGGGTCGAGGCGCACGTAGTTGGCCTGCCCCCATCGGAACGATTCGCCGGTGAGCTCATCCGTGACGGTGAACCCCTCGTGCCAATCGATGCCGAGTTCTGGCAGGTCCAGCCAGACCGTGGCCTCTTTGGCCTGATGCGGATCAAGATTCACTACAACCAGGACGGTGTCGGAGATCGCGCCGTCCCGTTCCCCCGCGCGCGGCGCCGCTTGCACGGAGGGTCTCCCCGTGATGGTACCTGCCCCGTAGGTGCTTCCCGTACCCGTCTCGGGGGCGGTTATCTCCCGCCCGGACACGCGCTTGGAGAAACAGATCAGTTCTGGCTGATCCACGTGATGAAACCGTAGGTTACGCAGCCAGCGTAGCGCCTGGTGGCGGTTCCTGATTCGGTTCAGATTCGTAATAAACGGAGCGATTCCCAGCCCGTCGCGTGCCGCCGTTTCCCAGTCGCGCGGACGGTACTGGTACTTCTCGGAGTCGAGGTACTCCTCGCTGCCCGGGCGCAGCGGCGTGTTCTCACACAGCTCAAAACCGGAGTAGACACCCCAGGTCGGGCTGAGCATGGCGCCGAGCACCGCCCGGATCTTGAACGCGGGCGGCCCGCCGTGCTGGAGGTACTCGTGCAGGATGTCGGGCGTGTTCGCGAAGAAGTTCGGCCGCATGTAGGACGCGGCCTTCCCGGACAGCTCGGTGAGGTACTCGGTCAGCTCGTCCTTGCTGTTGCGCCAGGTGAAATATGTGTAGGACTGGTGAAAACCGATCATCCCCAAGGCGGCCATCATCGCCGGGCGGGTGAACGCCTCGGCCAGGAACAGGACGTCGGGGTCGGTCGCGCGGATGTCGGCGAGCAGCCGCTCCCAGAACCGCAGCGGCTTCGTGTGCGGGTTGTCCACCCGGAAGATCCGCACGCCGTGATCCATCCACAAGCGAACAATTCGATTAATTTCCCGATATATGCCTTCTGGGTCGTTATCGAAGTTCATCGGATATATATCCTGGTACTTCTTGGGCGGGTTCTCCGCGTAGGCGATCGACCCGTCGGCCCGCGTGGTGAACCACTCCGGGTGCTCTTTGACCCAGGGGTGGTCCGGGGACGCCTGCAGCGCCAGGTCGATCGCGACCTCCAGGCCGAGGTCACGTGCACGTGAGACGAACGCGGTGAAGTCGGCGAACGTGCCGAGGTCCGGGTGGATCGCGTCGTGCCCGCCGTCCGAGGAGCCGATGGCCCACGGCGAGCCGGGATCGCCCGGCTGCGCCTCCAGCGTGTTGTTGCGCCCTTTGCGGAAGGTGGTGCCGATCGGGTGGACGGGCGGCAGGTAGACGACGTTGAAGCCCATGTCCGCGATCGCCTCGAGCCGCCGCGCCGCGGTACGCAGTGTCCCTGACACCGGCTCCCGGCGGCCCATCGGGTCGAACTGCACGCCCTCCGAACGCGGGAAGAACTCATACCAGGATCCGTACAGCGCTCGCAGTCGGTCCACGAGCACCGGCATGCGGGCCGACCTCGTCACCAGGTCCCGCAGCGGGTACGCGGCCAGGATGCCCGCGATCTCGGGCGTTTCGGTCGCGGCCAGCCGATCCCACGGCGGCAGGCCGCGGTCGCGAAGTCTCTTTCCCAGCGCGTTGAGCGCGGCCCTCGCGGCGGCAGGGGGCGCGGCGCCGGGTACCTGCTTGATCCCGCGGGCCGCCCGCTCGAAGAGCAGCGCGCCCTCGGTGAGCATGAGCTCGATATCCTGCCCGCGCGGGATCTTGATGGCGGCGTCGTGATGCCAATGCCTGATCGGGTCGCTCCACGCCTCGACATGGAACTGCCAGGCGCCCTCGCAGGTAACCGTGACGTCCGCGCCGTACCGGTCTGAGCCCGGCGTGAGTTCGCGCATGCGGATAAGCGGAGCGGTGTTGCCCGCAGGGTCTCGCAGCAGGACACCCGCGCCAAGGGCGCCGTGTCCTTCGCGGATAACAGTGGCGCTGACCTGGAAGGTCTCGCCGACTACTGCCTTGGCCGGGCGGCGCGCGCACTCCACCACTGGCTCGATGTCAAGGATGGGGATACGTCCGATCACGCGGAAACCGTACCCAGTCGTGATTCACAGATGCCACCCGACCCCGGCGTGAGGCACTGATTACCTGGTGCTGTCGAGGTGGGACCGAGATTGCTGTCGGTGTGGACCGAGATTGGTGTCGGCGCTCCCCGACAATGGCCCGGCGCTATCCGCCGCCGAACCATATGATGACTCCCCGTGAGAGCGATCCGACGTTTTACCGTCCGCGTGACGCTTCCGCAGCGGCTGGAGCCGCTGCATGACCTTATGCTCAATCTGCGCTGGTCGTGGCACCCGGGCACGGTTGAGCTGCTGACGTCGATCGACCCGCAGGCGTGGGCCGATTCCGGGGGAGACCCGGTCGCGATGCTCAGCGCGCTCCGTCCCGGCCGGCTCGCCGACCTCGCGAGCGACGAAGATTTCCTGCGCCGCCTGGATGCGGTGGTCGCGGACTTGAACAGCTACACCAGCGAGCCGCGCTGGTACCAGTCGGGTGATGCCGGTGCCGCCGCCGCCCTGCCGAAGGCGATCGCCTATTTCTCGCCGGAATACGGCATAACCGCGGTCCTGCCGCAGTACTCAGGCGGTCTCGGCATCCTGGCGGGCGACCACCTCAAGTCGGCCAGCGACCTCGGGGTGCCGATCATCGGCGTGGGCCTGCTGTACCGGCATGGGTACTTCACCCAGTCCCTGTCGGCGGACGGCTGGCAGACCGAACGCTACCCGGCCGATGACCCGAACGGCCTGCCCCTCACCCTGGTGCGCGGGCACGACGGCAGCCCGGTACATGTCACCGTCACCCTGGCCGACGGCAAGCTGCTCACCGCCCAGGTGTGGCGGGCGCAGGTAGGCCGGGTGCCGCTGCTGCTGCTCGACTCCTACGTGGCGGAGAACGAGCCGGCGCTGCACGAGGTCACCGACCGGCTGTACGGCGGCGGCACCGAGCACAGGCTCCGCCAGGAACTGCTCCTCGGCGTCGGCGGCGTCCGGGCCGTCCGCGAGTTCTGCCGGATCACCGGGCACGCCGAGCCCGAGGTCTTCCACACCAACGAGGGCCACGCCGGTTTCCTCGGCCTGGAGCGCATTCGCGAATACCATGCGGCGGGCCTGGGCTTCGACGAGGCGCTCGAGCTCACCAGGGCGGGCACGGTATTCACCACCCACACCCCGGTGCCCGCGGGCATCGACCGGTTCCCGCGAGACCTCGTCGAGCGCTACCTCGCACCCGTCGCGGCCGAGTACGGCCTGCCGCTGGAGCGCGCACTCGCGCTCGGCGCCGAGACGTACCCGGGCGGGGACTCCCACGTGTTCAACATGGCCGTGATGGGCATGCGGCTCGCGCAGCGCGTCAACGGCGTCTCCGTCCTGCACGGCGCGGTCAGCCGGGAGATGTTCGCCGGCCTGTGGCCGGGCTTCGACACGTCCGAGGTGCCGATCGGGTCGATCACCAACGGCGTGCACGCGCCCACCTGGGTCGCGCACGAGGTCTCCGCGCTCGGCGACTCCGCCGCGGCGGCGGAGTCGGACGCCACCCGGCTGTGGGGGCTCCGGAAGCAGTTGCGTGCCCGCATGGTCACCGAGACAAGGCGGCGGCTGCGTGAGTCGTGGCGCCAGCGCGGCGCGTCGGGTGCCGAGCTGACCTGGATCGACGACGTGCTCGATCCCGACATTCTCACTATTGGCTTCGCGCGCCGGGTCCCGAGCTACAAGCGGCTGACGCTGATGCTCAACGACCCGCAGCGGCTCGCGGAACTGCTCCTCGACCCCGATCGCCCCATCCAGATCGTCATCGCGGGCAAGGCGCATCCCGCCGACGAGGGCGGCAAGCGGCTCATCCAGCAGATGGTGCGCTATGCCGACTCCGAGATGGTCCGCCGCCGGATCGTCTTCCTGCCGGACTACGACATGGCGCTCGCGCACTACCTGGTCCAGGGCGCTGACGTGTGGCTGAACAATCCGCTGCGTCCCTTGGAGGCGTGCGGTACGTCCGGCATGAAGGTGGCGCTCAACGGCGGCCTCAACGTGTCCGTGCGTGACGGCTGGTGGGACGAGTGGTACGACGGCGGCAACGGCTGGGAGATCCCGACGGCGGACGGCGTGGCCGACCCCGAGCGCCGGGACGAGCTTGAGGCGTCGGCGCTGTACGAACTGCTCGGCAAGTCCGTGGCGCCCTTGTTCTACGAGACCCGCGAAGACGGAGTTCCGGGCGGGTGGATCGAGATGATGCGGCACAACCTGCGCAGCCTCGGGCCGCTTGTCCGGGCCGACCGGATGGTCGGGGACTACGTGACCCACCTGTACACGCCGGCCGCGGAGACGTCGCGGGCCCTGGCGGCGGAGGGGTTCGGCCCCGCGCGCGACCTGGCGGTCTGGAAACAGCACGTCCGCGAGAACTGGCCGGACGTCCGGATCGAGCATGTCGAGGCCGATGGCGCCGAGCCGAGCCTCGGCGCGGTGCTCAGCGTCCACGTCACCGCGGCGCTCGGCCGGCTGAGCCCGTCGGACGTTTCGATGGAAGTCGTGTACGGCCGTCCCGGCGAGGACGACGAGATCGTCGAGCCGTCCTACGCCATGCTGACCGCCGACGGCCCCGCGGATGGCCACCTCACCCGGTTCTCCGGCACGGTGGAACTGGGCCGGCCGGGCCTGCTGGGCTACACGGTCCGGATCCTGCCCCGCCACCCGCTGCTCGCGAGCCGCGCTGAACTCGGCCTGGTCACCTACCCCGAGGCCCCTGCCGGCATGACCAACGGCGACCTTCGGTGATTTTCTTAACGACCGTGGTGCTTCCCGTGCCGCCCGCTCCTCGTGGCGGCACGGAAGCCCGGTCGCGGGGGTCTCGGGTCTGGCTCGCTGGCGCACCTGCACCGATAAGTTTGGTGCGTTGGCGCATCTGCCTCAGACGGGCAGGCGCCCTTCTCGATGCGGAGGCAGCGGCGTGGGTGAGTTCGTGCGGGTCGAAGTAGCGGAGCAGATCGCGACCATCAGGCTGGACCGGCCGAAGATGAACGCGCTCAACGCGCGAGTCCAGGACGAGATCGCGGCCGCCGCCGCCCAGGTAAGCGACGACCCGGCGGTGCGCGGGGTCATCCTCTACGGCGGCGAGCGCGTGTTCGCCGCAGGCGCCGACATCAAGGAGATGGCGGACCTTACGTTCGCGCAGATGGCGGAGCGGGCCGCGAAGCTCCAGGCGGCCTTTAACGCCGTCGCGAACATCCCGAAACCGGTAGTCGCCGCCGTCACGGGTTACGCGCTCGGCGGCGGGCTCGAACTCGCCCTGTGCGCGGACTTCCGGGTGCTCGGCGAGAGCGCCCAGGTCGGCCAGCCGGAGATCCTCCTCGGAGTCATCCCCGGCGGCGGCGGCACCCAGCGGCTGCCGCGCTTGATCGGCCCGGCCAAGGCGAAAGACCTGATCTTCACGGGCCGATTCGTGCCCGCGAGCGAGGCCCTCGCGATCGGCCTCGCCGACAGCGTGGTCCCGGATGACGAGGTCTACCAGGCCGCGACCGAACTCGTCGCCAGGTACGGGGCCGGCCCCGCACTCGCGCTGCGCGCGGCGAAGCAGGCCGTCAACGCGGGCCTGGAGGTCGACCTGGCCACCGGACTTGAGATCGAGCGGGTGAACTTCGCCGCGCTCTTCGCCACCGAAGACCAGAAGACGGGCATGCGCAGCTTCATCGAGAAGGGCCCGGGAAAGGCGATCTTCGAGGGCCGCTGAACGTGCCCGGATAATGCTAATTTTGTTGCGTGGTGCCAGATGACTGAGCCTGACGATCCGCTCTCGCTAGAGATGCTGACAGCCGCCCTGCGCGTGGACAGCGCAGACGTGGCCGTATACGCCCGCGTGCTCACCAACTCGCTGAGCGAGGCGCTGCCTCCCGGCTACGTGACAGTGGAGCGCGAGCGCTCCATGTCCGACCGGATGCGCGGCCGCCCAGGCGAGATCTCCAAGGTCGTGGTCAAACTCGGCGACCAGATGATGACGCTGGCGGTCAAGAACGGCCAGCCAGTCGCTGAGGTGTGCCGCGAAGTCCGGGGCGTGGTGCTGTCGAGGGAAACCGTCCCGCTGCAGCAGTGGGCGGGCACGCTCGCCAACGCCCTGGTGGCGCACGCGGAGAACAACGCGCAGGCAGCCGAGGCGCTCCGCCGCATGGTCCTGGGCTCCTGACCCGCCGTCCTCGCCGCCCGAACGCCGTAATCGAGGCTTTACCGCCAGAACTCGGCCCGATGCGTACGCTGGAAGAACCATGCCTGCACTGGAATCGCTACCTGGCAAGATCGGCCCGTACCGCCCGCTCGAGAAGATCGGCGAGGGCGGGATGGGGGTCGTTTACCTCGCCCGCGACGTACAAAACCGCACCGTCGCGCTCAAGGTTCTCGGGCCCGCCGTGACCAGCGACCCGAACGCCCGCCGGCGTCTGGCCCGCGAGGTGGAGACCATGCGCCGGATCCGCAGCCCCAACGTGGCCGAGATCCTCGACGCGGACGTCGCCGGCCCGTCGCCGTACATCGCCACCAGGTACGTGCCGGGACGGACCCTCGACGACATCGTGCGCACGGACGGGCCGCTGCGCGGGGCGGCACTGGAGCGTCTCGCGGCCGGACTGGCGGCGGCACTGGCCGCCATCCACGCCGCCGGTGTCATCCACCGGGATCTCAAGCCTGGCAACGTGATGCTCGACGACGGCAACCCGGTGGTCATCGACTTCGGTATCGCGCACATCTCCGACGCGGCCACCAGGCTCACCCAGACCGGCATAGTGATGGGCACACCTGGTTACCTTGCGCCCGAGGTCATCGAGGGACAGTCCAGCACCGGTGCGTCTGACGTCCATTCCTGGGGCGCGACCGTCGCCTTCGCGGCGACCGGCCGGCAGCCATACGGCACCGGCACGTTCCAGACGGTCTTCTTCCGGGTGCTCCAGGGCAAGGCCGAACTCGCCGGCATCCCCGGCTCGCTGCTGCCCCTCGTCACGGACTCGTTGTCGGTGAACCCGCGGCAGCGTCCGTCCGCACAGGCACTCGCCCAGCGCTGCGGCGGCCTCTACGCCCGCAGCGCGGCCGTCGGCGGCGCCCGCGATGGCCGCACGCTTCCCGAGCCAGGGAACGAGGCCGACGAGACGCGGATCGACGGCACCCGCTTCGACGGGACGCGGATCGACGGCACCCGCTTCGACGGGACGCGGATCGACGGCACCCGCTTCGACGGGACGCGGATCGACGGGACGCGGATGGACGGCACGCGCGTGCTCGGCGGCCCGCCGCCGGGAGTCGTCGCGGCTGGAGCGGGCGCCGCCGCCAGACAGCACCCGGACTGGCAGCACGGGCGGGGCGGCGCGACGCTGCCCGGTCCTGAGACGGCGATCGGGAACGTGGCGGACCTGCTGCCTCCGGTCGACTACGGCAATAAAGCGGTCACTCCGCGGGAAGCCGCCGCGCAGTGCGAAGCGGCGAGGCGCGAGGCCGCGGCAGAGCGCGCCGCCGAACGCGAGGCCGAAGCCGCCAGCATCCCCGAGGGCGCGCACACGGCGGTGCTCTGGGCATGCGGCGTCATGGCGGTCGCGCTCAGCTTCATGGCCCCGGTCGCCGGGTCACTGCTCACGCTCATCGTCATCACGCTCCTGCGTGCCGCGGACTTCACGCAGAGTTCCATGAGCCGTCGGGGCAGCCGCAGTGGCGGCGACATCTTCGTCGAGGTCCTGTCCGCACCGCTCGTGATCGTGCGCGCGATACTGGCGACGCTCGCCAAGGCGCCCTTCGCGCTGCTGATCGCGATCGTCGTCGCCGCGCTCTCCGTGGTCTTCGCGCACACCGACACGCTCCCGGCGGCCGGCGGCTGGGGTGCCGCCGCGGCGATCGCCTGGTATTGCCTCGGGCGCGGGTCCCGGGGGCCGCGCCGTCAGCTCAGGCGGATAAGCCACGGCCTGTTCCGTACCCGGGGCACGATGACTGTCGCGGTTATCTCCTCGTGCGCCCTGGCGGCCGCGGCCGTGTCCGGAGACTTTTCCACTCCGCCGGACATCTGGCCCGCGACTAGCTGGATGCTGCCGCATCTGCCGTCATTCGGCAATACGCTGCACTCCGTCCAGAAGTGGCTGCTCGGGCGTGCTGTGAGCGTGCTGCACCTGCCCTGACCCGTGCTCCGCCAGCGGGCGGACCAGCCCGAGAGCGATAACCTCGTTGGCCAGCCGGGTGCGGCGGTTCAGCCCTTCCGGGACGCGGAACTTCTGATACAGGCGCAGCAGGTGCTGCTTCACCGCAGCCTCGGTGACGACGAGGTCACTCGCGATCTCGCGGGCGGTGGCGGGCGTCACAAACGCGTCATCCGACAGGGCGGGGCGGCACAGGGAAATCAGCACGTCCACTTCGCGCCGCGTGAGTTCGGGGGCGGCCGAACGACGCAGTTCCGCCTCGGCGGTGATCTCCTCCCGCGGGAGCCCCTCGACCCGGCACCGGGCCGAGCCGAAGCTCAGCACGTCGCCGTCGTCAAGCACGCGGCGGGCGACCGGCCGGCCGTTCACCCGCGTGCCGTTACGTGATAATCCGAGATCGGCGAGGTAATAATACGGCCCGCGGCAGACGATCTCGGCATGCAGGCGGGAGACGCTCGGGTCGGTCAGCCGGACATCTACCCCGATTCCCCTGCCGATCGTCGTCACATCGTCCCGTAGCCCGACGACTTCCCCTGTGTCCTCAATGCGAATGTAAGGCGTACCCACGCCCGACCCTCCGTCCTATCGAAAACGTGACGCTTGCCTCACTTTACTGATACCCGTTCTATGTAGCGGCCTATCGCGAAAGCATTGTGATGCATGGGTAATCACGCAATTTGCCGGGACAGGCGGTTTTCGTGGATGTTGGGGCGACTTCCTGCCCCTCTTAGCCGGTAAACTGGCAGTGTGCGGCAGGGCACGCGTTGGTAGCCGGCCGCGGGAGACGATGACGCCGCGTTCACGCGACACCGTCCCTGGCGACGGGCGCTTGACCAGCGACAACGTGCGCGCGGCCTGCCGTGACACGCGGCGCCGATGCGCGGGGCCGTGATACTCCAGCGGACGTGAGGAGGCAGCCATGATGCCGCAGACGAAGCAGGCGAGGCCCGGCCTTCCGTTCCTGGACGCGCGGAAGGGAGACGGGGGAGACGGCGCTGGCCGTTCGGCGGCGAGGCCGGCGGAAACGGCGAGGCCCCTAAGCCCCGCTGCGACTCAGGCTCACGCCCCTGCGCACGTCCCTGCCCATGCCCATGCCCGCGCGAAGGGCACGGGGACCAGCATGATCACACTGATCCCGTACGTGACTATCGTGGTATGCCTCGTCGCCGGGGTCTACATATCCTGGAACCAGGGGTCACGGGGCGGCGGCATCGGCGGCGTGATCGCGGGGAGCGCATTCCTTGTGGCCGCGATCATCCGGCTGACGCAGCCCGCGAAGCTTGCCGGATTCCTCGCGTCCAGAAGCCGCGCTACCGATGCCGTGACGCTCGCGGTCTTCGGGACTTGCCTGCTCGTGACGGGTCTCTTGCTGCCGCGTTTACGGGCGGGCCTGAACCTCCCACAGCCTTGACCCGGATTTCCGGGGCGGCGCTGGGCTCCGCCTGAGGACCGGCGGAGCCCAGCGCGCGTCATGCCAGGAACCTCACAGGGCGGCGAGCGCGTCGTTGAGGGTCTTCGAGGGACGCATCACGGCACCGGCCTTCTCGGCGTCCGGCAGGTAGTAGCCGCCGATGTCGGCAGGCTCGCCCTGGACCGCGCGGAGCTCGGAGACGATGGCGGACTCCTTCGCGGCCAACGTCTCGGCCAGCGGCTTGAACGCCGTGGCGAGCTCGGTGTCCTCGGTCTGCGCGGCCAGTTCCCGGGCCCAGTACAGCGCCAGGTAGAAGTGGGATCCGCGGATGTCGAGCGTGCCGAGCTTGCGTCCCGGGCTGCGGTCCGCGTCGAGGAACGCGCCGGTCGCCCGGTCGAGCGTGTCGGCCAGTACCTTCGCGGCCGGCGTGCCCGCGAATTCGGCATACAGCTCGAAGGACGGCACCAGCGCGAAGAACTCGCCCAGCGAATCCCAGCGCAGGTAGTTCTCAGCGGCGAGTTGCTGGACGTGCTTCGGGGCGGAGCCGCCGGCGCCGGTCTCGAACAGGCCGCCGCCCGCGATCAGCGGCACGACGGAAAGCATCTTCGCCGACGTGCCGACCTCGAGGATCGGGAACAGGTCAGTGTTGTAGTCACGCAGCACGTTGCCGGTAACGGAGATCGTGTCGAGCCCCCGGCGCATGCGCTCCAGCGCATGCGCCGTGGCCAGCGCGGGCGCGAGGATCTTGATCTCCAGGCCGGCCGTGTCGTAGGCGGGCAGGTAGGCGTTGACCTTCTTGATCAGCTCGGCGTCGTGGGCGCGGGTCTCGTCGAGCCAGAAGATCGCCGGTGCCTGCGAGGCGCGGGCCCGCGTGACGGCGAGCTTTACCCAGTCGCGGACCGGGATGTCCTTGGTCTGGCAGGCACGCCAGATGTCGCCGGCCTCGACGTCGTGGGCGAGCAGTACCTCACCGGCCTTGTTGACCACGCTGACGGTGCCGTCCGCGGGGATCTCGAAGGTCTTGTCGTGCGAGCCGTACTCCTCCGCGGCCTGGGCCATGAGCCCGACGTTCGGGACGGTTCCGATCACTCGAGGGTCGAGCGGGCCGTTCTTCTTCACGTCCTCGATGACGGTCGCGTAGACCCTCGCGTAGGAGGAATCGGGGATGACCGCGAGAGTGTCGTCCTCGGCGCCGTCGGCTCCCCACAGCTTGCCGCCGTTGCGGATCATGGCCGGCATGGAGGCGTCCACGATGACATCACTCGGCACGTGCAGGTTGGTGATCCCCTTGTCGGAGTTGACGTAGGACAGCCGCGGGCCTTCGGCTAGCGCTGCGTCGAAGGCCGCCTTGATCTCCGTGCCGTTCGGTAGCGAAGCCAGCCCGGACAGGATCGCGCCGAGGCCGTCGTTGGCGGACAGGCCGGCGGCGGCGAGGTCATCGCCGTACTTCTCGAAGACTTCCGCGAAGTACGCCTTCACCACGTGGCCGAAGATGATCGGGTCGGAGACCTTCATCATGGTCGCCTTGAGGTGCAGTGAGAAGAGGACGTCGGAGGCCTTCGCCGTCGCCATCGCGTTCTTCAGGAACGCCCGGAGGTTGGCGACCTGCAGGACAGTGGCGTCGATGATCTCGCCGGCCAGCACGGGAAGCGACGCGAGCAGCACCTTCCGCTCGCCCGCGGCGGTCTCCAGGACGATCGTGAGCGTGTCGTCGGCGGGCATCGTGACCGACTTCTCGTTGGCCTTGAAGTCGTGGTCGCCCATCGTGGCGACGGCGGTCTTCGAGCCCTCGCCGAAGGGCTTGTTGACGTGCGGGTGCCTGCGCGCGTACTCCTTCACCGACCGAGGGGCGCGCCGGTCGGAGTTGCCCTGGCGCAGGACCGGGTTGACCACGGAGCCGATGGTCTTGACGTACTTCGCCCGGATCTCGGTCTCCTCCGGCGTCGCCGGCGCCTCCGGGTAGTCCGGAACGGCGTACCCCTTCTCCTGCAGTTCCTTGATCGCGGCCTTGAGCTGCGGGATCGAGGCAGAGATGTTGGGCAGCTTGACTATGTTGGCCTCGGGCCGCTCGGTAAGCTCGCCGAGTTCGGTCAGCGCGTCGTCGGCCAGGCCGAACTGAGCCAGGATGCGTCCGGCCAGGGAGATATCACGGGTCTCGATCTCGACGCCGGCCTTCTGGGCGTACGCGGAGACGATGGGAAGAAACGAGTACGTCGCCAGCAGCGGCGCCTCGTCGGTGAGCGTGTAGATGATCCTGGCCATCGTGTTGGCAGCTCCTCCTCTGACGAAATCTTCTCGATATCAAGATACCTGCCACGCCCGCGGGAAGGAACCCGGCATCCCTGGGCAACGCGCGGCGAGCGCGCAGGAGGTCGATAGTGATTTCGGGGGCTAGAGCACCCGAAATTACTATCGACCCGGTTACGGCCGCGGGCCGTGGCGTTGGTCAGCGGCTCAGCCGGCGCATCGCCAGTTCCGCGTAGAGCGCTGCCCCGTCCGCGAGCACGTCGTCATCGAATACCGCGATATTCGAGTGATTAGACGGTGCCGTCTGCCAGTCCGTCCCGGCCGGAGTCGCGCCGAGGAAGATGAATGCCCCAGGTACCTGCTCGAGTACGTAGGAGAAGTCCTCCGCCCCCGTCACCGGATTCGGCTGACGGACTGATCTCTCGTTCCCGAAGACATCGCCCACGGTCGCGGCCGCGAACGCCGCCTCGGCTTCGTCGTTGCGGGTTACGGGGTATCCGAGCGTATATTCAGCCTCTGCCCGCAGACCATGAGCACTCGCAATATCCCGAACGACCCTTTGTGACTCTTTCCTGATCCGCTCCCTCGCCTCCGTGCTGAACGTCCGCACGGTGGCATCGAACCTGGCGTCGTCGGGAATTACGTTGTCGGTAGTCCCCGCGTGAAAACTGCCGACGGTGAGCACCACGGGGTCGAACACGTCGAACCGGCGGGTGACCATCGTCTGCAGCGCGGTCACCATCGCGCACGCCGCGGGGATTGGATCGGCGGACCGATGCGGCGTGGACCCGTGCCCGCCGCGGCCCATGACCGTGACGTGCAGGGTGTCCGCCGCCGCCAGCATCGCGCCGGGCCTCATGACGAACGCGCCGTGCGGCATCGCGCCCGAGATCACATGGAGCGCGTACGCGGCCGCCGGCCTGTCCGGGCCGGCGGCATCGAGCAGGCCCTCGCCGAGCATGTACCTGGCGCCGTGGCATCCCTCTTCGCCAGGCTGGAACATGAAGATCACGTTGCCGGCGAGTTCGGCCTTGCGGGCGCTCAGGATCCGGGCGGCGCCGGCCAGCATCGCGGTGTGCAGGTCGTGGCCGCAGGCGTGCATGGCGCCGTCGATCGCAGACGCGTATTCCACCCCGGTTTCTTCGTTGACGGGCAGCGCGTCCATGTCGCCCCTGAGGATGACGGTGGGACCCGGCTTGTCGCCGCGGAGCACGGCGGTCACCGAGGTGAGCTGCTGGCCAGTGGTGACGCGCAGCGGCAGACCGCCGAGGGCGTCGAGCACTTTCGCCTGCGTCTTCGGCAGGTCGAGTCCGATCTCGGGCTCGCGGTGAATGGCGTGCCGCAACTGCGTGATGTCCCCCGCGATGGCGTTGGCCTCGTCCCGTACCGTCACGTTGTGCCTCCTCTAGGCGCCAAGAGGTGCGACTCGCTGACGCACCCGCACCAATAGCATCGTTGCGTTGGCGGCATCGCGCCAGTTAGCTGGCGGGGGTCAGGCGGGCCCGCGGATGACTAGGCGATCTGGCGGGCGGCGGCAGAGGGGGCCGCGTCAAGGAACTGCGGCAAGGCCCAGTGTCGTTCGGTAAATGCGTCAGTGATGGCGGTGCGGACAGCGGCGGCGCGGGACGACGGGAGCAGGGCGAGGACCGATCCGCCGAAACCGCCGCCGATCATCCGCGCGCCGTAGGCGCCGGACGCGATCGCTATCTCCACCGCCGCGTCGGCCTCGGGCCAGGAGACCTCGAAGTCGTCTCGCAGCGAAGCATGGGCTTGCGTGAGCAATGTGCCTATATACCGGTAAGTGCCAGCCGGGTCCGACGCGGCGGCCGAACCAGGGACGGCATCGGACGCCAGCGCCTCCGCGATCGCGCGGGCGCGGATGGAATCGGAGATCACGTGCCGTGCCCGCCGCCGCAGCACGGGGTCATCCAGCCGCGACAGGCCGGAAACGTCGAGGACCTGCCCGAGGAACGGCACCCCGAGTTGCCGCGCGGCCTCTTCGCAGTCGGCGCGGCGGCGGGCATAGTCGCCGGAGACCAGCGCGTGCGCGACACGGGTGTCGATGATCAGCGGGGTGACTCCCGCGGCCGAAGGGCGAAACGGCACCTGCGTGATCGACCGCGTCGCGCAGTCCAGCAGCATGGCGTGCCCGGCCTCGCACAGCAGCGACGCGTGCTGGTCGATGATCCCGGTCGGCGCGCCGACGAACTCGTTCTCCGCGTGCCGGGCGACCGCCGCAAGGGCGCGCCGAGTCATGGACAGGCCGGTCAGCGCCGACAGCCCGAGGGCCACCGCGCATTCCAGGGCCGCGGACGACGACACGCCCGCGCCGACCGGCAGGTCGGAGTCGATCTCGATGGACACGCCAGGGACCGCGACGCCCTCCGAGCGCAGCGCCCAGGCGACGCCCGCCGGGTAGGCGGCCCAGCCCCGAACAGACGCCGACGACAGTTCGTCGACGCCGACGGTCACGATCTCGTCCGGCATCTGCTTGGACCGCATGACGAGCAGCCCGTCATCCCGGAGCGTCAGCGCCGCCGTCACGCCCTGGGCCAGCGCGAACGGCAGGACCAGGCCCTCGTTGTAGTCCGTGTGCTCGCCCATGAGGTTGGCCCGTCCGGGGGCGAACCACACGCCGCTTCCGTTCACCGCGCTTCGGGAGTCCCGGTTTCCGGAGTTCCCGTTTCCGGAGTCCCCGTTTCGGGAGTCCGCGCGCCGGCAACCTGCGCCGCCCGCGCTCGCGTGAAAAGCCACGCGTCGGCGATCATGTCCCGCAGGTCGCGGTTCGCGCGCCAGCCGAGTTCGGCCTGGATCAGCGCGGACGACGCGACCAGCACGGCGGGGTCGCCGGCGCGGCGCGGCGCTTCCCCGGCCGGGATCTCCAGCCCGGTCACCGACCGGCAGGCGCCGATCACCTCGCGTACGGAGAAGCCGGAGCCGTTCCCGAGGTTGTAGACGCGGTGCCGTCCCGCCTCGCACACGCCGAGAGCGAGCAGGTGGGCGTCGGCGAGGTCCCCGACGTGAATGTAGTCCCGGATGGCCGTCCCGTCCGGGGTGGGATAATCGACTCCGTACATCCGAACGTTCCCTCCCGCTGCCCCCCGCGCCAGCACCGTAGGGATCAGGTGAGTCTCGGTGTCGTGGCGCTCTCCGAACCATTGGCCGTTCTCGGCCAGGTAGGCGCCCGCCACGTTGAAGTACCGCAGGCTGACGGCGCCGAGCCCGTGCATCCGCGCGTACTCGGCGAGCGTGGTGTCCACCGCGAGTTTCGTGGCGCCGTACGGATTGGTCGGCCTGGCCGGTGTCGTCTCGGTGATCGGCGTGACCTCGGGCTCGCCGTATACGGCGGCGGTGGAAGAGAACACGATCTTCCGCGTGTCCGTGGCGAGCATCGCGTCGAGGAGCGCGAGCGTGCCGCCGAGATTATTCGACCAGTACTTCGCGGGGTTGGCGACCGACTCGCCGACCAGCGAATGCGCGGCGAAGTGCAGCACCGCATCGGTGCCGCCGCCCAGTGCGGACTTCGCGTCGTGACGGAGCGAGCCGTGTATGAAGGTGACGCCCGAATGCACCGCGTCCGCGTGCCCGGTGGACAGATCGTCGAGCACGCTCACCTCGTGACCTGCCTCGGCGAGCTTCGCCGCCACCACACCGCCGATATAACCGGCTCCGCCGGTGACCAGCAGCTTCACTGTCCTCCTAGAGTTGCCGACGCCGCAGTTTAACCGGGAAGGTTGGGGGGATCGTCCCCCGGGAGGCACGCGTTGCCCCGACAGTACCCGGTCTAAACTGTCCGAGGACATCATGCCTGAAAAGGGTGCGCGAAAACGGAGGAAGTCGGCGATCGTGGCGTGAGCAAGGTCGTCTGGGACGTCATTATCGTACTTGTCATCGTATTGATCGGCGGTTTCTTCGCCTCTGCTGAGATGGCACTGGTATCGCTGCGCGAAGGCCAGGTCCGCGATCTGACAAAGCGCGGCAGGCGCGGCGTCAGGGCGGCACGGCTGGCCTCGGATCCGAACCGCTTCCTGTCCGCCGTGCAGATCGGCACCACGCTCGCGACGCTGGTGACCGGCGCCTTCGGGGCCGACACGCTCGCCGCCTCGCTGCGGTCCTGGCTGGTGCGCCAGCAGGTGCCGGGTGACGTGGCGTCGCCGCTCTCGTTCGCCGTCGTGACCGTGTGTATTACGTACCTTACTCTCGTGCTGAGCGAACTCGTGCCAAAGCGGATCGCCCTCCAGCGCACGGTCCCGGTGGCGCTGCTCGCCGGCCCGTTGCTTGACCGGCTCGCGACGCTGGCGCGGCCCGTGGTGTGGCTGCTTTCTGAGTCGGTGAACGTGGTCGTGGCGCTGCTCGGCGGTGACCCGCGCACCGCCAGGTCGGCGATGACCGAGCAGGAAGTCCGCGAACTGGTCACGGGCACCCAGGCGATCAGCCCGGATGAGCGGCGGATCGTGAGTGAGGTTTTCGATGCGGGCAAGCGGCAGATCAGGGAGGTGCTGCTGCCCCGGACGGAAGTGGAGTTCCTGGCGGCCGGAACCACCGTCGGGGATGCGGCACGGATCGCGGCCAGCGTGCCGTACTCGAGATTGCCGGTGTACCAGGGGTCCCTTGACAACGTCATCGGGTTCGTCCACATCAGGGACCTGCTGGGGCCGGGCGCCCCGGATCGTTCGGTAGACGTCGATCAGGTAGTGCGGCCGGTGAAGTTCCTGCCGATCAGCAAGACCGTGCTGTCCGCGCTTTCTGAGATGCGGCGCGAACGAGCGCACCTGGCGATCGTGGCCGACGAGTACGGCGGCACGGCCGGCATCGTCACGCTGGAGGACCTGGTCGAGGAGCTCATCGGGGACATCCGCGACGAATACGACATCCGCGAAGCGCAGGCAACCAAGCTGCGCGGCGGCGAGGTCGACGCCGACGGCTTGCTGAACCTCGATGAGTTCGCCGAGCAGACCGGCATCAGGCTGCCCGAAGGCCCGTACGAGACCGCCGCCGGCTACGTCCTCGCCGCCCTCGGCGAACTGCCGTCGCCAGGCGACGCGGTCGACGTTCCCGGCTACACGATCACGGTCACCGAGATGGACGGGCGGCGCATCGCCCGGCTGCGCGTCAAGCCGGCGCCGCGTCCGGCGGTGGAGCCGGCCGACCCGGTGCCAGCTGACCCGGGGGCGCCTGCCCCGGAGCCAGCCGACGCGCAGGCGCCTGCCCCGGAGGCGTCCTCTCCGGAATAGCCGTCCGGCCCGGTTCCCGAGATGGCGGAGGCGGGCCGACGAGGCGGCCGTGCGGCCCACAGGGTGGTCAAGGTTCCAGCAGAGATACTATCGTGAATGGAAGTATCTTCATCGATAGTATCGGGAGCGATAGTGTCAGGGTTCGTGGGGCGGCGGCGGGAGCTGGCTCTGCTGGGCGACCTGTTCGATGAGGTTCGGCAACAGACTGGCTCAGGCCGTCCGGGGAAGTGCGTGATCGTCCGGGGGCGCCGGCGGATCGGCAAGTCAGCGCTGGTCGAGGAGTTCATCGAGCGACAGGGCGCGCCGAGCGTCTTCTACACAGCCGAGATCGGTTTCGGTGGTGAGCCGCTGCGCGAGTTCGCCGAGGCGGTCCGCCTGTCGGGACTGCCCGAGGCGCATGTCTTCGACGAGGCGGTACCGGGGAACTGGGCCGCCGCGCTTCGCCAGCTGGCCGGGGTGCTGCCGGACGACCAGCCGAGCATTGTCGTCCTGGACGAGCTGCCGTACCTGATGGACGCCGAAGGTGCCTTCGAGAGCGTGCTGCAGCGCTCATGGGACCGGGAACTGTCCCGTAAGCCCGTACTGCTGATCCTGGTCGGGTCCGACCTGTCCATGATGGAGGCGCTCAGCTCTTACGGGCGACCCTTCCACCAGCGGGGAACTCAGCTGGTAGTGGGGCCGCTTAACCCGGCGGACATAGCGGTGATGGCCGGACTGCCTGCCGCCGTGGCTTTCGACGCGGCCCTGGTCACCGGCGGGCTGCCGATCGTCTGCGCCCGGTGGCGAGAGGGCGAGGACGCGCGGTCGTTCCTCGTCCGCGAACTGGCCAGCCCGGTGAGCCCGCTGGTGGTCTCCGCCCAGCTTTCGCTCGCGGCGGAGTTCCCGGATCAGGCCCAGGCCCGTGCGGTCCTGGCGGCGATAGGCAGCGGGGAACGTACCTTCACCAATATCGCCCGGGCCGCCGGGGGCATCGCCCACTCGACGCTGACCCGCGCCGCTGATCTCCTGATCAGCAAAGGCGTGGTCGCGGGCGAACTGCCGGTCAGCCTGTCTCCGTCGAAGGAGCGCCGGTATCGCGTCAGCGATTCCTATCTGCGGTTCTGGCTGGCGTTTGTCGGGCCGCACCTGGCCGAGATAGACCGGATGCGCTCAGACCTCACGCTGGCCCGGATCGACCGGAGCTGGACTGACTGGCGGGGCCGCGCGGTCGGGCCGCTGGTCCGCGATGCGCTCGCCCGGCTGCTGCCGGCCCAGGGCATCCCGGCCGCGCCGGTGGTCGGCGGCTACTGGACCCGCAGCAATGACGTTGAGATCGACATCGTGGGGGCTGACCGGGAGCCGGTCGCGCGGGAACTGCTGTTCCTCGGCTCGGTGAAGTGGCTGGAGACGGGCCAGTTCGATGACCATGACCTGGTGGCGCTGCAGCGTCACCGTGACCGCGTCACCTGCGACCCGCTTCCGCTGATCGCCGTCTCGCGATCAGGCGCGTCCACCGGTCGTGCCGATGCCGTCTTCACGCCGGATGACCTCATACGAGCCTGGTTAGATCTCATGCAAGCCTGGTTAGATCACGCGTGACCCGGGGCCGCGGGTGCGGAATACACTGGGATCTCCCTGGTGAAAGGCGGTACCGTGTCCGGGCCTGGTGGGTTTGACACCGTTCTGGTGGTAGATTTCGGCGCGCAGTACGCGCAGCTCATCGCCCGCCGCGTGCGCGAGTGCCACGTGTACTCGGAGATCGTGCCGTCCACGATGCCGGTCGGCGAGATGCTGGCGAAGCGGCCGAAGGCGATCATTCTCTCCGGCGGGCCCTCCTCGGTCTACGCACCGGAGGCGCCCGCGGTGCCCGACGGGCTGTTCGCTGCGGGCGTGCCTGTGTTCGGCATCTGCTACGGGCACCAGGTCATGGTGCGGGAACTGGGCGGCACGGTCGAGCGCACGGGCGCGGCCGAATACGGCGGTACGTCCCTGGTGATGACCGGCGACGGTCACCTGCTGGAGGGGCTGCCGCCGCAGTTCAGCGTGTGGATGTCGCACGGCGACACATCCACGGTGGCGCCTCCGGGGTTCACGGTGACGGCGCGGACTCAGACCACGCCCGCGGCGGTCGTCGAGGATCCGTCCCGCGGCCTGTACGGGGCGCAGTTCCACCCCGAGGTCATGCACACCGAGCACGGCCAGCGGATCCTGCGCCGCTTCCTCGAACTGGCCGGATGCCGGCCGACCTGGACGATGGTGAACATCGTCGAGGAGCAGACCGAGCGCATCAGGGAGCAGATCGGCAGCGGCCGGGCGATCGCGGGCCTGTCCGGAGGCGTCGACTCCGCCGTCGCGGCCGCGCTGGTGCAGCGAGCCATCGGGGACAGCCTGACCTGCGTGTTCGTCGACCATGGGCTGCTGCGCAAGGGTGAGGCGGAGCAGGTCGAGGAGGACTTCGTCGCCGCGACCGGGGTCGCGCTGCGGGTTGTCGACGCGTCGGACGCGTTCTTGTCCGCGTTGAACGGTGTCACCGATCCCGAGGAGAAGCGCAAGATCATCGGCCGGGAGTTCATCCGGGCCTTCGAGCGCGCGGCCCGCGAGATCACCGCCGAGGCGGGTGCCCACGGCGAGACGACCGAGTTCCTGGTGCAGGGCACGCTCTACCCGGACGTGGTGGAGTCCGGGGGCGGCACAGGGACCGCGAACATCAAGTCCCACCACAACGTGGGCGGGCTGCCCGAGGACCTGAAGTTCCAGCTCGTGGAGCCGCTGCGCTTGCTGTTCAAGGACGAGGTGCGCCGGGTCGGCGAGGAACTGGGCCTGCCATCCGAGATCGTGTGGCGCCAGCCGTTCCCGGGGCCCGGCCTGGGAATCCGGATCATCGGCGAGGTCACCGCGGACCGGCTCGCGATCCTGCGGGAGGCGGACGCGATCGCCCGCGCGGAGATGACCGCGGCGGGACTGGACACGGACGTGTGGCAGTGCCCGGTGGTGTTGCTGGCCGACGTGCGTTCGGTGGGCGTGCAGGGCGATGGCCGGACCTACGGGCATCCGGTGGTGCTGCGCCCGGTCACCAGCGAGGACGCGATGACGGCCGACTGGGCACGGCTGCCGTACGACGTCCTGGCGAAGATCTCGACCCGGATCACCAACGAGGTGCCGGACGTGAACCGGGTCGTGCTGGACGTCACGAGCAAGCCGCCGGGCACGATCGAGTGGGAGTGACCGGGGGCTACCCGAAGAAGATGGGCCAGGACTACGCGATTAGCACTCTCTCGTGTAGAGTGCTAATCGCGACGAGGCAGGTCTGACACCCGCGACGGCAGGCCAATCCTGGTCGTCCATCGCAGCAAACTCACAGTTACCCTTTCCGGAGGGGGAGGTCAGATCGTGACGACCGCCACCAAGGTTGTCCTCAAGCCCCTTGAGGACCGCATCGTTGTCAAGCCGCTCGAAGCGGAGCAGACCACCGCATCGGGTCTCGTTATCCCGGACACCGCTAAGGAGAAGCCCCAGGAGGGCGAAGTCCTCGCGGTAGGTCCCGGCCGTTTCGACGACGCGGGCGCCAAGCGCGTCCCGGTCGACGTGAAGGTCGGCGACGTGGTGCTGTACAGCAAGTACGGCGGCACCGAAGTGAAGTACTCGGGCGAGGAGTACCTGGTGCTCTCGGCCCGAGACGTGCTCGCGATCATCGAGAAGTAGTCGAGAAGCGCGAAAGACGCCACCTGGCAGGCTCTGGCGGCGCGGGCCGGAGACGGTTTGCCGCCGGAGCCTCGCTGGTGCCCGTACTAGCCTGTTCCAACCCTTTAGGTTGAGGTAATCCCATGCCCAAGATCCTGGAGTTCGACGAGGACGCCCGCCGCCACCTTGAGCGCGGCGTGGATCGCCTCGCCGACGCCGTGAAGGTGACGCTCGGCCCCCGCGGTCGCAACGTCGTCATCGACAAGAAGTGGGGCGCGCCCACCATCACCAACGACGGTGTGACCGTCGCCAAGGAGGTGGAGCTCGAGGACCCGTACGAGAACCTCGGCGCCCAGCTTGCCAAGGAAGTCGCCACCAAGACCAACGACGTCGCTGGTGACGGCACCACCACCGCGACCGTGCTCGCGCAGGCGATGGTCCACCTCGGGCTCCGCTCGGTCGCGGCCGGCGCGAACCCGATGGACCTCAAGCGCGGTATCGACGCCGCCGCCGCGGAGGTCTCCGAGCGGCTGCTCACGTCGGCCCGCGAGGTGACTGACCAGAAGGAGATCGCGCACGTCGCGACGATCTCCGCGCAGGACGCCAAGATCGGCGAGCTGATCGCCGAGGCGTTCGCCAAGGTCGGCAAGGACGGCGTCATCACCGTCGAGGAAGCCCCGACGATCGGTCTCTCGCTGGAGTTCACCGAGGGCCTGCAGTTCGACAAGGGCTACATCTCGCCGTACTTCGTGACCGACCAGGAGCGTCTGGAGGCCGTGCTCGAGGACGCCTATATCCTCGTTCACCAGGCCAAGATCTCCTCCATGGCGGACTTCCTGCCGGTCCTGGAGAAGGTCGCGCAGACCAAGAAGCCGCTGCTGGTGATCGCGGAGGACATCGAGGGCGAGGCGCTCGCCACGATCGTCGTCAACAAGATCCGCGGCCTGCTGAACATCGCGGCCGTGAAGGCGCCGGGCTTCGGTGACCGCCGCAAGGCGATGCTCGCCGACATCGCGACGCTGACCGGGGCGACCGTGGTGAGCGAGGACCTCGGCATCAAGCTGGACTCCATTGGCCTGGATGCCCTCGGCAGCGCTCGCCGCATCGTGGTAACGAAGGACGACACCACGATCGTGGACGGCGCCGGCGACCAGTCGGGCATCGACGACCGGATCCGCCAGATCAAGACCGAGATCGAGGCGACCGACTCCGACTGGGACCGCGAGAAGCTGCAGGAGCGCCTGGCCAAGCTGTCCGGCGGCGTGTGCGTGCTCCGCGCGGGCGCGGCCACCGAGGTGGAGCTCAAGGAGAAGAAGCACCGCCTTGAGGACGCCATCTCGGCGACCCGTGCCGCGATCGAGGAAGGCATCATCTCCGGCGGCGGCAGCGCGCTGGTGCACGTCGCGGCCGAACTGGACGACCTCGGTCGCACCGGCGACGCCGCCACCGGCGTCACCGTGGTGCGCAAGGCGCTGTCGGAGCCGGCCCGCTGGATCGCGCTGAACGCGGGCCAGGAGGGTTCCGTCGTGGTGGCCAAGGTCGCCGGCCTGCCGGCCGGCCACGGCTACAACGCGGCCACGGGAGAGTACGGCGACCTGATCGCCCAGGGTGTCATCGACCCGGTCAAGGTCACCCGCTCCGCGGTGCAGAACGCCGCCTCGATCGCCGGCATGCTGGTGACGACCGAGACGCTGGTCGTGGAGAAGCCGGAAGAGGAGAAGGCGGCCCCGGCTGACGGGCACGGCCACTCCCACGCGCACTAGCCGGTCCGGCGAGTCCGCTTTCCGGGTACGCGGGGGCCACGGTAATCCGTGGCCCCCGCGTACTGCTTTCTCCCGGGGGCGCCCATCCGCGTGAGCGACGCCACTAGGTGCTTGCCGGCGGTATGGGCGGGGCGTCCTGACGAGTTAAGTAGGATGTAACGCAATCCCGCCGTAACCGCTGCTCCACTGGCAGCTACGATCCGTGAGGGCATCATGACGGATTCACCGAAGTTTGTCCCGGTAGGCCTGACGTTTGACGATGTGCTGCTGCTGCCGGCGCACTCGGAGCTGATGCCCAGTGAGGCGGACACCGGCTCGCTGATCACCCGCAACTGCCGGCTCCGCATCCCGCTCGTCTCCAGCGCGATGGATACCGTCACCGAGGCGCGCATGGCCATTGCCATGGCCCGCCAGGGCGGTGTCGGCGTCCTGCACCGCAACCTCTCCATCGAGGAGCAGGCGCAGCAGGTCGATCTCGTCAAGCGGTCGGAGGCCGGCATGGTCACCGACCCCGTGACCTGCGGGCCGGACGCGACGCTCGCAGACGTGGAGCGGCTGTGCGCGCATTACCGGATCAGCGGTGTCCCGGTGACCAGCGACGACGGCGTTCTCCTCGGTATCGTGACAAACCGCGACATGCGGTTCGAGTCCGACCTGTCGCGGCGGGTCCGGGACGTCATGACGGAGATGCCCCTTGTCACC
The DNA here is from genome assembly GCA_035948445.1 of Trebonia sp. Lineage (GTDB taxonomy): Bacteria > Actinomycetota > Actinomycetes > Streptosporangiales > Streptosporangiaceae > Trebonia. The sequence goes on along the minus strand of DASZJE010000118.1, from coordinate 230,816 downwards.
GCCAGGGCCGGCGTCGCGTCGGAGGAGGCCCTGCGGCTCCTCAAGGAGCGCAAGGTCGAGAAGCTCCCCATCGTCGACGATGGCGACCACCTGCGGGGCCTCATTACGGTCAAGGACTTCACCAAGAGCGAGAAATTCCCCCTCGCCACCAAGGACGCGAGCGGCCGTCTCGTCGTCGGCGCCGCGGTAGGCGTCGGCGAGGACGCCAAGCGGCGGGCGCAGGCCCTGCTGGACGCGGGCGTGGACTTCCTCGTCGTCGACACGGCACACGGTCACGCGCAGTCCGTTCTGGACATGATCCGTCAGGTCAAGGCTAACGCGGACATCGAGGTCATCGGCGGCAACGTGGCCACGCGCGCAGGGGCGCAGGCGCTCATCGACGCCGGCGCGGACGGCGTGAAGGTGGGTGTCGGCCCTGGCTCGATCTGCACCACGCGAGTGGTCGCCGGCGTCGGCGTTCCGCAGATCACCGCGATCTACGAGGCGGCCAAGGCGGCCAAGCCCGCGGGCATCCCGGTCATCGGGGACGGCGGCGTTCAGTACAGCGGAGATATCGCCAAGGCGATCGCGGCGGGCGCGGACACCGTCATGCTCGGCAGCCTGCTCGCCGGCTGCGAGGAGACGCCGGGCGAGATGGTCTTCATGAACGGCAAGCAGTACAAGCTATACCGGGGCATGGGCTCGCTCGGCGCGATGCGCAACCGCGAGCGCGGCAAGTCCTACTCCAAGGACCGCTACTTCCAGGACGATGTGCTGCGCGAGGACAAGCTGGTGCCGGAGGGCATCGAGGGACAGGTCCCCTATCGCGGTCCGCTCGCCGCGGTCGCCGATCAGCTAGTGGGCGGGCTCCGGGCGTCCATGGGATACTGCGGGTCGCGGACCATCGCGGACCTGAAGGAGGCCCAGTTCATCCAGATCACCTCGGCCGGGCTTAAGGAAAGCCATCCGCACGACGTGCAGATGGTGGTAGAAGCGCCGAACTACAGTCGTAAATGATCAGTGGTCGTAAGACAGCAGCGGTCGTAAGTAGGTCTGGGGCCGGAAGCACGAGCGGGAAGTAACCAGTGACAGACATCGAGATCGGCCGGGGCAAGACCGGACGCCGCGCGTACGCGCTCGACGAGATCGGCATCGTGCCGGCACGGCGGACCCGTGACCCCGAAGAGGTGTCGATCGCCTGGCAGATTGACGCCTACCGCTTCGACCTGCCGCTCGTCGCCTGTCCGATGGACAGCGTCGTCTCGCCGGCCACGGCGATCGCCATGGGGCAGCAGGGCGGTCTCGGGGTGCTCGACCTCGAGGGCCTGTGGACCCGGTTCAGCGATCCCGAGCCCCTGCTCGCCGAGGCCGCGGAACTCGACGAGGAGAACGCCACCCGGCGGCTCCAGGAGATCTACGCCGAGCCGATCAAGGAGGAACTGATCGGCCGCCGCATCGAGGAGATCTCCAGCGCCGGCGTCATCACCGCGGCCCGCCTGTCCCCGCAGAAGACCGCCCGCCACTACAAGGCGGTAGTTGACGCCGGAGCGGACATTTTCGTCATCCGCGGCACGACGGTCTCGGCGGAGCACGTCTCGGGACGGGCCGAGCCGCTCAACCTCAAGCAGTTCATCTACGAACTCGACATCCCGGTGATCGTCGGCGGCGCCGCCACCTACACCGCCGCGCTGCACTTGATGCGCACGGGCGCGGCCGGCGTGCTCGTCGGCTTCGGCGGCGGCTCCGGCCACACGACGACCGCGGTTCTCGGCGTCGCGATCCCGATGGCCACCGCGATCTCCGATGTCGCGGCGGCCCGCCGCGACTACCTCGACGAGTCGGGCGGCCGCTACGTGCATGTCATCGCCGACGGGTCGATGACCCGCAGCGGCGACATCGCTAAGGCCCTCGCGCTAGGCGCCGACGCGGTCATGGTCGGCTCACCGCTGGCTCGCGCCACCCAGGCGCCCGGCCGCGGTTACCACTGGGGCAGCGAGGCCAACCACCCGGAACTGCCGCGCGGGAACCGCCTCCACGTCGGCACGATAGGAACGCTGGAGCAGATCCTGCACGGCCCGTCGACCGTCCCGGACGGCTCGATGAACCTGATGGGGGCGCTGCGCCGCACGATGGCGACTTCCGGGTACACGGATCTCAAGGAGTTCCAGCGCGTCGAGGTCGTCGTCACGCCGCCCGCCCCCCGTCCCCGCTAAGACCATTCCCCCGAACGACGCTGGTGATTGTCCGCAGCCCCTGACCACTAAACTTCGGGCTATGGGCACTCGTCGCGTCTTCTCCGGCATCCAGCCGACCGCAGATTCGTTCCACCTGGGCAACTACCTCGGTGCTGTCCGGCAGTGGGTCGACTTGCAGGAGAGCCGCGAAACCATTTACTGCGTGGTGGACCTGCACGCGATCACTGTGCAGTACGACCCGGAAACGCTGCGGCGGCGCATCCGCGTGGCCGCGGCGCAGTTGCTGGGAGCCGGGATCGACCCGGAGCGGAGCATCCTGTTCGTGCAGAGCCAGGTGCCCGAGCATGCGGAACTGAACTGGATCCTCGGTTGCCTCACCGGCTTCGGCGAGGCGAGCCGGATGACGCAGTTCAAGGACAAGTCGGCCAAGGGCGGCGCCGAGCAGGCGTCCGTCGGCCTGTTCACCTATCCGATCCTCCAGGCGGCCGACATCCTGCTCTACAACGCCGACGAGGTGCCAGTCGGCGAAGACCAGCGGCAGCACCTGGAACTGTCGCGGACCCTCGCCCAGCGTTTCAACCACCGCTTCGGCCAGACGTTCACGGTTCCGGACGCATACATCCTCCCAGCGGTCGCGAAGATCACCGATCTCCAGGACCCGACGAGCAAGATGAGCAAGTCGGCTTCCTCGCCGCAGGGCATCATCGACCTGCTCGACGAGCCGGGCGCGATCAGGAAGAAGATCGCCCGGGCGGTGACTGACGCGGAGTCCGAGGTCCGTGCCGATGAGGAGAACAAGCCCGGCGTCACCAACCTGCTGCGGATCTACTCCGCGCTGACGGGCGAACCGGCCGACGACATCGCCGCGCGGTACGGCAATTCCGGCTACGGGACGTTCAAGAAGGAACTGGCCGAGACTGTCGTGGGCACTTTCGCGCCGATCAGGGAGCGAACCGCGAAAATCCTCGCGGACCCAGACAGCCTGGATAAGGTGCTCGCGGACGGCGCCGGCCGTGCCCGTGCCATCGCGCTCCAGACGATGGCCGAAGTCCGCGAGCGCGGCGGCCTTCCCGCGATGAGGTAACGATCTGCTGGCGGCATATCCGACGTTGACCTGGTTCAATCGTGCACGGCGGGAAATCGATACTTAGGCGCATATTTCGCCTATCTTTCCGCCGCGGAGGAACACATGTCGATCGAGTGGAATCCGTCTCAGGGGCCGACCCTCGGGATCGAGTGGGAAGTTCAGCTCGTTGATCCCGAGACCCGGATGCTCCGCCAGGACGCCGCGACCGTGCTGGCCGCGCTGGACGGGCTGACGGAATCCGGTGAGCATCCCAAGCTGAAGCACGAGCTGATGCAGTCCACTGTTGAGGTCGTCACCGGGATCTGCGGCACCGTTGCCGAGGCAGTCGCCGACCTTGCCGTGACGGTCAAGGAACTGCAGCGTGCCGCGCAACCGCACGGGATCGTGCTGGCCGCCTGCGGGACCCATCCGATGAGCGACTGGCGCGACGCGAAGACGGCCCCGAGCCAGCGCTACTACGAACTGCTTGAGCGGCTCCAGTGGCCCGCCCGCAAGCTCGAGATCTGCGCGGCACAGGTGCACGTGGGCCTGCGTGACGGCGACCGGGCGATGCAGATCATCAACGCCCTCGCGACCTATATCCCGCATTTCCTCGGGCTGACCGCATCCAGCCCGTTCTGGAGCGGCCACGACACTGGCCTCGCGTCGGCCAGGTCGGTGGTATTCGGTGCCCTGCCCAATACTGGCCCGCCGCCGTTGCTGCCAGCCTGGAAGGACTTCGAGGAGTTCATGAACGCCCAGATCCGGGCCGGCGCCATCCGGACGATCAAGGAGGTGTGGTGGGACGTCCGCCCCCACCCGGATTACGGGACGGTGGAGATCCGGATCTGCGACGCGGTGCCGACATCCCGTGAGATCGGCATGCTGGCCGCGCTCGCCCAGTGCCTGGTCCACCAGCTTGACACCCAGCTGAACCGCGGATACGGGTTGCCGTCCCGGCCCGAATGGGTGCTGCGGGACAACAAATGGCGCGCGGTGCGCTATGGCCTGGACGCCATGGTCATCACCGACGACCGGGGGACGACGGCGCCGCTGCGGGACGACATCTACGAATTGCTGCGCGAACTGGAGCCGATGGCGTGGCGGCTCGGCTGCGCCGACGAACTCGCCGTCGCCGATGAGGTTCTCCAGGGAGGCGCGTCCTACGAGCGGCAGCGGGCCGCCCGCGCCCGCGGCGACCTGAACGGTGTGGTCGACGCCCTCGTCGCGGAGTTCGCCGAAGACCGGTTCGTCCTTCCCGAGCCCGCCGGGGACTTACCGCCTGCCCTGGCTTCATACATACAGTAGAGCGAGACTGAAGCCGGGATGAGCCGGCACCGCGAGGGAGAACGTTGAGGACGCACCAAAACCAGGCAGCGGCGAGCGGGCGGGACGGGACCAGCAGGCAGGTGTTCCGGTCTCCTGTCGCTATCGTCGTGTGGTGGATATGGGTCCTGTTCGCCGTCGGCAACCTCGTTGACCTCGCCGTGCAGGGACACGACCACGTCTCGCTGGTGGCGGCGCTGATCCTTGTCCTCGTGACCGGCGTGATGTACGCGACCGTCCAGCGGCCCCGGGTGGTCGCCGATGACGAAGCACTGACGATCGTGAACCCGCTGCGCGACCACCACATCGGCTGGAGCGCGGTGGCGGGCGCCGAGGCGGGCGAACTCGTCCGCGTGCGCTGCGAAGGGCGGCGCAGGGCGATCTACGCATGGGCGATCTACTCGTCGCGGCGCAGGCAGGACGTGGCGCAGATGCGGGCCCAGCGCATGACCCGGTCCCGTCGCCGCGACCCGGCCACGCGCGGCTACGGTGACCCGACAGGGGCCGCCGCCGTGGCCAGGACCGCTACCGAACCGAACGACTCCGAACGACTCGTCGCCGCGATCATCGCTCGCGCCGACGAGTCCCGGGCGCTCGCCCGGCCAGAAGCCAGGCCGCTTGTGAGCGCCTGGCACTGGCCGGCTGTCGCGGCGATCGTCATCCCGGCGCTCGCGCTTGTCATCGCGATCTCCGCCTGAGTCCCTGGTTACGGGTCCGACGGGCGGGCACGGAGCCAGTCCACGTAGTCGGCTGGCGCGCCTGCCTTGATCGCCGCGTTTATGAGGATGGACACGTGCCGTGCCGACGGCAGCCCGCCCTCGTAAGCGTCGAGCACGTACAGCCAGGCGAGCGCGTCCCCGTCGAGCGTCTGGACCCGGACCTTGAGCTTGCGGTAGTAGCCGAGCGTCACGCCGTCCCAGGTGTCGAGTTCCTTCTCGTCACCCTCGGGAACGTCGTAGAGCACGACGAATACTCGCTCGTCCGGGTCTTCCACCACTGTAGTGAGGGCACCGTCCCAGCCGATGTCCTCGCCACCGAAAGTCAGGCGCCAGCCCTCTAGCCACCCGGTGCCCCGCTGCGGGGAGTGCGGGCAGCGCTGGGACATCTGCGCCGGATCCATGTTGCTGCCGTAAGCGGCGTATAGTGCCACGTTGCCTAAGCGTACGGCGTCGATGCCCGGCCCGGCGCGCGCGTTGGACCGAACGTGCGGGATACTTGGCTAACGTGACTCTGCCACGTCCACGCATCGCTGTTCTCGGCGGCGGGCCGGGAGGCTACGAAGCCGCCCTGGTAGCCGCCCAACTCGGCGCGGAAGTAACCGTCGTAGACGACACGGGCCTCGGCGGCGCTTGCGTGCTGGCCGACTGCGTGCCCTCCAAGACGCTCATCGAGTCGTCGGCCACGATGACGTCGCTGACCCGTGCCGCTTCCCTCGGCCTCCAGATGGAGAACGGTGACAACCCCGGCCTCGACGTCGACGCGCCCGCGCTGTACGCGCGCATCAAAGCCCTGGCGGCAGCGCAGAGTCACGACATAGCCGAGCGTGTGGCGTCAGAAGGCGTCAGGATCATCGAGGCCGGGGGTCGCCTGACCGGGCCGCACACGATCGAAGCGGCCGGACGGGAAATCCAGGCGGACGTCGTGCTCATTGCCACGGGCGCGAAACCGAGAGAGCTTCCCGACGCCGTGACGGACGGGGAGCGGATCCTCACCTGCCGCCAGATCTACGATCTCGCCGAACTGCCCACCGAACTCATCGTCGTCGGCTCCGGCGTCACGGGCGCGGAGTTCGCCGGCGCCTATCAGGCGCTCGGCTCGGCGGTGACGCTGGTATCCAGCCGGGAGCGGGTGCTGCCGCACGACGACAAGGACGCGGCGGTCGTCATCGAGGAAGTGTTCAGGCGGCGCGGCATGACCGTCCTCAGCCGCTCGCGCGCCGAGGCGGTGAAGCGCAAGGGGGACTCCGTCTACGTCACGCTTGGCGACGGCCGGGTGATCAGCGGGTCCCATTGCCTGCTCACCGTCGGCATGGTGCCCAACACGAGCGATATCGGGCTGGAAGCGGCGGCCGTGAACGTCGACGGCCGCGGTTTCGTCGAGGTAGACCGGGTCTCGCGGACGACCGCGCCGGGCGTGTACGCCGCGGGGGACTGCACCGGGATCTTCATGCTGGCGTCCGTGGCGGCGATGCAGGGCCGGATCGCGATGTGGCACGCGCTCGGCGAGGCGGTCCAGCCGATCCGGCTGAGCCACGTCGCGTCAACGATCTTCACCGACCCGGAAATCGCCTCGGTCGGCGTCTCACAGGAAGCCGTCGACAAGGGCCAGGTCCAGGCGCGAGTGGTGAAGATGCCGCTCGCGAGGAACCCCCGGGCGAAGATGGCGGGCATGCGGCACGGCTTCGTGAAACTCTTCGCCCGCCCCGGCACTGGCGTAGTCCTCGGCGGCGTCGTGGTCGCGCCGCGCGCGAGCGAACTGATCCTGTCGATCTCGATCGCGGTGGAGCAGAACCTGACCGTGGACCAGATCGCCCACACCTTCTCGGTCTACCCATCCCTGTCCGGCAGCCTGACCGAAGCCGCCCGCAACGTCATGGAATTCACCACCGACGAAATCCTCTAGCCGCCCGTCCCCGCCCCCGCCGCGTCCCCGCCCCCGCCCGTCCCCGCCCCCGCCCCCCGCCGCGCCCCCGCCGCCAGGCGCCCCCGCCCCCGCCGCCAGGCGCCCCCGCCCCCAACGGGCTCGAATGCGCGAAAGGGCCGACCCTGGCGGGCTCGAATGCGCATTCGGGTTCGTTCTCTAGCGTGGTCAAATGCGCAATCAAGCACGTTGTGGCTTGAGCCGCGCTGCCGATTAGGTCCGGACGACCAGATCGGCTCGTTCCGGTGTCCGCTCGCGAGCGAGCATGGCGTCCTCCTGAGCCGTCCACCGGTCCCAGAAGGACGCATAGGTCTCCCCGTCCCGGTCAAAAGCCCTTTTCTTCCGAACGCACAGTGGCGACTCCACCCACACCACTATGCTCTCGCGCTTGGCGGCCCGCCGTGCCCCGGCACCGACTCCCTCGATGATCAGCCGTTCCGGCGGGGTGAGCGGCGCTGGTTCGCCCCATGATCCCGAGATCCAGTCGTAACGGGGGATAAGCGCCGTCCGGCCCTTCGCGAGCGGTTCGAGTACCTCGGCAACGAGCAGGTCGATTCCGCGTTCAAGCCCGTCCCATCCGCCATATAGGTACTCAAGGGATATAACGGGCGCGTCTAGTTGACGGCCAAGTCTCGCGGCGAGCGTGGTCTTCCCCGCCCCGGACCTCCCGTCGATCGCGACGATCCGCGTGACCCCGGCCCGCGGCGCTGCGGCTCGCAAGGCCGTCGCAATCAGCCCGGCAGCCTCATCCATCACACCAGTCTCACTGTCAGATACCGTCGAACGTGTCCAAAAGCGCTTTTGAGCACATTCTACAGAGTGCTCAAAAGCGCATTCGGGCCGACTATAGCGTGCTCAAATACGCATTCGAGCACATAAAAGTCCGGGGGCGGCGCAGCGGGGGAGCGCGCCGGGGGCGGCGCAGCGGGGGGGTGCGCCGGGGGCGGCGCAGCGGGGGAGCGCGCGGCCAAAGGGCGGTGCGGCTAGTGGGGAGGGTGGCCGAGGTCTTTGTCGTCGGGGACGGGGAGGTCGTGCTGGTGCAGGCGGGCGGCGCGGTTGTCGTCGGCGCTGATCAGGACGGTGCCGGCGCTCGAGATGAACAAGAGCCCTGGCACCGCGATCCGGAGCCAGGACGGCCCCGGGAGGAACGCCAGGCCAGCGCAGACCGGGATGAGCAGGACGAACAGCCGCCGCAAGGTCCGGAACCGCCAGCCCGCGTCGGTCAGTTCGTGCCGCACCCACTCCCGGTTCTCCGGCGGCAGCCGGAAACCGACCGCGAACAGCAGCCATCGCCCGACCCCCGGATCGCCGGGCAGCCGTGCCATGCGATCAGCCCCTAATCCGTGATCTTGCAGATCTCCGTGTCGGCGGTGACGGTCTGGCCGACCTCGACGGCCAGCGCCGTGACCGTGCCGTCCTTGTGCGCGTTCAGCGGCTGCTCCATCTTCATGGCTTCTAGTATCACCACCGTGTCCCCGGCCGACACGACGGAACCTTCCGCGGCGACGATCTTCACGATCGTGCCCTGCATGGGTGTCACGAGGGAGTCGCCGCTCGCGGCCTGCTTCCTCCCGCCGGCACGAGAGCGGACAGGGCGAGACGCCATGGAACGTTCGGGGGAAGAGGCGTGAGCGGCGGAGACCGCCAGGGTCGCGGGGACAGTGACTTCCAGCCTTTTCCCGCCGACCTCCACGACCATCCGCTCGCGCGTACCGGACTCGGCGGACGCCGCGGCTTCCTGCGGCTGGAGGTCGGCCGAGAACTCGGTCTCGATCCACCGCGTGTACACGCCGAACTCTTCCCCGGCGAACGCCGGGTCATCCACCACCGCGCGGTGGAAGGGCAGCACGGTGGGCATGCCCTCCACGGTGAACTCGGCGAGGGCGCGGCGCGACCGCTCCAGGGCCTGTTCGCGCGACGCGCCGGTGACGATCAGCTTGCCGATCAGCGAGTCGTACGCCTGCGGCACTGTGTCCCCGGCGACGTAGCCGGCGTCCAGCCGCACGCCGGGCCCCGACGGCGGGTTCCACACGGTGATCGTGCCGGGGGCGGGCAGGAAGTTCTTCGCCGGGTCCTCGGCGTTGATCCGGAACTCGATCGAGTGACCGCGCGCAGGCGGGTCGTCGTAGCCGAGTTTTTCGCCGTCCGCGATCCGGAACATCTCCCGCACCAGGTCCAGGCCGGTGACTTCTTCGGAGACCGGGTGCTCGACCTGCAGACGCGTGTTCACTTCGAGGAAGCTGATCGTCCCGTCGACCGCGACCAGGAACTCGCACGTGCCCGCGCCGACGTAGCCCGCCTCGCGGAGGATCGACTTCGACGCGTCGTACAGCTGCTTTTCCTGCGCCCCGGTCAGGAATGGCGCCGGCGCCTCCTCGACGAGCTTCTGGTGCCGCCGCTGCAGGGAGCAGTCCCGGGTCGACACGACGACGACGTTCCCGTGGGAGTCCGCCAGGCACTGCGTCTCCACGTGCCGCGGCCGGTCCAGGTACCGCTCGACGAAACACTCGCCGTTGCCGAAGGCCGCGGTGGCCTCGCGCACCGCCGATTCGTACTGCGCCTCGATCTCGTCGACGGTCCTTGCCACTTTCAGCCCGCGCCCGCCGCCGCCGAAGGCGGCCTTGATCGCGATCGGCAGGCCGTAGGCGGCGGCGAACTGCTTAATCTCTTCCACCGAACGGACAGTGCCGTCTGTCCCCGGCGCCAGAGGAGCCCCCACCCGGCGGGCGATGTCGCGGGCCTTCACCTTGTCGCCCAGAGCCTCGATCGCCGAGGGCGGCGGGCCGATCCATGTGAGGCCGCCGTCGATGACGGCCTGGGCGAAGGAGGCGTTCTCGGCGAGGAAGCCGTAGCCAGGGTGGACGGCGTCGGCTCCGGACCGCTTCGCGATCGCGATGATCTTCTCGATGTCCAGGTAAGTTTCACCGGGGATGCTGCCACCCAGGGCGTAGGCCTCGTCGGCGACCTTGACATGCAATGCATCCAGGTCAGGGTCGGCATACACGGCGACACTCGCCAGTCCGGCGTCGCGGCAGGCGCGTGCCACCCGGACCGCGATCTCGCCGCGGTTCGCGATGAGGACCTTATGCACTTCGCTGTCTCCCAGGTGAAGTTTGCGATTTTAGTGGCGTTCAGGAGTCTAGAACAGCCGGTGATGGCGGCATCCCGCAAGGCCGTAGGATGGTGGCAGCGAGTAGATCACCGTCTGTCGTCCGGTAGTCGCAGTTGTCTCCCGGTGGACGCCCTTCCTCAACCGAAGCGTGATCTCGGGTACGTAGAGTGAACTTGCTACTCCATCACCAGATCCATGCCGCGCGCCACCTCGCGCAACCCCGGAAGGAGCCCCGGTTGCACCTGAATGCCACGGGGGACCGACAGTGAACGTCCTTGCCATGGTCACCGCGGCGGGAGCGGTTGTCAGCCTTTGGGCAGGGGCGAGGAAATACCGGGGATCGGTTGCCAGGGGATATCGCTGGCTGAGCGGGACCGCCCTGTTCTGGCTCATCGGGCTGGTCTTGTCGACGGTCGAGACGAGCCAGCTCAGCGGCTCCACGGGGTCGCTGTCGCTGGCCGACGTGGCGCCGTTGCTCGCGCTCGCCATGCTCGCCGCGGGCATGATGGTCCTCGCGTCCGGGTCGACGCCGAGCTCGATGGCGGGTCTCGCCGACGGCTACGTGATGGCGGTGGCGTTTCTTGTCATCGGGTGGGTCGGCGCGTTCGGGAACGAGTACCACCATTCCGACGAGCGGCCGGAGATCTTCCTGCTCAACCTGCTCCATCCGCTCACCGATCTCGCGCTCCTCGGGGCAATGCTCCCGGTGCTCACGGTGGCATGGCAGCGACTGCTCGTGCCGTACCTGTCACTGCTCGTGCTGACGGGCGCGGACTGCGTGGGCGTGGGCGCCAGGCTATCCGGCGGCCGGGAGGGCATCCTGGAGCAGGTCGCGGTCGTCGTAGCGGCCTGCCTCCTAGGCGCCTCGCCGTGGGTGGAGGCGCTCGCCGCCCACCTCGCGCCGAAGGCCGACGGCTCCGCCCTGCCCTGGCGCCGTGACGGAGTGCCAGCCTCAGATCACAGAGGCGGTGCCGCGGACCGCAGAACCGGCGGGCCGTTCGGCATGCGGAAAGCGCCGGTGACCAGTTCGGGCGCGGCGACCATTATCGCCGCGCTCGCCGCGGCTGTCGCGGCTGTCGTGGTCATCGTCAACGGCCTGGCCAGCGCCCCCGCCTCGGGACTTGCGCTCGTCATCGCCGGCGGCGCCGCCGTCCTCGTGATGGGGGCACGGATGCTGACGCTTGTCCGGGAGAACGGCACAGCGGTCAAGATGTGGCGAGAATCGGGCAACAGCCTCCGGGACCTCGCTGTAAGGACAGGCGACATCGTCCTGCTGTGCGACCTGGACGGGACGATCATCGACGCCAGCCAGCCGGCGGCGGGTTTCAGCTACACGAGCGAGCAGCTCACCGGCAAGGCGCTCGCGGACTTCGTGCATCCGGAAGATCTGGCCGCGGTCACTTCGGTGATCAGGCGCGCGCTTACCGTCGCGACGGACGCGGACCTGGGTGTCGCAGACCCGGGGGACGCGGACCCGGATCTCCCAGACCAGGGAGACACAGAACCGGGTGTCACAGGCCAGGGGGTCGCAGACCCGGGAGACGCAGACGCGAGGGTAGACCGTGCTGCCGGGGAAGACACTGGCCGGTTCTCCTGTCGGCTGCGTGCCGCCGACGGGACATGGCGGCACATCGAGTGCGCGGTGCTCCGGTACCAGATGCCCGGCGAGCCCGCGCTGATGCTGCTGACCGTCAGGGACGTGAGCGACCAGGTGGCGCTGCGCCAGCAAGTGAATCACCTGACCTTCCACGACGGGCTGACTGGCCTGCCCAACCGGGCGTACGTGGAGGACCGGGTACGCGACGCGCTCGGCGCCGTAGAGAGCTCTGCGAGGGAAGGCTCTTCCCGGGCAGGCTCTGTCCGGGAAGGCGCCGCGGGCGATGAAACCGCCTGTGCGGACGCTGCCGCGGACGAGGGGGAAGTCCCCGGCACAGCGGGCGTTATCTTCCTCGACCTGGACGGCTTCACCGCCGTGAACGATCTGGTCGGGCACGGTGCCGGCGACCTTGTGCTCGCGCAGGCCGCACGGCGGATCCGGGCCGTAGTCCCGGCGCACGGCACAGTGGCGCGCTGGGGCAGCGACGAGTTCGCGGTGATCATGGAGAACGTGGCCGGCGAGCAGGAGGTCAGCGAACTCGCCGAGCGGCTCGTCGGGGCGGTAGCGGCCGAGCCGTTCCGCGCGGCCGACCGGGAGATCGGGCTGACCGCCAGCGTCGGCGTCGCGCTCGCGGACGGGAACCCGGCGGACCTGCTGCTGCGGAACGCCGACGTGGCCATGGCGAGGGCCAAGGACAGCGGTGGCGGCCGGGTGGAGATCTACGCGGCGCACATGCACGATGACGTGGTCCGGCGCCTCGGCCTGGCCAGTGACCTTCAGCGCGCGCTGTACAGGGACGAGCTGACCTTGCAGTACCAGCCGGTGGTGGAGCTTGCCACGTCGCGCGTGACCAGTGCCGAGGCACTCGTGCGCTGGCACCGCGGTGACGAACTCGTCAAGCCGCGGGAGTTTCTCGCGGTCGCCGAGGAGTCCGGCGCGATCGTGGCGCTCGGTGAGTGGGTCCTGGGGCGCGCCTGCGCCCAGGGGGCGGCGTGGCGCGCGGCGGACTGGGACGTCGGGGTGTCAGTGAACCTCTCGCGGCGCCAGCTGAACGCGCACCAGGCGGTCTCCCGGGTGGCGGCCGCGCTCGCGGAATCCGGCCTCCCGCCGGCCGCCCTCACCGTCGAGGTGAACGAGCGGGTCCTCGTCGAGGATGCGGGGCTCGTCACGCGTCGTCTCGCCGAGCTGCGTGAGCTCGGCGTCCGGCTGGCAATCGACGACTTCGGCATCGGCTACGCCTCCCTGGCGCACCTGCGCCAGCTCCCGGTCGACATCATCAAGATCGACCCGTCCTTCGTCGCCGGACTGGGCAACGACCCGACTGTGACGATGCTGACCAAGACGATCGTGCAGGTCGGGCGGGATCTAGGCATTGACGTGGTCGCCGAGGGCATCGAGCAGCCGCACCAGCTGGCCGAGCTGCGGGAGATGGGCTGCGGCTACGGACAAGGTTTCCTGGTAGCCAGGCCGATGGCCGCGCCTGGAGTGGAAGCCCTGATCAGGACCTCCACCGGAAACTCCCGCGGGAACCCGCGCAAACCAGGCGTCCCCGCGGCGTAGCGGGCCCCGTGCCCTCGTCGGGGAGAATGATCGTCACCGCCCCACGTTGCTCCTGGCGCTTGCCGTCTCCACGCGCGCGCTCCAAAGGGATTTTCCTGGACAATGCGTCTCAGAATGTGAGACAAAATCGTCGGGGATTTGACACGAGGGCGTGCCGTGCGTGAGGGTGTAACCGTGAAGCGGAACCTCATCCTCGTAGTACTTGGCTGGCGCGCAGCGAGCTGACCAGCCCAGCTTCTGCGCGCGCCCCTCGACTGCCACTGGCACGAGGGGTTTTTTAATGCCGTACACCCGCGCACGATGTGACAAGGAAGCCACCCGATGACCGAGCAGACGAGCCCGACCCAACCGAAGGCGCACGCTGCCTCTGGGCAGGCGGACCAGACAGCCGCAAAATCCCACCCCAGCCCAACGCCGCTTGACATCGCGGCGCGCGCGGCCGCGGGCATTCCGGCGCCGGCGCGCCCCGAAGCGGAGACCACCGCCGCGGGCATTGCCGCCGCGGGGCCTGCCGCCCAGGGCAGTGTCGCCCAGAGCGGTGCCGCCCAGAGCGGTGCTGAAGGCACAAGCCACCCCCACACGGGCGGTCAGGCAGCCAAGCCGGGCGCGCTCCGCAGCGCTCCCGACGCCGCGCCGAACTCCGCCGTTCCGGCGTCGCACCAGACACCGCACGGAGGCGTGCATCCCGCCCCGAACACCACGAAGATGAAGGTCACGGGCGCGCAGGCGCTCATCCTCGCCCTCGAGAACGTTGGCGCCGATGTCGTCTTCGGGATCCCGGGCGGCGCTGTACTCCCGGCGTACGACCCGCTACTGGACTCGGACAAGATCCGTCACATCCTCGTGCGCCACGAGCAGGGTGCCGGGCACGCCGCGACCGGATACGCCCAGGCGACGGGCCGTGTCGGCGTGTGCATGGCGACCAGTGGCCCTGGTGCCACGAACCTTGTCACCCCCCTCGCCGACGCGTACATGGACTCCGTGCCGGTGGTAGCGATCACAGGCCAGGTCTCCACGAACCTCATCGGCACGGACGGCTTCCAGGAAGCGGACATCTCCGGGATCACGCTGCCGATCACCAAGCACAACTTCCTCGTGACCGAGGCAGAGGACATCGCGCGGACCGTCGGCGAGGCTTTCCACCTGGCATCCACAGGCAGGCCCGGCCCGGTGCTCGTGGACATCGCCAAGGACGCGATGCAAGCGACCACCGAGTTCACCTGGCCGGTCCCGTACGACCTGCCCGGCTATCACCCCGTGACCAAGCCGCATGCCCGCCAGGTCCGCGAGGCGGCAAAGATGATCACCGAGGCGCGCAAGCCCGTACTGTACGTGGGCGGCGGCGTCATCAAGGCCAGCGCGGCGGACGAACTGCGCCGGCTCGCCGAGCTGACGAACATGCCGGTCGTCACCACGCTGATGGCGCGCGGCGCGTTCCCGGACAGCCACCCGCAGCACCTGGGCATGCCCGGCATGCACGGCACCGTCGCGGCGGTCGGCGCGCTCCAGAAGGCGGACCTGCTCGTCACGCTCGGCGCCAGGTTCGACGACCGGGTGACCGGGAAGCTCGACTCATTCGCGCCTGACGCGCGGATCGTGCACGCGGACATCGACCCGGCCGAGATCTCCAAGAACCGCCGTGCCGACGTCCCGATCGTCGGCGACTGCAAGGATGTCATCTCCGACCTCATCGTCGCCGTCCAGCAAGAGCACGCGGGCGGCCGCGTCGGCGACACGGCCGAATGGTGGACGCATCTGCGGAACCTGAAGGACACGTACCCGCTCGGCTACGACGAGCCGGAGGACGGCAGCCTGGCGCCGCAGTACGTCATCGAGCGGATCGGCAAGCTCGCAGGCCCGGACTCGGTGTACGTCGCGGGCGTCGGTCAGCATCAGATGTGGGCCGCGCAGTTCATCGACTACGAGAACCCGCGGACCTGGATCAACTCCGGCGGCGCGGGCACCATGGGATACGCGGTCCCCGCCGCGATGGGTGCCAAGGTCGGCCTGCCGTCCACGAGCGTGTGGGCGATCGACGGGGACGGTTGCTTCCAGATGACCAACCAGGAACTCGCCACCTGCTCGATCGAGGGCATCCCGATCAAGGTCGCGGTCATCAACAACGGTAACCTCGGCATGGTCCGGCAGTGGCAGACGCTCTTCTACAACGAGCGGTATTCCAACACGAACCTGTGCGAGAAGAAGACGGAGCTCAAGGGCACTCGTGTCCCCGACTTCGTAAAGCTGGCCGAGGCCTACGACTGCGTTGGCCTGCGCTGCGAGCGCAAGGAGGACGTCGACGCGATCATCGAGCAGGCGATGTCCATCAACGACCGGCCGGTGGTGATCGACTTCGTCGTACACCAGGACGCTATGGTGTGGCCCATGGTCGCGGCCGGCACAAGCAACGACGACATCAAGTACGCGCGCGGGCTCGCGCCCCAGTGGGAGGCTGACCCGGAATGACGAACCACACCCTCTCCGTGCTGGTGGAGAACAAGCCCGCGGTCCTGGTCCGCATCGCCGCCCTCTTCGCGCGGCGCGGATTCAACATCGACTCCCTCGCGGTCGGTCCGACCGAGCACGAGGAGATCTCCCGCATGACGATCGTCGTGAACTGCGAGGAACACCCTCTCGAGCAGGTCACGAAGCAGCTCAACAAGCTGGTCAACGTGCTGAAGATCGTCGAGCTCGAACCGTCACAAGCGGTGCAGCGCGAGCTCGTGCTTATCAAGATCCGCGCCGACGCCGACACCCGGTCGAAGGTGCTGGAGACCGTCGAGCTTTTCCGCGCCCACGTCGTGGACGTGGCGCTCGACGCGGTGACCGTCGAGGCGACCGGCGGCACCGACAAACTGGAGGCCCTGGTACGGGTCCTGGAGCCGTTCGGCATCAAGGAACTGGTGCAGTCCGGCACGATCGCCGTGGGCCGCGGCGGCCGGTCGATCACCGACCGTACGCTCCGCCCTCTCGAAAAATCCGCCTAAACAAAAATCGACAAAACATAATTAATAATCCCCGGTGCTGCCCGGGAGGCCGCTTGGCGCCCGAGCGTGCGCGCCGCGGTCCATGCGGGTTACGCGGCCCGTGCGCCGAGTTGCGGCCCGCGCGCCTAGCGTCATCGGCCGCGCAGCCGGGGGGCTCCCGGGGGTCGTCCTCCCGGGCTAGCACATGCTCCTGGGGGTCGTCCCCCGGGCTATCACATAAGGAGACGTATTCCAGTGGCAGAGATCTTCTACGACGACAGTGCTGACCTTTCGCTTATCCAGCGGCGGCACGTCGCTGTCCTCGGCTACGGCAGCCAGGGGCACGCGCATGCCCTTTCGCTGCGTGACTCCGGTGTTGACGTGCGAGTCGGCCTGCCGGAGGGCTCGAAGAGCCGCGAGAGGGCCGAGAGCGACGGCCTGCGCGTCGTCACTCCGGCCGAGGCGTGCGAGGAAGCCGACCTGATCATGGTGCTGATCCCGGACGACCTCCAGCGCTCCCTCTACGCCGAGGCAATCGCGCCTTCCCTTGTCGAGGGTGACGCGCTGTTCTTCGCGCACGGCCTCAACATCCGCTATGGCCTGATCAAGCCGCCGGCCAACGTGGACGTGTGCATGGTCGCGCCGAAGGGCCCGGGCCACCTGGTCCGCCGTCAGTTCGCCGAGGGCCGGGGCGTGCCCGTGCTGGTCGCCGTCGAGCAGGACGCGTCCGGCAACGCGTGGCCGCTCACCCTCTCCTACGCCAAGGCCATCGGCGGCACCCGGGCCGCGGCGCTGAAGACCACGTTCACCGAGGAGACGGAGACCGACCTCTTCGGCGAGCAGGCGGTGCTCTGCGGCGGCGTCTCCGAGCTGATCAAGGCCGGGTTCGCCACGCTCGTCGAGGCCGGCTACCAGCCGGAGGCCGCGTACTTCGAGTGCCTGCACGAGATGAAGCTCATCGTGGACCTGATGTACGAGGGCGGCATCTCAAAGATGTACTGGTCCTGCTCCGACACGGCCGAATACGGCGGCTACACCCGCGGCCCGCGCCTTATCACCGACTCAACCCGGGCCGAGATGCGCAAGATCCTCGGCGAGATCCAGGACGGTACGTTCGCCCGCGAACTGGTCGAGGAGTTCGACGCGGGGAAGCCGAACTTCCTCAAGCGCCGCGAGGCGGAGCAGTCCGACCAGATAGAGCAGGTCGGCGCCAAACTGCGACCGCTGATGAGCTGGCTGTCCGACGAGGAGTGAGACGAGGGGAAAGTCGTGTACGACATGTACGCGTACGACGAGACAGTCCTGTCCGACGGAGGCTCAGGCGTCCGTCCGGGGGAATCTGGTTCTGAATTCTCCGAGGCGTTGCAGTTCGCGCTCGACCGCAGGGACAACGGCGGGGACGCTCAGGGCCATCCCCATAGTTACGAGGCTCAGTAAGGTTCTGGAATGTCTTCAGTGAAGCTCGCCGTCATCGGCGGCGACGGCATCGGCCCCGAGGTGACGGCCGAGGCTCTCAAGGTGCTCCGCGCGGCGGCGCCGGCTCTCAGCTTCGAAACGACCGATTACGATCTGGGTGCCAGGCGCTGGCACCGCACCGGCGAGACGCTCCCCGACACGGTGCTCGAGGAGATCCGCGGGCACGACGCGATCATCCTCGGCGCGATCGGCGACCCGTCCGTGCCCAGCGGCGTGCTGGAGCGCGGACTGCTCCTGCGGCTGCGGTTCGAGCTCGACCATTACGTGAACCTGCGGCCGGTCAAGCTGTTCCCGGGTGTGGCGTCGCCGCTCGCGGCGGGCTCGCCGGAGTCGATCGACATGATCGTCGTCCGCGAGGGTACCGAGGGCCCGTACACCGGCGCTGGCGGCGTGATGCGACGCGGGACGCCGCACGAGATCGCGACGCAGGAGAGCTACAACACGGCGTTCGGCGTGGAGCGGGTGGCGCGGTACGCGTTCACCGTCGCCCAGTCGCGGCCGCGGCGCAACCTGACGCTGGTGCACAAGACGAACGTGCTCACGTACGCGGGCGACCTGTGGCGGCGGACGGTGGACGAGCTGGCCAAGGAGTTCCCCGAGATCTCCGTCGAATACCAGCACGTGGACGCGGCGGCGATGTTCTTCGTGACGCAGCCGGAGCGGTTCGACGTCATCGTCACGGACAACCTGTTCGGCGACATCATCACCGACCTGGGCGCGGCGATCGCGGGCGGCATCGGGCTGGCGGCGAGCGGGAACGTGAACCCGCAGAAGATGACCCCGTCGATGTTCGAGCCGGTCCACGGGTCCGCGCCGGACATCGCCGGGCAGTCGAAGGCCGATCCGACCGCCGCGATCCTGTCCGCGGCGCTGCTCCTTAGTCATCTCGGTCACGCGGAGGAAGCTACCCGGATCGAGGCCGCCGTGGCCGATGACCTGGCTGGGCGCCAAGGTCAGCCGACGAAAAGGTCTACCGTGGAGGTTGGCTCGGACATAGCCGAGCGAGTATCCGGATAGCGGCGGTTTTACCCAGACACCGACTCATCCTGATGCAACCACGAAAGGACTAAATTGCCATGACCGCCAGCCCCGACACCGAGATCGACTTCGAGATCCGCCCGTCCCGTTCCAGGGTGCCAGCCGCCGAGCGAGAGCGGATTCTGGCGGCGCCGGGGTTCGGTCAGGTCTTTACCGATCACATGATCACGCTGCGCTGGTCGGCCGAGCGTGGCTGGCACGACGGCAAGCTTGAGCCGTACGGCCCGTTCACGCTCGACCCGGCCACCTCCGTGTTCCACTACGGGCAGGAGCTTTTCGAGGGGCTCAAGGCCTACCGCCAGGACAGCGGGTCCATCGTCATGTTCCGGCCGCAGGCGAACGCGGCACGGTTCAACGCCGGTGCCCGCCGGATGGCGATGCCGGAACTGCCGGAATCCGCGTTCCTGCGCGCGCTCGAACTGCTCGTGTCGCAGGACCGGGACTGGATTCCCTCCGGCGAGGGCAACTCGCTCTACCTGCGGCCGTTCATGATCGCCACGCAGCCCGGGCTTGGCGTCAACTACCCGTCGTCGGAATACCTGTTCTGCGTGATCGCCTCGCCGGCGGGCGCGTACTTCGGTGCGGCCGCGGCGGTCAAGGTCTGGCTGTCGGAGGACTACACGCGGGCGGCACCGGGCGGCACCGGGGCGGTCAAGTGCGGCGGGAACTACGCGGCCGCGTTCGCCGCACAGCAGCAGGCGGTGGACGAGGGCTGCGACCAGGTCGTCTGGCTCGATGCGGCGTCGCACGAGTGGATCGAGGAGATGGGCGGCATGAACCTGTACTTCGTGTACGGGTCGGGCTCGTCGGCCCGGATCATGACGCCGTCCCTGACCGGCTCGCTTCTGCCGGGGATCACCCGCGACTCACTGCTCCGCCTCGGGCCGACGCTCGGGATTCCGGCGTCTGAGGGGCGGATCTCGGTGTCGTCGTGGCGTTCGGGATGCGAGTCCGGTGAGATCACCGAGGTGTTCGCGTGCGGCACCGCCGCGGTCATCACGCCGGTCGGCTCGGTTCTTGGCGCCTCAGGCGGCTGGACGATCGGCTCCGGTAAGCCTGGTCCGGTCTCCCAGCGGCTGCGGTCCGAACTGGTCGGCGTCCAGTACGGCCACAAGCCGGACCCGTTCGGCTGGGTCCACAAGGTGGCGTAGCCGGGTCCGCATGGTGGCGTAGCCGAGGTCCGCATGCAGCGGCCCATCGGATTCCGTTCCCGGATCGATGGCGCCACCGAGCCAGATCTATTGGATCGGTGGCGCCATCGAGCCGGAATATGTGGCAGACTTGAGCTTGTGACGTCCGGCCTGATTATTATTGGCAGGCGCGTCGGCTCCTAGGCCATGTGGCAAGCATTGCTCTAGGCGCGGTCAGCAAATGAGAAAAGCTGGCCCGGTGCCGACGCGCAGACCTCTCGCGTTCCGCGAGGGGTCTTTTTCTTTGCGCGGCGGCACGTCATAAATCATGAATCCGGAAGAATCGAGGCAAAGCGATGCCCGACGACCAGTTCCACGTGTATGACACCACCTTGCGCGACGGTGCGCAGCAGGAGGGCCTGAACCTCACCGTCGCGGACAAGCTGGTGATCGCACGGCACCTCGACCGGCTCGGCGTGGGTTTCATCGAGGGCGGCTGGCCCGGCGCCATCCCGAAGGACACCGAGTTCTTCCGTCGCGCCCGCACCGAGCTCGATCTGGAGCACGCGCAGTTGGCGGCGTTCGGCTCGACGAGGAAAGCCGGTGTCAGGGCCGCCGACGATCCGCAGGTGGCCGCCCTCCGCGAGTCGGGGGCGCGGGTCGTCACCCTGGTGGCCAAGAGCCATGACCGCCACGTGGATTTGGCGCTGCGGACCACGCTGGAGGAGAACCTCGCGATGATCGGCGACACCGTCCGTCACCTGCGCGAGAACGGCCAGCGCGTTTTCCTCGACGCCGAGCACTTCTTCGACGGCTACCGCTCGAACCCGGATTACGCGCTCGAATGCGTCCGCGTGGCCGCGGAGAACGGCGCGGACGTGATCGCGCTCTGCGACACCAACGGCGGTATGCTGCCGACAGAACTGGGCGACGTCATCAACGACGTTTTCCAGAAAACACAAGCACGCCTTGGCATCCACTGCCACGACGACACCGGCTGCGCAGTCGCGAACTCCCTCGTCGCCGTGCAGGCGGGCGTTACCCACGTCCAGGGGACCGCGAACGGCTACGGGGAACGGTCCGGCAACGCGAACCTCTTCTCCGTCGTGGCCGGCCTGCAGCTGAAAAAAGGCAAGATCGTCCTCGATGGAGACGGAATCAGGGAAATGGCGCGGATCGCGCACGCGATCAGCGAGGTCACGAACGTCACGCCGGACACCCACCAGCCGTATGTCGGGCTGAGCGCGTTCGCGCACAAGGCCGGCCTGCACGCGAGCGCGGTCCGCATCGACCCGATGCTCTACCAGCACGTCGACCCCGAGGAAATCGGCAACGACATGCGCATGCTCGTCTCGGACATGGCAGGCCGCGCGTCCGTCGAGCTGAAGGGCCGCGAGCTCGGCTACGACCTGTCCGGCGAGAAGGAGACGATCGGTCGCGTCACGGACAAGGTCAAGGAGATGGAGGCGCGCGGCTACTCCTTCGAGGCCGCGGACGCGTCGTTCGAGCTCCTGCTTCGCGACGAGCTCGCCGGTTCCCGGCGCAGGCATTTCACCGTCGAGTCCTGGCGGGTCATCGTGGAGCAGCGGGCCGGCGGCGCGGCGACAAGTGAGGCGACGGTCCGCCTGGAGGCCAAGGGGGAGCGCGTGGTCGCGGTGGGCGAGGGCAACGGCCCGGTCAACGCGCTCGACAAGGCGCTGCGGACCGCGCTCGAGCAGGCGTTCCCTGAGCTGGCGGACCTGGAGCTGACCGACTTCAAGGTCCGCATCCTCGAGGGCTCGCACGGCACTGGCGCGATCACCCGCGTGCTCATCGAGTCCGGCGACGGCACGGGCGAATCCTGGTCCACGGTCGGGGTGGACGAGAACATCATCGCGGCGTCGTGGCACGCGCTCGAGGATGCCGTCACCTACGGCCTCCTCCGCGCCGGCCGCGCCCCTGAGTGACGATGCCGGGGTGAGCGTGAGCTAGTGACCGCCTGCCGCGGCGATCGGCATCGCGGGCGGTCGGCGAATCGGGTTTGTGCCGGGCGGCGGGGGAGCACTACGGTTAGAGCGGGCCGTGACTGGCGTTTGGGTGGAGCACCACCGGGGAGCGGCCACCCCGGCCGCGGCCGGGGTATCAGCCGCGCGCCTGGGCGATCATCGAATACGTTGATGTCGCCTCCGAGGAGCCCATTCATGAGTAACACGGCCAGCGAAGTGCCGCAGTCACCCGCCGCCACCGAGTCCAAGTCCGCCGCGGCCGCCTACACCGCGGCGCTGGAGACCATCGCGGCCGCCGAGCCCGATGTCGCCGCCGCCATCGTCGGCGAACTCGCGTCACAGCGGCGCCAGCTCAAGCTGATCGCGTCCGAGAACTACGCCTCGCCCGCGGTGCTGCTGGCGATGGGCAACTGGCTGTCGGACAAGTACGCCGAAGGCACTATCGGTCAGCGCTTCTACGCGGGCTGCGAGTTCGTGGACAAGGTCGAGTCGATCGCGGCCAACCACGCCAAGGCCCTGTTCGGCGCGGACCACGCCTACGTCCAGCCGCACTCCGGCATCGACGCCAACCTGGTGGCCTTCTGGGCGATCCTGGCCAAGCGAGTCGAAGAGCCCGCGCTCGCGGAGGCCGGCGTCCGCCAGGTGAACGAGCTCACCGAGGCCGACTGGCAGCGGCTGCGGCACGCGTTCAACAACCAGCGCATGCTCGGGATGTCGCTGGACGCGGGCGGGCACCTCACGCACGGCTTCCGGCCGAACATCTCGGGCAAGCTCTTCGACCAGGCCAGTTACGGGACCGATCCCGAGACAGGCCTGATCGACTACGACGCGCTCCGCGCCCAGGCGCGCGAGTTCAAGCCGCTGATCCTGCTCGCCGGGTATTCCGCCTATCCGCGCACCCCGAACTTCCGCATCCTCCGCGAGATCGCCGACGAGGTCGGCGCCACCTTCATGGTCGACATGGCCCACTTCGCGGGCCTCGTCGCGGGCGGCGTGCTCACCGGCGACCTCAACCCGGTGCCGCACGCCCACGTCGTCACGTCGACCACGCACAAGTCGCTGCGCGGACCGCGCGGCGGGTTCGTGCTCTGCACGCAGGAGTACGCCCCGTTCGTGGACAAGGGCTGCCCGATGGTGCTCGGCGGTCCGCTAGGGCACGTAATGGCCGCCAAGGCGATCGCGTTCGCCGAGGCCCGCCAGCCCGCGTTCGCCGAGTACGCGGCCGCGATCGTCGCCAACGCCGCGGCCCTGGCCGATGGCCTGCTCAAGCGCGGCGTCCGCCTCGTGACCGGCGGCACAAGCAACCACATCGTGCTCGTCGACGTGGCGGGCAGCTTCGGGCTGACCGGCCGCCAGGCCGAGTCCGCGCTGCTGGACGGGGGAGTCGTCACGAACCGCAACAGCA
The DNA here is from genome assembly GCA_035948445.1 of Trebonia sp. Taxonomy (GTDB): domain Bacteria; phylum Actinomycetota; class Actinomycetes; order Streptosporangiales; family Streptosporangiaceae; genus Trebonia. Next base: position 207,341 of record DASZJE010000118.1, on the reverse strand, counting down.
TCCCGCGCGACCCGAACGGCGCCTGGTACACCTCGGGCGTCCGCCTGGGCACGCCCGCGCTGACTACGCTCGGCTTCGGCCCGGGCGAACTGGACGAGATCGCGGACATCATCACCACCACGTTGCGCGCCACCACCCCTGCGACCGCGACAGCCAGGGCGAAGTACATCATCGACGAGAAGGTCGCCGCGGCGTCGCGTCAGCGTTGCGCCGACCTGCTCGCCCGCCACGTTCTCTACCCGGGCATCGAACTGTGACATCACGCCCGATGCCGTGTGCGGGACCGGACGCAGGGGCCGGCGTCGTTCGGGAAAATTAGCCCCCCTGGCCACACGGGACCGCTGTCGGCTTACGGTAGGGGGATGGACGACAAGGAAATCCTGGGCCGGATCGGCGGGCTGATCGAGACCGAACACGAACTCCGCACTCAGCTCGCCGCGGGCAAGCTAAGTTCGGAACAGGAGCACGAGCGCCTTCGTTCTGCGGAAGAGGCGCTCGATCAGTGCTGGGACCTGCTGCGCCAGCGGCGCGCGCGCCGCGAGTACGGCGAGAGCCCTGACGGCGCGGCGGTACGCCCGGCCACCGAGGTGGAGGGGTATCAGCAGTAGCTTCCGGAAACGGTTTTCCGGCAGTGACGGGCACGTGAGCGAAGGAGAATCGTGCGTATCGCGAGGTTCGCCAAGGGCGATGGTGTCGCCTATGGCGTCGTGGAAGGTGAGTCGGGGGCCGGGCAGGCGATCGCGGAACTGTACGGCCATCCGTTCGGCATCGACCCGGCGGGCGTCCGGTTCACCGGGGAGCGCTACCCCCTGGCGGAGGTGCGATTGCTGGCGCCCGTGCTGCCGAGCAAGGTGGTCGCGGTCGGGAAGAACTACGCCGGGCACGTCCGGGAGATGGGCGGCGACCCGCCGGAGGAGCCGGTCCTTTTCCTGAAGCCGTCGACGTCGGTGACCGGCCCGTCCGATCCGATCGCCTACCCGGTCAAGCTCACCGACAGGGTGGACTACGAAGGCGAACTGGCGGTCGTTATCGGGCGCCTGTGCCGTGACGTGCCGAAGGAGCGCGCCGAAGACGTCATCTTCGGCTACACCTGCGCGAACGACGTGACCGCGCGGGACCTGCAGGCACGAGACGGGCAGTGGACGCGGGCGAAGGGTTTCGACACGTTCTGCCCGCTCGGCCCGTGGATGGAAACCGGGACGAATTCGGCTGACCTCGGCATCACGACTACCGTCAATGGCGATGTCAGGCAGCACGCCCGGACTTCCGAACTGCTGTGGGACGTGCCGTCGCTGATCGCGTACGTGTCGTCCGTGATGACGCTCCTGCCCGGTGACGTGCTGCTCACCGGGACGCCGGAGGGCAGCGGTCCGCTGACCGACGGTGACGAGGTGTCCGTCACCGTCGAGTCCATCGGGACGCTGACCAACAGGGTGGCGATCAGGGACTAAAAGTGCTCGCGGCGAGCAGGCTGCGCGTGTAGGGATGCTCAGGCGCACGGAAGATCTGCTCCCTGGTCCCGGATTCGACGATCTCGCCTTGGTACATGACCGCGATCCGGTCGCACAGGTACTCCACGACCGCGAGGTCGTGGGAGATGAACAGGCAGGAGAAGCCGAATTCGCGCTGCGTGTCGGCGATCTGGTTGAGGATCGCCGCCTGGACTGAGACGTCGAGGGCACTCGTCGGCTCGTCAGCGACGAGCAGCCGTGGACGGACGGCCAGCGACCTGGCCAGGCCGACCCGCTGCCGCTGGCCGCCGGACAGTTCGTGCGGGCGCCTGTCGCGCAGCGCGGGGTCAAGGCCCACCTTCGCCAGCACGTTGTCCACTGCCGCCGGGACTTCGCGTCCCGGCATGGTGCGCTGCGCGCGCAGCGGGGCGGCGACGATGCCGCCCACCGTCATGTGCGGGTTCAGGGCGGAGTGGGCATCCTGGAAGACCATGTGCATCTTCGGCCGGAGCGGCCGCAGCTTGCGTTGCGTGAGCCGGGTGATGTCGGTGCCGTCGAGGACGATCCGGCCGCCGTCGGGGGCGAGCAGGCGCAGGATGCAGCGGCCCACCGTGGTCTTGCCGCTGCCCGACTCGCCGACCAGCCCGACGATCTCGCCTTTCGCGATCGTCAGGTCGATGCCCGACACCGCGCGGACGACTCCGCCGCCGGACGAGCGGGGGACGCGGAACGCCTTGCGCAGCCCGGTGATCTCAAGGATGTTGTCACTCATGCCTGGCCTCCGGCCTTCCTGGCCTCAGGCAGCCTGCGCAGGACGCACGCCGCGCTGTGCGCGCCGCCTTCCAGGGGAGGCTGTGCGACGCGGCACTCGTCGCGGACGTGCGGGCAGCGAGGGCCGAAGACGCAGCTGTCCGGTGCCTCGCGCAACAGGGGGACCTGGCCGGGGATGGGCGTCAGGCGGCTCGTCAGGCGACTGGCGCCGGCGCGCGGCACGGAAGCCAGCAGGCCTTCGGTATACGGATGGGCCGGTGCCTCGAACAAGCGTGCCGTCGGTGCCTCCTCAAGGACGTGGCCCGCGTACATGACGATGACGCGGTCGGCCATGCCCCTGACCAGGGCCAGGTTATGGGTGATCAGGAGCACGGACATGCGCATGCTGGCCCGCAGGCTCGCCAGGAGATCGAGGATCTGCGCCGCGATGGTGGGGTCGAGCGCGGTCGTCGGCTCGTCGGCGATCAGGAGGGCCGGACGGCGGGCGATGGCCATCGCGATCATCACGCGCTGGCGCATCCCGCCGGACAGCTGATGCGGGTACGCGCCGAGAAACCGCTCGGGGGAGGGCATCCGCACCTGTCCGAACAGGTCGGTGACGCGGTCGCGGACGGCCTCGCGGGAGAGCCGTTCGGCCAGGCGGACGACCTCGCCCACCTGCCGGCCGACGGTGAGGGACGGGTTGAGGGACGTCATGGGGTCCTGGAAGACCATGGAGATCTGCCCGCCCCGGATGCTCCGCAGCCGGCCGGCGGGCAGGGCCCGCAGGTCCTCGCCGCGGAACCAGGCGTGTCCGGTGACGGCCGCGCCTGGTGGCTCCAGGCCGAGCACCGAGAGCCCGGTGAGGGTCTTGCCGGAACCGGACTCGCCGACCACGGCCAGCACCTCGTCCGCGCCGATCTCGAGCGAGACCCCGTTGACGGCGAGCACCGGACCGCGCCGTGTGTCGAACCGGACGCGGAGGCCATCGACGTTCAGCAATGGCGGGTTCTCTGGCGTGCTCATCGGCGGCGTCGCGGGTCGAGGGCCTGCGTGACACCGTCACCGAGCAGGTTGAAGCACAGCGCGGTCAGGAAGATCGCCACACCGGGGAAGATGCCGAGCCACGGCGCCTGGTACAGGTAGGTTTCCGCCTGGGCCAGCATGGCGCCCCAGTCGGCGGTCGGCGGCTGCACGCCCAGACCGAGGAACGAAAGGATCGCCGCGCCGACGATCGAGGACGGAATCGCGACCGTGGTCTGCACGACAACCGGTCTCAGCACGCCCGGCAGTATCTGCCGCCGCATGATCGTGAGGTTCCGCTCGCCGTTGACCACCGCCGCCTGGACGAATTCCAGGTCTCGTCTCTCGAGGGCCGCGCCGCGGGCGATCCGGGCGATCTGCGGAACCTGCGCCACGCCCAGCGCCAGCACGGCGTTCCACAGCGTCGGCTGGCTGATCGCCGCGAGCCCCACGGCGAGGAGCAGGAAGGGGAACGCGAGCATGACATCGACGAGCCGCATCAGGAGCATGTCGAGCGGACCGCGGAAGTACCCCGCCAGGACGCCGATCGGCAGGCCCACGACGCTGCCAAGGAGGGTGGACGCGATGCCCGCCTCCAGCGTGGTCCTGGCCCCGTACAGCATCCTGGACGCCACGTCACGGCCGAGCTGGTCGGTGCCGAGCAGGTGGTGCGGCGACAGCGGCGGGGCGAGCACCAGGTTGAAGTTCACGGCGTCCGGGTTGTAGGGCGCGACGAGCGGGCCGAAAATCGCGACGGCGACGACGACGGCCGCCCCCGCCGCGCCCGCCGTGGCGAGCCAGGACAGGCGGGTCACGCGGCGCTCCCTGTGACCCTGATCCGCGGGTTGAGCAGCGTGTAGAGGATGTCCGTCAGCAGGTTCACCACGATGTAGGCCGTGGCGGTGAGCAGGATCACGCCCTGCAGCGTCGGGTAGTCACGCTGGTAGACGGAATCCAGCGTGAGCTGGCCGACGCCGGGAATGTCGAAGACCTCCTCCACCGTCACGATGCCGGCGATCAGCCCGCCGAGCTGCAGGCCGATCACGGTCACGACCACGACGAGGCTGTTGCGCAGGGCGTGCACCCAGATGACCCGCCGTTCGCGCAGGCCCTTCGCGCGGGCCGTGCGCACGTAGTCGGCCCCCAGCGCCTCCGCCATCGCGGCCCGGGTCTGCCGCATGAGCACGGCCGCGAGACCGGCGCCCAGGACGACCACGGGCAGCACCATGTGGTCGAGGTTCGCGCCGGCCGAGGCGACGCCGCCGGACAGCGGCGTGAAGCCTCCGGACGGCAGCACGTGCAGGTGCACCGCGAAGACCAGGATGAGAAGCATGCCGAACCAGAAGTGCGGCACCGACAGCCCCCCGAGCGCCGCGGCGCTGGCAGCCGCGTCGGTGAGGCCGCCCGGCCGGACGGCCGCGAGCACGCCGGCCGGCACGCCGAGCAGCACCGCGAACAGCAAGCTGAGCAGCGCGAGTTCCAGCGTGATCGGGATGCGCTGCGCGAGTTGCGTGGCCACAGGGATGTCGGTGATCGGCGATGTCCCGAACTGGCCGCGGACCACCTCGCCGAGCCAGCGCCCGTACTGCACCGGCAGCGGCTGGTCGAAGCCGTACCGGTGCATGGTCGCGGCCAGCGCCGCCGGGTTGGTCGAGTCCGCGGACAGTGCCGTCGCGGGGCCGCCGGGCAGCGCGTGCACGGCGCCGAACACCACGACCGTTGCCAGCAGCAGGGTCACCAGCGCGATGAGGGCGCGCCGCGCGATGCTCCAGAGCAATCAGCTCACCTGCGCGTACTCGAGCCGGATGAGCGCGTCGGGGAAGTACTGCACTCCCGTGACGTTCTTCCGGATCCCGAGGTAGTACTTGTCGTACCAGAGGTAGATGATGTTCAGCTCGCTTTGCAGGTACTGCGTGATCCTCGTGTAGAGAACGTGCCGCTCGGCGGTGGACGTGGCCTCGCGCGCCCGGAGCAGCAGGGAGTTCAGCTCCGGGTAGTCGGCGCCGGTGTAGTTGAGTCCGCTGCCCGGGTACCAGTCGTTGAAGATGTTCTGGTCAGGGTCGATCCGGCCCGACCAGCCGATCTGGTACATCTCGAAGTCGCCGGCCGCCGCCCTGTCGAGGGTGGTGGTGAACTCGAGCGGCTCCAGGGTGACGTCGAAGCCGGCCTGCGCCGCCATCGACTGGATGATCGACCCGACCTGCAGTTCGAGCGGGTCGTTCTCCAGCATCAGCGAGACGTGGATCGGGGTCTGCACGCCGCTGGCCTTCACGAGGGCCTTGGCCTCCGGGATGTTCTGCGCGGGGCAGGGGACGCTCACGGCCCACGGGCTGTTGGGCGGGATGGGGGTGCAGCCCGGCGAGTAGAGGCCGTCGAACGCGACCTTGTTGAGCGTCGCGCGGTTGATGGTGAGCTCGAACGCCTCACGGAGCCCGGGGTGGGCGGCGAACGGGTTGTCGGCGACGCCCGGGGTCTGCAGCGACCCGTGCACGTTGCCGGTGTTGATGTCGAGCCCTTCGTAGCCGAGCGAGTTCTGGCCCTCGATCGTGGCCTGCGAGTTGTTCGCGATGGCCTGCACGTCCTGCGGCGCCACCTGGTCGGCGATCTGGATCTGGCCGGACTGGAGCTCCGCGGCCATGGTGCTCGGGTCGGTAATGACCTGGAACGTCACGGTCGACAGGTGCACGTGTGCCTTGCCGTAGTAGTACGGGGACTTCTTGAGCACGATCGTGTCAAGGCTCGGCCGGGACGAGAACTCGAACGGCCCGACGCACACCGGGTCCTGGGCGAAGTTATTGCCCAGCTTGCGCAGTTGCGCCGGGGAAAGGATCATGCCGGCCCGGTCGGCCAGGATGGAGGTCAGCGGGGCGAACGGCTCGGACAGGTGGAGCACCACGGTGTACGGCCCGGTTACGTCGACGCTGGTGACGCCCTTGAGCTCGCTGGCGCGCTCGGACTGCGGGTCGGTCAGGTACCAGTCGAGGGTGGTCTTAACCGCCTGGGCGTTGAAGGCGGTCCCGTCGTTGAATTCGACGCCCGTCTTGAGGTGGATCGTGTATGTGCGACCCCCGTCCGTCACCACCGGGAGCGAGCTGGCGAGCTGCGGGACGATGCTCAGCTGCGCGTTGATGTCGTAGAGCTTCTGGCACATGTTGACGAACACGGTCCGCCCCACGAACGTGGAAGCCACCGTCGGGTCGAGCGCGTCGGGGGCCTCCGCCAGCCCGACGGTGATGCTGCCGGACGACGCGGTACCCGAGCCGCCGCCCGCGCCGGGGCTGGTGGCCGGAGAGGAGCAGGCGGCGAGAGTGCCCAGCAGGGCCGTGAGTGCGAGAACGCCAATCAGGTGATTGCGAACCCCATGGCAGGTTCGAGAGCGCAGCCGTGTAATCACCATGCCATCATGATTTGTATGGCGCGCTAAATGCAAGTAAGTGATTGGTGACAGCCGGGTAATCACTTCACGTGGATGCGGGGAAGTGCTCCCGCAGGTGCCTCAGCTGCCGCTCCGTGTGCGCCCGCGGTACGTCGTGCCCGCTGAACGAGTGGACGGCGATGTCCTTGCCCGCGGTGATCTCGTTGTAGGCCGCGAACACCGTGGACGGCGGGCAGATGACGTCCATGAGGCTGACGCTGACGAGAGTGGTGGCAGTGATCCGGCGGGCGAGCAGGGCGCAGTCGACGTACCGCAGGGTGTTCAGCGTCGCGTCTACCAAGCCGATGTTGTGCGCAAGGAACTCCGGAATTTCGGTATACGGAGCGTGTGGTGCGAGCGTTACCGCACGCTGGATGTCGCACAGGAACGGCACGTCGGCTTGGCACACCGCGACGTTTTCCTTGTGGAAGGCGGCGGCGGCCAGTGACAGCCCGCCGCCCTGGCTGGCGCCGCCGACCGCGACCGGCGCCCCGCCGGAAAGCTCAAGCGCGCTGTCCACCGCCAGGGCCGCGTCCGTGAACAGGCGCGTGAAGTAATAGCTTTCGGGCGTGGTGACTCCGCGGGTCATCACCTGTGAGTTCTCCGGGCCGGTGCCTTGCCCGGCGGTGTCGGCGGTCGCTCCGTACGTCCAGCGCCCGCCCTGGCCGCGCGTGTCCATGACGAAGATCCCGTAGCCGGCCGAGGGCAGCAGGACATGCTCCCCCGGCGCACCCCGGCCGCCCCCGTAGCCGATGAACCGCACGACGATCTTGTCCGCCTTGGGCGGCTTGATGTACCACGCCTTGATCCGGTCCCCGTCCGCGCCGGAGAACTCCGCGTCGTAGACCTCAAGGGGGCCGTACAAGTCCGGCTCGTGCCGCGTCAGCTGGAGCGGCTTGGCGAGCGCCCGGGCCGCCTTCAGGCGCTCGGCCCACCAGTCGTCGAGCCCCGCGGGCTCTTCCGTCGTCGTCCGGTACTGGCGCAGTTGGTCCAGCGGCAGGTCATACAGCGGCATAATCCGGCTTTCTGCTCAGGCGGCCTGATCTCACAACCATTATCCCGAACGGTCCCATGACCACCCCATCGGTCAGCTGATCTGCCCGAGCGTGGCGAGCGCGCCCGTGCGCGGGACCTGCCGGGCCGGGTGCGCGAGACCCCCGGACCGGGTGCGCGAGACCCGCCGAATCCCGCTGATAACCGCATCGCTTTGCCGGCCACCGCCAGAGTCCGGTAGACTCAGGGCGCACCGCCAAGAAGGCCTGTGGACCTCGGGATCAATGTGAACCTTGGACACAGCGGCTTCTGTGCGAACCCTTGGGGTATGGGGTAATTGGCAGCCCGACAGGTTCTGGCCCTGTTAGTCTAGGTTCGAGTCCTGGTACCCCAGCATTTGTGTGGCACGAATGTCCTAACGCGACGTTCGTGCCACATTTTTTTGGCATCTGAAGTGCCGCCGACGCCGGCCGAACGCACGGTCGCGGCGCCTAAGGCCCGCGACGCCGGGGCGATCGCGCTCGTGTTGGCTGCACCCGCGCGCAGGCGGTATGGTGTACCTCGCCGGGAACGAACGAGTCTCCGGCGAAATCACGGACAGCGTACGGTAAGCTCATTCATCGTACGTAATGCATGGCCCCGTCGTCTAGAGGCCTAGGACGCCGCCCTCTCAAGGCGGTAACGCCGGTTCGAATCCGGTCGGGGCTACACAGTTCGATCCGAGGCAGGAAGACTTTTTCGGAAGTCTTCCTGCCTCGTTTCATATTTGCTCGTCCCGTGGATTTTCCGTCAGTGGCCCCACGGATCGTTACTGGCCAATCGCGGACGGGGCCGGGGCGGTGACGTTGGACGTGCCCGGCCGCGCGTTCTGAGTCTGAGACGCCCCGCTCGGTGCCGGCGTCGCCGCAGCGGACGGTGCCGGCGACGTCGTGGACGCGGGGGCGCTGGGCGACGAGGCCGCGGACGGGAGAGCGCTGGGCGACGAGGCCGCGGACACGGGAGCGACGGCCGATGAGGAGGGCGCCGGCGTTGCGGTGGTCGCGGGTCGGCTGGACGCCCCGGTGGACGGCTTTGCGGCCGATGGAGCGGGAATGCCGGTGTGCCCGGTCCCCGAGATCACGTTGCCGATGGAAGTTCCGGTGCCCGACTTGCCCCAGACTACTGACGAGAGCGGTTTTCCGACCGCCGCCTCGGCGCCGGTGACGCAGGTGATGACGAAGACGAAAGCGCCGATGGCCAGCAAGCCGTACACGAGCCATGCGCGCTCGCGCCCGGAGATGCGCCGGGGCCGCGACGAGCCTGCCGCCTTCCTGGCCGGGCCTCGAGTACCCCGCCCGCCGGCCTGATTCTGGCTCGTCACGTCGGGCGTGCGCCTGGTCGGGTCGGGCGTGCGCCTGGTCGGGTCGGGCACGTTCCACCCTCCGCCGAGTGTGCGATAGGCCCTCCCGTCGCGCGTGTTCCGGGTGACGTCTTCGAGGCGCTGTGTCGGATCGTCTGGCCCGCTGGCTGGATCCCCTGGCCTCCGGGGCGGGTCACCGCCCAGGAGGCCAGGGGATGGCCGCGCACGGGTAGCCAGCGGAGCCTCTTGCCAGTACGACCTGCGCCCCAGCATGGGCGCGGCCTTCCTGATCCCTTCCTTGGTGCGCCCCAGGTAATGCTTATACAGGGCGGCCGTGAGGGTGCTGATCCCGGATGCGATGGCGGTTCCCGCGATCGTCCCCACTACGCCGAGAGACGAGGCGAGCAAGGCCCCGGTCACGCTAGCGAGCACCGTAGCGATTACTTGTACGCCGCTGATATCCAGTCGCGGCCGAGCCATGGTCCCCCCCTTGGCTGCGTCAGCGTCTTCCAGTTTCCCGAGATTATGTCCATATAGTGACCAATGTGACCGGTTCGAATGCGACCTACGTCACCAAGTCCACAGGATTTCGGCGCCGGCAAGGCGCACCGGCTCGCGGGGCTGCTGGAGTGGGCGGCGCAACGGCGGCGAAGGGGGGGTCCTTCGTGGTCGGAGTGCTTTCGGGAGCACTTGAGCCGGCGTACCGCCCGCGCTCAGGCGCTTCCTACCCGGGTAGCTGGTCCAGGACTTCGGTCTTGATCCGGGCCAGGTTGTCGGCGCGCTCGGCCTTGTCCGCGCCGAGGTTCCGGTCGGGCAGATTGAACTCGTCGAAGCCGAGTTCGGCGTACTGCCCGAACTGGTCGACGAGTTGCTGAGCAGAGCCGGAGATGCTGGCGCGGCCGGGCGGAGGCGTAGTCACGTCGAGGCCGACGAACGCGTTGACCGAAGTCCAGATCGTCGCGGGGTCGCGGCCGACCTTCTCGCAGGCTTCTACCAGCGCGGCACGGCGGGCGGCGGCCACCTCAGGGGTACCCCAGGTATTCCACTGGTCAGCGTGGCGGGCGGTGATGCGGAGCATGCGCGGGCTGGCAGTGCCCACGAGAAGGGGCAGCGGCGACTGGACGGGCTTGGGGTCACACGGGGCGTCGGTGATGTCGTAGCAGGCGCCATGGAACGTGGTGGAGTCCTGCGACAGCATCGCGCGAACGATCTGGATCGCTTCCTCGAACCGGGTCACTCGCTTTCCCGGTGGTTCGAGCTCGATGCCATAGGCATGGTGCTCGTTGATCTGCCAGCCCGCGCCAAGCCCGAGAACGAGACGGCCGCCGGAGAGCTGGTCGAGCGTGGCGGCGCGCTTCGCGAGCAGCGCCGGGTGATGCACCGACGTGGGCGACACCAGGATCCCGAGCCGGATCCGCCCGGTGACCGCCGCCATGGCCGGCAGGAGAGTCCAGCACTCGTACGTGTCGCCGCGCGCGGGAGTCGTATCACCGGTGTCGGGCATGTAATGGTCGGCCAGCCAGGCGCCGTACCAGCCGGCGTCTTCGGCCGCGCGCACCTCCTCCAGGAGGTCGGCGGGGGCGCGGTTGTTAGTGGGCCAGAACGAGAATTTCACGGAACAACCGTAGGCCACAGTGACATTCCGCCGTCAGCATGTGGCAGGCAAGACGAGGTGAACAACGCGACCGGCCCACCGCGGGCGGGGTTTGCGTCCGCGGTGGGCCGGGTGCCCTGAGCGCTTACGAGGAAATCAGGACCTGTCCCAGGTCACTGAGAAGCTGTTGCCGCCGCTGTTCAGCGCGCTGGGCGTCGCCTCGGTGGCGCCCGAGCTGGTGATCATCGTGATCTGGTCGTCAGTGAAGGAGGAGATCGTGCCGGAGGTGGAGCCTTCCGTCACGGCGTCGCTGTTCGCGGTCCAGGTACTGAACTTGGCCAGCGGGTACACGCCGCTTGATCCGCTCGGCGCTTCGGCGATCCACTCGGCACTGCTGTCGGCGTCGCCAGCGGAGGTCTGCGTGGTCGAGAAGCTGTCGGCCGTGTGCGTTGAGTCCGTGACCGCCATCGTGTAGCTGTCGCCGCTCCTGACCACCGAGGCCGTGATCTTGTCGCCGGCGGCGACTGATTCCCCGACGACCTGGATGTCGTTGGTCGGATACAGCTCCCACCACGTGTACTGGTACGCCGTGCCGCCGTAGCACTCGATGAGCGTGCCGTCCTGCTCAACCGAGTCGCTGCTGTAGCCGTCGATGCCGACCCAGAATGCGGCCAGCGCCTCTTGGCCGCCCGAACAGCTCGGCGTGGGCTCGGTCCAGCTCGACGACACCTTGCTGAAGTTGCTGCCGGTGTCGGCGTACCCGGACCAGTTCGTGCTCTCCACGTCGGTCTGGCCGCTGCCCCCGCGCCGGGCGTACCCGGATACGTGGTGGTTGGCGCTGTGCTGCCCGATCACGAGATGCTCGATCGCGGCCTTCGCCGCTGCCCTGGCCGCCGTCGCCTGCGATGCCGCGGGGGCGGAGGCGGTGGTGGTGGTGCTCGCCCCGGCGGCGGAGCCCAGGCCGATGGCCAGGCCCATCGCCGGAAGCGTGGCGGCGAGCGAGTAGGTGAGGAACCTGGGGAGACGTGTGGTCATTGGGCACCTCTCGTACATGCGACCTCACATATGGTCACTTGCCGGAGATCGTAACTTTTGCTCGCATCCCCATCAATAGGTAGATAGTGATCAACTTCACTATCTAAAGTGATCAACTTCACCCTCCAGCGTGATCAACTTCACTCTCTAACGTGATCGATTACGCAATCGGGCGTGCCAGGACGACACCGGCTGCGCAATTGAGCACCCTCGTGCGAGCGCCACCCTCGGGCAAGCGCTGCCGCGCCATCGGCGCGGCAGCGCTTGCCCGTGACGCGGTTAGCCGGTGACGCTGACCCGGCCGTTCTCCAGGTGGCCGGTGAAGCGGCGCGACCAGGACGAGTCAGAATCGACCGTGACGGTGAAGTCATACCAGCCGTCGGCGGCGAAGTCGCTCGTCAGGTCGAGTTCGGCACGCTGCCGGCCGCGGACCGTGCGGGCTTCCTTCCCCGAGGCGTAGTAGTTCGACGTCACGCTGAACGTGACATCCGACTGCGAGTCGTTCGCGAGTTCGAGGAGCAGGCCCGTGACGTTGCCGTCCCGGCTCTCGTCATGCGACACGGTGGCCTCGGCCGTGGCGCCGGCCGTGGTCGCGTTGCCCAGGAAGTCGGCGCGGTACCGGTTCGGCCCGATGAGCGTCAGGTCGTAGGCGCCGGCGCCGAGACCGGTGCCGATGTCCACCGTCACCACGCGGGACGGGGCCCACGCGGACGACTCCTTCGCGGGGCCGGCGTCTGGGCCGAGGGTGTACGGCCACGGGCCGGTCGTGTTGCCGGAGTTGGAGTAGACCCAGAAGTGCGTGCCCGAGGTCGCGAACTGGCCCGTGTTCGCGAGTTTCAGCGAGATGGCGATGTCGCTGGTCGCCGACGCGCCGAACCCGGCCACGTTCGCCGACACCTGGTACGGCAACGGCTTGGCCGGGCGCGTGCCCGTCTCCTGCGCCGGCATCTCGCTGCTGACCACGGACGGGGAAGGCAGCGGCCCGCAGAAGGTCATGCTGTACTGGTTGGTTGTGGCCGGCAGGTCGCCGGGCAGGCCGTACACCGGGTGCTCGAAGTCGAAGAACGACACGAGGTCCGATGACACGTTGCGCCGCCAGTCGCTGATGTACTGGCATTTGGCCGGCTTGCCGATCGCGGTCGTCCACCGCTCGAGGAACTGCACGACGGACGTGTGGTCGGCCAGTTCCGAGCTCACGTACCCGCCCCGGGTCCAAGGGGAGATGATCGTCAGCGGGACGCGGAAGCCGAGCCCGATCGGCAGGCCGGCGGTCGCCGAATTCGTGCCCGGGATGTACTCGCCCTCCGTTCCGGCCTCGGCGACGGGCGGCGGCACGTGGTCGAACAGGCCGTCGTTCTCGTCGTAGTCCAAGATGATGGCCGTGGAGTGGAGCACGTCCGGGTACTGCGCGAGAGCCTGGAGCACCATGTTGACGAAGTACGCGCCAGCGTCGGGCGAGGCGTACGGGTGCTCGGAGTACTGCTGGTTCGGCACAATCCACGAGACCTGGGGGAGGGTTCCGGCCGCCAGGTCGGCGAGGATCCCGGCGGTGATCAGGTCCGCGATGTCGCCGGTCTGGCTCGCGCTGCCCGGCACCATCTCGACGCCCGGGTACAGGGGGCTGCCCGGCGGAAGCTCGCTGATCGCCCCGTACGCGTTGGAGGTGTAGGGGCCGAACTGCGTGAAGTACTCCAGGCCATTGTCGCCGTAGTTGTCGTAGGACTGGTACACCTTCCAGGTGACCCCGGCGTCCTGCAGCGCTTCGGCGTAGGTCTGGTACGACAGGCCGGATTCGCCCCCGCCGTCGTACGCCGGGCCGCCCGCGGTGGCGGCGGGGTCGATCATGCCGCTCCACAGGTAGGTGCGGTTCGGGCCGGTGGCCGACAGCACCGAGCAGTGGTAGGCGTCGCCGATCGTGTAACTGTCGGCGAGTGCGTACTGGTACGGGATGTCGTCACGGGTCAGGTAGCCCATCGTGCGGATGCCCTTGGCCGGGATCCACTGGTCGAGCTTGCCGCCGTTGAACGCCTCGTGCTGGGTGTCCCAGGAATGGTCGAGCGAGCCGCTGCACTGCCCGAGGTCCTCGCCCGTGTAGCCGTCGGTCTCGGCGTTGCCGGCCAGCGGCCACGGGTACTGAGACGAGGAACCGTTCGGCTGCTGGAAGACAGGGTTGCCATCGGGCAGGGAGATCGCGGTGCGGTCGCCGAATCCGCGGACGCCCCGCAGCGAGCCGAAGTAATGGTCGAAGCTCCGGTTCTCCTGCATGAACACGATGACATGCTTGATGTCCCGCAGGGATTTCGTGGGGTTCTCCCCATCGCCCTGCGCGGCCCCCTCGGTGGTGGCGGCGAACGCCGTGCCGGGCGCGGCCCCGACGGCGGCCGCACCCGCGGCGGCCGTGGCCGCACCGCCGATGAACAGGCGGCGGCTGATCTCTGGCATGGTTCTCCTTGGTTTCGGTGGGCGTGGGCCCGCGCCGAAACGTACAGAGCATGAGTGACCGGTCATCAGCCGCCACGTGAACCACGAGCGAACAAACAGGTCTCCTGAAGGAATGCGCCGTGTCCGGTGCCCGCCCAAGCCGGGCGAAGGACATCAGCCCTTCCGCGGCCCGGCGGGGTAAAGGGTTCCGGCTCGCGGCACGGAGGGTGTATAGTCCATGACGTGTCACGTCGGTGGTATTGGCGCTTTACGCAGGCTCCGGGTGGAGCCGTGCGTACTGATCTTGTGCGCTAATACACCACCCGGAGCCAGCCGAGGGCGAGCCGAAAAGGCCCGTCCCCAATCGAGGGCGTAGCTGGCTCCCGCGGATGACACGGGCGGCGCGGCGCGCCCGGGAGGAGCAAAACCCCGATGTCACCCGTGAGTGATACCAGGATTGCCGGTTACGAGCCGTTGCTGTCGCCTGCCGCTCTGCTCGACGAGCTTCCGCTCGGCGGCACGCGGGCGGAGACGGTCGAGCGTACGCGAGCCGAGGTCCGCGCCGTGCTCGACGGCGAGGACGACAGGCTGCTCGTGATCACCGGGCCGTGCTCGGTCCACGATCCGAAGGCCGCGCTCGACTATGCCGCCCGTCTCGGGCAATTGCGCGACCGGTACGCGGACGAATTGCTGATCGTCATGCGAGTTTATTTCGAGAAGCCGCGCACCGTCACCGGCTGGAAGGGCCTGATCAACGATCCGGGCATGGACGGGAGCCACGACGTGCACCGCGGCCTGCGCACCGCCCGCCGTCTGCTGCTGGACATCCTCGGCCAGGGCATGCCGGTCGGCTGCGAGTGGCTGGACCCGATCACGCCGCAGTACATCGCCGACACCGTGACATGGGGCGCGATCGGCGCTCGCACCACCGAGAGCCAGGTGCACCGCCAGGTTGCCTCGGGCCTGTCGATGCCGGTCGGGTTCAAGAACGGCACGGACGGCGACGTGCAGCTAGCGGTGGACGCCTGCCGGGCTAGCGGGACGGGTCACACGTTCTTCGGCGTCACCTCGGCGGGTGCGGCCGCGGTGGTCACGACGAGCGGGAACCCGGACACGCACGTGATCCTGCGCGGCGGCCGCAGCGGCCCGAACTACTCCTCCTCGCACGTCGCGAAGGCGCTCGACCTGGTGACCGCCGCTGGCCTGCCGCGCCGCGTCATGGTCGACGCGAGCCACGGCAACAGCGGCAAGGACTACCGCCGCCAGCCCGACGTCGCGACGTCCCTGGCTGAGCAGGTCGACGGCGGCGAGCGCGGCATCGTCGGCGTCATGCTGGAGAGCTTCCTGGTCGCGGGACGCCAGGAGCCGGGCGACCCCTCGACGCTGACCTACGGCCAGAGCGTCACGGACGCGTGCATGGACATCGAGATGACGACGGGAGCGCTGGGATCGCTCGCCGCGTCCGTCTCCGCTCGCCGCCGGGCGCTCACCCTCTTATCCCGAACAGCGGCCGGTACCAGGCGCGGCATATACAAACTGTAGTTGGCCGACTACATTGAGCAATGGAGTCCGACGGGGCCCGCCGTGCCCGGCTCCACCACTGCGGGTGTCAGCTCCCGTATCAGGGCACGGGAACACACTTGGGGGGGCAGGTTATGCGCGCACTGTGGGGTTACCATGCCGGCGCCGGTCATCATCTTCATGCCGGCGCCGGTCATCATGCCGGCATCGGTCATCGTGGCGGCGCCTGGGCCCGCTGGCGCGGCGGAGCCGTAGTCGCCGGCGTGGTCGCGGCGGCCGCGCTGTCGCTGGCGGCCGGCGCGGTGCCCGCCTCGGCGGCGGGCGGTTACGCCGTGGCCGCTACCGTCCCAGTGGGCCCCGACCCGTGGGGGGTGGCGGCGGATCCCGCCGCCGGGACCGTCTACGTGGCCAACTACGGCGCTGACACGGTGTCGGTGATCGACGCGGGCACTAACGCCGTGATCGCCACCGTCCGCGTGGGCTCCGGCCCGTTCGGGTTGGCGGCGGATCCTGCCGCCGGGAACGTCTACGTGGCCAACTACGGCTCTGGCACTGTGTCGGTGATCGACGCGGCCACTAACACGGTGACCGCTACCATCCCTGTGGGCTCCGGCCCGTTCGGGGTGGCGGCCGATCCCGCCGCCGGGACCGTCTACGTGACCAACTACGACGCCGGCACTGTGTCGGTGATCGACGCGCACACTAACGCCGTGACCGTCACCATCCACGTGGGCCCCTACCCGTTCGGGTTGGCGGCCGATCCCGCCGCCGGGACCGTGTACGTGACCAACTACGCCGATGGCACGGTGTCGGTGATCGACGCGCACACTAACAGGGTGACCGCCACCATCCCCTTGGGCGCCGGTTCGGCCTACGTGGCGGCGGACCCCGCCGCCGGGGCCGTCTACGTGACCAACTACATCAATGGCACGGTGTCGGTGATCGACCCGGCCACTAACGCCGTGACCGCTACCATCCCCGTGGGCTCCAACCCGTACGGGGTGGCGGCGGATCCCGCCGCCGGGGCCGTCTACGTGGCCAACTACGGCGCTGGCACGGTGTCGGTGATCGACGCGGCCACTAACACGGTGACCGCCACAGTCCCCGTGGGCTCCGGCCCGTACGGGATGGCGGCGGACCCCGCCGCCGGGACGGCCTACGTGACCAACGTCAACGATGACACGGTGTCGGTGATCAGCACCCAGGCCGCCCAGGTGATCACCTTCACCTCGGCCCCGCCGGCTTCTCCGATGGTGGGCGGCACCTACCTGGTGTCGGCGACGGGCGGGGGGTCGGGCAACCCGGTCACCTTCACGATCGGTGCTTCCAGCAGGCGGGTGTGCTCGATCTCGGGGCCGACGGTGACGTTCAACGCGTCCGGCCGCTGCGTCATCGACGCGAACCAGGCCGGTAATGCCGGCTATCTGCCGGCGCCGCAGGCGCGGCAGACGGTGACGGTCGGAAGGTGCCGGTGTCGTGGGCGGCTCCGGCCCTGGTCAACTACGGCACAGCCCTGATCGGCAGCCAGCGCCAGCATGTCGCCGCGCAGTGAGCCCGTGTCGAAGCTCCCCGGCTTGGTGAAGTCGGTACGGTGCTTGAGCGCCGCGACCACCCGGGAACGCCATCCATCCTCTACCACAGGCGCACCGCCGGCTGACGGTGCGCGGGGGTGGCGGGATCCGACGCTGCTGCTCTAATGTCTTGATGTCAAGGCACTTTGGGAGGTTTCCTGATGGCATTCGTATCTGGCCTGCACCACGTCCAGCTCGCGGCGCCCGCGGGCAGTGAGCCGCGGATGCGGGAGTTCTTCGCCGGGGTGCTGGGGCTGACGGAGATCGAAAAGCCCGCCGGCCTCGCCGCGCGCGGCGGAGCGTGGTTTGACGGTCCCGGCTTCCAGTTGCACGTCGGGATCGAGAAGGAGTTCTCTCCCGCGAGGAAGGCCCACCCGGCCCTGCTCGTCGACGACCTGGACGGCCTCGCCGCCCGGTTCGCCGAAGCCGGCCACCCCGTGAAGCGCGACGACCCGCTAGTCATCCCGGGCGCTGGCGAGTATGAGCACTTCTATGTCGACGACCCTGCCGGAAACCGCCTGGAATTCCTCCAGCAAGCGCTAGTCGACCGAGAAAGTATGTACTTAGTGTTCCCATCACCCCACTAAGTACATACTTTCGGCTTTGGGGCTTCGGCTTGGGGCTCCGGCTGTTAGCCGACTAGTGTCTTGACCGCGGCGGTCATCTCTGACACTGCCCTCTTCGCGTCGGCGAAGTACATGCTGGTCTTCGGGTTCGCGTACAGCTCGTTGTCGATGCCCGCGTAACCGGTGCCCATGGACCGCTTCACGACGATGATCGACTTGGCCTGGTCCACGTCGAGGATCGGCATGCCTGAGATGGCCGAGCCGGGACGTCGCGCGGCCGGGTTGGTCACGTCGTTCGCGCCTATCACCAGCGCGACATCCGCCCGCGGGAACTCCGGGTTGATCTCCTCCATCTCCCGAAGCTGCGGGTAGGGCACGTTCGCCTCGGCCAGCAGCACGTTCATGTGCCCGGGCATCCGTCCGGCGACCGGGTGGATCGCGTACGACACCTCGACTCCGCGCGACTCCAGCAGGGCCGCGAGTTCCGCCACCCCGTGCTGCGCCTGCGCCGCCGCCAGCCCGTAGCCCGGCACGATGATCACCTTCGACGCGTAGGCGAGCTGGATGGCCGCGTCGTCCGCGGCGATCGAGCGGATCTGCGCGTCGGCGGCCAC
This sequence comes from Trebonia sp., assembly GCA_035948445.1. Classification (GTDB taxonomy): domain Bacteria; phylum Actinomycetota; class Actinomycetes; order Streptosporangiales; family Streptosporangiaceae; genus Trebonia. Next base: position 189,048 of record DASZJE010000118.1, on the reverse strand, counting down.
GGCGGACGCCACGGCCGTATCGCCGGTGCCGAAGCCGCCCAGGATGATGTTCGCGAGCGAACGGTTCATCGCGTCGGCCATCAGCTTGGTCAAGATCCCGCCGGAGGCGCCGACGAGCGCGCCGGCCACGATCAGCGCCCAGTTCTGGATGACGAATCCGGCCATGGCCACCGCGGTGCCCGTGAACGCGTTCAGCAGCGAGATCACCACTGGCATGTCCGCGCCGCCGATCGGCAGCACCATCAACACGCCGAACGCCAGCGAGGCCAGCACGACGATCAGCAGCGCCGGCAGTGAGGGCGTCGTCAGCATGAACGCGCCTGTGCCGATCGCGATGACCGCCGTAGCGATGCTGAGGTAGCGCCCGCCCGGCACCATGATCGGCTGGCCGCCGATCAGGCCCTGCAGCTTGCCCGCGGCGATGAGCGAGCCGGTGAACGTGACCGAGCCGATGATCACGTCGAGCACGCTGGTGACGGTGATGGTCCCGAGGACGCCGCCGGGGGCGGATTCGTCGTGCATGTACTCATAGACAGCGACCAGCGCCGCAGCCCCGCCGCCGACCGCGTTGAACATCGAGACAAGCTGCGGCATCGCGGTCATCTGCACCTTGCGGGCGGACCACAGGCCGGCCGCCGCGCCGAGCAGCGTGCCGATGATCAGGACCGTCCAGCCGACGGCGGTGACCGTGCCGTCGTGGATCAGCAGGACCAGCGTCGCGATGCCCGCGATCACCATGCCTGACGTGGATACCTGGTTCCCGCGGCGAGCGGTGGCAGGGGAGTTCATCAGATGCAGGCCGACGACGAAGCACGCCGCGGCGAGCACATAGATGAGCTGGATGTTCGTGGTGAAGCTGTTCACGACGGGCTCCCCTCCTGCGGCCGTCCCGCGACAGGCTTAGCCGGAGCAGGCTGGGCCGCGACAGGCTGGGCCTGAGCGGCCTGGGCCTGAGCAGGCTGGGCCGGTGCGACTGGAGCCGCCTTGCGGCGGAACATCTTCAGCATCCGTCCCGTGACCGCGTACCCGCCGACCACGTTGGCCGCGGCGAAGAACGCCGCCACGAACGCCAGGATGTACCCGACGACCGAGTGCGCGGTCACGCCGATGAGCAGCGCGCCCGCGAGCACGATGCCGTGGATGGAGTTCGCCGCGGACATCAGCGGCGTGTGCAAGGTGGCGGGCACCTTGCCGATCACCTCGATGCCCACAAGCAGCGCGAGCACGAAGATGGTCAGGTCCGTGACCAGGGCAGTCGACATTCAGCTTTCCCCTTCCGCACCGGAAGCTTCCGCGGGGGCCAGCAGTTTCGCCACCGCCGGGTGCACGACCTTCCCGTCATGCGTCACGACCACTCCGGCCTGGATCTCGTCGCTGGTGTCGATCGCCAGGACCCCGTCGGCCGACACCATGTGCAGCAGCAGCGCCGAGATGTTCCGCGAGTACGCGTTCGACGCCGCCGTCGGCACTGTCGACGGGAGGTTTAGCGCGCCGATGATGGTGACCCCGCCGTCCGTCACGATCGTCTCGCCTGGCAGCGAGCCGGCTACGTTGCCGCCGAGCGGCGACGCTCCCATGTCCACGAGGACCGATCCGGCGGCCATCGCCTTGACCGCGTCCTCCGTTACCAGCAGCGGCGGCCGCCGTCCCGGCACCTGCGCGGTCGTGATCACGACGTCCTGCCTGGCGATGTGCCCGGTCAGCTCGGCCTGCTGCGCCTCGCGCTCCTCGCGCGTGAGCTCGCGGGCGTACCCGCCCTCGCCCGCGGCCCCTTCCACCGAGCTCAGCGAGATGAACGTCGCGCCGAGGGACTCCACTTCGCCCTTCGAGGCAGGACGCACGTCGTAGCCGCTGACTTGCGCGCCGAGCCGCCGCGCGGTCCCGATGGCCTGCAGTCCCGCGACGCCGGTGCCCAGCACGAGCAGCTTGCACGGCCGGGCCGTCCCCGCCGCGGTGATCAGCAACGGGAAGAACCGTCCGTACGCGGCCGCGGCGACGAGCACCGCCTTATATCCGGCGACGTTCGCCTGAGATGTCAGCGCGTCCATGGACTGGGCGCGCGACAGTGTCCGCGGCAGCCCGTCAAGCGACACTGCCGTCACGCCTTTGCGTGCCAGGGAAGCCGAGTATTCCGGGTCGGTCAGCGGCGACAGCATTCCGATAACGGTCTGCCCCGCCCGCAGCGGCGCGTCGCTGTCCGGCTTGGTCACGGAGAGGATGACGTCTGCCGACCGGTAGAGGTCGGCGGTGGCGACGATACTAGCCCCGGCTTCGCTGTAGGAGCTGTCGGGGAACCATGCGCTCTCGCCGGCCCCTCGTTCGACGAGCACCTCCACGCCCGCTCCGGTCACCCGGGGCACGCCCTCCGGCACCAGAGCGACACGCCGTTCACCGGGCGCGGTCTCCTTTACGACGGCGACCTTCATGTCTCGACACTAAGCCGCGTCGGGTCGAAACCGGTACAAAAAGCGGTAGGAATCCTTCGCCTCAATTGCCTTTGCCCCAATTTTCTCACGAGCCAACAATAAACCCCAGCTTTATCCCGAACGACAGTGGTGGCTCCTTAACCTCACCGATCTGATGTCCGCTGGCCGGCCTCGGCCCGAAGCTGTTCGCTAATCTTCTCGCCCGCCGCCACGACAGCGACGCCGTGCAGCCTGCCCGGTGATCTGGTAAGGCGCTCGATCGGCCCGGATACGGAGACGGCGGCGAGGACCTTGCCGCTCGTCCCGCGCACCGGAGCGGACACGGAGGCGACGCCCGCCTCGCGCTCCGCGGCGCTCGCGGCCCAGCCGCGCCGGCGTACGGTGGCGAGCGTGGCGGCGGTGAACTTAGCACCGCGAAGCCCGCGGTGCATGCGCTCGGCTTCCTCCCAGGCGAGCAGCACCTGGGCGGCGGAGCCGGCGGTCATCGGCAGCGCGGTCCCGACCGGCACGGTGTCCCGCAGCCCGCTGGCCCTCTCGGCCGCCGCCACGCACACCCGTACGTCGGCCTGCCTGCGGTAAAGCTGCGCGCTTTCCCCGGTCTGGTCACGCAATTGCAGCAGCACCGGCTGCGCCACCGCCAGCAGCCTGTCTTCCCCCGCCGCCGAAGCCAGTTCCGTGATCCGCGGGCCCAGGATGAACCTGCCCTGGGCATCGCGCGTGAGCAGGCGGTGGTGCTCGAGCGCGACGGCGATACGGTGGGTAGTGGGCCTGGCCAGGCCCGTCGCCTGGACCAGCTGCGCGAGCGTGGCCGGGCCGCTCTCGGCGGCGGCGAGCACGCATACGGCCTTGTCCAGTACGCCCACTCCGCTAGAGTTGTTCATGTACTGATACTGCCGTCTCATTATTTGAGATGCAAACCGAAGGAGATGGATCTGATGAGCAGTGCGCCGCGCACGCTCGCGGAGAAGATCTGGGACGCCCACCTGGTGCGCAGTGCTGCGGGCGAGCCGGACCTGCTCTACATCGACCTGCACCTCGTGCACGAGGTCACCAGCCCGCAGGCCTTCGACGGACTCCGCGCCGCCGGGCGCAAAGTGCGCCGCCCGGACCTGACCATCGCCACCGAGGACCACAACGTCCCGACGACGGGCATCACCGGCCCCGGCGTGCCGCTGACCGGCCCCGACTCCCCGGTCACCGACCCGGTGTCCCGTACGCAGGTCGAGGCGCTGCGCAAGAACGTGGCGGAGTTCGGCATCCGCCTGCACCCGATGGGCGACGCCGGGCAGGGCATCGTGCACGTGATCGGCCCGCAGCTTGGCCTGACCCAGCCCGGCATGACGGTCGTCTGCGGAGACTCCCACACGTCAACGCACGGTGCGGTGGGCGCACTGGCGTTCGGGATCGGCACGTCTGAAGTGGAGCACGTGCTCGCGACCCAGACGCTGCCCCAGATCAAACCGAAGACGATGGCCATCGAGGTCGATGGCGCCCTCCCCGCGGGCGTGACCGCGAAGGACCTGATCCTCGCGATCATCGCGCAGATCGGAACCGGCGGCGGCCAGGGCTACATCGTCGAGTACCGCGGCGAGGCCATCCGGTCGCTGTCCATGGACGGCCGCCTCACGGTCTGCAACATGTCCATCGAGGCCGGCGCCCGGGCAGGGCTGATCGCGCCCGACGAGGTCACGTTCTCCTACCTCGCGGGGCGGCCGCACGCGCCCAAGGGCGCGGACTGGGATACGGCCGTCGAGTACTGGCGCTCGCTGGTCACCGACGAGGGCGCCGAATTCGACAAGGTCGTCCACGTCGACGCCACGGCCCTGACGCCGTATGTCACATGGGGCACGAACCCCGGGCAGGCGCTGCCGATCGGCCAGTCGGTGCCGGACCCGGCGTCGACGAGGGACCCTGCCGCCGCCTCCCGCGCCCTGGAGTACATGGGCCTGACCGCGGGCACGCCGCTGCGCGACGTCGCGGTGGACACCGTGTTCGTCGGTTCCTGCACCAACGGCCGGCTGTCGGACCTGCGTGCCGCCGCCGAGGTGCTGCGCGGCCGTCACGTCGCGGACGGCGTGCGCATGCTGGTCGTGCCAGGCTCGATGCAGGTGCGGGCACAGGCCGAGGCCGAGGGCCTTGACGAGGTGTTTGTCGCGGCGGGCGCGCAGTGGCGTTCGGCCGGATGCTCGATGTGCCTGGGCATGAACCCGGACACGCTGTCCCCGGGGGAACGCTCCGCGTCCACGTCGAACCGGAACTTCGAGGGCCGCCAGGGCAAGGGCGGCCGCACTCACCTGGTGTCGCCGGCCGTGGCCGCCGCGACCGCCGTCACCGGCCGCCTGACCGCGCCCGCCGACCTTTAGGCCTAGGAGACCTCGATGGAACCATTCGTCACCCACACCGGCCGCGTGCTGCCGTTGCGGCGCACCAACGTGGACACCGACCAGATCATCCCCGCGGTCTACCTCAAGCGGGTCAGCCGTGATGGCTTCGGCGACGGCCTGTTCGCCGCCTGGCGGGAGAACCCGTCCTTCGTGCTGAACCAGCCGCGCTACGCGGGTACCACGATCCTCGTGGCCGGGACGGACTTCGGCATCGGATCCTCCCGTGAGCACGCCGTCTGGGCGCTCCAGGACTACGGCTTCCGTGCGGTGATCGCCCCCCGGTTCGGCGACATCTTCCGTACGAACGCCACCAAGGCGGGCCTGCTGCCGGTGGTGCTGCCCGAGAAGACGGTGGCGCTCATTCAGGACGCGGCCGAGGCCGAGCCTCCGGCCGAAGTCACCGTGGACCTCGCCGCCCGTCAGGTGCGCGTGTCCGGCGGCGGTCTCGCCGAACCGATGGCCGCGTCGTTCGAGATCGACGACTACACGCAGTGGCGCCTGCTGGAGGGCCTGGACGATATCGGCCTCACCCTGCGGCACTCAGGCGACATCGCCGCCTTCGAGACGGCCCGCCCCTCCTGGCTCCCCGCCGTCGTCCTCTAGCGGTTCCCTCGATCCGCATAAGCCACTTAGGTATTTCCCCGGCCGGGCCCCGCATTTCAGCGGGACCCGGCCGTGTTGGCTTGTTGGCGCATCTGAGCTAAATAGACGGATTCGGTTTCACCAGCGCATCCAGTGGGAGTGAACGCGGGCACCCAGACGGGGTGCATGGAAGGCCGATCTCGCCGGGGTTTCCGGAAAAATTCCCGCCGAACTAATGGGCAGATATTTCCATCTATGTGGCTTTTATCCGGCGCTCAAGCCTCTGAACTGGGCCGACACGCCATGCAAGATCTGCCAAGGTTATTGTGTAGCGGAGCCAGATCGCCTAATTTCAGGCAGGTCAGGGGTCGTGATTCAGGCGAAGAGCCTGCTCGGCCTCCCTTTGGGGGAACGCGGGAGTGGAAATGAACAAGCGTGATCTGATCGACGCGATCTCTGGTCGTCTTGGGGACAAGAAGACCGCGGCCGAGGCACTGAATGCCGTCCTCGACACCATCCAGTCCGCCGTCGCCGGTGGCGACAAGGTCGCCATCACCGGCTTCGGTGTCTTCGAGAAGAGCGAGCGGCCGGCGCGCACGGCCCGGAACCCCGCCACTGGCGCGGAGATCCAGGTCGCGGCGTCCTCGGTGCCCAAGTTCCGCGCCGGCGCCGACTTCAAGGCGCTGGTCAACGGCGACAAGGACGGGGAGAAGCCGGCGGCGAAGGCGCCGGCCAAGACCGCCGCCAAGCCGGCCGCCAGGAAAAAGTAACCGGCGAGCATGCGGTACCCACGGACGGCGGCGCGGAGGCATGGCTTCCGCCGTCGCCGCCCGTCGTTCGCTGCGGCACGCCCTCGGCAGGTCTCAGGGCTTGCGCAGTGCCGTCTGGATGATCCGGTCGATCAGCGCGGGTAGCGGCAGGCCCGTCGCGGCCCACATGCGCGGGAAGCCGGACGCCGGGGTCATGCCCGGCATGGTGTTGATCTCGTTGACCAGGATCTCTCCGGACGGCGTGTAGAAGAAGTCCACCCGTGCCAGGCCCTCGCAGCCGATCGCGTCGAAGGCGACGCACGCGAGTTCCCGTATCCGGTCGATGTCCGCGTCCGGGATCGGCGCCGGGATCTGCATCCCGGTGCCCACGCCCAGGTACTTGGCCTCGAAGTCGTACCACGTGGAGTTCGGGTCGACCACAACCTGCCCGGGCAGGCTCGCATCCGGCGCGCCGCCGTCGAGCCCTTCGAGCACCGCGCACTCTATCTCGGCGCCCGTGATCAGCGCCTCCACGAGCACCTTGCGGTCGTAGCGGCGCGCGTTCTCGATGGCCGCCTCGAGTTCCCCGGGCGAGTCCGCCCGCGAGGTCCCGATGCTGGATCCGCCGCGCGCGGGCTTGACGAACATGGGCCAGCCTAGTTCGCCCGCCTCGTCGAGTACCTTCTTGCGCTCGGCGTCGCCGCCTGACCAGTCCCTGTCCCGGACCACGGTATACGGGCCCACGGGCAGCCCGCGGGCGGCGAACAGGATCTTCATGTACTCCTTGTCCATGCCGGCCGCGCTGGCCAGCACGCCCGCGCCCGCGTACCGGATGCCCGCCATCTCCAGCAGTCCCTGGATCGTGCCGTCCTCGCCGAACGTGCCGTGCAGCAACGGGAGCACCACGTCGACGTCCCCCAGGTCGTCCGGCAGCGAAGCGGGCCCGGAGATCGCGGGCGCCCCCTTGCCCTTCCCCGTCGCCGTCGTCGTCGCCGTCGTCGCCGGGACCCGCGCCTGCGCGACGGCATCCACGGACGGCAGTTCCCCGGAGGTCAGGGCCAGCCGGGCGGGGTCGCCGGATGTGAGCACCCAGCGCCCGTCCTGCGCGATCCCGATCGGCACGACCTCGTAACGGTCACGGTCGATCCCGCCGAGCACGAGCCCGGCGCTCGCGCACGACACGGCATGCTCCGCGCTGCGGCCGCCGAATACCACGGCAACCCGTATTTTGCGGTCGTCCGAATGTGCCGCGGGGGTCTGGGGGGATCGCCCCCCGAGGGCATCGGTCATGCGCTCACCTCCAAGTTGGTCTCAAGATGGTAGTGCACCAGCTCATCAATCCCTGCCCGGCGTGCCAGGCGCACGCACGTAATTTTGCCGGCTGGCCGTGCTACCGGCCCAGGGACTCCAAGGCGACGTAGGCGTCCGAGATGAGGTCTTCGGCGTCTTCCAGGCCGATGGAGAAGCGGACGGCGCCCGCGTCGATGCCGGCCGCGGCGAGGGCGCGGTCGTCGAGTTGACGGTGGGTGGTCGAGGCGACGTGCGAGACCTTGGTGTGCGTCCCGCCAAGGGACGTCGCGGCGGACGCGAGTCGAAGCTTGCTCGCGAACTCCATGCCGGCCTGCCGTCCCCCGAACGGCGTGACCGTCACGATCCCGCCGAACCGCGCTCCTTCCGGCCCCGCGTCGAACATCCGCCGTGCCAGGTCGTGGCTCTTGTGCGTGGCCAGCCCGGGGTAGTCGACGTAGGCCACGGCCGGATGCCGGGCTATTGTCGCCGCGAAACGCGAGGCGGTGTCGCACTGCCTGCGCACCCGGACCGGCAGGGTCTCCAGGCCGCGGCGCAGCAGGTATGCGTCGTCGGGCGAGAGCGAGCCGCCCGTGTCGATCCGTGTCTCGCGGATCTGGGTGATCAGTTCGATCTCGCCAGTGACTACGCCGCCGGTCACGTCGGAGTGGCCGCCGATGTACTTGGTCGCCGAGTGGATGACCAGGTCGGCGCCGTGCTCGAGAGGCCGGCAGATCACCGGAGGGGCCAGTGTCGAGTCGACGACAAGCAGCGCGCCGCCCCCGCGCGCGATCTCCGACAACTGCCGGAGCGGCGCGACCGCGGTCGTCGGGTTGGCGATGGTCTCCGCGTAGATAATCCGGGTGGCGGGGCGCATCGCCGCCCGCACCGCGTCGGCGTCCGTGATGTCGACGAAATCCGTCTCGACGCCGAAGCGCGACAGCACGTTCCGCAGCAGGCTGTAGGTGCCGCCGTACAGCGCGTGAGACGCGATGACGTGGGCGCCGGCCCGCAGGTACGTCCAGAATACTCCGCTGATCGCGGCCATCCCTGAGGCGAACGCCTGCGCGGCGGGCCACCGGGACAGGTTGGCGCCCTCTAGCGCGGCGATCGACCGCGCGAACGCGTCCACGGTGGGATTGTCGATGCGGCTGTAGCTGTAGCCGGGGACCTGGTCGTTCAGCACCGCCGCGTACTCATCGGCACTGCCGAACGAGAAGGACGCCGTCCTGTAGATGGGAGTCGCGAGCGGGCGCTGCGCGGGCTCCGGGGGCGGCGGGAGGTGGACGGCCCTGGTGTTCTCACCCAGTTGCCTGCGGGCTATCTCCACGGGTCATGCTCCATCAGCGTCGGGTCAGGCACCATACCATTCTGGTTTCGCCGAACGAGACATTAGCGCCACCACCGCGTCCCTGACGGACAGGTCCCCCGCGATCACGGCCGCGACGACCTCCGTGATCGGCATCTCGACCCCGTGCTTGCGGGCGAGTTCGAGAACGGAGGCGCAGGAGGTCACGCCTTCGGCGGTCTGGCCGGTGGCTTCCTTCGCCTGCTCGACCGTCATGCCCTGGGCGAGATGAAGCCCGAACGTGCGGTTCCGCGACAGCGGCGAACTGCACGTGGCCACGAGGTCGCCCAGGCCGGCGAGGCCGGCGAACGTCCGGAAGTTCGCCCCGAGAGCCTCCCCGAGCCGGGCTATCTCGGCCAGCCCGCGGGTGATCAGCGTCGCCTTGGAATTGTCGCCGACGCCTAGCGCGACCGCCATGCCGGCGGCGAGGGCGATGACGTTCTTGCCCGTGCCCGCGAGTTCGCAGCCGACGACGTCGGTGCTCCAGTACGCCCGGAGGTACGGCGTGTGAGACGCCCCCTGGAGCATCTGGGCGCTGCCGGAGTCCGCGCAGGCCACCACGGACGCGGTGAACTGGCGTTCGGCGATCTCGCGGGCGAGGGCGGGCCCTGAGACTACCGCGACCCGCTGCCGCGGGACTTCGAGAACCTCGGTTACCACTTCGCTCATCCGTTTGCCTGTGCCGACCTCGATGCCCTTCATCAGGCTGACGAGCAGCGCCCCCTGCGGGATGTGCGGTGCCCATTGCGCCAGGCACGAGCGCAGCGTCTGCGCGGGCACGCCGAACACCACGATCTCGGCGCCGTCCAGTGCCGCGGCCACGTCCGATGTCGCCTCGAGCGAGGAAGGCAGCGTGATCCCCGGAAGGTACTTAGGATTTTCGTGCCTGGAACCGACGACCTCGGCCGTCCCGGCGCTCCGTGCCCACAGGGTTGTCTGTGTCCCAGCGTCACAGAGCACCTGCGCGAACGTGGTTCCCCATGATCCAGCCCCGAGAACGGCAGCTCTCACGGGGTGCTCTCCGCCTCCGGTGCGTGGTCGCCTGACCCGATAGAGGGACCGGGGTCCGTTTGGGATGACGGGTCGAACAGGACCGCGGGGGGCGTCTGGCCGCGCAGGTCCGCGACGAGCGCGGTGATGTCCGCCATGATCTTGTCGGTGGCGGCGCGGAGTGCCCTGGCGGAGTTGTGCTGGCCGGCCCACTGCGACAGGTCGACGGGCTTGCCGGCTACCGTACGCACGGTCTTGCGCGGGAACAGCTTCAGCTTCTTGTCACCGTACGGGAGGATGTCATACGTACCCCAGTGCGCGACCGGGATCACAGGCGCGCCGCTGGCCAGGGCGAGCCTGGCGACGCCGGTCTTCGCGGCCATCGGCCACAGGCCCGGGTCGCGCGTCGCCGTGCCCTCGGGGTAGACCACCACGGCGGCGCCTTCGGACAGACGCTTCTCGGCTTCTTTCAGGACCAGCGCGGCGTCGGCCCGGCCGCGGTGCACAGGCAACTGGCCGGCCTTGTAGAGGAACGGGCCGATGAACTTGACCTTGAACGCGCCCGCCTTGATCAGGAACGTCGGGTAGCGGCCGGACGCCTGGAGGAACAGGGCGTCGGTGCCCCAGTCCACGTAGGACATGTGGTTCGGGGCGATGATCACAGGTCCCTTCTTGGGAATGTTCGCCTGGCCCTCCCACTTGTTCCTGATCAGCGTCTGCAGCAGGGGGCGCAGCACCATCACCGAGATAAGCCGCCACGTGGGCGAATAGGACCTGCTCATCGGGGAGGCCTTTCCGTGTACTGGTTTCGCACGTCACGCTCCATAACTCTTCGGCGGTTCTAGCATGCCCGATAAATTTGCCTCTGATCGGGCATGCGGCCGGGTCCGGGGGTCCGGGGGATGTCCCCCGGGCAAGGACAGTCGGGGGGTCGCCCCCCGGGAGGGAACAGCCCTGCTCACCTGGACGGTGGTGATGCCAGTCAAGGTACTAGCCGAAGCCAAGTCGCGGCTCGCCACCTTCGCGGGGGATCGGCGACCGTCCCTTGCGCTCGCCTTCGCGTCCGACACAGTATCGGCGGTACTCGCGTGTCCCGACGTCGCGCGGGTGCTCGTCGTGACGTCCGACACGCTGGCGGGACGTTCCCTGTCAGACCTCGGGGCCTGCGTGGTGCCCGACTCGCCGGATTCGGGACTGAACGCAGCCTTGTCCTTCGGCGCGGCGGAGGCGTCGAAGCGCTGGCCGGGTGGCGCGGTCGCGGCGCTCACGGCCGACTTGCCCGCCCTGCGGCCGGAGGAACTGAGCCGCGCCCTGCGGGAGGCGGCCGGATTTTCCGCCAACGGCGAGGCGGCCACGTCCTTCGTACCGGACGCGGCGGGGATAGGCACGACGATGTACGCCGTGGCGCCGCAAGGAGAGTTCACGCCGAAGTTCGGTGGCGCGTCGCGGCGGCGTCATGCCTCGTCGGGCGCGCTCGAGCTGTCCCTGGACAAGATCGACGGGCTGCGGCGGGACGTTGACACACCGGACGACCTGCGCGAGGCGGTCGCGCTCGGTACCGGGCTGCGCACCGCCCCGCTCGCCTCGGAATTGCTCTCCCGGCTCGACGGCTGTGCGCGCTAGCCCGTTTGCCTACCGTATGTGGACGACCGGGCAGGTCAGCGTCCGGGTAATCCCTTCGACCGCCTGAATGTGGGTGGCGACCAGCTTGCCGAGTTCGTCCACGTTCTCCGCTTGTGCACGGACGATAACGTCGTAAGGACCGGTGACATCCTCCGCCTGCGTGACCCCGGCGATCTGCGCGATCTTCCTGGCCACGTCGGCGGCCTTGCCGACCTCAGTCTGGACGAGGATGTATGCCTGCACCATGTGGCGTCCTCCCGGGGGGCGGAGTGGGACAGCTGCCCTTGAAGTGCCACGGTACCTTAGAGGTCCAGACCTGTAGGGCTTCGGTCTGGTTGTTTTTTCGGGTGTTTGCGGGCTTGGAGGCGGCGATCGCTGGGACCGGTGGCGGGGACGGCGGCGCAAGCGCGGACGCGACTGTCGGATCGCTCGGCGAATTCGGGCTGATCCGGGCGTTCGCACCGCGGATGCCGGCCGGGCCGCACGCGTCGCTCGGGATAGGCGACGATTCCGCCGTGGTGGCGACGCCGGCGGGCAGCGTGGTCGCGGCGGTCGACATGGTGATCGAGGGCCGGCACTTCCTGCGCTCGTGGTCGTCCGGGTACGACGTCGGCGTGAAAGCGGCCGCGCGCAGCCTCGCGGACATCGCGGCGATGGGCGCGACCCCGACGGCGCTGCTCGTCGCCGTGGCTCTTCCCGGGTCCCTGCCCGCGTCGTGGGCGCTGGACCTGGCGTCGGGCCTGGCTTCCGAGGCCGAGCGCGCGGGGGCGGGAATCGTCGGCGGAGACACGGCCTCAGGCGAATCCGTGCTGGTGTCGGTCACGGCCCTCGGCGACCTGGCCGGGTTCCCGCCGGTCCGGCGCTCCGGAGCCGCCCCGGGGGATGTGGTGGCCGTGTCAGGGACACCGGGGCACTCGGCCGCGGGACTGGCGCTGCTGGCGTCAGGTGCGGCGGACCCCCGTGTTGCGGTCCCGGACGAGCTTGCCCGTCTGGTAGCCGCCCACCTGCGACCCGCGCCGCGCTACGACGCGGGGCCGACGGCCGCCCGCGCCGGCGCTACGGCGATGATCGACGTCAGCGACGGACTGCTCGCGGACCTCGGCCACGTCGCCGCGGCGAGCGGCGTGCGGATCGACCTGTCGCTCCGGGCGCTTGAAGCGTTCTTCGAATCGTCGCTCACTGAGGCCGCGACCGCGGTCGCTTCCGCGTCGGCACCCCCTGGCGTGTCCGGCCCCGCGGCATCTGAAGCCGGGACGGCCGGACCAGGGACGACTGGATCCGGGACGGCCGGACCCGGGACGACTGGATCGGGGACGACTGGATCGGGGACGACTGGATCGGTGCGGTCGACGGTGCTCGAGTGGGTATTGACCGGGGGAGAGGATCACTCGCTGCTCGCGACGTTTCCGGCATCAGCCGTGCTGCCACCAGGATGGCGGGTGATCGGGGAGGTGCGGGCGTTCGAGGCGGGCCGAGCGGAAGCGGGCCCAGCGGAAGCAGGCCGAGCTGAGCCGGGCCTAGCTGAGGCGGGTGCCGGCGAGGTCACCGTTGACGGCCATGTGTACGCCAAGCCGGGTGGCTGGGAACACTTCCGCTGAAGCGCCTAAGGTCGCTCGGGCACGTCTGATCGGGCAACAGGCCCGGGGCGGGCCGCTGGTAGTGATCGTCGCAGGCAGAAACGGCCATGGCCTGCTCTCCAGGATGGAAAGCAGGCCATAGTGGTTGCCTGCGCAGGCGGATGCCCGCGCATGTTCAGGTACTGGATTCGTGTACAGGCACTGGGTTCGGCCGGTCAGGCGGAGCCTGCCGAAAGTACGTACGCCCCTGGCTAGCGGCTGACCTTGCCAGCCTTGATGCAGGACGTGCACACGTTGAGCCGCTTCGGGGTGCCGGACACGAGCGCCCGAACCGTCTGGATGTTCGGGTTCCAGCGGCGGCGGGTGCGGCGGTGCGAGTGCGAGACGTTGTTGCCGAAGCCCGGCCCCTTGCCGCATACGTCGCAGACTGAAGCCACGATTCGCTCCATTGGTCGGGTTGATAGAGTCGGTCAGCGCCACACCGCGGACGCCTAGAAGTCAGATCGTCAAGCGGAACGTGGCAGCCTGCGAAGCATACCCGAAGGTCCGCGCGTCTCGCGAACCGGGCGCGAACCGGCGAACCGGTGAGCCGGTGAGCCGGTGAGCCGGTGAGCCGCGCCGAATGTCAGTGGTCGCTTCTATGCTGCGAGGTGTGACGACCCTTCGCGATCCGCTCGTCGAACTGCTGGGCGTGAAGACCGGCAAGAAGTTCGCCGATGTCCTCGGCCTGCACACGGCCGGGGACCTGCTGCGGCACTACCCGCGCAGGTACCACACCAGGGGAGAACTGACCAGCCTCAGCGAATTGCGCGAGGGAGAACACGTCACGGTGCTCGCGAGAGTCGATCACGTCGCGAGGCACCCGATGCGCCCCCAGCGCGACCGGCTGCAGGTCACCGTGACCGACGGCACGGCGCGGCTCACGCTCGCGTTCTTCGGGACCGTGACCTACCACCAAAGACAGCTGCAGCCCGGAGAACTCGGACTGTTCGCCGGCAAGGTCTCTACCTTCCGGGGCCAGCGCCAGCTTGTGCACCCCGAGTACGATCTGCTGCCTCATGCGGCGACGACCGAGCGTGCCGCCGCGGACCTGGCGGCCGAGTACGCGACGGAGATCATCCCTATCTACCCGGCCAGCGCCAAGGTGAGCTCGTGGACTATCTCGAAGGCAGTAGGCATAATCCTCGACACGCTCGAACTCAGTGCGGACCCGCTGCCGGAAAGCCTGCGGAACAAGTACGGATTGTGGCCGCTTGAGACAGCCCTCCGGGGCATACACCGGCCCGGGGAACGGGGCGACGAGGAGAAGGCGAAGAAACGGTTGCGCTGGGACGAGGCGTTCGTCATGCAGACCGCGCTCGCCCAGCGGCGCCGGGCCGCCGCCGCCATGCCCGCTGTGCCGCGCCCGCGGCTCGAAGACGGTCTCGTGGCGGCGTTCGACAAGAGGCTGCCCTTCTCGCTGACCGACGGGCAGCGCCAGGTCGGGGAGATCATCGCCAGGGACCTCGCATGTGCCTATCCCATGAACAGGCTGCTCCAGGGAGAGGTCGGCTCCGGCAAGACCGTGGTGGCGGTGCGGGCCATGCTCCAAGTGGTGGACGCGGGCGGCCAGGCCGTGCTGCTGGCACCCACCGAGGTACTCGCCCAGCAGCACTACCGGTCGATCATCCAGCTTCTGGGGCCGCTCGCCGCCGGCGGCCAGCTAGGCGCCGCGGAGCAGGCTACCGGGGTCGCGCTGCTCACCGGGTCGACCGGGGTGAAGGCCCGGCGTGCCATGCTGATGGACGCTTTCACGGGAGACGCGGGCCTCCTCATCGGCACGCACGCTCTGCTCGAAGACCGCGTTCAGTTCAGCGACCTTGGGCTTGTAGTCATTGACGAGCAGCACAGGTTCGGCGTGGAGCAACGTGACGCGCTCCGCGAGAAGGCGGCCGGGGCGCGCCCCCACGTGCTTGTGATGACCGCGACACCGATCCCGCGCACGGTTGCCATGACCGTGTTCGGCGACCTTGAGGTCTCGACGCTTGCGGAATTGCCCGCCGGTCGCTCGCCGATCGCCACCCACGTGGTGCCGGCGCTTGAACGGCCCCGTTTCCTCGAACGGGCCTGGCAGCGCGTACGCGAGGAGGTCGCCGCCGGGCGACAGGCCTACGTCGTGTGCCCGCGTATCGGCGGTGATGCCGCCAGTGATGAGGACACCGACGATACCGGGGACCCGGACACCGGCCCGGACGGCGCGGACGCGGACGACCAGGGCGATGCCGGCGCGCAGGAGCGACGTCCCCCGCTCGCGGTGCTGGACGTGGCGCCTGCCCTGGAAGACGGCCCGCTGAACGGCCTGCGCCTCGGGGTGATGCACGGCAAGCTTCATCCGGACGAGAAGGAACGGGTCATGGCGGCGTTCAAGGACGGCGACATCGACGTGCTTATCTCCACCACGGTGATCGAGGTGGGAGTTGATGTGCCGAACGCGACGGTTATGGTGATCATGGACGGTGACCGGTTCGGCGTCTCACAGCTGCACCAGCTTCGCGGCCGGGTCGGCCGAGGCCAGGCGCCTGGCCTGTGCCTGCTGGTCACCGAGGCCGGAGCGGAAACCAGGGCCAGGGAGCGTCTGGACGCCGTCGCGGAGACGACCGACGGGTTCCGCCTGTCCCGGCTTGACCTGATCCAGCGGAGGGAGGGTGACGTGCTCGGCGCCGCGCAGGCCGGCCGCACCAAGAGCCTCAAGCTCCTGCGCCTGCTGCACGACGAAGAACTGATCGGCTCCGCCAGGGAGGAAGCCGCGGCCTTGGTCGCGGAGGACCCTGAACTAAGAGAGCATCCGGAGCTCGCCGGGGCCATCGCCGAATTGCTCGGCCCCGAGGGCGCCGAGTTCCTGGACAAGGCCTGAAATCACGTGACACGCATTATCGCGGGGAAAGCGGGCGGCCGCCGCCTTGCCGTGCCGGCGGGGCAGGGCACCCGGCCGACGAGCGACCGGGCTCGGGAAGGGCTGTTCGGCACGCTGCTGTCCGAGATGGGCCCGCTGACCGGGAAGAAGGTTCTCGACCTCTACGCGGGCTCCGGGGCGGTCGGTCTGGAAGCCCTGTCACGGGGCGCGGGAAGCGTCCTGCTCGTCGAAGCGGACGCCCGCGCGGCCGCGGTGATCAAGGCCAACATCAAGACCGTGGACCTGCCTGGCGCGCGCGTCGTGACAGGCAAGGCGGAGCGACTGCTCGACCGGCCGCCGTCGAGCGGCGGCGGCGGTCGTGACGGCGCCAGCGGCACCCGTGACAGCGACCTCGGCAGCCGCGACAGCGCTCGCGACGCCGACGGCTACGACATCGTGTTCGCGGACCCCCCGTACGCGGTGACCGGGGCCGAGATCGCCAAGGTGCTTCTGCAGCTCACCAAGGGCTGGCTCAGCGAAACAGCACTCGTCGTCGTCGAGCGCGCCACTCGCGATGGCGAGTTTGACTGGCCCCCCGGCTATGCACCGGGAAAGTCGCGCAGGTACGGTGAGGCCACGTTCTGGTACGGCTGGCACGGCCTGCCCGCCTCGGAAAATGAGGAGTGATACCGCGTGCGGCGAGTTGTCTGTCCAGGCTCGTTCGACCCTGTCACCAACGGCCATCTCGACATCGTCAGCCGGGCCTCCGGCCTTTACGACGAGGTAGTCGTCGCAGTTCTCATCAACGTCACGAAGCAAAGCCTCTTCACCGTCGACGAGCGCGTAGAGATGCTACGCGAGGTGACGAAAGACTACGGAAACGTCCGGGTCGAGCGTTTCCACGGGCTGCTGGTCGACTTCTGTGCCGCGAACGGCATCACCGCGGTGGTGAAGGGCCTGCGGGCGGTCAGCGACTTCGAGTACGAGATGCAGATGGCACAGATGAACTACCGTCTCGCCAAGGTCGAGACGCTGTTCATGACGACCAATCCGCAGTACTCGTTCCTCAGGTCAAGCCTGGTCAAGGAGATCGCCCAGTATGGTGGTGACGTTAGCGGACTCGTGCCGGAAGCGGTGCTGAGCAGGCTGCGCGCTCGCCTCGTCGAGAACTAAGGACTAGCCCTCACACCTGGACTAGCCGGAAGCGGGCGGTCGCCGGCGTCGGCGCCGAGTCGGGCCCGAGTCAGGTCGAGTCACGCCCGAGCCGGGAGGCAGTCACGCTCGAGTTGGGAATAACCCGCGCCCCCGGTAGGCTGAACGATCGGTTCACCACGCCCCGACACTGATAAACTGTGATGTCCAACGTAAACGGAAAGCCCGTCGCACGCGGAGCCGGTAACGGTTTCGTGTTTGACATGCGTTCACTCAGCCGGCAGCCCGGCTCGTACCGCGACGAGACCCGCACGGCCAGCGCGCCTGCAGGGATCGGAGCGGGACTCGCTGAGGTTCCCCAAGGTGCCGAAGTGGCCCTTGACCTGCGGTTCGAGGCAGTCTCCGAGGGGGTGCTCGTCACCGGCTCGGCGGTTGCCCCGCTCGCGGGCGAGTGTTCGCGCTGCCTGGACCCGCTGACCTCCGAGACGGAAGTCAGCATCCAGGAGCTTTACCGCTACCTGCCGGAGCCCGGTGAGGACGATGACGACGGCGAGGAACGTTTCCTCGACGGCGATCGTCTTGACCTGGAGCCTGCATTCCGTGACGCGGTGGTACTCGCGTTGCCGCTTTCTCCGCTTTGCCGGGACGACTGTCCCGGCCTCTGCGCCGAATGCGGCGTCCGGCTTGCCGAGGCAGGCCCGGAACACGGACACGGCGAGGACCTGGATCCCCGGTGGAGCGCGCTCCGCCAGCTAGATGTTTCTGACCGAGTAGAAGACCGACAGGAGAGCTGAAGTGGCCGTTCCGAAGCGGAAGATGTCGCGCAGCAACACCCGTTCGCGGCGTGCCCAGTGGAAGACCGCTGCGCCGACCCTGGTGGAGTGCAACCAGTGCCACAGCCCCAAGCTGCCCCATGCGGCCTGCCCGACCTGCGGGACGTACCGTCGCCGTCAGGTCTTTGAGCCGGCTTCCTGACAGAAGATGTAAGGAGCGCCGGTGAGCGGACGACGTCACGACGGGGAGTTTCTCCAGGCACGGGACCCCGCCGAGCTGTCTAGCGCTCTCGGCGTGCCCATCAGTGAGCAGACTCTGGAACGGGCGCTTACGCACCGTTCCTACGCGTACGAGAACGGTGGCCTGCCGACCAACGAGCGGCTCGAGTTCCTCGGGGATTCGGTGCTTGGACTCGTGGTAACCGACACGCTGTTCAACGGCCATCCCGATCTGCCGGAAGGCCACCTCGCGAAGCTGCGCGCGGCGGTCGTCCAGATGGGCGCGCTCGCCGAGGTGGCTCGTCAGCTCAAGCTGGGGGCCTACATCCGGCTCGGTCGCGGCGAGGAAGGGACGGGCGGCCGTGACAAGCCGTCCATCCTGGCCGACACGCTTGAGGCGGTTATCGGCGCGACGTACATCGACTGCGGCCTCGGCGCGGCGAGCGGCCTCGTGCACCGGCTGTTCGACCCGGTGATCGAGCGCTCGGCGCGGCTCGGCGCCGGCCTGGACTGGAAGACCTCGCTCCAGGAACTCACCGCTGTCCGCGGTCTCGGCGTCCCTGTGTACCTCGTCACGGATACCGGTCCGGATCATCAGAAGCTGTTCCGCGCCGTGGTCGAGGTCGGCGGCCGGCCCCTTGGCGACGGCGAGGGCCGGTCCAAGAAGGCCGCCGAGCAACTCGCCGCCGAGGCGGCGTGGCGGGCCATCACGGCCGACTCGACAGCCGATGATCCCGAATGGGCAAGCGTGGTTCCCGCGGATTCCCTGACTCCGGCGCCGGGCGGCGATCCCGGCGCTGGTGATCCGCCCGGGGAGTAGGCACCCGGATGCCCGAACTCCCCGAGGTCGAGACCGTACGGCAGGGCCTGGAAAATCATGTGGCGGGCAGGACCGTGGCGTCCGCGCAGGTCCTGCATCCCCGCGCCGTCCGCCGTGACGACAGCGGTCCAGCGGGATTCGAGGCCGCCATGGCTGGACGTCCGCTCAAGACAGCCGAGCGGCGCGGCAAGTACCTATGGCTCACGCTCGATGACGACGAGGCCCTGCTGGCCCACCTGGGAATGAGCGGCCAGATGCTCGTCGGCGACCCGGACCGCCCCCTGTCTCCGCATGTCCGAGCCCGTCTCACGTTCACCGATGGCGGCCCTGACCTGCGATTCACCGACCAACGCACCTTCGGTCACTTGATGGTCGTCCCGATGGCGGGAAGCGTGCCGCTGCCCATCGTCCACATCGCGCCGGATCCCCTGGAAGAGGCCTTCGACGCGGAGGTGTTCGCCGGCCGCCTGGCCCGCAAGCGCACGGAGGTCAAGCGGGCGCTGCTCGACCAGTCGCTGATCAGCGGTGTCGGCAACATCTACGCCGACGAGGCGCTGTGGCGCGCCAAGCTGCACTGGGCGCATCCTACCGAGACGCTGCGGAAAACCGAGGTGTCCCGGCTCCTGGCCGCGGTTACCGAGGTGCTGACCGAGGCACTCAGGGCGGGTGGCACCTCATTCGACGCGCTCTACGTCAACGTGAACGGCGAGAGCGGCTACTTCGACCGGTCACTGAACGCCTACGGCCGGGCGGGCGAGCCGTGCGGCCGGTGCGCGACGCCGATCAAGCGCGACGCGTTCATGAACCGTTCCTCCTACACCTGCCCGCGCTGCCAGCCTCGTCCCCGCGGCGTCATCCCGGCAGGCCGTGCCGCCCCCGCGGGCCGTGCTACCCCGGCGCGCCGGGCCAAGCTGTAGGGCAGCAGGGCGGTTCCTCCCCAACATGTGGGGGCCAGCGATTTGTTCACCGCACATATCTTTGGTAAGATATCGCCCATAAAGGGTAACAGGGACTACCTAAGCTTGACCGCTTAGCACCTTGGTGAGACCCTGGTAACTGTTGTTAGCGCGCAAGGGCGTGCGAAATTGCTTGTGTGCCCACTCTGGTCACTCAGTGTGGAGGACCTTTAACCATGGCGAAGGCTCTATTCGGCCACGTCGGTGGTCCCGATCCGCGTATGGTATCCGAGATGCGCCGTCTCCAGCAGCGTGTTCGCGACCTGGAAGCCGAGCTTGCCCGGCTTCAGGAAGTGAACGACGCGCTTTCCGCTGGGTCGGAGCACGAGGAGCATATGCTGGTACTGGACCGCGAGCCCGCGCTCGCCTGACCCTGACCAGGTCAGGTCCGCTGCTCAGCCTGTACAGGCGCGACACGGCACAACCGCAGAACACGAACCAGGGACGCCTGTCATGGCGTCCCTCTTCGTTGTCTCCCGCAGTTTTGTGGCAAAAAACACACTGCGGGATATCCGCGTACTCCCCCCGTGGCGTCCATTTACGTTGGTGCAACGCGGTGGGTCATGTGTTACGCAGGTGAATTTCCTTAGAACGCGTCGTTTCCGGCGGCTACTGCCGAGTCGCGGTAGCCTTCGGAAGGCGCCCGTCGCAAAGGGACAAACCGGGGAGGTGCGGGCATATGCACTTGAAGACCCTCACCTTGCGCGGCTTCAAGTCCTTCGCGTCCGCGACGACTATCCGGCTTGAACCCGGCATCACCTGCGTCGTGGGCCCGAACGGCTCGGGTAAGTCCAACATCCTTGATGCCCTGTCCTGGGTCATGGGCGAGCAAGGTGCCAAGAGCCTGCGCGGTTCCAAGATGGAGGACGTCGTCTTCGCCGGCACGTCCACCCGGGCGCCGCTCGGCCGCGCCGAGGTCACCTTGACCATCGACAACAGCGACGGCGCCCTGCCGATCGACTACGCGGAAGTCACGATCAGCCGCCTGATGTTCCGGTCCGGTCAGAGCGAGTACGCGATCAACGGGGACGGCTGCCGGCTCCTCGACGTCCAGGACCTGCTTTCCGACAGCGGCATCGGCCGCGAGATGCACGTCATCATCAACCAGGGTCAGCTGGACCAGATCCTGCACGCGGGACCGGAAGCCCGCAGGGCGATGATCGAAGAGGCGGCCGGTGTCCTCAAGCACCGCAAGCGCAAGGAGAAGGCTCTCCGCAAGCTCGAGGCGATGCAGGCCAACCTGACCCGGCTCGTAGACCTGACCGCGGAACTGAACCGGCGCCTGAAGCCCCTTGGCCGCCAGGCCGAGGTCGCGCGCAAGGCCGCCGTCATCCAGGCGGACCTGCGGGACGCGAAGCTGCGGCTGCTCGCTGACGACTACGTGACACTCCGGGACAAGCTCGAGCGTGAAGAAGCCGACGAGGCCGTCATCCGCGAGCGCCGGGCGACCCTGGAGCAAGACCTCGCCGCCGCCCGCGAGCACGAAACCGAACTCGACCGCGCGGTCGCCGAGCAGAGCGCGGCGTTCACCCGCGCTCAGCAGACATGGTTCACGCTCTCCTCGATCGCCGAGCGACTGCGTGCCGTCAGCTCCCTGGCGAACGAGCGCACCCGCCTGCTGTCCGCGGCGCAGGAGCCAGAACGCCCCGGCCGTGACCCTGACGAACTCGAACGCCAGGCCGCTGAGCTGCGCGAGGAAGAGGACGGCCTAGCCGAGCGCATGGCCGAGGGCCGCGAGTTGCTGTCCGAGGCCGTTGCCCAGCGCACCGCTGCCGAGCAGGCCCTCGCCGCGACAGAGCGCAGGCTCGCCGACGCGGCCCGCGCCGCCGCGGGCCGCGCCGAGCGCCTCGCCCGCCTGCGCGGCATGGTGGATGCCGCCGAAAGCCGCAGCGCCGCGACCAGCGAGGAGATCGACCGGCTTGATGCCGCCGCCGAGCAGGCCCGCGCCCGCGCCGAACGCGCCCGCCTTGAGTACAGCGAGGTTCAGGATGTCGTCGACGGCGGGGAGGACGACCGCGGCGGCCTGGCAGCGGAACTCGAGCGGGCCACCGAGAACCACAATCTTTCTTCCGAACGGACCCAGGCTGCCCGCAGAGCCGAACGCGCCACAAACAGCGAGGTAGCCGCTCTGCGTGCGCGGGCCGACGCACTGGAGGAGACGCTCAGGCGGGGCGCGGACGCCACGGCCGCTGTACTCGCCGATCCACGGCGTTTCCGCGGCGTCAACGGCGCGTTCGCCGGGCGGCTGACTGTCGCCGACGGGTTCGAGACGGCCATCGCGGCGGCGCTCGGGGCGGCAGCCGAGGCGATCACCGTCGACGGCCTCGACGCGGCCGTCGAGGTCCTCGCCGAGATCCGCCGGGCCGACGCGGGCACGGTCGGCCTGGTGATCGCTGACAAAAGCAAGAGCCCCGAGAGCACCCCAAGCAGCCCCGAGAGCGCGCCCGGCGGGTTCCGCTGGGCGCTCGATCTCGTGACGGCGCCCGATGAGCTGGCAGGCCCCCTCGCGGAGCTTCTCGACAGGGTTGCCGTGGTAAGCGAACTCGATGAGGCGGCCAGGATCGTTCGGGATAATCCCGGCATTAAGGCGGTGACCGCCGCGGGGGACCTGCTCGGCGCGCGATGGGCGCATGGCGGGTCGGCGCGGCCGCAGTCGCTGCTGGACGTGCGTTCGGCCGCGGACGAGGCGAAGGCGCAGCTGGCCGGGGCGGAACTGCGCGCCGACGAGGCGGCGGAACTGCTCGCGGACGCGACCGGGACGCAGGAGGCGGCGCGCACCGCCCTGGACGAGATCAGGGGCCGGATACAGGCGGCGGACGCGGCGGCGGCGGAGATCTCCGGGCGGCTCGGCCGGCTGGCGGGCGCGGCCCGGGCGGCGGCGGACGAGGCCAAGCGGCTCGGCGCCTCCGTAGGTGCTGCGCAGCGGTCGGCGGAAAAAGACCAGCTTAAGCTGGTGCAGCTCAAGGCGGAACTCACCGAGGCTGAGGCCGCCGACGCCCACGCCCGCGACCCCGAGCTGGACAGCCAGCTCGCCGACGACGAACGCGCGGAGATGGCGGAGCACGCCACCGCCGCTCGGGCCGCGGAGATGGAAGCGCGCCTGGAAGTCCGCACCGTGGAAGAGCGGCTGCGCGCGATCAGCGGGAGGGCGGACTCCCTGTCCGCGCAGGCCACCAACGAGCGCGCGGCGCGTGAACGGGCCGCGGAGCGCCGGCGGCAGCGGGCGGCGCAGGCGGCGGTCGCGAAGGCAGTGGCGTCAGGCGCGGCGCTGGCGGTCTCCGCGGCGGAGGCGTCCCTGACAGCGGCGGCGCAGCGGCGGGCGTCGGCCGAGGGTGCCAGCGCGTCGCAGACCGAGGCGCTGAAGGCGCTGCGCTCCCGGATCGGCGCGGCGTCCGCTGAGCTGGACAAGGTCGTGAACACGGCGCACGGCTCCGAGATGGCGCGCGCTGAGCACCGGCTGCGGCTCGAGCAGTTCGAGCAGCACGCGGCCGAGGAATACGGCATCGAACCGGCCGTGCTGGTGGCCGAGTACGGCCCGGACGTCCCGGTCCAGGTCCCCGACGAGACGGCGGAGGCGAAGCCGAAGAAGCGCCGCTCGTCTGCTAACGGCACAGCCCCTGATACCGGCGTCTCGACCGCCGGCGTCTCGACCGTCGGCGTTTCGGCCGCCGGCGCCCCCGTACCGGACGAGCCGATGTCGCTCGCGGACGCCTTGCGCGCGGTCACCGAGGCCGCTCGTGCCGGGGAGGGGACCGTGGAGTCGGCTGGGGAAGGCGTGGCTGACGAGCCGGCTGAGGAAGGCGTGGCTGACGAGCCGGGTGCGGAAGAACCGCCCGTCAAGATGATCGGGATTCCGTACGTGCGGGAGGAGCAGCGGCGGCGGGCCGAGGAAGCCGAACGGCAACTCGCGCGCCTCGGCAAGGTCAACCCCCTGGCCCTCGAGGAGTACGCGGCGCTCCAGGAGCGGCACCAGTTCCTGGCCACGCAACTGGAGGACCTCCGCAAGACGCGGCGTGACCTGCTCGTGGTCGTCAAAGAGGTGGACGACCGGGTGCAGGAGGTATTCGCCTCGGCGTACGCGGACACCGCGCGCGAGTTCGAGGGGCTGTTCGCTCGCCTGTTCCCGGGCGGTTCGGGGCGGCTGATACTGACCGAGCCGGAGGACATGCTGACCACCGGCATCGAGATCGAGGCCCGGCCGCCGGGCAAGAAGGTCAAGCGGCTGTCGCTGCTGTCCGGCGGAGAGCGGTCGCTGACCGCGATCGCGTACCTGTTCGCGATCTTCAAGGCGCGGCCGTCGCCGTTCTACGTGCTCGACGAGGTCGAGGCGGCGCTAGACGACAGCAACTTGCAGCGACTGCTGAGGGTCTTCGAGGAATTGCGGGAGACCTCGCAGCTGATCATCATCACCCACCAGCGGCGCACGATGGAGGCAGCCGACGCTCTGTACGGCGTCTCGATGCGCGGCGACGGTGTCTCCACCGTGATCAGCCAGCGGGTCCGCGAGCACGAAGCCGTGTTAGTCACGACCCGAGACCATCTCGCTGCCTGGTGGAGCGGCCCTCGGGAAGGACGACTAGGCTGGAGAGCCGCGGCTAGCGACCCGTCGGCCGCGCCTGGCGTCTATTGGTTGTCCGCAAATCTGCCGGTTACGGGAGACTTGGGTTGGTATGGAATACATCATCATTATTGCGGTGCTTGTCGTGCTGCTCGTCGGGATCGGCGGCACCACATTGCTCCGTCCTCGTCGTGGCCTTGGACGCCGGAATTCCGGCGAGGGCATCACGACCGGGACCGGCACCATCGACGCCGATCGGGATACGGGTACGGAAGCGGCGGAAGGCGGCACGCCCAAGTCGGGAACGGGGACCGGGACGCTGGCGAAGCCGCCAGAACAGCCGCCGTCCCCGGAGCCCGAGACCGTCGCGGAGCCGGTCATCGAGAAGCCGTCCGTGGAGAAGCCGCCGCCGTCGGCCGGACGGATGCAGCGCCTTCGCGCCCGGCTCGCGCGCAGCCAGACCGGGTTCGGGAGCGCGCTGCTGACCCTGTTGTCGCGGGACCGCCTCGACGATGACGCGTGGGACGAGATCGAGGAAATCCTGATCACGGCGGATGTCGGGGTCGCGCCCGCCAGGCAGGTCGTCGAGGACCTGCAGACCAAGGTGAAGGTCGAAGGCGCCCGCAGCGCGGACGAGGTCCGGTCCATGCTCCGCACGGAACTGCTCGCCCTCGTGGACACGCCCGCCAGCCGCGAGGTTCGGGCGCATCGCCACGAAGGACGGCCCGCGGTCGTCCTCATGGTCGGCGTCAACGGGACTGGTAAGACCACGACCTGCGGAAGGCTGGCGCGCTCGATGGTCGGCGACGGGCAGTCGGTGCTGCTCGGCGCGGCCGACACCTTCCGCGCCGCGGCTGCCGATCAGCTCCAGACCTGGGGAGACCGGGTGGGCGCGGAGACTGTCAGGTCGGACAAGGAAGGCGCGGACCCGGCGAGCGTCGCCTTCGACGCGGTGAGCAAGGGCATCGAGGCGGAGGTGGACGTGGTGCTCATCGACACCGCCGGCCGCCTGCACACGAAGACCGGCCTGATGGACGAGCTCGGCAAGGTCAAGCGCGTCATCGAGAAGCGCACCACGGTCGACGAGGTGCTGCTCGTCCTCGACGCGACGACCGGTCAGAACGGGCTGCGCCAGGCGCGCGTGTTCGCCGAGGTGGTGGACGTCACCGGCATCGTCTTGACGAAGCTGGACGGGACCGCCAAGGGCGGCATCGTCATCGCGGTCCAGCGAGAGCTCGGCGTGCCGGTGAAGCTGGTCGGTCTCGGTGAAGGACCCGACGACCTGGCGCCCTTCGACCCCGGCACGTTCGTGGACGCGATCCTCGAGGCCTGAGCCTTACGGTCGGTAATGTTCCTGTAACCTGGACCGCTTCCGTTTCACGTCCCCGACACATTCCGGCTGGACGGCTGAAACGCCGGTAGGGCATTGTCATTACAGGCGACTGAGAGGTGGTCACATGAAGCTCATTACGGCTGTGATCAAGCCATTCAAGCTCGACGACGTCAAGGCAGCGCTGGAGGCGTTCGGCGTGCACGGCATGACAGTCAGTGAGGCGAGCGGATACGGCAGGCAGCGCGGCCACACGGAGGTCTACCGTGGCGCCGAGTATCAGGTCGACCTGGTGCCCAAGGTCCGCGTTGAGGTGATCTGCGACGACGCGGACGCCGACGACCTGGTGGGGGTCATGGTCAAGGCGGCGCAGACGGGCCGGATAGGTGACGGCAAGGTGTGGGTAGCGTCGCTGGAGACGGTAGTCCGTGTCCGGACGGGGGAGCGTGGCTCGGACGCGATCTGAGCCGGGCGGCGGGGCTGGATCGTTCGGGGGGACATCGATGAGCGTCATGGCCGCATGCGCAGCGGATCGTAGCCGTAGAACTACGGAAACGGACCAGTGGCTGGCCGGCATGCTAGGGGCGGAACCCGGCATCGCCCTCGTCGCGGTCGGCGGCTACGGCCGCAGGGAACTGCTGCCAGGCAGCGACCTCGACGTGCTTCTGCTGCACGACGGCAGGGATGACATCGCCAAAGTCGCCGACCGGATCTGGTATCCGGTCTGGGACTCCGGGGTGAGGCTCGACCACGCCGTCCGCACCACTGCGCAGGCCAGGGACGTTGCGCGCAGTGATCTCAAGGTCGCTCTCGGCCTGCTGTACGCCCGCCACATCGCGGGCGACCCGGAGCTGACCGCGCGACTACGGGAAAGCGCCCTCGAAGACTGGCGCGCGGGCTCCCGCGCGAGGCTCGCCGAGCTCAAGGAGATGAGCGAGGAACGGGCCAGGCTGCACGGCGAACTGGCCTTCCTGCTGGAACCGGACCTCAAGGAATCCCGGGGCGGGCAGCGTGACGTGCACGCCATCCAGGCGATCGCGGCGGCCTGGGTCGCCCCGGCGCCCGGGCCCAAGGTACGGGCGGCCTACGAGCAGATTCTCGACGCCCGCCATGTCCTGCACGAGGTGACCGGGCGTCGCCTGGACCGCCTCGTCCTCGAGGAGCAGGACGAGGTCGCGCGCACCCTCGGCCTGCTCGACGGGGACGCGCTGCTGCGTAATCTGGCGGGCGCCGCGCGCACTATCGCGTACGCGATGGACCACGCCTTCCGCCAGACCGGCCGGGCCGGCGGGCGCAAGACCCTCAGCGTCAGGTCGCGCCTTGCCAAGCCGGAGCGCCGCCCGCTCGCGGACGGCGTCGTCGAGCAGGACGGCGAGGTGGTCCTTGCCCGCGCCGCCGATCCCGCGCGAGATCCATCCCTGGTGCTGCGGGCCGCCGCCGCGGCCGCCCAGTCCGGGCTTCCGCTCGCGCCGCGCGCCCTGGCACGCCTCGCGGACTGCCCTGCGCTGCCCGTCCCGTGGCCTGACGACGCCAGGGACGCGCTTATCGCGCTGCTCGGCGCGGGGGCAGACGCCATCGCCGTCTGGGAGGCTCTCGACCAGGAAGGCCTGCTCACCGTCCTCATCCCCGACTGGGAACGCGTACGCAACCGACCGCAGCGCAACCCGCTGCACCGGTTCACCGTGGACCGTCACCTCGTCGAGTGCGCGGCCAACGCCGCCGCGCTGACCCGCGACGTCTCCCGCCCCGACCTGCTGCTGCTCGCCGCTCTGCTGCACGACATCGGAAAGGGCTGGCCAGGAGACCACAGCGTCTCCGGCGAAGTCGTCGCGGGGGATTTCGCGCGCCGCGTGGGGCTGAGCGATGCCGACGCCGAGGTCGTGGCCGCCGCCGTGCGGCACCATCTGCTGCTCCCGGTCGTGGCGACCCGCAGGGACCTCGACGATCCGGTGACCGTGCAGAACGTAGCGGAAAAGGTCGGCTCGCGCCTTCTCCTCGAACTGCTCCACGCCCTGTCCCAGGCGGACGGGCTGGCCACGGGCCCCGCCGCGTGGAACGACTGGAAAGCCGGCCTGGTCGCCGACCTGGTCCGGCGGGTCAGCGCGGTCCTTGACGGCGAACCCATGCCCGAGCCCGCGCCGCTGCGCGAGGACCAGCTCGCCCTGGTCGGCGACGGCGCGCCCGCCGCGGTCGTCAAGGGCAGCGAAGTGACGGTCGTCGCGCTCGACCGGCCCGGGCTCCTGTGGCGCGCGGCCGGCGTGCTCGCCTGCCACCGGCTCGCGGTGCGCGGCGCGACCGCCACCTCGGTGGGACAGACCGCCGTCACCGTGTTCAACGTCGTGCCCGAGTACGGTGACCCGCCCGACGCCGACCTCGTGGTCGCCGACCTGCGGCGGATGATCGAGGGCCGGCTGGACGTGGAGGACCGCCTGGAACGGCGCGCTCGCGCCGCCCGGGCCGCGGGGCAGGCGCCCCCGCCGAAGGTCACCGTCGTCGACGGGGCCTCCGATACCGCGACCCTGGTCGAGGTCCGCGCCCACGATCAGCCCGGCCTCCTGTGGCGGATCGGCCGTGCCCTCGGCGGTTGCGGCCTCGACGTCCGGGCCGCCCGCGTCGAGACCCTCGGCGCCGAAGCCGTTGACGTCTTCTACGTCACCGACGCCGCGGGTGCCCTCGTCACCGACCCCGACCTCCGCCGCCGCACGGTCTCTACGGTATTGTCCGCCCTCGCGTAACTCCCGCCCTCGCGTAACTCCCGCCCTCGCCTCCGGGCGCTCTGGACGCGATGAGTTCCCTCCTCGCTCGGCCAAAACCGCCTCGCTCGTCAGTCCACTCATCGCCGCGCCCTTCGGCTCGCGCTGTGAGCGGCGTTCTGAACGCGATGAGTTCCTTCCTCGTTCGGCACAAACTGCCTCGCTTGTCAGTCCTGTCATCGTCGCGCCCTATAGCTCGTGCTCTTTGCCGGTAGCCTTGAGTACGTGTTTGAGACGCTGTCTGACCGGCTGACCGAAGTCTTCTCCTCGCTGCGCGGCAAGGGGCGGCTGTCCGCTGCCGACATTGACGCCACCGCGCGGGAGATTCGCATCGCCCTGCTCGAGGCGGATGTCGCGCTGCCCGTCGTCAGGCAGTTCATCGCGCGGGTGAAGGAGCGGGCTACCGGTGCGGAAGTCTCCGCCGCGCTCAACCCTGCCCAGCAGGTCATCAAGATCGTGCACGAGGAGCTCATCGAGGTCCTCGGCGGCGAGGCGAGGCGGTTGCGGTTCGCGAAGAACCCGCCGACCGTGATCTTGCTAGCGGGCCTCCAAGGTGCCGGTAAGACCACCCTGGCGGGCAAGCTCGCGCTCTGGCTGAAGGAACAGGGCAATACGCCCATGCTCGTCGCGGCCGACCTCCAGCGGCCGAACGCGGTGCAGCAGCTTCAAGTCGTCGGCGAGCGGGCGGGCGTCCCTGTGTACGCGCCGGAGCCCGGCAGCGGTGTCGGCGACCCGGTCGCGGTCGCCAGGCAGTCGATCGACGAGGCGCGGCGCGCGCTGCACAACATCGTGATCATCGACACCGCCGGCCGTCTCGGCATCGACGCGGAAATGATGGCGCAGGCGCGCGCGATCAGGGACGCGACTGATCCCGACGAGGTCCTCTTCGTCGTCGACGCGATGATCGGGCAGGACGCGGTCGCGACCGCGCAGGCGTTCCTCGACGGCGTCGACTACGACGGCGTGGTGCTGACCAAGCTCGACGGCGACGCGCGCGGTGGTGCCGCGCTCTCGATCCGGTCCCTGACGGGGCGCCCGATCATGTTCGCGTCGACCGGCGAGAAGCTGACCGACTTCGACATGTTCCACCCGGACCGGATGGCATCCCGGATCCTGGACATGGGCGACGTGCTCAGCCTGATCGAGCAGGCGGAGAAGGCGTTCGACGCCGACCAGGCCGCCGACATGGCAAGCCGCATGATGTCCGGCGAGGGGATCACGCTCGAGGACTTCGTCTCGCAGCTCGGGATGCTGCGCAAGCTCGGGCCGATCCAGAACGTCCTCGGCATGATGCCCGGCGCGGCGAAGAACAAGGAGCTGCTGTCGCAGGTCAACGACAAGGACCTGACCCGGATCGAGGCGATCGTCCGGTCGATGACCCCGGGCGAACGGCAGAACCCGAAGATCATCAACGGCTCGCGACGGCTGCGGATCGCCAAGGGATCGGGCACCGCCGTCGGCGAGGTTTCCCAGCTGGTCACGAACTTCTTCGAGGCACAGAAGCAGATGAAGGCGCTGCTGTCCGGAGGCATGCCGGGCCTGATGGGCGGAGGCGGCGGCGCCCGGCGTTCCGCCCGGGCGCAGAAAGCCGCGAAGGTGGCGGCCGCGAAGAAAAAGAAGCGGTCCGGTGACCCGCGCAAGGCCGGTCTCCCCGGTGCGGGTGCCGGGAAGAACGATGCTTCCGGGGGCAAGGGGAAGCAGGATGCCCTGCCCGCGGCCGCGCCGCAGTCGATGGACGACCTCGCCGAGATGCTGAAGTCGGCGAGCGAGGGCGGTGCTCCGGGCGCCTTGGGTGACGGCTTCGAGGGCTTCCGGGGCGGACCCAGCTCGCTTCCGCAGCTCCCGGGCGGTCTCGGGGGCTTCGGCGGGAAAGTGCCCGCGGCGTTCGGCAAGAAGCGCAAGAAGAAGTAGCCGTCGGCTTGCGCCGTGGCGGAAGCAGCCGCCGCGCCGGGTTACCCGGTGGCGAGGGCGCGGACCATGTCGATGGTGTCGGCCTCGGCGGCGGGTTTGTCCTCCCGGTAGCGGATGACCCGCGCGAAGCGGAGCGCGACGCCGCCGGGGTAGCGAGGGCTGCGCTGGACGCCGTCGAAGGCGATCTCCACGACGAGTTCGGGGCGGACGTAGACGGTCCAGTCGTCCCGGTGGTCCTCGATCTCCCGCAGCTTGCGGGTCTGCCATTCCAGTAGTTCGTCGGTCAGGCCCTTGAAGGTCTTGCCGAGCATCACCCAGCCGCCTGTCTCCGGATCACGGGCACCCAGGTGCAGGTTGGACAGCCAGCCCTGACGGCGGCCGTGGCCCCACTCGACGGCGAGCACCACGAGGTCGAGCGTGTGGCGGGGCTTCACCTTGATCCAGCCCGCTCCCCGGCGGCCCGCCGCGTACGGCGTGGCGAGCGACTTCACGACCACGCCCTCATGGCCGTGCGCAAGGGCGCCGGCGAAAAATCTGGTCGCCTCGTCCGCATCGCCGGTCACTAGCCGAGGCATGAGCATTTCATCCGGAACGACACTGGCCAGTGCCTCGCGCCGCTTTACATCGGGCAAGTCGAGCAAGTCCGTGCCGTTGAGATGCAGCACGTCGAACCAGAACACGCTCAGCGCCACCGTAGCGCCCGTCTCGCTCGCGGCCCGCGCGGCGGTGTCCTGGAACGGATAGGGACGCCCGTCGGGCCGCAGCGCGATCAGCTCCCCGTCGAGCACGGCCGCGGCGACGGAGAGCTTCGACAGCGCCCCGACCACCTCGGGGAGCCGGGCGGTGATGTCGTCGAGCGTCCGCGTGAACAGCCGTACCGTGCCGTCCTTGACGTGGGCCTGGACGCGGATGCCGTCAAGCTTCCACTCCACCGCGGCCTTGACGACGGGACCGGAGCCGCCCGAACCGGAACTGCCCGAACCGGAACTGCCCGAACCGGCGGGTGCGACCTGGCTGGCGATCTTGGCCAGGGCATCCTCGATTGTCGGCGCGCTGGCGGCCAGCATGGGCTTGACCGGCCGCCCCACCTGGAGGCCGAACGCCGCCAGCGCCTCTTTTCCGCCCCCGAGCGCGGCTTTGGCGGTCGCGGGAAGAGACCCGCTCAGCATCGCCGCCCGGCGCACGTCGGCCACCGGCACCTCAGCAGCCCGCGCGACCGCCTCGGTCATCACCCCGTCGAGCGCTCCCTGCCTGAGCTCCCCGGACAGGATCCTGGCCAGGAAGTACTGCTCGTCGGCGGTGGCGTTGCCCATGAGTTCCGCGACCAGCCGCTTACGCGAAGCTGCCGACCCCTTCCCGGTTTGCGCCCCGATCCGGGAGAACGCCTCGTCCACTTCGGCCACCGTGAGCGCTGGCTGCTGAGCCGGAGCCTGCGCTTCTCGCAAAGCCGCCCATCCCACCCCGATCTGCCGCTGCGGCAGTTCGCCGGACAGGTACGCGACCACAACCGGCGCTTCTTCGGGTGTCGCCGAGCGCAACGCGCCCGAGAGCGCCTCGATCTTGGCCAGCCGGGCACTCGTAGCGGCGACGTCCCGGGACACGGCGGCGAGTTCAGCCAGCAGCATGAACACCATTCTGCCCCTCTACCCGCGGCCGCCCGTGGCCCTCGGCCCGCGGCCGCCCGTTCCCCTCGGCCCGCGGCCGCCTGTGCCCTCGGCCCGCGGCCGGCGTTTGGGTCGGTTGCGCATCTGCACCGAAAGTGTTGGCTCGGTTGCGCACCTGACCCAAACGGATGGGCCGGTGGGCCTGGGCCGGTGGGCCTGGGCCGGGGGCCTAGTCCTCGGGGGTAGCGGCGGGGGGCGTGCGGCCGCGGCGGCCGCGTTTTTCGCCTGACGTCCACAGGTAGTAGCCGGTGGGCAGGAGGCGGATGCCGAACTTCTCCTCCAGGGTGCCCCACAGGCCACGCCGCGCGAACAGGGTCACCCCGATCGCCACCAAGCCAAGGATGATCAGGTACCAGGCGTCGTAGTGCTGCAGCGTCTCGAAGAGCACCATGTACACGACGGTCCCGACGATCGGTCCCTCGATGGTGCCGAGCCCGCCGATGATCACCGCGAACGCCATCTCGGCCGTCCAGGTCACGTCGAAGACACCGCCGGCGGCCGGGGAGACGGCCACCTGCTGGATGGCGAGCACGCCGCCGGCCGCGCCGCAGCCCACGGCGGCGACGATGAACACCAGTGCCCGGGCGAACCCGACACGCACCCCCGAACTGCGCGCCGCCCGCTCGTCGTCGCGGATCGCGGTGAGCACGAGGCCGATGCGGGAGCGGAGCAGGAGGTAGGTACCGCCGATCGCGAGCACCGCGACGAGCAGCGCCGCCCAGTAGGTGTCGGCGGACAGCACGTTCGTGTCGGGCCACTGCAAGCCCTGCAGCGGCATTCCGGTGCCGCCGCCGATCGACTGGAACTGCTGGACGAACAGCGCCACCGCCGACGCGAGCACCCAGGTCGCGATCGCGAAGTAGGCGGTGCGCAGCCGCGACACCAGCCACCACAGCGGGATCGCGACGACTCCCGCGCCGATGGCGGCGATGGGAAGCGCGGCGAACGCCGAGACGCCGTGCATGTTCGGGATCAGCACGAAGTACGCGCCGAGCCCCAGGAACACCTGCTGCCCGACCGACACCAGGCCCGCGTATCCGGCAAGCAGGTTCCACATCGACGCGAGTGTCACGATGATGAGGCCCTGGGTGAGGACGGCCCACACGCCCGGTTGCGTGTCGTACGGCAGACTCGCGAAGACCAGGACGACGACGAGCGCGCCGACCCCGCTCCACAGCGTGTTCCGCCGGGACCGCGTGACCTTCAAGAATTCTCCCGAACGGATCCCGGGTTCGTCACGGGGGAGTTTGTGAGGGCCGTCCCCCCGGAAGGGCACGGCGGCGTCCGCGTCCACACTCATGACTGTGCCCTCCGTGAGGTAAGTCCCTGCGGCCGAACGATCAGCACGACGAGGAAGATCACGTATCCGGCCAGCAACTCCCAGGAGAGGTTGAGCTGCGCGCCGATCTGCTGGGCGACGCCAAGGACGATACCGCCGATCAGCGTGCCCCACAGGGAGCCGAGCCCGCCGATCACGACGGCCGCGAAGGCGAAAAGCAGGATCGTCTGGGTGCCGGTCGTCGGATCGATCGTCGTGCTCATGCCGTAGGCCGTGCCGGCCAGCGCCACGGTGCCGAACGCGATCGCCGCGGCGATGCCGAACACGTGCCGGTAGTCCGCTCCGCACAGTTGCGCGGCTTCCCTGTCGTCGGCGACCGCGCGGATCAGCCGGCCGTACTTGGTCGACGACAGGTAGTACTGCAGGCCGAGGAGGACCACGACGGCCAGCGCGAAGATGATGACGTCCAGCCAGGCGACCTGGATCTGTGACCCGATCGAGAACGACTCG
The DNA here is from genome assembly GCA_035948445.1 of Trebonia sp. Lineage (GTDB taxonomy): Bacteria > Actinomycetota > Actinomycetes > Streptosporangiales > Streptosporangiaceae > Trebonia. The sequence continues at coordinate 155,285 of DASZJE010000118.1, read as the reverse complement.
GTGATGATGGACTGGTTGACGCCGATGCCGCGGCTGTCGGCGGTGAAGAACTGGAGCAGCGCGTTCTCGATGACCATCGACAGGCCGAACGTGACGATCAGCGTGGTGAGCTCACCGCGGTTGATCGCCGCCTGGATCAGGGTCCGCTGCAGTACGTAGCCGAGCAGCGCCATGACCACGACGACGACCGGGATCGACCACAGGAACGGCATGTGGACGGCGGCAATGACACCGACTCCGACGTAGCCCGCGACCGTCGCGAGGTCGCCGTGCGCCAGGTTCACCACCCGCATCACGCCGAACATCAGCGATAGCCCGCACGCGAACAGCGCGTAGAGGCCGCCGGTCAGGACGCCCTGGATGACGGCGTTGACCCATGCCATCAGGCTTCCACCCCCTTGTTGACCCCGAAGTACGCCGCCTCGATCTGCCCGGAGGTGAAGTCCTCTGGCGTGCCTTCCAGGGTGGTGTGACCTTCGAGAAGGCACTGCAGACGCGTGGCCACCCGCCGGGCCTGCGTCACGTCCTGCTCGACCAGGAGCACCGTGATGCCAGACTCCAGGATCTGCGGCAGCGTGCCGTAGATCCGCTGGACGATGACCGGCGCCAGGCCGAGGGACAGTTCGTCGAGCAGCAGCACGCGGGGGTTCGCGACCAGCGCGCGGCCGATGGCGACCTGCTGCTGCTCGCCGCCGGACATCTGCGCGGTCTTCTGGCCGCGCCGGTCCCTCATGAACGGGAACGTCTCGTATACCCGCTCGATCGTCCAGGGAGATTTCTGCGCTGGGGGGACAACCCGCCCGCGCCCCCCGGCGTACTTACGGCGGTTGCGGGCGTAGGTGGCGCCGACCTGGAGGTTCTCCTCCAGGGTCAGCGACGGGAAGAGCCGTCGCCCCTCGGGGACCATGACGATGCCGGCCGCGGCCCGCTTCTCCGGACGCAGCCGGGACACGTCCTTGCCGTCGAAGACGACCGACCCTTCGGTCGGGGAGTGCAGGCCGGCGATCGTGCGCATCAGCGTGGTCTTGCCCGCGCCGTTGGCGCCGATGATCGCGTACACGTCGCCCGCGGCGACCTCGAGCGAGATGTTCGACAGGGCCCTCAGCTGGCCGTGGTGGACAGTCAGGTCACGGACTTGCAGAAGCGCCGGTCCGTTCGGGCTACTCATGCTTTTGATCTTCCTGTTCGAGCGCGGCCCCGACCGTGGACGCTGCGATGTCGCTGCCCAGGTAGATTTCGCGGACCTTCGGGTTCGCGAGCACGGAGGCGGGGTCGCCGTCGCCGACGAACTGTCCGCCGTACAGGCAGAGCATCCGGTCGACAAGGGACGTCAGCGCGCGGACGACGTGCTCGATCCAGATGACGGTGATGCCCTCGGCGTTGATGCCGCGGACGATCTCGACGAGCACTGTGACTTCTGGGTCGGTGAGGCCGCCGGCCACCTCGTCGAGCAGCAGGAGCGTGGGCTTGGTCGCGAGGGCCCGGGCGATCTCCAGACGCTTGCGCTGCAGCAGGCCGAGACGGGAGGCGGGCAGGTTGGCCTCGCCCGCGATCCCTGTGCGCTCGAGTGCGCCCGCCGCCTGGGCGTAACTGGTCTTGCGCCGCAGGCCGCCGCCCTGCTGGGCCGCGACGAGCACGTTCTCGAACACGGTCATGTCGGCGAACGGCCGCGGAACCTGGTAGGTCCGGCCGACGCCGAGGCGGCAGCGGCCGGCGGCGTCCAGCCTGGTGATGGTCCTCCCGGCGAACCGGACGCGGCCGGCGTCGGGGGAGAGGTCGCCGGAGATGAGGCCGAACAGGCTGGTCTTGCCAGCGCCGTTCGGCCCCACGATCCCGACGGTGTCCCCGGCGCCGACCGCCAGCGACAGGTCTTCCGCGATGACGACGCGGCCGAACCGCTTCGTAACATGGTCTAGCTCAAGCAATGACTCGGCCATTTGCTCAGCTCATGCGAAGGTTGGCAGGAGGTCGCCGGTGATCTTCGCCTGCGGCAGCAGGGTGTTGTCGACGACCTTGGCCTCCAGTTGGTAGGTGGTGCCCTTTTGCCACTGGATGCCGATCGGCGGGGTGATCGCCACGCCCGGGGCGGGGTTCTTGCCGGAGGTGTAGTCGATCGGGCCGGCCAGCGCCTCGGGAAGCACCACCTTGTGCAGGGCTGCCGCCACCTCGTCGCGGTCGTTGGGGTTGTTGACGGAGGTGAAGGCCTGGTGGGCGATCTCGAAGAGCGTGTAATTGGAGATGTTGGCGTTCGGCTGGCCGAGGCCGTCGGCGGTGAACAGGTCCGCCATCTCCATGCAGGTCTGCCCGGTGAAGGAGGAGTGCCATGGCAGCGTCGGCACCCACCAGGTGTCGGTGGCGATGTTGTAGGCCTCCGAGCCCATCGAGTAGGTGTCGGTCGGAAACAGCAGCACCTTCGCCACGGTCGCCAGTTTCGGCTTGAAGCCTTCTTGCAGTGACTGCTTCCACATGGCGGCAAAATCGGGGGGAAGCGGCGCGTTGGTGAAGAAGTCGGCCTTCGCCGCCTTGAACTTCGCGATCATCGACGAGTAGTTCGTCGTGCCGTCGGGATAGGCCGGCGGCATGCTCATCTGGTAACCCGCTTCCTTCAGGATGGGCGGGAACACGGCGCGGAAGGCGTTTCCGTCCGAGTCGTTCGGAAAGGCCGCGGCGACCATGTGGTCGTTGCCGTACTTTTCTCCGATCCGCTTCCACATCGGAATGAAGCAGGCGGCGAGGTCATTGGCTCCCAGGAAGTACATGACCTGGTATTTCGGCGTGAGCGTCGGGTTGGCGGGGTTGCCGTGCAAGTTGGCGTACCAGGATTGCCAGGGGACGTTCGAGCAGACGAGCGGGGTGCCGAGCGTTTCTGCCAGGGTGGCCACCGCGTTCACCGTCTCCGGGGTGGAGGACGCGAACAGCATGTCCACGTTGTCCCGTTGGATGGCCTGCTGCGCCAGGGTGCCGGCAAGGGTGGTGCTCGACTGGCTGTCGTAGGACTTCAGCGTGACCTTGTAGGTCGTGCCGCCGATCTTGAAGCCGTTCTTGTACTGGGAGGTCTTCTGGATCTGCTCCCACACCCAGTTGTCCGGGTAGCCGAACGAGGCAAGCGAACCCGTAAGCGGGTGTATCCAGCCAATGGTGATTTCCTTGGAACTGGAACCGCTGCTGGTAGTGCTGCCGGAACCCTGGATGCCCGAACTGCATGCTTCGAGAAGGCTGCCGCCTCCTGCCACAGCCGCACCAATACCTGCCGCGCGCAGCAGGCCGCGCCGGCTGACGCCGGACGACCTCTCCGGCCCGGTGGTGGGCTGAGCAGTCTGGTCAGTCATGGTGGGGGTTTCTCCTTTAAATAGATACGCGCACGGGATGCGTAATGAGGCTGAACTTCGCTTGCGGTAACATTCCGCCTCCTATGTGCATCCGAGGCTAACATCACTCCAATCGCCTATGTAAGGAATTGTGCGTTCTGCGGATTATCGGCAATAGCGCAGACGAACTAAGAGCGTCACATGGGCCACTCAATTCGTGTCATGTAACTGGTTCATCGGGTTCTGCCCGCATCAACCCCGCGGCGAGTCCGCTGTGGCGAGCGGCATCGCGTCGAGTCCGGCGCGTCGAGTCCGGCGCGTCGGTCCGTGAGCGCGGCGCTGACGGCCGATTACACCTTCGGCGCGGACATCTGGCACAATGGCCTCTTGACGCCTGGCCGAGCGGCGCCCTCTCCTCGTCCGCCTGGCCTGGTCCATCTGCTCGGTCCGGCCGGCCTTTCCCCGCTGGCGGGTGCCCGACACACGTACCTAACTCGTGGGAGAAGCACAGCTGTGGCTGTCAAGATCAAGCTAAAGCGCCTGGGCAAGATCCGGGAGCCGTACTACCGGATCGTCGTCGCCGACGCGCGTACCAAGCGTGACGGGCGCGCCATCGAGGAGATCGGTGTCTACCAGCCGAAGCTCGAGCCGTCGCTCATCGAAGTCAACTCCGAGCGGGCTCAGTACTGGCTCTCGGTGGGCGCTCAGCCGACCGACCCGGTGAAGCACCTGCTTGAGATCACCGGTGACTGGCAGAAGTTCAAGGGCCTGCCCGGCGCGGAAGGCACCCTGAAGACGGCGGAGCCGAAGGCTGACAAGAAGGAGCGTTACGAGACGCTCGTGAAGGAAAGCCTGGCGGCGAAGGAGTCCAAGGCCGCTGCCAAGTCCGCCAGGGGCTCGCAGTCCAGGAAGGACGCCCCGAAGAAGGACGCCGGGGCTGCTCCGGCCGAGCCGTCGGCTCCGGCCGAGACGCCGGCTCCGGCTGAGGCAGCGGCGCCCGCCGAGGCGGCTGCCGACGGTGCCAGCGAGTCCTGACGTGCTTGAGGACGCCCTCGAGCACCTGGTGCGCGGAATCGTCGCCTACCCGGACGACGTCCAGGTAGTGAACCGCATGCTACGCCGGGGCAACATCCTGGAAGTGCGAGTTCACCCGGACGACCTCGGCAAGGTCATCGGCAGGGGCGGGCGGACGGCCCGCGCGCTGCGAACCGTTGTCGGCTCACTGGCCGGGAACAAACACGTTCGCATTGACCTGCTGGAGACGGGCGAGGTTAGGTAGTCAGCCGCGATGCAAGTCGTCGTCGGACGGATCGGCCGCGCGCACGGCGTCCGCGGTTACGTCATGGTCGGTGTCCGGACGGACGAGCCCGAATCGCGTTTCGCAGTGGGCTCGCGTCTGGACACCGATCCTCCCGCCGCCGGGCCGCTGACGGTCGCCGCCGCCCAGTGGCACTCCGGAGAACTGCTCGTCCGGTTCGAGGGCGTCACGGACCGGACCGTTGCCGAAGGACTGCGCGGTACGTGGCTCCAGGTGGATTCGTCCTCCTTCGTCCCTTTGCCCGATCCCGACGAGTTCCGAGACACCGACCTGATCGGGCTGTCCGTCCGTGCCGCGGACGGGAGAGCGGTCGGTGAGGTCGCCGACGTGCTCCACCATGGCCAGGACCTTCTCGTGGTCCGTGCTGCCCATGGAGGCGAGATCATGGTGCCGTTCGTGAAAGCGATCGTTACGGACGTGGACTTGACCGCGGGCACCGTCGTCGTCGACCCGCCCCCGGGCCTGCTCGACCCGGACGAAGCCGTCTAGCGGAGCGTGTCCGGAGTGTCGAGTGCTGCGGGACGGATGGCCGGGGCGCCGGGAGGTTAACCATGCGTGTGGATATTGTCACGATATTTCCTGATTACTTTGGGGCGGGACCGTCGTCGGAGAGCTTCGGCGCGGTGGGGCCGCTCGGGGTGTCGCTGATCGGGAAGGCGGGGGCGCGCGGGGACATCGACTTCCGGGTGCACGACCTGCGGCAGTGGGCGACGGACGTTCATCACACCGTGGACGACACGCCGTTCGGCGGCGGGCCCGGCATGGTCATGAAGCCGGACGTCTGGGGTAACGCCATCGACACCGTGCTCGCTGACACCGTGCTCGCTGACACCGTGCTCGCCGACACCGTGCTCGCCGACACCGGGACCGCTTCCCCCGCGGCGCCTGCCAGGCTGATCGTGCCGACGCCGAGCGGGGTGCCGTTTACCCAGGATCTCGCCGCGGCTTACGCGGGAGAAACCCGCTTGGTCTTCGCGTGCGGCCGGTACGAGGGCATCGACTCGCGCGTCGCGGCCGACGCTCGGACGCGGATGCCCGTCGACGAGGTGAGCATCGGGGATTACGTGCTCGCCGGCGGCGAGGCCGCCGTCGTGGTGATGCTCGAGGCGATCTGCCGCCTGCTCCCTGGCGTCCTGGGCAACGAGCAATCCGCAGCGGACGATTCCTTCGGCGGAGGAACCGGTGAAGCGGGTAGAATGCGTGGGCTGCTCGAAGGGCCGGCCTACACCAGGCCGCGCTCTTGGCGCGGCATCGAGGTTCCGCCCGTGCTGCTTTCCGGTGATCACGGCGCGATCGCCCGCTGGCGGCGGGATGAGGCGCTGCGCCGGACCGCGGCGGTCCGGCCGGACCTGGTCAGCCGCGTAGCCGCCGACCCGGACGGTCTCGATGCCCGCGACCGGGCGGTGCTCGCCGAGGCCGGTTTTCCGGTTGACAGCGAAAATATGGCACACTGAAGAACGCTGCCCTCTCGGGCGTCACCTTCTGCCGGGGTGCTGCCCTGGCGCAAGCAGGCTTACACCCCGGGGTGCGCCGCGCGCATATCCGGCCACGACTGAGGAACTATCCACCATGCATACCGCGATCGCCGAGCTCGAGCAGGCCCAGATCCGGGACGACGTCCCGGACTTCCGCCCGGGTGACACCCTGAAGGTGCACGTCAAGGTGGTTGAAGGCAACCGCTCCCGGATCCAGGTGTTCCAGGGGGTCGTGATCCGGCGCCAGGGCGGCGGCCTGCGGGAGACCTTCACCGTCCGCAAGGTCAGCTACGGCGTGGGCGTCGAGCGTACCTTCCCGTTGCACAGCCCCTCGATCGACAAGATCGAGACCGTCACCCGCGGCCGTGTCCGCCGGGCCAAGCTCTACTACCTGCGCGACCTGCGCGGGAAGGCGGCCCGGATCAAGGAGCGTCGCGACACCAGCAGCGCTAGCGCTAACTGACGCCGACCCCAGGAGACCGGCCCACGGCCGATACGATGCGGTTTGTGTATCGGCCGTGTAGCCGGGGGGCTGCCCCCCAGAAGATAGCGAGCGACGACGAATGGGGCCCCGGCGTGGGGGCAGTGGGGGTACGCGGATGACCGGCTCCGGTGGGCGCGGAGACTTCGGATCGTCGCCAAGGGATCCGGCGAGCCCGCCAGCTTCCGGGCAGGCAGCTTCCGGCGGGCCATCTTCCGGCCAGGCATCTTCCGGCCAGACATCGGCGAACCCGGCATCGGCGAACCCGGCACCGGCGGACCCGGCACCGGCAGTTCAGGCGCCGCCGGAACTGGCGGATTTCCAGGTGACGCAGGCGCTTCCTGAGCTCGCGGCCAGTTCGCCGGACGGATCACGGCAAGACCGGACCGGCGGCAAGCCTGGCCGATCCAGTGAGCCCGGCGAAGCCGCGGGGGATGACGCCGGCCACGCGACGACGAAGAAGAAGACTTCGAAGAAGCACAGCTTCTGGCGTGAGTTCGCGATCCTCGCCGTCATCGTGGTGGTGCTCGCGCTTGTCATCAAGACCTGGATGTTCCAGGCGTTCTATATCCCCTCCGGGTCGATGCAGAACACGCTCGCGATCGGCGACCGGATCGTCGTCAACAAGCTCGTGTACCACTTCCGCGGCATTTCCCGCGGTGACATCGTCGTGTTCAACGGCGACGGTTCGTGGGATCCCGATCCATCGCCACCCAGTTCGAATGTACTCGTCAGATCCTGGGACGATTTTGAAAGCTTTGTAGGGCTCACCCACAACAACGACATTTACATCAAGCGCGTGATCGGGCTGCCCGGTGACCATGTGGTCTGCTGCAACGCCAAAGGCCAGATCACGGTCAACGGCGTCGCGCTCAGCGAGACGTCCTACCTCTACCCGGGCAACGCGCCCTCCGCAGACAAGTTCAACATCGTCGTACCGCCGGGCAGGCTCTGGGTGATGGGCGATCACCGGGCTATCTCCTACGACTCCCGCGGGCACATGGGCGACCCCGGCGGCGGAACGATCCCGGAGAGCGCCGTGCTCGGCCGGGCGTTCGTCATCATCTGGCCGCTGAGCCAGGCGGGTTTGCTGAATATTCCGGCCACCTTCGAGCAGCCGAAGCTGACCGCCTCCTCAGCGTCTTCCGCGGCGGCAGGTGCCAACAGCAATGCCCTCGCCGCGGCCGTCGACGGCGGCGTGCCGGTCAAGGAGGAGGGCATGGCCTTGCCGCTCACGCTCGGGTTCGCGGGCGGGGTACCGCTCACGGTAGCCCAGGCCATCGTGCGCCGCCGCGTGTCGGCGCGCAGATCCCGCCGTAGGGCCCGCCAGGCCTAGACGCGGCGCGATACGCTCGACCTGATGAGCGTCAACGAGCCAGGATCGCGCACTTCGCCGGATGAAGTACCGGATCCGGATGACAGACCCACGGCCGCCATTCCCGCGGCGGGAGATGACGTCCCCGCGGACGGGAGCGAATCCCGAGCCGAATCGCCCGCGGGGGACAAGGCGGCCGCCGATGCCGTGGCCAGTGACAAGGCCGCTCATGCCGCGGCCAGTGACGAGGCCGCTGATGCCGCGGCCGCTGGCAACGTCGCAAAAGCCGCGACCGCTGGCAAGACGGCCACCAAGAAGCGGCGCAGGCACAGCTTCTGGATCGAGTTCCCTGTCCTTCTCGTGGTCGCCCTTGTGCTCGCGCTTGTCATCAAGACCTGGGTATTCTCGGTGTTCTGGATCCCCTCCGGGTCGATGCAGAACACGCTCGCGATCGGCGACCGGGTCGTCATCAACAAGCTCGTGTATCACTTCCGCGGCATCGCCCGCGGTGACATCGTCGTGTTCAACGGCGACGGATCGTGGAATCCCGTTCCGCCGCCGTCCAACGCCAACCTGCTGGTCAGGTTCCTCGATGACGTGCGGGGCATCGCCGGCGCCAGTGAGAACGGCGACATCTACATCAAGCGCGTGATCGGGCTGCCCGGTGATCACGTTGTCTGCTGCAACGCTAACGGCGATATCACGGTCAACGGCGTGGCGCTGAAGGAGACGTCGTACCTCTACCCGGGAAACGCGCCGTCCACGATCAAGTTCGACATCACCGTCCCGCAGGGCAGGCTCTGGGTGATGGGCGACCACCGCGCGATCTCCGCTGACTCCCGCTACCACATGGGCGACCCCGGCGGCGGGACGATCCCGGAAAGTGCCGTGCTCGGCCGGGCGTTCGTGATCATCTGGCCGCCAAGTCAGTGGGATTTCCTGAACATCCCCGCGACGTTCGGCCAGCCCAAGCTCATCGACTCCGCCGCCGCCATATTTCCCGCGGGCGCGCTCCCCCTGGCGCTCGGGTTCGCCGGGGCTGTCCCTGTGACGGCCGGGGAGGCCGTCCTGCGCCGCCGGTTGTCGCAGCGGCGCCGGGCAGCCAGGAAGGATCGTTCGGGATAATCGATGAGAAGCGGCGGGGACCCGCATGCGGTTGGCGTACCCTCGCAATTGATGGCGGTTCCGATGTACACCCCGCGGCGCAATGCAGGGCTGGCCGCGTACGAGAACGTGCTCGCGCGTGCCGGCCTGGCGCCGGTTGCGGGCATCGACGAGGCAGGGCGCGGCGCGTGCGCCGGGCCGCTGGTGGTGGCCGCGGTGGTGCTGGACCGGGCGGCCATCAGGAAGCTGCCGGGGATCGCCGATTCCAAGCTCCTGTCCCCGGGCGATCGCGAGATCGCCTACCACGACGTCACCCGTCGCGCGCTCGACTGGCACGTGGTGGCCATCCCGGCGGCGGAGGTCGACCGGTTCGGACTTCATGTGTGCAACATCGAGGGCATGCGCCGGGCATGCGCTGGCCTGCGCACCGCGCCGGGGTACGTGCTGACCGACGGATTTCCCGTGGGCGGTTTCGGGGTGCCGGCGCTCGCCGTGTGGAAGGGGGACCGGGTCGCCGCCTCGGTCGCGGCCGCGTCAATTGTGGCCAAGGTGACCCGGGACAGGATGATGCGAGAGCTCGACCAGCGTTACCCCCTATATGGCTTCTGCCGTCACAAGGGGTATGTAACCGGCGAGCATCTGCGGGCGCTCGAGGAGTTCGGACCATGCGCCGAGCACCGAAGGTCGTTCCGCTGCGTACCACCGCCCGGGCGGGTGGAGGGAGAATAGGGGACATGAGCGCGGAAGATCTTGAGAAGTACGAAGCGGAGATGGAGCTCCAGCTCTACCGCGAGTACCGCGACGTCGTCGGCCTGTTCACCCATGTCGTGGAGACCGAGCGCAGGTTCTACCTGACGAACGACGTCGACCTCAATGTACGGTCGACGGAGAACGGCGAGGTCTTCTTCGAGGTCACCATGCATGACGCGTGGGTATGGGATATGTACCGTCCCGCTCGTTTCGTCAAGAACGTGCGGGTTGTCACCTTCAAGGATGTCAACATCGAGGAGCTGGCGAAGAGTGACCTCGAACTCCCGGAGGATAAGCCGGGTTTTTCCGAGTAAATCGCGCGGGAACGGCAGCACATGCTAGGGCTGCCTGACGCGATCGTGGCCTGCCTGTTCGACATGGACGGCGTGGTGACACGCACCGCGGTCGTGCACGACGCGGCCTGGAAACAGATGTTCGACGACTTCCTGCGATCACGGGCGTCGTCACCTGCGAATTTTGTCCCATTTGACCCGGTCAAGGACTATGACGAATATGTGGACGGGAAACCCAGGCTGGAGGGCACCCGTTCGTTCCTGGAGTCCAGGTCGATCACGCTCCCGGAGGGGAATCCGTCCGACCCGCCCGGCACCCCGACGATCTGGGGCCTGAGCAACCGGAAGAACGATCTCGTGCTCACGGTCCTGGCGCGTGACGGGGTCGAGGTTTACGACGGGTCCTTCAGGTACATCACGGCGGCACGGGCGGCGGGGATGCGCACCGCGATCGTCTCCTCGAGCGCGAACACGCCGCAGGTGCTCGAGGCCGGCGGAATATCAGGTCTGTTCGACGTCCGGGTGGATGCGCACGTCGCCTCGGAACGAGGGCTGCGCGGCAAGCCCGCGCCGGACACCTACCTGGAGGCGGCGCGGGAGTTGGGCGTGGACCCGGCGAAGGCGGCCGTCTTCGAGGACGCGCAAGCGGGGGTCGCGGCGGGGCACGCCGGCGGATTCGGCTGCGTGGTGGGAGTCGACCGGGTAGGCCAGGCGGCCGCCCTGCGCGATCATGGCGCCGACACCGTAGTGAAGGACCTGGGGGACTTGCTGTGATAGCCAACGCACCCTACGGGGCGGAACCCTGGACCCTGACCGAGGCCGCCCTCGACCTCAACCTGCTGGCCCAGAGCGAGTCGGTCTTCGCACTGTCCAACGGGCACATCGGGCTGCGCGGCAACCTCGACGAGGGGGAACCGAACGGGCTGCCGGGCACGTACCTGAACTCCTTGTACGAGGTGCGGCCGCTGCCGTACGCGGAGGCGGGCTACGGGTATCCGGATACCGGGCAGACCGTTATCAACGTGACCAACGGCAAGGTCATCAGGCTGCTGGTCAACGACGAGCCGTTCGACATCCGCTACGGCATCCTGCACTCGCACACGCGGACTCTGGACCTGCGAGCGGGAACACTGACGCGTGATGTGGAGTGGACGTCGCCGGCCGGGGACCGGGTGCGGATCAGGTCGGTGCGCATGGTGTCGCTTACCCAGCGCGCCATCGCGGCGATCTCCTACACGGTGACGCCGGTGGATCAGCCGATGCGCCTTGTCGTGCTGTCAGAGATCGTGGCCAACGAGGAGGTCCCGACGACCGCCGCGGACCCGCGCGCCGCCGCGATGCTCGGGTCACCGCTGGTCAGCGAGGAGCATTTCGCCGTCAACGGGGATCAGCCCCGCGCGGTGCTGGTGCACCGGACGCGCGGCAGCAAGCTCCGCATGGCGGCGGGCATGCGGCATGAGGTGTCCGGCCCGGAGCGGATGACGATCTCGACGGAATCAGCCTCGGATGTGGCACGGCTGACGGTCGCCGCCGAGGTAACGCCGGGGGAGGAAGTGAACCTGGTCAAGTTCCTCGGGTACGGCTGGTCGTCACAGCGGTCCAGGCCGGCTCTCGTCGACCAGGTCTCGGGCGCGCTGGCCGCCGCCCGACTGACCGGCTGGGACGGGCTGCTGGCCGAGCAGCGGCGCTACCTCGACGAGTTCTGGGAAGGCGCCGACGTCGAGGTCGACGGGGACATCGAGATCCAGCAGGCTGTGCGGTTCGGGCTCTTCCACATCCTCCAGGCTGGAGCGCGCGGCGAGGACCGGCCCATCCCCGCGAAAGGGCTGACCGGCACCGGGTACGACGGGCACACGTTCTGGGACACCGAGACGTTCGTCCTGCCGGTCCTGATATACACCAAGCCATCCGCCGCGGCGAGCGCCCTGCGCTGGCGGTACCTGACGCTGGATTACGCACGCGCGCACGCGCGGCAACTGGGCCTGCGCGGAGCCGCGTTCGCGTGGCGGACCATCAGGGGACAGGAATGCTCGGGTTACTGGCCGGCCGGCACGGCCGCGTTTCACATCAACGCCGATATCGCCTTTGCCGTCACGAAATACCTGGAAGCGGCGGAAGACGATCCGTTCGAGCGTGACGTCGCCCTGCCGCTGCTCGTGGAGACCGCGCGCCTGTGGCGGTCGCTCGGGCAGCATGACGCCTCCGGCAAGTTCCGCATCGACGGCGTTACGGGGCCGGACGAGTACAGCGCGGTCAAAGACAACAACCTGTATACGAACCTCATGGCGCAGCACAATCTCGCCAGCGCCGCCGAGATCATCGAGAAACATCCCCAGGCGGCCACGGAACTCGGCGTCAGCACCGAAGAGGCCGCGTCCTGGCGGGATGCCGCCGCGGACATCTACGTTCCGTACGATTCCCGGCTCGACGTGCATCCCCAGCACGACGGCTTCACGCAGTACGCGCGGTGGGACTTCGCGAACACGCCCGAAGAAAGCTACCCGCTGCTCCTGCACTACCCGTACTTCCAGTTGTATCGCACGCAGGTCGTCAAGCAAGCCGACGTGGTACTCGCCATGCAGTTGCGCGGCGATGCCTTCACCCAGTCGCAGAAACTGCGGAATTTCGACTACTACGAGGCCCTCACCGTGCGGGACTCGTCCCTGTCGGCGTGCACCCAGGCGGTGATGGCGGCCGAGGTCGGGCACCTGGATCTCGCCCATGACTACCTCGCCGAAGCCGCGCTCATGGACCTTCAGGACCGCGAGCACAACACCAAGGACGGCCTGCATATCGCGTCACTGGCCGGGGCGTGGACGGCGCTCGTCGGGGGGTTCGGGGGGATGCGCTGCGAGTCCGGTCATCTGTCGTTCGCGCCGCGGCTGCCGTCGGGAATCGTCGGGCTTTCGTTCCGGATGCGCTTCCAGGGGCGGATCGTGCACGTCGAAGCGCGTGCGGGCAAGGCCCGGTACACGCTGCTGAAGGGAGACCCGCTGCCGATCGCGCATCACGGAACGCAGGTGACTCTCGGTGCTGAGACGGTGGCAATGGATATCCCCGCCCTCGAACCGCTCCCGGCCCCGTTCCAGCCCGCCGGCCGTGCTCCACAATCGCGTAGCCCCCGCGACTAGGCCCTCGACCAGGGGCCCCGCGACCAGGGCCCCGCGACCAGGGCCCGCGACCAGGGCCCCGCGACTGCCGCATTAAAGCACGCCCCGCCGACATTCCAGGGTCGCTATCCACAGGCCAGCCGGTGTCTTAACTATTTATCCACAGGCTGGAAACCGCCTCCGCGTGACATCGCCGCTGCGCGTCATCGTCGATAGCGGAGGTGATGGCGATGCACGCCAAAGACCTGCTCGGCCGCGAAGGCGAGCAAGCGGCCGTGGACTACCTGACAGAGCGCGGGTTCCGCATCCTCGACCGTAACTGGCGGTGTGCCCACGGGGAGATCGACATCGTCGCGGTGGAGAGGCACTCACTCGTCGTCTGCGAGGTGAAGACCCGGTCAGGAACGCGGTACGGGACGCCGCTTGAGGCCGTGGGCCGGGCAAAGCTCAGCCGGCTGCGGCGGCTCGCGGTCCAGTGGGTGATCGCACACGGTGTCCGTTTTGACCGAATACGCATTGACGTGGTCGGCGTGCTCTACGAAGGATCCGGCGGGTCCACGATTGAGCACATCCGAGGGGTGGGCTGAGATGACGCTGGCCCGCACCCGCTCGGTCGCCCTCGTGGGAGTCAAGGGGCACCTGGTCGAGATCGAGGCTGACATCGCCAACGGATTGCCCGCGACAATCCTGGTCGGCTTGCCGGATACCGCCCTGCGGGAGGCGCGTGACCGGATCCGCGCCGCGATCACCAACAGCGGCTGGATCTGGCCCAAGACCAAGATCACTATCGGCCTGTCCCCGGCGAACCTGCCGAAGCGCGGCTCGGGTTTTGACCTGGCCATCGCGGTCGGGGTGCTGGCGGCGGACGGGGTCGTCGTGCCGCTCACCGCTCCGGAAGGCGTGGTGTTCCTCGCCGAACTCGGTCTTGACGGGCGGCTGCGCCCGGTGCCTGGCGTGCTGCCCGCGGTGGCGGCGGCATTGACGGGCGGGATGGTGACGGTCGTGGTGGCCGCCGAGAACTACGCGGAGGCCGCGCTTGTCCCTGGTGTCCGCGTGATCGCGGCGGAGAGCCTGACCCAGGTCACCACCTGGCTGCGCGAAGGGCGGTCGCCGGCCGTCACACTGCCACCGAAGCCCGCGCTGCCGGGCCGCCCGGTCCCGTCGGCGGCACGGAAGAAGGACCTGTCGGAGGTGCTCGGCCAGTCGCTGGCCCGGGTGGCCGTGGAAATCTGCGCGGCCGGCGGTCACAACCTGTCGCTCCTCGGCTCACCGGGCGTTGGCAAGACGATGCTGGCCGAGCGGCTGCCGACGATTCTGCCCGACCTGGAACCTGCCGCGGCGCTGGAGGTAACGTCCATCCACTCGGTGGCGGGGGCGCTGCCGACCGGTGCCGGGCTCATCACGAGGCCGCCGTTCTGTGCCCCGCACCACACGGCAAGCAAGGCGGCCATCGTCGGCGGCGGAAGCGGCATCATCCGGCCTGGCGCGGCGAGCCTTGCCCACCGGGGCGTGCTCTTCCTTGACGAGGCACCGGAGTTCAACAGGGACGTGCTCGACGCGCTCCGGCAGCCATTGGAATCCGGGGAGGTCGCCGTCGCGCGGGCCTCGATGCAGGCCACGTTCCCTGCCCGGTTCACGCTGGTGCTCGCGGCCAATCCGTGCCCGTGCGCGAAGGCCAATTCCGGAGGCGCCGGGTGCGGTTGCAGCCCGGCCGCCAGGCGCCGGTACCTCGCGAGGCTGTCCGGCCCGCTGCTCGACCGGGTCGACGTGAAGGTCGAGCTTGAGCCGGTGAGCCGTCAGGATATTCTCTACGACCGCCAGTTCGCCGAAGCCAGCGAGGTGGTGGCGCGGCGGGTGGCGGCCGCCCGGGAGCGTGCCGCCGGACGGCTGCGCGGCACGCCCTGGCGGCTGAACGCCGAGATTCCCGGCGCGGAACTGCGCCGCTCGTTCGCCCCGCTGCCCAGCGCGCTGCGGCCGCTCGACCACGCCATGGAACTCGGCCAGGTGAGCGCCCGTGGTGCCGACAAGATCGTCCGCGTCGCGTGGAGCGTGGCGGACCTGGCCGGCCAGGCGCGGCCGGGAGCGGCGGAGATCAAGACGGCGATCGGCCTGTGGCTCGGGGTAGCCAGGTGAACGCGACGAAGGAGAGCGGGATGACCAGACAATGCGACGACGATGAGCGGCTTGCCTGCGCGGCGCTGACATACCTGGCGGAGCCGTCCGACCTCTGGCTGGGCAAAGCGGTCATGAGCAGCGGTGCCGCGGGGACCCTTGACGCCATCAAGGCGGGCCGCTACGCCGAGAAGGCCGCAGGTAGCGAGGCGGCGAAAGCGGCGGCCGGGCGCGCGATGGCGCGATGGCAAGTCAGGCTCGGCGAAGTGCCGGACGCGGACGACCTGGCGAAGTTCCGCAGTCAGGGCATCCGGCTGATCTGCCCGGGCGATCCGGAATGGCCGTCCCAGCTGGACGACCTGGGTGCCGGCGCCCCCTACGCCCTGTGGGTGCGCGGCAACGGCGACCTGCGGTTCGGCTGCCTGCGATCGGTGGCCGTCGTCGGCTCGCGTGCCGCGACCGCCTACGGGTCCTATGTCGCGGCGGAGATCGCCGCATCCGTCGCCGCGCGGGGCTGGACGATCGTGTCGGGCGCCGCGTACGGAGTCGACGCGGCCGCCCACCGGGGCGCTCTCGGCGCGGGCGGCGTCACGGTCGCGGTACTGGCCTGCGGGGTGGACCGGCCCTACCCGGCCGGGCACAAGGACCTGCTGGACACGATCGCCGATACCGGAGTAGTGGTCAGCGAATGGCCGCCAGGACGGAACGCGACCCGTCTTCGGTTCCTCGTCCGGAACCGGGTCATCGCGGCGTTGTCCGCCGCCACGCTGGTGGTGGAGGCCGGGGAGCGCAGCGGCGCGCTCAACACCGCCCGGCACGCCCGCGACATGGATCGCAGGCTGATGGCGGTACCTGGGCCCATCACCTCGCAGCAGTCCGCCGGATGCCACACCATCATCAGGGAATGGCGGGGAACGCTCGTTACCGGCGCGGCAGACGTACTGGAGATGGTGGCCCCCCTCGGCAGCGGTCCAGACGGCAGCGGTCCAGACGGCGGCGGTCCAGACGGCGGTCTTCCGGTCGCCGGCCGGGCCAAGCCGGTGCTGGCCCGGGACGCCCTGGACCTGGAGTCGGCCACTGTCCTGGACGCGCTCCCCACGCGGGGCGGCATCGGAACGACCGCGGTCGCCACACGAGCCGGACTCGACCCTGTCACCGTCGTGCGGTGCCTGGGTGACCTGGCGGCAAGCGGTTTCGCGGAACGCTGCGAGGGCGGCTGGCGCATTCGCCGGTCTTGACGCTGATGCCTGCCCGCGTCGGAGGCGAATGCAACATGCCGGTAAAACCACGGCGTTGGCTGTTCCCAATCCAGGCGGGCCGGTGCACACTTTGCCCATGGCAATGCCACGGGCACGCTGCGCTGGTGACAACAAACAGGCCATCGCGCTGCCCGCGGCAATGGGGTCCGCGCTGGACGACTTCGGCCGTCACCTGGACGCCGAGCGCGCGCTGTCGCGCCACACGGTCCGGGCCTACCACGGCGACATCCAGTCACTGCTGGCGTACGCGTCCCAGCGCGGCGTACACGAACCGGCCGGCCTTGACGTGACGACGCTGCGGGGCTGGCTGGCGAGCCAGCATGAGGCAGGTGCCGCGCGTGCCACGCTCGCCCGCCGCGGTGCGGCGGCGCGGGCGTTCACCTCGTTCGCTTACCGGCAGGGGTGGCTCGCGGCGGATCCCGGTCCGCAGCTCGGCACGCCCAAATCCCGCCGCGCGCTGCCCCAGGTACTCCGCCGGGACGAGATCGACGCCGTCCTGGCGGGCTGCGAGGACCGGGTGCTGCGGGACTTCGCGTCCGGGGAGCGTGCGCGGGCAGCGCTGTCGATGCGTGACGCCGCGGTGCTCGAATTGCTTTACGCGTCCGCGATCAGGGTCGGTGAGCTCTGCGACCTGGACTGCGAGGGCCTGGATGCGGGCCGGCGCACCATCCGGGTACTCGGCAAGGGGTCCAAAGAACGAGTGGTGCCTGTCGGGATCCCCTCGGTGCGGGCGGTGGAACGCTGGGAGGAAGCAGGGCGCCCGGTGCTCGCCAATGCCCGCAGCGGCAACGCGCTCTTCCTCGGGGCGCGCGGTGGCCGCCTGGACCCGCGCACGGCACGCCGCATCGTGCACGCCCGGATCGCGGCGGCGAGCCCCGACACGGTTCCAGCGGACACGGTTCCCACGGACCAGGTTTCCCCGGGCGACGCCGGGCCGCATGCCATCAGGCATACCGCGGCCACGCATCTGCTCGAGGGCGGGGCCGACCTGCGCAGCGTGCAGGAGATCTTGGGACACGCGTCCCCCGCGACCACGCAGATCTACACTCACGTTTCGGCGGAGCGGCTCAAGGCCAGCTACCGGCAGGCGCACCCGCGCGCCTGAGCCGGCACGCGCCTGAGCTTGTACGTGCCTGACTGGCCGGTGCGGACTGGCGGGCCGGCACCACGGGATCGCGCGACTTCAAGTAGTCTGGGTAGCGGGGTTGCCGCGCGTGCGTCATGGAGAGCACGGGAGGCAGCCACAATTCGCGTGCCCGTACACCGCGCGACCCAGCTACCGCGAAACCGACGATACGTCCAGCGGATGGCTGAGGTCGGGCGGAACGCACCACTCGGTCCGCCGGCCGCAAGGCCGGCCGCACGGTGCGGACATTACGGCGGGCACCAGGAGGTAACCGAGCCGCGCGTGGTGGTGAAAGTCGCCGCGCGCATGTAAGGAAGGACCGCGATGGCCCCGGTCGTAACTATGAGGCAGCTGCTGGAAAGCGGTGTCCACTTCGGTCACCAGACCCGGCGCTGGAACCCGAAGATGAAGCGCTACATCTTCACCGAGCGCAACGGCATCTACATCATCGACCTGCAGCAGTCGCTCGACTACATCGACCGCGCCTACGAGTTCATCAGGGAGACCGTCGCCCACGGCGGCACCATCCTGTACGTGGGCACGAAGAAGCAGGCCCAGGAAGCAATCGCAGAGCAGGCCCGGCGGGTCGGGATGCCGTACGTCAACCAGCGCTGGCTTGGCGGCATGCTCACCAACTTCTCCACGGTCTTCAAGCGTCTGCAGCGCCTGAAGGAGCTCGAGGAGATCGACTTCAACGACGTGCCCGGCTCGGGCATGACGAAGAAGGAACTGCTCCAGCTCAAGAGGGAGAAGGACAAGCTGGAGCGGACCCTCGGCGGAATCCGGGACATGGCCAAGGTGCCGAGCGCCGTCTGGGTCGTGGACACCAAGAAGGAGCACATCGCGGTCAACGAGGCGCGGAAGCTGGGCATCCCGGTCGTCGCGATCCTCGACACGAACTGCGACCCCGACGAGGTGAACTACCCGATTCCCGGTAACGACGACGCGATCCGCAGCGTCTCGCTGCTGACCCGTGTGGTCGCCGACGCCGTCGCGGACGGTCTGATCGCGCGGGCAGGTGCCGCGGAAGGCGACCAGAAGCCCGCGGACGACCAGTTCACCAGCGAGGAGCCGCTCGCCGAGTGGGAGCGGGATCTCCTTCAGGGCAGCGCCTCCCCGGCGGGTGCCGTGGACACCGCGCCTGCCGCGGACATCACGGCGACACCGGACATCGCGTCGGCAGCGGACATCGTGCCGGCAGCGGACAGCCCTGCGGCCGCGGACATCGCGCCTGCCGCGCCCGTGGCCGAGGCCGAGGTCGCACCCGAGGTTGAGCCCGCAGCCGAGGTCGAGCCCGCAGCCGAGGTCGAGCCCGCGGCCGAGGTCGAGCCCGCGGCCGAGGTCGCACCCGCGGCCGAAGCGGTTGCCGACGCGACTCCGGCCGGCAATGACGCCGACACTGACGTGACCGAGTAGAGGAACGACGACAATGGCGAATTTCTCCGCCGCTGACGTGAAGCGGCTCCGCGAGCTGAGCGGCGCGGGCATGATGGACTGCAAGAACGCTCTCACGGAGGGCGACGGCGACTTCGACGCCGCCATCGAGATTCTCCGCCTCAAGGGCGTCAAGGACGTCGGCAAGCGCGCCACCCGTACCGCGGGCAACGGGCTTGTCACCGCCGAGCTTGACGGCACGGAGGCCGGCGTTCTGGTCGAGCTGAACTGCGAGACGGACTTCGTGGCGAAGAACGAGCAGTTCCAGGAGCTTGCCGCGACGATTGCGAAGGCCGCCCTGGCCAGCAAGGTCACCGACCGGCTCGCCCTGCTGACGGCGGACGCCGGCGGCAAGACCGTCGAGCAGCTCATCGAGGAGGCCAGCGTCTCCATTAAGGAGAAGCTGGAGCTCGGCCGGTTCGCGCGCTTCGACGGTGGCTACGTGACCACCTACTTGCACAAGTCCGACCGTGACCTGCCGCCGACCCTGGGTGTGCTCCTCCAGCTCGACAAGCCGAGTGAGCAGATCGCGAAGGACGTCACGCAGCAGATCGCCGCGATGCGCCCGCAGTACACCACCCGCGACGAGGTCCCCGCCGACATCGTGGAGAAGGAGCGGCGGATCGCGGAGCAGATCACCCGGGAAGAGGGCAAGCCCGAGCAGGCGATCCCGAAGATCGTCGAGGGCCGCGTCGGTGCCTTCCTCAAGGATGTCGTGCTCGTGGAGCAGGCGTCCGTGAAGGAGCCCAAGCAGAGCATCGGTCAGGTTCTCAAGGCCGGTGGCGTGAACGTGCAGGGTTTCGCCAGGTTCCAGATCGGTCAGGCCTGAGGACCGGCCGGGCCTGAGCCAGGCAGCGTAAGCCCTGTTCGGAACCCGAAGACGACCACCGCCCGGACCGGCGCCGGGCGGTGGTCGGGTTTTCCGGAACAGGGATCGCTGTTTCGCGGGAGATCCCGCGAAACGAAACTAAGCTTGGTTGCAACGAATACCTCTGCCACGGCCTCCGGGTGATCGAGCCGGGTAATGTGGTGAAGGCCGTCCGGGGCGAGCCGACCGGCACGCTCGTGTGCGCACAGGAGCCGTAACGATGATCGATGACATCCTCCTCGAAGCAGAGGAGAAGATGGACAAGGCCGTCTCGGTCGCGAAGGAAGACTTCGGCAACATCCGCACCGGCAGGGTCCACCCGGGAATCTTCGCCAAGATAACCGCCGAATATTACGGTGCGCAGACCCCGCTGAACCAACTCGCCTCGTTCCACGTTCCGGAACCGCGAATGGTCGTGGTGCAGCCGTTCGATAAGTCTTCGCTCGGCGCGATCGAGAAGGCCATCAGGAACAGCGACCTCGGCGTGAACCCGTCGAACGACGGTGTCATCATCCGGGTGATCTTCCCTGACCTGACCGAGGAGCGCAGGCGCGAATACATCAAGACCGCCCGCGGCAAGGCGGAGGATAGCCGGGTGTCCATCCGTAACGTCCGCCGCCATACTAAGGACTCCCTCGACAAGCTGCTGAAGAACAGCGAGACAGGAGAGGACGAGGTGCATCGTGCGGAGCGTGACCTCCAGGAGCTCACCGATACCTACGTCGCGCAGATCGACGAGCTTCTCAAGCACAAGGAAGCCGAGCTGCTCGAGGTGTGAGCACCGCCAGCGAATCCCCTGAGGGCCAGAAGCCCACGGGCATCAAGACCGGGCGCAACCTGCCCGCGGCAATCGGGGTCGGCGTACTCCTCGGCGGCCTCGCGCTGCTGACGCTGCTCACCGTCAAGGCCACGTTCATCGTCTACATGGGTGCCGCTCTCGCGGTCGCCCTGCATGAGCTCGACGGCGCACTCAAGACCAGGGAGATCCGCGTCCCGGTTATCCCCGTCGCCGTCGGCGGCGCGGCCATGCTGACGGCCGCCTACTGGGCGGCGGGCGGTGCGGTTGCCGCCGCTTTCGCCCTCACCGTCGTCGCCATCATGGGCTGGCGCATGGCGGGCGGCACCGAAGGCTACGTGAAGGACGTCAGCGCCGGGATCTTCGCCGCCGCCTACCTCCCGCTGATGGGCTCGACGGTTTCCGCGATGCTCGCCGAGCACGACGGAGGCCGGCGCGCCCTCACCTGGATCATTCTGACGATATGTAGTGATATCGGCGGATATTTCGCCGGCATCACGCTGGCCCGCGGCGGCGGCCACAAGATGGCACCCGTCATCAGCCCGAAGAAGACGTGGGAGGGCCTGGCCGGCTCAGCCCTCGCCACGGTCGCGGCCGGGGCGATCCTGCTCCCGGCCCTCCTGCATGGCTACTGGTGGCAGGGGATCATCGTCGGGGCCGCGGCACTCGCCGCCGCCGTCCTCGGCGACCTCGCCGAGTCGATGATCAAGCGAGACCTGGGCATCAAGGACATGGGCTCGCTGCTCCCCGGCCATGGCGGAATCCTCGACCGCATTGACTCCCTGCTGGTGTGCGCTCCCGTGGTCTGGCTGCTGCTAGCGCTCTTCCTCGGCCACTAAGAGCATTTTCCCGAACGAACCGTGGTGCTCCTGCCACTTCCGCGCGCCGCGAACTCGCGGATCAGGTCCGCGGTCTTCTGGTCGAGAACAGACCAGTGCGTCCCGCGCGCTGTGTGCCGCACCAGGTCCGGCGCCCAGCGGTCGAGGTCGGATCCGGCGAGGGCGGGCGTGACGAAGTGATCGCCGGTGACCGTGACCAGTTGCACCGGCACTTGCGCGATCCGCCGGCGCGGTCCGCCGAGCCGGAGGATGTTCGCCCGGTACAGGCTGATGCCCGCCACGGCGTCGTCTGCCAGGGTCGCGGCGGGGTGACCGTCGCGGGGCGTGACGCCTTCCACGCGGCGCAGGACAGATGGCCAGGCACGGGCGAGGCGAAGCCGCCAGGTCAGTTCGGGCAGCACGGGCAGCTGGAAAGCCCAGACGTACCAGGAATGAACGGTCTGGCGGAGAACCTGGGCCAGGTCGCGCGGTGAGCGGCGGGCCAGCCGGTCACGGAACCAGAAGCCGGCGTGATCCAGGCACGGCCCCGAGATGGTGGTGTAGGACGCGATCCGGTCCGCCGCCCGCGGGTCGGTCACCGCTTCCCAGGACTGGATCGACCCCCAGTCGTGCCCGGCCACGTGCACCTTGCGGTCCGGGCTGACCGCGTCGAGCACCGCGAACAGGTCGGCGGCGAGCCGGCTCAGCCGGTAGCCTGCCACGTTGTCGGGCCGGCCGGACGCGCCGGCTCCGCGCACGTCGTAGCGGATGACGTAGTGGTCGGCGGCGAGCGACGCCGCGACATCGTCCCAGACCCGGTGGGTGTCCGGGTACCCGTGTACGAGCAGCACCGGCGGCGCCCCGGGCTCGCCGTCGGTGAAGACGGCGAGCCGGAGGCCATCTGGCGCCGTGACGAACCGCCGCGGTTCCCGTTTCACAGGTCGAGCACCAGCCTTTCCCCTTCGGGGGCGCGGGAGACGCATACGAGCATGTCGCTCGCCGCGTGCTCGCCGCCGCCCAGCCGCAGGTCGCGGTGGTCGACTTCGCCCGACAGGACGCGCTGCCTGCAGGTACCGCAGAATCCCTGCTGGCAGGAGTAGGGCGTGGCCGGGTCGCGGGCGCGGAGCACGCTGAGCAGCGACTGGTCGGCGGCGACGGGCAGCACGGTCCCGCTCCTGCTCAGTTCCACCTCGAACGGGCGGCCGTCCACGATGGGCGGGGCGGTGAACCGCTCGTAGGCAAGCCCGCGGAGCGTGCCGGCCGACACGGCGGCGTTGGCGGCGCCGCGCACCCCGGCCAGCAGTGACGGCGGCCCGCACGCATAGACGACCGCGGCGGCTGGCGCGCGGCCGATGAGTTCCGCCGGGTCCGGCCGCCCCGTTTCCTCGTCGGTGAGGATCTCGACACGGCGTGCTGTCCGCTCCTCGGGGCCTGCGCCGTGGAACTGGCCAGTGCGGTCGAGGCGGCCAGTGCGGTCGAGGTGGCCAGTGCGGTCGAGGCGGCCAGTGCGGTCGAGGCTCCCGACTTCCGCGAGGAACGGCATGGTGGCGCGGCTGCGGCCCGTGTAGACCAGCCGCCAGTCCAGTCCCAGCGCCGCCGCCTTCTGGGCCATCGGCAGGATCGGCGTGATCCCGATGCCGCCCGCGATGAACAGCACCGACGGCTCCGCGGCGAACGGGAACGCGTTGAACGGGCCCGCGACCCGCAGTTCCGTGCCGGGCACAAGGACGTCGTGGATCTCCGCCGAGCCTCCGCCGCCGCTGGTAAGGCGGCGTACCGCGATCCGGTAGGTAAGGCGGTCCGCGGGATCGCCGTTCAGCGAGTAGTGCCTGATCTTCCCGGACGGCAACTCCACCTGCACGTGGGCGCCCGGGTGCCAGCGTTTCAGCGTCCCGCCGCCGGGCGCGGCGAGGCGCAGGGATACGACCTCATCGCATTCCTGCCCGCGATCGGCGACGACCATCGCCCGCCAGTGCGGCACGGCGGGGCCGGGCTGGCGCGGCTGCGTGCGCCCGCGGGCCACGCGCAGCTTGGTCAGCAGGCCGATGTAGCTGTCGGCGAAGACGGTGAGCCCGCGGATGAACTTGTCCGGGCCAGGCCCGCCGTAGACGGGCCCGGGCGCGTCGCGGGGAGGAGGAAAGGCAGCGTTCAGTTCCGTGTCGGTGCCGGCTGCCATCTAGCGAGCCGCCGCTCTGGCCGCGGGGGATGTCGCAAGGTAGGCAACGCACTTCGCGGTCGAATAGTCCTGTGACGGGTGGAAGCCAGGCTTGAAGTACCGCAGCGCACACCGGCCCAGCGCGCGCGGCGACGGGAGGAGCCCGCGCCGCGCGGCGCGGATGTACCCGGCCCAGGACATCGTGAACGGCGGATCGTCGTGGTCGGCCTGCGCGAAGAAGAGCGCGCCGCGTACCCACATGTAGGCAAGCACGGGCACCACGATGAACATGGCGCGGATCCGGCGGGCGTAGCCGGGGTCGAGGTGCTGCAGCAGGTCGTAGGCGACGCTGCGGTGCTCGACCTCTTCCGATCCGTGCCAGCGGATCAGGTCGAGCATCACGGGGTTGAGCTCTGTCTTTTCCAGTGCGGTCGCGTCGAGCGCCCACGCGCCCATCATCGCGGTGAAGTGCTCGATGGCGGCGACGATCGCGACGTGCTCGATGAGCTGCTCGCGATCGCCGGCCGGGGACAGGCCCGGCTTCCCGGCAAGGATGCGGTGGAACAGCCACTCGATCTGCCTGATGTAGCGCGAGGTGTCCACGCCCTGGCTCGTGTAGTAGTCGAGCACACCCTGGTGGGCGGCGGCGTGGATCGCCTCCTGTCCGATGAAGCCGATGACGTCCTCGCGCAGCGAGTCGTCGCGGATCAGCGGCAGGGCGCGCTTGAAGACCTCGACGAACCAATTCTCGCCCTCGGGGAGAAGGAGGTGCAGCACGCTGAGCGTGTGACTCACCAGCGGCTCGCCGGGGATCCAGCGCAGTGTCAGTCCGGTCCAGTCGAAGCGCACGTCGCGTGGCTGCAAGACGATGGGGCCAGTTTCCAGCGTGGCCGTCGCGTGCCTGGCGGCCGCTCGCAACTTATTGACCATAACTCAACAGTAGGGCTTATTGAGGGCAAGTCAATATAATCGCTCAAATAGGATAAACGTGTGACGACACCGCCCCGGCGGCTCGCGCCCGGGGACCGGCGCCGCCAGATTCTCACCGTGGCCCGGGAGCTTCTCGACTTCAAACCGCTCGACGACATCACGGTGGAGGACACGGCCGAGCGTGCGGGAGTGTCGCCTGGCCTGGTGTTCCATTACTTCGGGACGCAGCGCAAGCTCCATCGCGCCATCGCCGAGAAGGTCGCGCAGGAACTTCTCGCGCAGCTCGCGCCGGATTCGGCCCTCAGCCACGTCGAGCAACTCCGCGGGGCACTCGACAGGTTCACGGAATACGTCGCGAAGCGGCCGGAACTGTTCCTGGCCGTGACGCGGATAGCCGGCGCCAACCAGGACCTGCGCGACCTCCACGCGGCGATACGCGGCACGTTGGCAAACTGGCTCGTCGAGGCGCTACGGGATGTCGGGGCGGACGACACCCCGGCGCTCCGCGCCACCATCTCGGGCTGGATCGCCTATACCGAGGAGGTCGTGCTCGACTGGCTCACCGATCCGACGCTGACCCGCCAGGAGGTCGTCGGTCTCTGCGAGACCGCCTGCTACCACCTCGTGCGGGCGGTTGTCGGCGACGAGGAGCGCTGGCAGCGGATCATGGCGGCCCTCGCCCGGACGCCGGACACCACGGTCAGGGAGTAACGATCCAGCTCCGCCCCTCGGCGGCGAGCCCTCGGACCAGGGTCGCGGATCCGTGTTCCTTCGCAGTCAGGCGGGATCGTTCGGATATGGGGACTATCCAAAGCCAGCGGACGTCGTCATCGTCCACGCGGAAGCCGGACAGATCGGGGACCGCCGGGCCGGGCAGGACAGAGGGGTCCTCGACCAGCAGGACGCCCTCGTAACCGCCGCCCAAGGGGAAGGTCGCGGGGGTGTCGTACCAGCGGACGCTGTGCCCCGGGCCGAACCACGTCACCGCCCGCCACGGATATGCCGCCAGCCACAGGAATGTCAGCGCGGCCTGGCCGGGCGGCAGCGTCGTGGCGAGGGCGAGTTCGATCCGCGCGTACTCTCCGGGATCGTCGAGCACCTGCTCGACCGCGGGCATCCGCTGCGCGCTCATGCCCACGGTGGACAAGACGGTGTAGGGGCGGGCGGGGGTCGGGGGACGTTCGGAAACACCGAGGCTCGGGCGCCGTCCCTGCGCGCCGTCCCAGTAGTGCGCGCCGGGGCCGAGCCGGGCTGACAGGTGGGACAGCACGGCGGACTGGAACTTTCCCCAGCCGCCGGAGGACTCCCGCCACTCCCAGAAGGCCGCTGCCCGCTCGACGCGCGGCCCGAGCCCGTCGATCGCATCGTCGAGTGACCAGGCGAACGGCGTCTGCCCGATCACGTCGCGGCTGTAGCCGGGCATACCCCGGCTCATGTCGGACCAGCCGGGTATGACCGCGATGAGCGTGCCGCGTTCCAGGATCGCGACGCCGTCGCCCTCCTCGAACCACAGCGCCTCCAAGGAGGCGGGGTCGAGCGGCGGCCGGCCCTTCGGGTGCCTGGTGCGGCTCGCGGGCATGAGCGGCGCGCTTCCGGCGTTGATCCGCTCCTGGTCGGTGCCCCGCGGCGCGCGGACGTGGTTCGCCAGCCATGCGGCGGCGACTACGGACGTGGCATCATGCAGGTACGCGGCGGTGACCGCGCCGTCGAACTCAACCGTGACCCGCCGGCTGCCGTACGGGCTGACGCTGTCGAGCAGGGTCGCGATCTCCCCGACCCCCGCTGGGCCGGGCCGCATTATCGCCATATCCTAAATAATCGTCTCGTTTGCCATAAGTGATCAAGTACTAGCGCTCGGGTAAAATTACCAGGCAACCCCGCTTTCGCCGAATGGAGCCGTCGTGTCTCAACCGCCCCGCCATCTCGCGGACCTCGAGCCGGGGCAGCGGCGGGAAGCCGTGGCCGCGCTGGGGGAGAAACCGTTCCGGGCCGAGCAGTTGTCACGGCACTTCTTCGCCCGGTACACGGACTCGCCGGAGGACATGACGGACCTGCCGGCGTCGTTGCGGTCCTCGCTGGCTGATTCGCTGCTGCCGCGGCTGCTGACGTCGGAAAAGGCCCTGTCATGCGACGACGGGGCGACGCGGAAGTGGCTGTGGAAGCTGTTCGACGGTGCTCTCGTGGAATCCGTGCTGATGAAGTACCCGGACCGGGTGACGATGTGCGTGTCGTCACAGGCCGGGTGCGGGATGGGCTGTCCGTTCTGCGCGACGGGCCAGGCGGGACTGACCAGGAACCTGTCGACGGCGGAGATCGTGTCGCAGGTCGTGGCGGGGGACCGGTTGCTGGCCCGGGAGCGGCGGGCGGGTGCAGATGGCGCCCCCGGCGCGCCCCCGACCGCTACCTCGCGTGTCTCGAACATCGTGTTCATGGGCATGGGTGAGCCCCTGGCGAACTACAAGCGCGTGATCGCGGCGGTCCGGTGCCTTTCCGCGCCGGTCCCGGACGGACTCGGTATCTCGCAGCGCTCCATCACCGTCTCCACGGTCGGCCTGGTGCCAGCGATCCAGCGGCTCACGGCGGAAGGCCTGACCGCGCGGCTGGCGCTGTCACTGCACGCGCCAGACGATTCGCTGCGCGATGAACTGATCCCGGTCAACCGGCGGTGGAAGGTCGCCGAGACGTTGTCGGCGGCGTGGGACTACGCGGCGGCGTCGGGCCGCCGCGTGTCGATCGAGTACGCGCTGATCCGGGACGTCAACGACCAGGCATGGCGCGCGGACCTGCTCGGCTCGCTGCTGGCGGGCCACCTGGCGCACGTGAACCTCATCCCGCTGAACCCCACGCCCGGTTCCAAGTGGACGGCCTCGCGGCCGGGAGTTCAGGAGGAATTCGTGGCGCGCGTGGCAGCTCACGGCGTGCCGGTGACTGTCCGCGACACGCGCGGCCGCGAGATCGACGGCGCGTGCGGCCAGCTCGCCGCGACGGTCACGGGTCGTTCGGTAGGCCCGGCCCGCCGCCGTCTCCTCACTCTCACCCCCACCTCCGCCTGACGCGCCCCGCCCGCGCCTAGCGCGCCTCGCCCGCACCTGACGTGCCGCGACGGCACCCTGACGAGCTCCGCGCGAGCGCGTCCGGCATGTCGCGG
Organism: Trebonia sp.; assembly: GCA_035948445.1. Classification (GTDB taxonomy): domain Bacteria; phylum Actinomycetota; class Actinomycetes; order Streptosporangiales; family Streptosporangiaceae; genus Trebonia. The sequence continues at coordinate 127,485 of DASZJE010000118.1, read as the reverse complement.
CCGGAGCGTGCTGGTGGACAATGCCTTCGTGATGTGGAAGCGGCTAACGGGGCGGATCAGGCGCGAGCGGCAGCAGTTGGTGTGGCGCGCTGTGCACTGGGGGTGGCGGGAATTCCAGCAAGCTGGAATGGTGACCGCGGACACCCCCGCGGGTAGAACCTTCCGGGAGTTCGGGGCCGGGTCGCTTATAGCGTTCCCGCACGGCTCGATCTTCGGCGAGGAGTGGATCACGATCGGCCGGGACACGCTGATCGCGGCGCAGGTCACCATGTCGGCGGGGATCATGCCCGGTCATGACCTCGGGCCAGACACCGTGCTGCGTATCGGTGACCGCTGCGTGATCGGCCGGGGCAGTCACATCGTGGCGCACCAGTGCGTCGACATCGGGGACGACGTGTGGACGGGGCCATATGTGTATATAACCGACCAGAACCATGGCTACGCCGATCCGGAGACGCCGATCGGGCGTCAGATGCCTGTGAACAAGCCCGTGACGATCGGGGCCGGATCGTGGCTAGGCGCCGGGGTGATCGTGCTGCCGGGTGCCCGGATTGGGTGCAACGTGGTAATTGCGGCGGGTTCGGTCGTGCGCGGCGAGGTGCCCGACCGGTGCGTGGTCGCTGGCGTCCCGGCGCGAATCGTGCGCCAGCACAGCACGTCGGGCTGGGAAGCGCCCATAACCGGGTGATCGCCCATGACCGGGGGGTCGCTCGACGCGAAGAAGGCTGGCTGTCATCCCCCTCCCTATGATAGTAAGCATTCAGCTTTTATCAGGCATGCCATGCCATAGACCGCATAGTTTTGTCAGGTGACCTCATCCACATCCGGACGCTCATTCAACTCCTGCACCAGATCCAGCGAAAACAAGTAAAGAGCATCTTGCAACTGGTCACCCAGAATCCGTATATCGAGCAGTCGGTTTATTATCCCGGATGCTTTATGCAGATCCGGGGTGCTGAAACTGTCGAAAACCATCATTCACTGTCCTTTATCGGTATCTCAGCCCAAACGTTTTTTCCCGGCATGTTCCTGTTCTGAAACCATCCCCATCGGCTAGCCAGGGCTTCCACGAGGAACAAGCCACGTCCATGCTCGGTTTCCCGCGACGGCAGATCCGGGACGTGAGGCGGCTCGCCGCTGATATCCCATACTGTGACCAGGATGGTTTCATCGCACCGGTCAACCACCAGGCGGATATACGGCACCGAGGCACTGGGATTGGCGCGTGCCCACATGCTTGACGCTGTCACCGCGTTCGCGACTAGTTCCGAAGCCACCTGTATCAGCGTGTCCGTGTCGGTGACATCGGCTGTGGATGCCCACTCGCGCAACGTGGCCCGCGCGTCGGCGCAAGCTGTCGTGTAGGCACCCAGGATGAGTGTCCTGTGATAGCCGGTGGCTGTGGCTGGCATCTGTATCCCCTCGCCGTGGATGTCTGGGGGCATCCCGTAACGTTCACGTCCACCGTGTTCCGTCCGGAGAGGTGACGGTTTACAGGGGGAGTTCCGTCAACAAACACGGGATGCCTTGAACCCGATGCTTCCCCGTTGCGGACGCGTACACTACCGGTTACAACGGTTCGTGGCAGTGCGGTGACAAACTGTAGGAACGGTGTGGGCAGATGCCGAAGTTGAGTGAGCGGGACCGGGAACGCCTCAGTATTTTTGTTGACGAAATGGTGGCCCACCGGCAGCAACGCGGATGGTCACAGGCTGAACTGGCCACACTGGCGCACGTCAGTAAGAGCCTTGTCGCGGCTGTCGAGTCGTATGAGCGCGCACCGACCGAACCGTTCGCGAAAGCCCTTGACGCTGTGTTCGGATTCCCGGGGACGTTCACGCGGCTGCACCGCAAAGCGGGCTCCGTCGCGTTCCCCGTGGCGTTCGGGGAGTTCGCGGAACACGAAGCCCAAGCGTCTACCTTGCTGATCTTCGATCACTCGAACATTCCAGGGCTCGCGCAGACACCCGAATACGCTCACGCGGTTCTGAGTCATCACCCGAATGTCACAGATGAGCTGGTGGCGGAGCGCGTTACGGGGCGGTTGGCCCGTCAGACGGTGCTTACCCGGGAGGAACCGGCACCTCCTGTGGTATGGATGCTTATCGATGAGATGGTTTTGCATCGTGAGATCGCGGAATCCAGTGTGATGGCTGCGCAGATGACACGGCTCATCGAGATCACGGATCTTCCCAACGTGACGGTACAGGTGATACCGCTGTCAGCCGGGTCGCATCCCGGTCTGCTGGGAAAGTTCGATGTGGCGGAAAAACCCGGTGTGATCAGTACCATCTTCTTGGAGGATGCGAACGACGGGCGGATCACAGATGATCCTGCCACGGTAGCTGAGATCATGCTGAGATGGCGTTACCTGTGCAGTGTGGCTCTCCCGTCCGGGATGTCGGCAGTACAGATACAGGAGGCTCAGGAGAGATGGAGCAAACCTTCGCGGGCGACTGGCGCAAGTCGTCTTTCAGCGGTAGCAACGGCGGATCGTGCGTAGAGGTCGGCACCGGTAACGGCGCTGTGCTGGTGCGGGACACGACGAACCGTAAGGCGGGTTCGCTGCCGGTGACTGCCGGTGCGTGGACTGCGTTTCTCGCGACGATCAAGTTAGTCGGCGCACACACGGAAGCCTCTCTCGTCTGTGATGAAGATGAGGGAGGCTTTCGCATGCCTCTACACGGGCCTGTGAGGGCTCTCGGGGCATCGTGGGGTGTCGGGGTGTCTGCCGCCCTAACGAGCCCGACTGCGCATTCGGGCTCGTTTCCAAGCGTGCTTGAAAGCGCATTCGAACACACCATGGTGTGCTCAAAAGCGCATTCGAGCCGACGTGGGGGCGGGATGAGCCGGCGTCCGGGGGCGGGACGAGCCGGCGTGGAGGGAGGGGGTTGGGGTTAGCCGTCGGCGCCTAGGGCGTCTAGGGTGTCGCGGACGCGGGCGACGCCCCGATCTAGCTGGCCGATGCCGTCGGCGAGGGCGGACTCGGCTTTCACCGACGGCAGGCTGGACAGTTCCGCCAAGGTGACCTCCACGGCCGACAGGCGCTTGGAAAGTTCCGAGAGCACGCCGCTCGACGCGTCCCCGGCGACGCTCTCGGCCTGCTTGCGGAGCAATTCGGCCTGCTGCCGCAACTGCCTGTTCTTCATGTAGAGGTCGACGAAGACGGCCACCTTCGCCCGGAGCACCCAGGGGTCGAACGGCTTGGCGATGTAGTCCACCGCGCCCGCCGCGTAACCGCGGAACGCGTGGTCCGGCTCGGCGCCCGCGGCGGTCAGGAAGATGATCGGCACGTCGTGGGTTTTCGCGCGTCGCTTGATGTGCGCCGCGGTTTCGAAGCCGTCCATCCCAGGCATCACGACGTCCAGCAAGATGACGGCGAACTCCTCTGACAGCAGCGCCTTGAGGGCAGCCTCACCAGAGCGGACGGGCACGAGCTGCTGGTTTAGCGACGCGAGAATCGCCTCGAGCGCTATCAGGTTCTCGGCCCGGTCATCAACGAGCAGGATCCTTGCCTTCTGCGGCACGTCAGCCGCTCCCCTCAGCGCGCTGACGGCGTTCCAGCCAGCTGCGCATCAAGCTGATCAGGTGGGCGATGTCTACCGGCTTGGTGACGTATTCCGAGGCGCCCGCCGCGAGGGACTTCGCGCGGTCGCCCTTCATTGCCTTGGCAGTCACCGTGATGATCGGGAGGTCGGCGAACTCCGGGCGCTGTCTGATCGCGGCGGTCGTGGCGTAACCGTCGAGTTCCGGCATCATGACATCCATCAGTACCAGCGCGACGTCATCTTCGCGATCAAGGATCTCCATTCCCTGGCGGCCGTTCTCCGCGTACCGGACTTGCGCGCCGTACCGCTCGAACACGCTGGTCAGCGCGAACACGTTCCGTACGTCGTCGTCGACGATGAGGATCTTCGCGCCGTTCAGCGGGTCGTCATCGACCGCGAGCTCGTCTGTGTCAGATATGTCGGAGAAGTTCGGCAGATCAGTCTCTGAAGCGAATCCGGCCGTTGTTGCCAGGGGAAACTCGCCTTGGTCGCGGGTGGGGAACTGGTTGGCGCCGGTGATCCGCTCCGTGGGATCCAGCGGCCGGTCGTCAGCCTGGGGCTCCCGCGGGCCCGGTTCGGCGTCGGGCGCGTCAGCCGGCCAGGCATCCGCAAGGTCCGCGCTCGCGCGTGTCAGCACGGGAGACGAGAGAGGGGACGGGTGGGAACGGCCACTGTTCGTTCGGGAAAAACGCTGCGTTTCCTCCCAGCCGCCCGAGAGCGGAACGGACTCGGCCACCTGCCGGTCCGGCAGGTAGAACGTGAACGTGGAACCGCGGCCCGGCGCGGACGTGGCGTGGATCTCGCCGCCGAGCAGGCGCGCGATGTCGCGGGAGATCGACAGGCCGAGCCCGGTGCCGCCGTAGCCGCGCGAGGTAGTGCCGTCCGCCTGCTGGAACGCGCCGAAGATCAGGTCCAGCTTGTCCGCCGCGATCCCGATGCCCGTGTCGGCGACGGCGAACGCGAGGACCGAGTCCTCGTCGCGCAGCGGCCCGGTGAACCGCCTGTCCCCGGCGGGGGAGACACGGAGGGTGACGCCCCCGATGTGGGTGAACTTGACCGCGTTGGACAGCAGGTTGCGGAGGATCTGCTGGAGCCGTTGCTCGTCGGAATAGATGAGCGTCGGGACTTCGGACGCCACTTCGACGTTGAACGCGAGGCCCTTTTGCGCGGCCATGGGGCGGAACGTCGCGTCCACGTACTCCAGCAGGCCGTCCAGGGAGATCGGCGCGGGATGCACTTCCATCTTCCCGGCCTCGACCTTCGACAGGTCCAGGATGTCGTTGATCAGCTGGAGCAGGTCCGAGCCCGCCTCGTGAATGGTGCGCGCGAACTCGACCTGCTTGACGGTCAGGTTGCCGTCAGGATTCTCCGACAGGAGCTTGGCGAGCACGAGCAGGCTATTCAGAGGCGTGCGCAGCTCGTGCGACATGTTGGCGAGGAATTCCGACTTGTACTGCGAGGACAGCGCCAGCTGCTGAGCGCGCTCCTCCAAGGTGCGCCGGGCCTGGTCGATCTGGAAGTTCTGGACCTCGATGGCGCGGTTCTGCTTGGCGAGCAGCGCGGCCTTGTCTTCGAGTTCGGCGTTGGACCGGCGCAGCTCACCCTGCTGGCGCTGCAATTCGTCCGAACGCTCCTGCAACTGGGTCGCCAGCCGCTGTGACTCGATCAGCAGCACCTCGGTGCGGGAGTTCGCCATGATCGCGTTGATGGTGACGCCGATCGTGGGAACGAACCGGTCGAAGAAGGTCAGGTGCAAGTCGCTGAACTTGTGCAGCGACGCCAGTTCGAGCACGCCGAGCACCTGGTTCTCGAAGAGGATCGGCAGCACCGCGACGCTCATCGGAGCGGATTCCCCGAGGCCGGAGCTGACGGTGACATAGCCTTGCGGCGTGTTCTCGATCAGGATCCGCGTCCGGTCGAGGGCGGCCTGGCCGGCCAGGCCCTCGCCGAGAGTGAACTTTGTCGGGCCGCCACTGTGGAACGCGTACGCGGCGATCCGCTCGAACTCCGTGGGGGCTCCGGCGCCGGGGCCGTCCGGGCCGACGTCGTCGAATCTCGCCAGGTAGAACGCGCCGTACTGGGCGGAAACCAGCGGCGTCAGCTCGCTCATGATCAGCCGGGCCACCTCGAGGGGGTCGCGGTGGCCCTGCATCAGGCTCGACAGGCGAGCCAGGTTCATGTTCAGCCAGTCCTGCTCGCGGTTGGCGCTGGTCGTCTCCCGGAGGTTGGCGACCATCAGGTTGATGTTGTCCTTGAGCTCGGCGACCTCGCCGCGCGCGTTCACCGTGATCGACTGGGTCAGGTCACCCTCGGCGACCGCGCTGGCGACGGCGGCGATCGCGCGGACCTGGGTGGTGAGGTTGGACGCGAGGCCGTTCACCGACTCGGTGAGACGCTTCCACGTACCCGAGACGCCCTCGACCTCGGCCTGGCCGCCGAGGATGCCTTCGGTGCCCACTTCGCGGGCGACCCGGGTGACCTCGTCGGCGAAGGCGGAGAGCTGGTCGACCATCGTGTTGATGGTCGTCTTCAGTTCCAGGATCTCGCCGAGCGCGGCGACGTCGATCTTCTTGCTCAGGTCGCCCTGCGCGACCGCGGTGGTGACCTGCGCGATGTTCCGCACCTGGCTGGTCAGGTTGGATGCCATCCCGTTCACATTGTCGGTCAGGTCTTTCCAGATGCCGGAGACGCCCTTGACATCGGCCTGGCCGCCGAGGATGCCTTCGGTGCCTACTTCGCGGGCGACCCGGGTGACCTCGTCGGCGAAGGCGGAGAGCTGGTCGACCATCGTGTTGATGGTCTCTTTCAGCCTGAGCACCTCGCCTTGCGCATCGACGGTGATCGTCTGGCTCAGGTCGCCCTGTGCCACCGCTGTGGCGACCTGTGCGATATTTCTCACCTGGACGGTCAGGTTGCTGGCCATCCCGTTGACCGAGTCGGTGAGGTCCTTCCACACGCCCGAGACGCCGCGGACGTGCGCCTGCCCGCCGAGCCGTCCCTCTGTGCCTACTTCGCGGGCGACTCGGGTGACCTCGTCGGCGAAGGCGGAGAGCTGGTCGACCATCGTGTTCACGGTCTGCTTCAGCTGGAGCATCTCGCCCTGGACATCGGCCGTGACCTTCTTGGTCAGGTCTCCGCGCGCGACGGCGGTGGTCACCATGGCGATGTCGCGGACTTGCTCGGCACGGCGCGCCACTTCGTCGTTCAGGGCACTCAGTTCGGTCGCGACGGCGTCGACCAGGGGCCAGATCTGCGCGAGCGCGGATCCGTCGCCGAACGCGCCGCCGTTGCCGGCACGGCGGACGCCGGCGAGCGTCTGCTGCGTGATGTCGCCACTGCTGAGGGCCTGCAAGGCGGCGCGGAGTGGCTCAAGGTCATGGTCGGAGTATCGTGCCTCGCCGGCGGTTGCCGACGTGGTCTGGAACATGTAGCCTCCGGTCGTCATCTCGCGACGGGCATCCGCTGCCGTCCCCGGCGATGGTCAATGGCCGCCCTCGCGATGCGCAAGCATTGGCATCCCTAGTCTGTCACGATTAACCCACGGATCGGTCACCGAAGGCTATCCAGGTTGCCCGGTGATCCTAGATGATGTTCGGGTGCCGCAGCGTGGAGAAGTTCCGCAAGTCACAAAGGAAATGACGCTGATCGCCGCTCCCTTGTTGCAGTAGGATCGGTTTCCGACGTGAGTGATGATGGTGAGTTCGGAGCACGGGTCCTGCTGGCACCCGAGCCGACTGCTGCGGCGCGTGCGCGGTCCTTTGTCAGAGAGACCTTGGGCGACTGGGACATCGCGCTGCCCGAATCTGCCACGGATGACGCGGTCCTGCTCACGAGCGAGTTGGTCGCGAACGCGGTGCAGCACGCCGGGACGTCGCTGGAAGTGGGCTGCCGGCTGGCGGGCGATGCCGTCGAGGTGACCGTCACCGACAGGCATCCGTCGCGGACGCTCCCCGACGAGCTGCGGCCTGCGGGCGAGGATCAATTGGCCGAACGAGGCAGGGGTCTCACGCTCCCGGGCGCTCTCGCGTCGTCGTGGGGGGTGACGTACAGCGGGGCCGCGAAGACGGTCTGGTTCCGTCTCTCGCTGCCGGCGAAGGACCCTGGCTCCGGCCCCGTGCAGCCGGATCCCGCCCAGCCGGATGCCGTCCAGTCGGATGCCGTGAGCCCGGACGCGGCGGTGCTGGATGCCGTGGTTCCGGAGGTCGTGGTCCCGGAGGCCGTGTTTTCGGAGCCCGTGTCTTCGGAGGCGGTAGTTCCGGAGGCGGTGGTTCTGACTCCGGGCCGGAAAACCGGCGCATCCGGCGCATCCGGCAGGGACGTTCCGCTGGAGATGCCGGAACCGCAGATCGGGAAGCTGCGTTTCGAGGAACTCGTCCGGCACACCGTGGAAGCGGCCCGCGATGCCGTCGGGGCGGACGCCGCCTACGCCCTCGTCGCCGACGAGGAAGGTGAGTTGCGGGTCCGCGGCGCGGTAGGCGTCGCGGTACCGGACGCGCTGACGATGCCGCCGGCGACGATGCTGCTATCTGGCGGCGGCGTGGCCCGGTCGCAGATGTCCGTGCCGTTCCTCGTGGACGGGCGGGTCACCGGCGTGCTGGGGGTCGGCTCGGCGGCACCGGGGCGGTTTCGCGATACCGACGAGGTGTGGCTGCAGGAGGTCGCCGATCGCGCGGCGATGTCCCTGGAACGGCTGCGGCTGTCCGAACTCGAACGGGTACGCCGCGGACGCGTCGGCTTTCTCGCCGAGGCCAGCGAGCTACTGTCGAGCACGCTCGACCAGCGGCAGGCGATCGCCCTGACCGCTCAGCTGATGGTGCCCCGGCTGGCCGCATGGTGTGCCGTCTTCCTCGTCGGCGAGGCTGGCGAGCTCAGGCCCGCCTACGTATGGCACGAGGACGAAGCCAAGATCGACGCCCTGGCCCGGCTGCTGGGCGAGATCGCCCCGCCGGGGCTGACATCAGGGCTGCCCGGCGTTCCCGGAGTCGGCGTGCCGGGCGCGGCGGGAGTCGTCGGCCTCGCCGCCGGCATTCCCGGGGGGCCCGGCGGGAGCCCGCGAGGCGCGCAGAGCTGGTCGCTCGCCGTGCCGCCGGGCGCCGGCCTCGAAGACGTCCGGATGGCGTCGGACTCGGCGTGGTGCTTCCCGCTCAGCGCGCGCGGCCGTGGCCTTGGCGCGGTGGTGATCGGACGGCCGCGTGAGGACAGGCGCTGGCAGGATCCGCCGCCCCGTGAGTCGCTTGAGCTCGCCGAGGACCTGGCCCGCCGCGCCGCGCTCGCCCTCGACAACGCCCGCCTGTACGAGCGGCAGCGGATGACCAGCCAGGCGCTGCAGCACAGCCTGCTGCCGCCGGAACTGCCGGAGATCCCGCGGATCGAGTTCGCCGCCGAGTACGAGGCGGCAGGCGAGGCGAACGAGGTAGGCGGCGACTTCTACGACGTGTTCCCCGTAGCGCACCGAGACGACGGCGGTGATGGCGGCGGAGGCTGGCGGCGGTGGCGGTTCGCGATCGGCGACGTGTGCGGCACCGGCCCCGAGGCCGCCGCGGTTACCGGACTGGCCAGGCACACGCTCCGGATCCTCTCGGCGGAGGGACACGCCATTGAGGATGTCGTGGAACGGCTCAACGACCTGATCATCCGGGAAGGGACGCGCGGCCGCTTCATCACGCTGCTGCACGGCGAGATCCGGGTGCCAGGCTCGTCCGCGGAACCGATCGAGGTCTCACTCGTGTGCGCGGGGCATCCGTTGCCGCTCCTGCTGCGGGCGTCGTCTCCCCCTGACGAGCTGCCGGTCCCGGCGGCCGAGCCGCAGACGCTGCTCGGCGTGGTCGACGACCTGCCGTTCGAGGCGCAGACAGTGCGGCTTTCCCCCGGCGACCTGCTGCTGTGCGTCACCGACGGGGTGACGGAGCGGCGGGACGACACCGGGCGCCTGCTGGACGACGACAACGGCCTCGCGCGGGTGCTGTCCGGGTGCAGGGAGCTGAGTGCCTGGGCGGTGGCGTCCCGGCTGCGGCGTGCGGTCCACGAGTTCGGTACCGAAGCGTCCTCCGACGACATGGCGATCCTCGTGATGCGGGCCGCCGACGCGGTCCTTTCCCTGGAGATGGGTTCCCTGGAGCTAGACGCCGGGGCCTAGTAGACCCTAGAGCCTGGCGGTGAACCGCTCGCCGCGGATGGCGCGCTCGACGAGATCGACCGCCTTCGCCATCGCGGCGAGCCTGCGTCCCTCGGTGCGGTAGGCGGCGAGCACGGCGTCGACGGCGTGCGGCGGCACCGTCTCGGCGAGCTCGGTCCGCGCCGTGCGGTATCCCTGCCTGGCGCCTTCGACGCAGGCGGTCGCATGGTGCCGGGCCATGGCGGCGAGCGCCGCCGGATGCCGTCGCAACACGCCGTGCAGACGAAAATCGGGCGGGACTACCTCAAAGAGCCAGTCGATCGCGGACTCCTCGAAGCCCTCGCTGCCCGGCGGATGTACTCCGGTCGGCCAGCCCGGCGGTATGTGCGTGGCCATGCCGTCATCATATCAGCAGGTCGAACGATAATTCGATAACAATTGATGCGTTGCCGCATCCATGAGACTTTCTGCTGCCACTGTGATCGCATGTTCGCCGGGGAATGGGCAGTCGGCCTAGCTGAGCCAGTCCCGGGGGATGAGCTTACGGCCGTCGCGCTAGTTGTGGACGACGGAGCCCTGGAACCACTGGTGCGGCAGGTTGGCGTGGTCGCGAGCGGGTTCTGGCCGCATGAGCGCGTCCGCGGCTAGGCCGTCGACTCCTCACCCCGGGTGCGGACGCGGTGGCGGTGCGGGTGTGGCTGTCTGGGCACGGGTGGCGTTGGGGAGGACCAGTGCGACGGCGGCCGCCAGAATGAGCAGTTCGCCCAGGCTCACATCGATCAGGTGCGGGTTGTGCAGGTAGTCGGTGAGCGAGAAGATCCGGTATGCCCCGGCGTCGGCGGCGAGCAACGTCAGGGCCAGCGACCACAGGCCCGAGCCGGCGCTGCGGCGGGATCGGGCCCTGGGCGCAAGCGCCAGGCAGGCGAGGGCGACCAGGAGGCAGTACAGCCCGGAGAAGTCCGGTATCCAGACAGAGTTGCCGCTGGCCTGGATTGCCAGTGGCGGCATGGCCACCACGAGGTAGCCGGCGGGCAGCGCCAGCAGCCAGGGCCAGCGTGCGGCCGACGGGGCGTCCCGGTGGAATGCGGCCATGGCCAGGACCGGGGCGAGGTTGATCAGGACCCAGAAGGCCCACGGCCCCACGGACGGCCCCCGGAAGGCGCCGATGAACTCGCCCTGCAGCAGCCAGACCAGGTCGGGGACGATGGCCAGCGCCGCGATGACCTGGGCGGTCCGATAGTGCCCGAGGACCAGTGCCACGAGACTCACGATCCAGGCGTAGGCAACCAGATACCACGCCACGGGCGGCAAGATGCCGGCAGGCGTGGCGGGCACCATGCTCGCGGGCGGCGCGGGGAGCCAGCCGAGCATATGGCGGCTCCAGGCCGTCCGCACGAGCATGTCAAGCCCCCGTACCGCCTGGAGCAGCGTGACGGCGAGCACGGCGCGCCGTACGGCCTGCCCCCAGGCGAAGTACCGGTGCGGCGTGCCCGCGCCGCCCAGGTACAGGCGGACGGCCAGGCCGGCCACGCTGGCGATCTCCGCCCAACTGGGCCTGGCGGCCTTGGTGATGTATTCGTCTTCCTCCGGGCCGCGGGTCGGCCAGCTGTCCAGGAAGGCGGCGACCATGTCCTGTTCCCACTTGTCCCGGTAGTAGCCCGGCAGCAGCCGCAGCACCCGCCGGTACCGCTGCTCCAGATCCAGGCTGCCGCTCATCCGGTCGCCTCCGCGCCTGTCAGGCCCAGTCTTGCCCGCACGATCCGGGCGGTGGCGGCCCGGAGCTCGGCCTCGGCTGCCAGCGCGCGCCGCCCGTCCCGGGTCAGCCGGTAATACCGGCGCAGCCGGCCATCGTGCGCCTCCTCCCGGTCCGGCTCGATCAGCCCGTCGGCCGCGAGCCGGTCCAGCACCCCGTACAGGCTGCCGATCTTCAGCTTCACCCGTTCCTGTGACAGCTCGGCCACCTCGCGCACGATGCCGTACCCGTGCAGCGGGCTATCGGCCAGCGCGGTGAGCACGAAGAACGCCTGCCCGGTCATGGGCTTGTCAGCCATGTCGCCAATGTAATGGAAAGCAGAATATTAGTCGATGTGTGTAGGCGATCTGCGGCTGACGGCACGGGCGGTGCCGGCTCAGGGGCTGGTGTAGCGGGCGAGCAGGGGGATCAGCGCCTGCGCGTTGGGGCTTCCCCAGCCGGTTACCGGGTCCCAGCCGGGCGCGGCCTGGTAGCCGGTGATCGTCTGGCGGGGGAATTTCACCGTGTTGTTTCCTGTGGTGATGTCATGGAATGCCTGGTGATAGTAGGTGCTGCGGCCGATGCGGTAGATGGCGGGGTTGACGAAGCCCAGGGGGCGGCCGGCGTATTGGTTGGCGAGGGCGATCAGCGCGGCCCACAGCGGCCCGGCCGCGCTGGTCCCGCTGGCCGAGAAGAAGATGTCCTTGCCGGGCTCGTCGGTGAGGGCCAGCGTCATGCCGGTGGCGGGGTCCGCGTCGGCGGACACGTCGGGCACGCCACGGTCGGCTCCGATGCCGGGGACGCCGTCTTGGTAAGCGGGCCGGGGAAACAGTCGGCTGAACCCGCCGCCCGAGGCCTCCGGAATTGCGCCCGGCGGCGCGGCCGGGCTGGGCGCTGCTGCAGGGCCTGACGGCCCGGCCGTGCCTACTGCCGGCCCCGAAGGCGATGGCCCGCCCGGTGCAGTCACCGGGCCGGCCGAGGGAGTGTTCCACGCGGTCTCGCTGATGTAGGCGCCGGTTGCGCGGTCCGCATCCAGGCTCGTCCCGCCGGCGGCCAGCACGAGCGGGTCAGACGCGGGCAATCCCACCTCCTTGGCCAGGGGGGCGTCATTCGAGCATGACGTGCTGGCCGCACCGAGGTCACCCGTGGAGGTGATCACGGTCACGTGGTGGTCGGCGGCTGTCTGCAGCGCCGAGTTCAGGCCGGCCACCTCGGCAGAAGTAAAGCAATGCCCGGCGCCGGCGGGGCCGATCGAGACGACAGCGCCTTGCGACAGGGCCAGTCGCAGCACGGCGTCCTCGGCGCCGACCGTGCTTGCGGGGCTGGACTGGCGCGGGATCAGGATCAGGCGGATGGCGGCGTCAGGCGCGACCGCGTGCACGATCTCGGCGTCCTCCACCTCCTCGCTGCTGGCCAGCCACGGCCAAGCCGAGCCCGCGAGGCTGTTGTCGACTTGCAGCGGCGCGGAGGGAAGGCCGAACACGGTGTCAAACAGTGCCAGGTCCTGACGGATGTCCGTTGCATCCGGCACGGACTGCTGTGGCCCGGGCTGCTGCGGCGTCTTTGCGAACTCCATCAGCATCACGGTCTGCCCGCGCCCGCTGATCCCGCGATCCAGCAGCGGCGCGATGCCGTAGGCGACCCGGAACTGCTGCGGACCATAGCAGGCCGCCGCGGTCAGATGCCGGCAGGAGGCCTCAGCCGCCGCCGCGCTGGGAGCCGGGCCAGCAGACTGCACCGGCCGCGAGGTGCCAGCCCCCGAGGTACCAGCCCCCGAGGTACCAGCCCCCGAGCCGCACCCGCCAGCCAGGACAATCATGCCCGCCGCAGCCATGGCCGCTGCCACGGCCCGCGGCCGCGGCACCCGCCGGCCCTGCGGCAGCTCGGTCACTTCGCGTCGCACGGTGCCGTACTCGTGCCGCGGGCCATCAGCCAGCGCGGTGAGTACGAAGAGCGCGTGCCCGGTCGTGGGCTTGCCTGCCATATCACTAATATAATGGAAAGCAGAATATTAGTCGATAGCTAGCATCGGCTCCTCGCGGCACGACGCTGCGAACCAGGGAGCCGGTCATGTCGGCCGCCAACATGGCGCCGGAGCATCCGCAGTGCGGGGTAGCTGTTGACAAGACCTAGCCGGCACCGGGCCAGGTGGGTCTTGCGGGTTCCGGTGCGTGGCGTGGCGTGTCCTTCTCGGGGCTGAAGCGTGCGCTGTGGACGACGCGGGGGAGCATCCCGTCGATGGGCAGTTTCCTGCCGCACCGGCCGATCATGAAGTCCTCGCCGAAGTGAACGCCCTTACCGACCCGCAACCCGCTGGGTGAACCATCCAATGCTCAGCAGGCTCCCGTGGGGCTGGCGGGACGGTGGAAATCCGGTCGACTTCAGGAGGCGGCCGGGCAAGGATGGGCAGCGTGGCCTCGGTTACGTGGAACGCGGAGCTCGCGGCAGTCTGCGACGACGTTTACGCGCGGGAGGCCGAGCCGTCCGTCACCACCCAGGACGAGCAGCTCGCGGTCTTCAGCAACGCGGCCGCTCACCTGGGACCGGCCGGCCCGCCTGACGCGCGTGCCGCCCGGGTGTTCTTCTTCGCCGGCGTCAGCCCCCGGCGATGACCGGCCGACGGGGCGGGCTGTTGCGGCAGCGGAACTTCCGCCTGTTCTGGACCGGGGAGAGCATCAGCGAGGTCGGCAATTCCGTCACCATCGTCGTCATTCCGCTGGTCGCCATCGACACCCTGCACGCCAGCACGTTCATCGTCACGCTGCTGACCGCGATGGTCTGGCTGCCCTGGGTCATCATCGGCATTCCCGCCGGAGCGTGGGTCGACCGGCTGCCGCTCCGGCCCGTCATGCTGGCCAGTGACGCGATCTCGGTGGCGGTGTACGCGAGCGTCCCTGTCGCCGCCTGGTGCGGGGTGCTGACCGTGGCCCAGCTCATCGCGGTCACGCTGATCGCCGGCGCGGCGTCAGTGTTCTTCAACAGCGCCTACCAGGTCCTGCTCCCGGGGGTAGTCGACGAGGCGGACCTGACCGAGGCGAACGCCAAGCTGCTGGGCAGCCGCGAGGTCGCCCAGATCGGCGGGCCAGGGCTCGGCGGGCTGCTCGCCCAGGCGGCCGGCCCCGTGACCGGGCTGCTGGCCGACGCGGTGAGCTTCGCCGTCTCGTTCTGCTGCCTGACCGCCATGCAGCCGCCGCGGGATCGCCGGCCGGGCGGCCCCGTCTCCGGGGGCGTGCTCGACGGTCTTCGCTTCGCCTGGCGGGATCCCTACTTGCGCGCGATGGCGGCGTTCTCGTCGCTCGGCAACCTGGCACTCACCGGTGTCGACGCCCTCCTCGTCGTCTTCCTGGTCCGTACCGTCGGGCTGTCCTCGGCCGCGGCCGGCCTCGTCATGGCCAGCCTCGGCGCTGGCGGCGTCCTCGGCGCGCTTGCCGCCCGCCCGCTGGGACGGCGGTTCGGCACAGCGCGGGCCCTGATCTTCGTCGTCCCGGGCGGCCTGTGCCTCGCGCTGCTCCTCCCGCTCGCGGACAAGGGACCGCGGCTCGCGTTCGCCTGCGCGGCGATGATGTGCGCCGGCTGCGTCGTCGTCATCGCGAACGTGATCGCCGACAGCTTCACGCAGGCTTATGTCCCGCCGGACATACTCGGCCGGGTCATCTCGGCGACCTGGGCCGTCGCGTTCGCGATGATGCCCGTCGGCGCGCTGCTCGCCGGAGTCCTCGCCACCGAGTTGGGGATCAGGGCTGCGCTGTGGATACTCACTGCCCTGATCGCCGCGTCCGGCCTCACGTTCCTGCTGACTCCCATGCGGCACGTGCGTGACCTGCCGGCTTGAGCACCGCTGGGCTGGCCAGACAAGGGGCATCATCACCTGGAAAGGGACACTGCAGCAGCCTGTGAGCAGGACCGAACCGAACGGTCCCGCGATATGGCCCGGGCCGTCGAGGTTTCCTGTCCCGCTGCTCAGGCTCTTGGAACCTGCATTGCCGACCAGGAGCCGACGTCGCACTGACGGTCGGCATTGTTCCCCGCGCTGACGACCGTGCCGTCGGTGCGCAGGCCAAGGGTGTGGGTGGAGCCCGCCGTCACCGCGACGATGTCCTGCCAGTCGCCGACGTCGCACTGCCCGTGGCTGTTGTCTCCGGCTGCGAGGACCCATCCGGACGCCGTGACCCCGATGGTGTGGTAGCTGCCCGCGGCCAGCGCCACCACGTCTTCCCACTCACCGACGTCGCACGCTCCGGTGGTCCGGTCCCCGGCCGCGAGGACCCGCCCGTCGCGTCTGAGAGCGACGGTGTGCAGGTATCCGGCCGCGACGGCGGTGAGATCGCGCCAGTCGTCAACGGCGCACTGTCCCCGGCGATTGGTCCCCGCGGCGAGTGCTGAACCGTCCGCCCGGACTCCCACTGAATGCCAGTCGCCGCAGGACAGGGCCACCATCTCGCGCCAGGACTGCACGTCGCACTGTCCTTCTGAACTCCGGCCCGCTGCCAGCACGGTGCCGTTCGCAAGGAGCCCGAGCGTGCGGCGCCAGCCCGCGGCCACGGCTGTGACATCTCGCCAGGCGGCGACATCGCACTGGCCGTCGCCGTTCCACCCGGTTGCCAGCACGGTGCCGTCGGATCGAAGCCCGACCGTGTGAGACCTTCCCGTGTTGGCCGCGGTATGGACATTGCCCGCTGCCACGGCGACGATGTCTTCCCATCGCTCGACACGGCACTCGCCGACCGCATTGTTCCCCACGGCGAGAACAGTCCCGTCCCGGCGGCGACCGACCGAATGACGCCTCCCGGCTGCCAGCGCCAGCGTGCTTGCTCGCATCCCGCCTCCTCGCCAGACGGAACCAACGGGTCTCACTGATCACGCACCATCCTGCCGGTGACCGGTGCGACAATAAGGCGGTGGTAGTGGCTGAGTGTCAGCAGGCCGCTGGCCTCGGACGCCAGCGGCGCACTCGCGGCGGTCAGCGCACGGGAATCGGGCAAGGGGGAGACCGGATATGGCCGAAGTCCGCGACCCGGCACACGAGGTGCATCTCAGGGCCGTCGAAGATCAGGACCTAGACGCGTTCTTTGACCACCAGGCCGACCAGGAAGCGACCGAGATGGCGGCGTTCCCCGCTCGCGGCAAGGAGCAGTTCGCGGCGCACTGGGCCAAGATCCGCGCCGACGACACCAACATCCTGCGCACGATCGTGGCGGACGGCACGGTAGCGGGCAACATCGTGAGCTGGGAGCAGGACGGGCAGCGCCTGCTCGGCTACTGGGTCGGCCGCGAGCACTGGGGCCGCGGCGTCGCGACGCGGGCGCTCGCGCAGTTCGTGCGCCAGGTGACGGCCCGGCCTCTGTATGCCCACGTCGCAGTGCACAACGCCGGCTCGGTCCGGGTCCTGGAGAAGTGCGCTTTTCAGCGGGATCGCGCGCAGGAGGCGAAGGTGCCGCCACCCGACGACGGCATCGAAGAGTTCATCTTCGTGCTCGACGCGTAGGCCTGCGAAGCAAGTCACGCTATGTCACCGCCGCTCAGGCGGCTTGCCGCACACAGCGAGACTCGCCAGGTCACCTGCACGTGTAGTGAGAATCTGCCGCATCAGCTGAGACCGGACAGCCCGTCCCATTTTTGTGTCCCCGATGGGCCGGACAGGGGGACCTCAGAAATAGGAAAGGGACATCAGAACCTGGAACCTACAAGTGCCAGGTGAGCATCACGAGGAACGCCCCGGTGATCATGAAGGGGCCGAACGGAATCTGCTGTTTCCCGGTAGCACGCCTGGATATCAAGAGCGCCATGCCGTAGACGGCGGCGAACAGGAACCCGGCGAATCCGCCGGCGATGAAGGACGCCCAGCTTCCCCAGGCCAGTATGGTTCCCAGCCCCGCCGCGGCCTTGACATCGCCCATGCCCATCCCGGACGGGCTGACCAGGACGAGCACCAGGTAGAAGCCGGACAAGGCGATGCCGCCCAGGACGGCCCTGGTCAGGGCATGCCAGTCCCCGCTGGCTGCGGCTGCCGCGAGCAGGAGCACGGCGGTGCCGGCGAATGCGGCACCGGTGAGCACGTCCGGCAACCGCCGGACCGCGGCGTCGATGAACGCGAGCGGGACGGCGCACAGGGCAAGCCAGCACGCCGCGGCCAGGACCAGGCCGGGGTGAACCCGCATGGCGAGCACGCCGAGCGCGGCCGCCGTGGTGACCTCGACGGCCAGCGGGGGCGGCCCGATGCGCTGGCCGCAGGCGGAGCACCGGGCGCACGGGGCAAGCGCCATCTGCCGGGCGGCTAGCATCCGCCGGCCGCAGGACGGGCAGCAACGGAGCGGCGACTCGTTCGCGGGCACGGCGTAACGGATGATGATGGCCCGCTGTGCCCAGCCGGCCACGAAGCCGGCTGCTGCCAGTGAGGCCACCAAGAAAAGCGTCACCGTTTAATGAGCCATCTTGTCTTGGAAAGCGGGAGGGTGAAATAGTTCATTCATGGCCCAGACATCGCTTGCGGGCGCGCGATCGGCTGTTCTCCGCATATATGCAGTGAGTGCCGCGATTTTTATCGGCGCCTGTGCATCGTTTGCCGCCGGCATTAAGGTGCTCGCCATTATCTTTCTGGTGCTCATGCTGGCAGGTGGCGGAGCAATTTCCGTAATCATGCTGGCCGTGAGCCGGCGTAGACGTGCCGACTTGCCCGCCACGCGGACTCAGCAGCAGGACGATCTGGATGAGAAGCTTCGCGATCTGCCCCGCGAGGGGCAATGAGGGCAACCGAGCCGGCAGTGCCGGGGCCGGGGCTGGGGCCCGGCCCCGGCGGTCATGCGGCCGGCTCCAGTTCGACGGCGGCCGCCAGTTCGTCCAGCGCGCTTCGCCACCGGACGGCCTCTGACAGGCTGACGAACGCGGTCGTCATGCAGATGCCCGCGGCGTACTCGGGAAACAGCCAGGCGTAGGCGACATTTTCAGTGATTGCCCGGGTATTTCCCTCACCCTCGACAGTTCTGCGAACGATGCGGCGGCACGGGCCGGCCTTGGTCGTTATTTCGGTGACCTCGGCGTCTTCCTCCCACGGGCTGTCCGGGGTGAGATCCCCGATCAGCGCGGACCAGCTGTCGTCGTCTTCTCTCACGGCCGACATATCGACGGGGCAGAACCTGACGAGCGCCCGGACGCCGTCGGCGGCCACCGGAATCAGGACCAGCGCCAGCACAGCGTCTTTCGCGCGGCGGGCGATTTCGCCCGCGCCGGCGAGCAGCGCTCTGATCTGGCGCTTATTGCCGCCGTGGGTCGCCGCGTAGTTCGCCGTGGCCTGCTTGGCCCACTCGTCCAGGTCGCCGGTAAGGGGCACGTGGACCCAACGGCTGTCGTAGCCGACGGCAAGCGGAGGAAGTGAGAATTCGCTCATTTCACCCACCTTAGTGACTCCATCACGGCGTCGAAGAGCACGACGAGCGCGTCGGCCAGCGGTTCCACTGGCGTCGAGTACGCGAAAGTGAGCAGCCCGGGCTTGCCGGGCAGCGCCATCATGTACTCGAGCATCGTGAGGGGAGGGTCCGCGTGCCGATACCGTACGGCGGGGCGTCCGGCGATCATGACAAGGCGCGCGTCACCTCCATCGGCGGAGAGATCGTCCGCCAGTATGTCCAGGGGTACCGGGGCGCCGCCCTCGTTGACGTAGCTAATCAGGCACGACGCCGCGAGAGGGATGCCCTCCGCCTCGGCGAGGCTCATCAGGACATCAACGCCCCCGGCCCGCTGGGCCTCGCGCAGCGTGGACTTGATCATGCGCGTCAGTTTTTCTCGCGCCGAGCTCCGTTGCGGTTCGGGCAGGTCCGACACCTTAGCCGTCGCCAGCGCGGCGGCCCGTGCCCCCTCCCGCCCGTCGATCGGGATGCGTATCCATCCGGGCGGCAACCGCAGAACGAAGTCACGCGGTGGTTCCGGGTGATCGCTGCCCGAGGCAACAGCGCCTGAGGCAACAGCGCCCGAGGGAGCGGTGTCCGGAATAGTCATCGCGTCACCCCGTCGCAATGCCATAGATGCCAATGCCGACTGCTCCCCATTGGAGAGCTCCGTTGCCCGCCCCGATGGCCCCTACCTTCCAGATGGCCGTCCCGATCTTCGCAGTAGCCGGCACTGCGTTGTGGAGATAGTTGAGCTCCGCGAGGTCTTGCGCGATGTCTGGATTCTGAGCCCCAGCCGCAATGAGGTTGCCGATTGGGGTGTTATTCGTGACGCCTTCCAGGCCCTTGGTGATTTTCGCTACCGCTGTGCTCCCCGCATCATCCACCAATTTATTCACTGCGGCCGTCGCCGCGGCGGCCGCGGCGGGCTCCGCGGCCTTCCCCGCCGCTTCTCCAGCGGCCTTTGCCCCGGCTGCTAGATCGTCATTGGTAATGAAGCCGGTTGCATTGTTCTTCGTGAAGTCCCCCGCGGCGTCGGCGGTTGCCTTGTCTATTACCGAGGCCTTGGCCGCGCTGCTTGCCGAGTCCTTGGCCGCTTGGGTTACCGCGCTCTTGGCCGCGACGCTTACCGCGGCCTTGCCATCGGCCGTGGCTGCCTTGGTTATCGTGCCGGCTATCTTGGTGATCCCCGCGCCAACGCCGACTGCGACGTCCCCCACGATGTCCATGAGGAGATTCCCCACCGTCTGCAACCCGTCATGCACCCCCATGCCGTCGATGACCGTCTGGGCGACGCCGACCCCGGCCCCGAATGCCGTGGCGAAGGTTGTCACGGCGCTTGCCACGGCGGTCAGGCCTATCCCGTCTATCAGCGCCCCCACGCCTGGAAGCGCGATCAGGAGGACGAGAGCCGCAAAGGCCATGGCGATGATGGCGAAGATATGGAGGAGGTTCAGGAGCCACTGGAAATGGTCCTGGAACCAGGAGTCCTTGAGGGGGTCGCTGCTTAGTTCGTCGTTGATCGCCTTGGCGCAGGCGCTGGCGGCGGCATGATAGTCATCCACCGCGCTGTTGAACTGTGACTGAGCCTGGTTCAGCGAATCCTGGGCATTACTGTAATTCGACGCCTTGGTCGCCGCCTCCTGCTTTTGCGCGTCCGTCGGGGCCGGGCTTCCGGGGGCGGGCGCCGGGGCGGGAGCGTTGGCCTGCATGGTCGACTGGGCTTCCTGCGCCTGCTGCACGGCGGCATAGGCGCTCTGCTGCGCCTGGTACATCGGCTCCGCGGCGGCCGTCAGGGCCGTGCCCGCGGTCTCGTAACGCTGGTACGCCTGGGTGATCCGGCTGGCGAGGCTCGACGCTTTCGACACGAAAACGGTTCCCGCCTGCGATTTCCAGGAATCGGACGCATTGTTGGTGAGGTTCTGCAGGTCGGTGGCCTGAGTCTGGATCAGGTTGGCGGTTGCGGTGTACTGCTGCCCCAGTGACGTCAGCGAGTCGGTGTCGGCCGGCACCGGATTGGAGGATGCCAGCGGCTCGAAGCTAGTCGGTACGGAGTATGTCATTACTGACTGTCCTTTTCCGGTTTAAGGGTTAGCTGGAACTTCCTGAGGCCGCTTGTGCCATCTGCTGGGCTAGCTGGGTATCGGTGGATGTGTAGTCGTTGTAGCCTGTTTGAGCCATCTTCTGGACCGATTGCATGGAGGAGATCAGATCTCCTATCCGCACCTTCCAGTCACCGGTGAAGTTATCCAGCGCCCCGCCAATCGTGGGGTCATTGATGTCGGCCTGGCTGACGATCTGGGCGGCGTTCTGGAAATCGTTGACAAGGGTGGTCAGGTTCTGCGCGGTTTCATTCAGCATTTGCAAATCGACGGAAATACCCGTCCCATCACCAGACATTTGCATCCTTCCCGGGCGGACTAATCGCGGAGTAGCCGAGGTGGGCTAATCAAAGTGGGCTAACGAACTAGGTGTGGTCATTGGAACGGTGACCGTGAGCAGGGTGCCGTCGCCCACGTTGAGCAGGCACCGCCCCGGCCGCGGAGTCTCGCCGAGCATCCCGCGGGTAAGCCGCGCGCCGATCAGGTCACCTTCGGGCAGCGTGGAAGGGGCGATGAGGCAGCCGCGCCGGGCCTTCTTGCCGTCCACTTGCCATCCGCCGAAGCCGACGCCCAGGTTCTGGGCGTCTCCGCCGAACACCAGTGCCCGCTGTGAATCGGCGCCGAAGGCGATCAGGCGGCTCAGTTCGCCCGACGCGTCGCAGTCCCGCAGCATTTCCGCGTCGTCCATCACGACGACCCCGGGCCCGCTGAACGAGGCCAGCGCCTCGGCGAACTGCTCTTCGTCCAGGTCGGAACCTTCGAAGAGCCGCACCACGCCGGGAGCGGACCCCAGGGACCGCAGCGGCGACGGGCGCGGCGTCACCAGGATGAGCCGCGTCCCGGCGGCGAGGAAGGACTGCGCCATCGACGTCAGGATCGTGGACCGTCCCGATTTCGCGGGCCCGCCGACGATGAAACACGGGGTCCCTGTCGACAGGTCGGGCCCTAGCGCGGTCAGCGTGTCACCGCCAACCCCCACCATCCCGAACAGCGGTCCCGCCGTAGCGGGCCGCATCGCCCACGCGTCGTCGAAGGAGATCCGTGACGGCAGCACATCCACCCGGAACGGCCGCATCCGGGCCGGCACCGAAACGTCGCGCGCGGAGCACGACGACGCGATAGCGCGCAGTTCCGCCGCCTGCCCCTGCCCGGTGGCATCCGGCCCGAGCAGCGCCACCTGGACTTCGAGGCCCGACCCTGCGCGGAACGCCCGCCCGGGGGGCACGTCGTCGGGCATTTTCCGCGGCCGCAGTCCCGCGAACCCGTAGTCATCCTTCTCGGCCATCTTGAACACGAGCTTTTCCTCGCACATGGAGGAGATCCGCCCTGCGATCAGCGTCCGGTCCCCGGTCATCACCAGGTGGATGCCCGCGCTGGCGCCTTCGCCGAGGATCCGCGTGATGGCCTCGGTGAGGCTGCCGTTGTTCACCTCGCCAAGCGTGGTGGTGAACCCTTCCCACCGGTCGAGGAACACGAAGACGTGCGCCAGCCGTTCTGCCTCCGCGACGGAGGCCCGCTGCTCGTTCACGTCCGCGAACCCGCCTTCGGCGAGCAGTTCCTGCCGCCTGCTCAGCTCGGCGCTCAGGCGCCCGAGCAGCCGGGTCGCGCGCTCGGTCTGGGTGCGGCTTACCACGGCGCCGCAGTGCGGCAGGTCCGCGAGCGGCAGCAGCGCCCCGTTCCCGCAGTCGATCCCGTACATGTGCACGTCCGCGGAGCTGTGCTCGAGCGCCAGCGCCCCCGCGATCGTCCGCAGCAGCTGCGACCGCCCGCTGCGCGGCGCGCCCGCCGCCATGAGGTGGGAGAAGGTCTCCGGCCGCACGGACGCGGGCCTCTGCGACTGAAGGCTCGGAAGATCCTCTATCCCGAACGATCCCTGGTGGCTGCCCCCGGACCCGCTGACTACGTCTTCCAGCAGCAGCGTTTCCGGCAGCGCGGGGAGCCACGGGCTGTGCTGAGCCGGGATGTCGAGTTCCCGCACCGCGTGCTGGATCTGCTCCACGAGGACCTTCAGGTCAGTGATCTCCTCCTGCGACCGCTGCTTGGCGGAAGGCTTAGCCGGTTCCGCCCTGCCGAGCCCCGTCCATTCCAGCGGCGCGGCCCACGGTCTGGGTATAGCGTCCGCGTTCGCCACCGCGCCCGGGCGGCGTCCGCCGACCCGGCCGGCCTGGAACGGGATCAGCGAGGCGTGTCCGAGCCGTACGTAGGCGCGGCCCGGGGTGGACTTGGAGATCTGCGCGGCTTCCTTGGCGTCGATCACGTCGGTGCTCTCGGCGGGGTCGGTGACGCGCAGGGCGATCCGCAGGTTGGTGTTGGCGCGGATGTCCGCGGAGACGACCCCGGAGGGGCGCTGGGTGGCCAGGATGAGGTGGATGCCGAGCGAGCGGCCGCGCTGCGCGATGTTCACGAGCCCGGTGACGAAGTCCGGCAGGTCCCGCACCATGGACGCGAACTCGTCGATGACGATGAGCAGTCGCGGCATGGGCTGCTGCGCCTGGCGGCGATCCAGCAGGATCTGGTAGTCCTCGATGTCCTTGGCTCCCGCGCCGGCCAGGATGTGCTCGCGCCTGGTCAGCTCGGCGGTCAGCGAGACAAGCGCCCGCTCGACGAGGTGCGTGTCCAGGTCGGTGACCATGCCGACGGTGTGGGGGAGAAGCACGCAGTCGGCGAACGCGCTGCCGCCCTTGTAGTCGACGAGCACGAACGTCATCTGGTCCGGCCTGTTCGAGACCGCGAGCGACGCGACGATGCTCTGCAGCAACTCGGACTTGCCCGAGCCCGTGGTCCCGGCGATCAGCCCGTGCGGCCCGTCGCGCCGCAGGTCAATGCCGAACGGCCCGTCGTAGCTCTCCCCGATCATCGCCATCGTGGACCGCCCGCTGCCGTGCCATCGCGCGGCGAGCGCCTCGGACGTGGGCGGCTCCAGGCGCAGCACGTCGAGCAGCCTGCTCGAGTCGGGCAGCCCGGCTGTGTCGCCGTCGTCGCTGACGTCCCTGATCGGAGCGATGGCCCTGGCGAGCCGCCCGCACCAGCCGGGGCTGACGTGGTCAGGACGGGCCCCGCGGATGGTGTCGCCCATCATCTGCTGCACGCGCACCCCGTCCGCACCGATGACGGCGACCGCCTGGCACTCGGCGGGCAGCAGCCGCTCGTCGGCGTCCAGGCAGATCGCGTAGATACCGACTCCCGGCCCCTCCCGCAGGATCTGGATGGTGCCAGGCAGCGAGCGGAGCTTCCGCGAGCCGTCGAGGACAACGACGATGTCGTCCTCGAACCGCACGGTGTCCCCTCCGGCCTCGCGCATGGCCTTGTAACGCCCGTTGATGGTCGCGAGCAGTTCGGCGATCCTGGCGGCTACGGACTCGGCGTCGTTGCCGATCAGGGCCGCCGAGTTGCCGGCGGAACCCGGCCGGCAATGGGGCAGCCACCTGACCCACTCCCAGCTCACCTGGCCGGAAGAGTCCGTGAGCACGTACACGCGCAGGTCGTTCGGACTGTGCAGGGCGGCGACCTGGGATACGAACCAGCGGCCGACCGCGCGCGGCGCGTCACCCGGGCCGGCGACCCCGATCACGCCGCGTTGGGGGAGCGGGATCGTCACAGGCGCCTCGGGCACCGTCCAGAACACTTGCCTGCGGTGCTCATCCAGCTGGGGGTCGGTCAGCTCGACAGCCGAGGGCAGGTCGGCGGTGCCCGCCCGCAGCAGCAGGTAGTCGGGGTCGGTGCGGCGCCGCTCCCACAGGCGGCTGCGCGGTCCGGAAGCGATGGACAGCGCGGTCGCCGGGTCGGGGCACTCGTCGCGCCGTGCGGCTCGCTCGAGCGCGAGGGCTTCGCGAGCGTCCTGCTCGATCCGCGCCTTGTGCTCGCGGTACTCCGACATGCGCTGCGCGAAGGATCTGCGTCCCTGCTTGCGGTTGCTGAGGAAGTTGCCGATCAGCATGACGGGGCTGAGCACGCACATGGCCAGCATGTACGGCTCTTTCATCAGCACGGCCATCAGGACGCCCATGGCCAGAGGGCCGACGGCCATCACGATCGGCAGCGGGCGGCGCTCGCCCTCCTCCGGCGGCACGGGAAGCTTGAACTTGGTGACTCGCTGCGGCGGCAGCAGCCGCGGCGGCCGGTTGAAGTCGATGCCGCCGTCGTCGGACGGATGCAGCGCCGCGTCAGGCGGCTCGTACGGCGCCAGGCCGAGCAGCGTGCCGCCGACGGCGACCTGCTGGCCCGGCAGCCACTGCGTGGCCGCCTCGAGGGGCTCGCTGTCGAGCGAGGCCCGCACGCCGTTGTAGGGGGCGACCTGGCACCCGCCGCGGCTGTCGACGGAGATCCGCAGGGCGAACTCGGGAAGCGCGGAATCGTGGACGGGAATGGCGACACGCTGGCCGTTGCCGATGTCGGCGTCGCCGAGGCTCAGCCGGTGGACCGCGCCGGCCGCCGGGCCGCCGGCGACACGGATCTCCACCAGGCCGGTGGGCTCCGGGTACACGCAGCCTTCCGGACCGCCCAGGCTGACAACCGCCCCGTCCCTGATGGGAGAGTCCGCGAGCGTCGTCTCGGGCGGCACCTCCCGGTAATCGACGTACAGCGGCACCGCCACCCGCACCGCGCGGGGCTCGGCCACCGCCAGCGGGCCTGTGCGTTCCCCGGGGAAGCGCAGTACCCGGGCCCCGCCCGTATCGCCGGATCTCCCCCGAGCGCGCGTTTCACCGATACCGCTCGCCGCCCCGCGATCGGCGCCCGTCCAGCCCGCTCCGGTACCCGGCGCGCTACCGCCATGCGCGAGGCGCTCGAACTCGGCCGCGATGTCCCCGACCGCCGTGGCAGGGTCGGCATCCAGTACCACGTCCGCAGTCTGCCGCGCCATCGGCGACACAACCGTCAGTGCCAGCCGCATCGTGATTCCTTCTTGTCTAGATCGGCCGCCCTTGCCGGACACCCGTGAAGGGCGCCGATATGACACCGGCGCCCTTCACGGGACTTGCCTGAGCTACTTGAGCGCGGAGGCGAGCTGGGTGTCCGTCTCCTGGAAGGCGTTGGCGGCAGAGGTCAGGTACTGGCCCATGCCGTTCAGGCCGTCGATCATCTGCGTCGCGCCACTGTTGAACTGGGTGTAGGACGCCTCGAACTGCTTGCTGGAGGCGTCGGTCACGTACCCGCTGGCGACCAGGTTGTCGACCAGGCTCTTGAGACGCGCCAGGTCGGACTGGATCTGCTGCTCGCCACTCTGCAGCTGGTTGGCGGCGGACTGCATGTCCGCGTACGTCACGTTAAGGTTTGCCACTGTGGGGCTTCCTTTCTCGGGTCGTTGCTGGCTGTTGCTCATGCCCGCGAGCGTGATCGGGACGTATCCGGCGTCGTTGCCTGCCATCCCCCGCATAGGCGAGCGCTGCTGACGCGGTTCGCAGCTCGCGCAGCCGGGTGACGGCGTGGGCCAGCGTTACGCGCCGGCACTGCTGATCGCGGACGCGTCCTTCCCGTCCGCAGGATCACAGTGCGGGGCGTCCTTCTGCAACCGATTCCGCACACAAAGTTTGCTTGATGGCAAATTTTGCCACAATCGTGATATTTAAGTGTGGCTATATGGCGAGGTGTCGCCGCTAGCGCGTGCACCGTTGGCGTGAAGATGTCAAGTTGTGACCAGATGGTGATGGATTGGCGGCAGACTGTGATGTCTGTCATATACATTTATGTCGACTGTCGTCGATGTAACCTCTTGTTTTCCCGCAAAGACGCACATGGCGGCTGATCGGCGCGGTAGGGTCAAAGCCTGCTGATCGTGTACCTTCAGCCCCTTCCCATAGCTTTCGGCTACGTAAACGCTGTGCAAATTTGGAGTTATTCGATGGCTAGCGACCGGGGAACGATGACGCGCGGCGCGGGTTCCGACCAGCCGCCGTGGGGCGAGCCCACGGCCGCTGCCGGGCGCAGGATGCCGAGCGCCCCGCGTGAGCGCAAGCCCTGGCTCGCCTTCCTCGCCGTGTTTCTTATCGTGGGCGGCGCGCTCGCGGCCGGCGTGCTCGTACAGCAGTCCGGCCAGAAAGTCGACGCGATCGAGGTCAACCAGGCAGTCCCCGCGGGCCACCAGATCCCGGCGGGTGCCATCCAGGAAGTGCAGATCGCCAAGGGCAGCGGCGTGGACTACATCTCCTGGCAGTACCAGGACCAGGTACCCCAGTACTTCGCGAAAGAGGCGATTCCCCAGGGAACCCTCCTCAACAACGGCATGCTGCTCCCCAAGGCCAGTTCCCTGCCCGAGGGCATGGCATACGTGGGGCTCGCGCTGAAGGACGGGGAGGCCCCCGTTGACCTGCAGGCAGGGGACACGGTCAGCATCTATCCCACCGCGAACGGCGGCGCCGGCGGCTGCCCCGGCAAGCCGGGCCTGGCGCTGACGACGGGCGCGACCGTGATGAGCGTGTCCAGCGACGCGTCCGGCGCCGGCGAACTCGACGTCGTCGTGGAGATGGATCAGGAAGAAGTCGGCCAGGTCGTGTGCAACACGGCGAACGGCACGACCGGCATCGCGATCACGTCAGGGAACGGGGCAAACTGAGCGATGGCGCTGATCGCGGTGGCCGCGGACAAGGGGGCGCCAGGAGTCACCACGACCGCGCTTGCGCTGGCGTCTGTCTGGCCTGGGCCGGTTCTGCTGGCCGAATGCGACCAGGCAGGCGGCGACCTCGTGTTCAGGTTTCCCGCGGCCGACGGCCGTCAGCTTGATCCGCGCCGTGGCCTGCTGAGCCTGGCCGTCGCCGGGCGCAGGGACCTCCAGCAGCAACAGGTCTGGCCGCATACGCAGAAGATTCACGGTGGCCTGGACGCCCTGCTCGGCGTGACCAACGCCGAGCAGGGCGCGGGACTGAGCATGCTCTGGGGGCCGCTGGGCAAGATGCTCGCCGCCCTGGAGGATGCCGACGTCATCGCGGACTGCGGCAGGCTCGGGCCCGAAGGCCCGTTCTACGACCTGCTGGCCGAGGCTGACGCGGTGCTGCTCGTCACTCGCCCGTACCTCGGGGACGTCATCCGGTTGCGTGACCGGGCCGCGGCCGTGATCGCCGCGGCCGGGCAGCGCGGCCGCGGCGCCATCGCCATCGATGTGCTCACCATCGCCGACGCGCAGCGGCTCAAGAACGCCGAGGCCGAGGTGACACACTCCCTCGCGCAGGCGGGCGTGCCGGTCCGGCTGTCGTGCACCCTCGCGGACGACCGCAAGGGCGCCGAACTGCTCCGCGGAACCTGGGGCGGCAGGCTCGACAAGACACTCCTGATCAGGACCGCTCGCGAAGTGGCTGGCCAGATAGTCGCCCACCGGCGGCAGGCGCCCCAGCGCGCCCCCCACCCGGAGCACGCGCAGCCGGAGTACGCCCAGCCGGAATACGCGCAGGCGGAGCACCCGCGGCCGGAGCGTGCACGGCGGCAGGGTTACGGGCAGGAACCCGACCACGGTCAGCAGCCTGATTACGGCCAGCGCGACAACGGCCAGCGCGACAACGGCCAGCGCGATTATGGTCAGCCCGACTACGGCCCGCAGCCGCCGGTACCGCAACCGCCGGTACCGCAACCGCCGGTGCCGAAGCCGCCGATGCAGCAGCCGCCGACGTTGCCGCAGTCGCCGATCCGGCAGTTGCCTCCGCAGCAGTCGCCGGGCCCGATCGTGCCAGCGCCGCATCGGGAGTTGCCGAGCCGCGAACGGCTGGCCGCACGTCAGGCCCCGCCGCCGCGCCTGATCCCGCCGGCGGGGCGCCCCGCTCCGCCGCCAGTGGCCCAGCCGCCTGGCACGCAGCCTCCCGGGACCCAGCCGCCTGGCACCCAGCCTCCGG
Source organism: Trebonia sp. (assembly GCA_035948445.1). Lineage (GTDB taxonomy): Bacteria > Actinomycetota > Actinomycetes > Streptosporangiales > Streptosporangiaceae > Trebonia. The sequence continues at coordinate 98,789 of DASZJE010000118.1, read as the reverse complement.
GGACCCAGCCTCCCGGGACCCAGCCGTCGGGGGGCCAGCCGCTGGTGCCGACCTTCCAGCCGAGGCACGCATCACTTGCGCCCCACGAGGACGCCCCGCAACCTGACGGCTTCCGGGGGAGGTGAGGCTCGGTGGACCATGGACTTGTCAAGCGGCTGCGCGGTGACGTCGGCGACCGGCTCGCCGAGCAGCGCCGGATGGACGCGGCCAACGGCGTGCAGCCCATGTCCGGCGAGGACGAGCGGCAGTTCGCCAGGGCGCTGATCTCGCAGTCGCTGGAAAACCACGCGCGCACGGAGATCATGGCGGGCCGCCCGCCGCTGACCGCGCAGCAGGAGGAGGATCTCGCCGAGGCGATCCACGCGGCGCTGTTCGGAGTCGGCAGGCTCCAGCCGCTGCTGGAGGACCCGCAGGTCGAGAACGTCGACATCAACGGGTTCGACAGGGTCTTCATCGGCTACGCCGACGGCCACGAGGTGATGGGCGATCCGGTCGCGGAGAGCGACGAGGAGCTCATCGAGCTTATCCAGACGCTCGCCGCCTACTCAGGCCTGTCCAGCCGTCCGTTCGACACCGCCAATCCCCAGCTCGACCTGCGCCTGCCGGACGGCTCCCGGCTCTCGGCCGTCATGGACGTCACGCTGCGGCCGGCGATCTCCATCCGCCGCGCGCGGATGGGCAAGGTATTCCTCGCGGACCTCGTCGGCAACGGGACCATGAGCCCCGAACTGGCCAGCTTCCTCGCGGCCGCCGTCGGCGCCAGGAAGAACATCATGATCGCCGGCTCCACCAACGCGGGGAAGACGACGCTGCTGCGCGCGCTCGCCAACCAGATTCCCGGCGACGAGCGGCTGATCACCGTCGAACGGGCGCTCGAACTCGGTCTCGACCACTTCCCCGAACTGCACCCGAACGTCATCGCGTTCGAGGAACGCCTGCCGAACAGCGAGGGGCAGGGCGCCGTCTCGATGGCGGAACTGGTCAGGCGGAGCCTGCGAATGAACCCCAGCCGGGTCATCGTGGGCGAGGTGCTCGGCGACGAGATCGTCACCATGCTCAACGCGATGACGCAGGGCAACGACGGTTCCCTGTCCACGATCCACGCGAACTCCTCGCTGGAGGTGTTCAACAGGATCGCCACCTACGCCCTCCAGGCGACCGAGCGCCTGCCGATCGAGGCCACGCACATGCTGATCTCCGGCGCGATCGATTTCGTCGTCTTCCAGACGAAGCGCAACGAGTACGCCAAGGGCGGGCGGCTGCGCCGTTTCGTCAGCAGCGTCCGCGAGGTGACCGGGGTGGACGGGCGCGTGATGTCCAGCGAGGTGTTCACGGCGGGCCCGGACGGCCGGGCGGTGCCGCACGCACCGGTGTCCTGCGCGTCGGAACTCGTCCACTTCGGCTACGCCCCCGGGAGGGGAGGCTGGTTATGGGTTCCTTCACGCAGTCGTCGCTGCTCGCCGTCGTCGCCGGAGCGGTCGGAGGGGCCGGGCTGCTCCTGTTCGTTGTCGCGATTCGCGGCCTGCCGCGCAAGCCGCATCAGGCGGGGCCGGGCAAGATCGAGAAGTGGCTGCGCGAGGTCCTGGGCTGGCGCGGCGCGCTGGCGGTGATCCTGGGTGCGCTGACTCTCGCCGCGACGGGCTGGCTCGTGGCCGGCATTGGCGTCGGGCTGCTGGCGCTCGGCTGGCGGTCGCTCGGCGGCGCCGTGTCCGAGCGGCGGGCGATGGCCCGGCTGGAAGGGCTGGCCGTCTGGACGGAGTCGCTGCGCGATACGATCGCCGGCGCGGTCGGGCTCGAGCAGGCCATCCCCTCCTCGCTCCGGGTCGCGGCGCCTACCCTGAGAGGCCCGCTGGAAAATCTGGTGGACCGGCTCCGTACCCGGGTACCGATGGCGGAGGCGCTGCGCCGCTTCGCCGACGACCTGGACGACCCGAGTGCCGACCTGATCATCGCGGCGCTCATCATCAACGCGCGGCTGCGCGGCCCCGGCCTGCGGGACCTGCTCGGGGCGCTGTCCGGGTCAGTGCGCGAGGAGCTGGACATGCGCCGGAAGGTCGGTGCCGAGCGCCGCTCCACCCGCAGGTCCGTGCAGATCGTCGTCGGGATCTCCGTCGGGCTCGCGCTGGGCATGGCGATCTTCAACCATAACTACGTCCATGTCTACAACAGCCCCGAAGGCCAGCTCGTGCTGATCTTCGTCGTCGCGATCTACGCGGCGGGGTTCCTCTGGCTGCGCAAGCTCGCCAAGTTCGATTCGCCGGAGCGACTGTTCGCCGTCCCGACCGCGCCGGCCGGACCAGAGGGAGAGGGCTGACATGAATCCTGGCGCGGTAATCGCCGGCGTGATCGTCGGCGCGGGACTGTTCCTTTTCGTCTTCGCGCTCATCCCGCGCCGGGTCAGCCTGTCGCGACGGCTTGCCGCCTTCGACGCGCAGCGGTCGTCGGTCTTCCTGCCCCGGCACGCCGAGCGGATCAAGGAAAAGGACGGCGCCCTCAGCCGGCGGCTGGGCAACGCGATCGCCGTGTTCTGCGCCGAGCAGGGCTGGGAGTTTCCCTCCCTGCGGGCGAACCTCGCCCTCGCCGACAAGTCCTTCGAGAGCTTCATGGCCTCGAAGGTGCTGCTCGGTGTCCTGGGGTTCATGCTCGGGCCCGTGTTTCTCGCGTTCGCCACCGCCGCGGGGTTCCACGTCGCGTTCGAGATTCCCATCTGGTTCGGACTGGTTCTCGGCGCGGTGTTCTTCCTCCTGCCCGACCTGGAGATTAAGCAGAAGGCAGACCAGCGGCGCAAGGACTTCCGGCACGCGGTCGGTGCCTTCCTCGACCTGGTCAGCATGAACCTGGCCGGCGGGCGCGGCGTTCCCGAGGCGCTGATGTCGGCGAGCGAGATGGGCGGCGGCTGGTCGATGTCACGGATCAGGGACGCTCTCGCGAACGCGCGGATCACCGGGCAGACGCCCTGGCAGGCGCTCGGCGGGCTCGCGGAAGAGGTCAGGGTGGACGAACTGCGGGACCTCGCCGCGGCCCTGAGCCTGGTCGCCGACGACGGCGCGAAGGTGCGTGAGTCGCTGTCCGCGCGCGCGGCGAGCCTGCGGCGACGGCAGCTCACGGACCTGGAGGGTCAAGCGGGGGAGCGATCGCAGTCGATGCTGGTCGCCCAGATGGTGCTCGTCATGGGATTCCTGGTGTTCCTGGTGTACCCGGTGATCCCCGCGTTGATCGGGATCTAGCAGTGGAAGCGAACAAGCGTTCCAAGAGAGTAGAGAAAGAGAGGCGACAGTGGATTACCAGAGTTTTTACGTTTACGCGCGGGCAATGCTCGGTGCGCACACGAGGAGGCTGCGTACCGCGCTCCGCGATGGTGACCGTGGTGCCTCAGCGGTGGAACTCGCCTTCATCACCGCGGGACTGCTCATCGTCGCCGGGATCATTTATTTCGCCATCAGCTCTTTTGTCACGAAAGAGAGCTCCAACATCACCAACAACACAGGTCCCGCCGGAGGCGGTGGCGGCGGTGCCGGTACTGGCGGCGGTGCCGGAGCGCCGTGACCTTATCCGGCGGCGAATGAACCGAAGCGGAACTCCGGTGACGGCCAGGCGCACGATCCGCGGGACGACACGCGCGGCGCGCCGGCTGGCGAGGTCGGACCGGGGATCCAGCGTGATCGAACTCGCCGTGCTCGCGCCCGCGTTCCTCGGCGTGATCATGCTGATCGTCCAGTTCGGACTGTGGTTCAACGCCCGCCAGATCGCGCTCTCCGCCGCGCAGGCCGGCGCTCGCGTGGCACGGGAAGAGGCCGGGGACGAGACGCAGCAGAGGTGGCAAGGAGACGCGTCGGCCGCCGCGGAGAGCTATTACCGCGCACTGAACAACAACCTTCTCGGCACGCTCACCGCCAGGTCCTTCAGCGCCGACTCCGGCGGGACGGAGCAAGTCGGCGTCACCGTGTCCGGGCCGCTCGGGTACTCGGTGTTCAGCTGGTTCAACTCGACCTGGACGGTCACGGAGACCGTGACAGGTCCGGTGGAGTGCTTCTATCCGGCGGCTGACAACGGAACGTGCTCACCAGGAGGGGCAGCAGGCGGGGCAGGCGGGACGAACGCACCCGGAAACCCGGGCGCGCCAACCTCGCCGGGCGCGTCAGCCTCGCCGGGCGCGTCAGCCTCGCCGGGGGCGCCAGCCTCGCCGGGCGCGCCAGCCACGTCGAGCGCGCCAGCCGCGCCTGGCACGACAGGCGGGACGGGCGGATGACACGCGTCGCAGCGCCATGGAACCCCCGGGCCTCCCGGACCCGCGGCGCGGCAGGAGAGCGGGGCTCGATGTCGGTCGAGCTTGCCGTGATGATCCCGGCCCTGCTCCTCCTCATGCTCATAGTGGTGCTCGGCGGCCGCCTCGTCGAGGCGCGGGGTGCGATCGACGGTGCCGCCAGGGACGCCGCCCGCGCCGCGTCGCTGGCGAGGTACCCGGGTGCCGGGGATCTGGGCGCCACGTCCCTCGCCGACCAGGCGGCCGACGGGGACCTCCAGGGCTGGTGCGCGAACGGCGGCCCTCGGGTCACCGTGGTGCCGGGGACGTTTCCGTCCCCCGACCAGCAAGTTCAACTTGGCGACAACGTCGCGGTGCATGTGACGTGCGACATCAACACGAGCATCTTCGGCTTGCTCCGCCTGCCGTCCACCTTCCCGATAACGGGAACCGCGATCGCGCCGCTCGACCCCTACATGTGCCGGGGGCTCGCATGCGACCAATAACGAAAATACGGTCGGCAGCCGCGACGCGGATACCAGCCGTCCGCCAGGACCGCGGTTCCATCGCGGTATTTACCGCCGTCTTCGCGTTCGCGGTCCTGCTCCTGCTCGTCCTGGTCGTCGACGGGGGCACGGTGCTGAACGGGCGGGAACGGGCCGCCGACATCGCCGAGCAGGCGGCCCGTTCCGCCGTTACCGACCTGTCGATCGGTGACCTGCACGGCGAGACCAACGGCGACACCGCCACAAGCGGCGCCACCACCGTGGCCATCAACTGGCCAGGAGCGTGCACTTACGCCCAGTCCACGGCGCGGGACTACGCCGCCAGCCTCGGATCCTCGATCAGTCTCGACTCGGCGACCTGCCCCGTGCAGGCTCCCAATTCAGCCACGGTCACGGTCACGGTCACCGTGCAGCCCGTGATCCCGTTTCCCGGTTTCTCCGCCGTGACCGTGACGGCGACCCAGACCGCTGCCGCCGTGTGCGGCAACGCCGACCAGCAGGAGGTGTGCTGATAAATGGCCCCGCCTATCCCGGGCCTCTCCCGGCCGGTACCGGCCAGGAAACAGGGCCGTACCCCGGCTGACATCGCAGTCGGCGTGCTGGCCGTGCTCGCGCTCGTCGCGCTGACGGTCGGCGTGCCGGCGGGGCTGATCATCACGTTCGGCCTGCCGGTGCCGCATACGCTGTCGCTCAGCGCGCTGACCAGCCAGCTTGACATCCATACCATCCTGAAGATCCTGTCCATCGTCGTCTGGCTCGCCTGGCTCCAGCTCGTCTGGTGCGTGATCGTGGAGATCAGGGCCGCCGTCCGGAACGTCGGAGTGCCCAGCCGGGTCCCGCTGGGCGGCGCTACCCAGTCAGCGGCGCGCCGCCTCGTCATCGCCGCGCTGCTGCTGTTCAGCGCGACCGCCGCCCTGTCCCCGGCGGCAGCGCACAGCGCCGCCCCGCCGCGCCCGGCGCACAGCATCTCAGTGCAGGCGCACCAACTGCCGGCGACGCCCCTCGTGGCCCGCGCCACCCCGCAGTCGTCGACCGCGAAGCAGTCCGGCCAGGAGAAGATCTACGTCGTCGCGTCCCCCGGCAACCGCTACCACGTATCGCTGTGGGAGATCGCCCAGAACCATCTCGGTGACGGGCGGAGGTACAACGAGATCTTCGAGCTGAACAAGGACCGGGTACAGCCCGACGGCGCGAAACTCACGAACGCGTCCCTGATCCGCCCCGGCTGGGTCCTCCAGATGCCGTCCGACGCCTACGGCCCCGGCGTCGAGACCGTGTCCCAGCATGTGCAGCCGTCCCCGTTGGGCCACCTCCAGGATGCCCCGACCCGCACCGACATGGCCGCGTTCGTGCAAGCCCCGGTACACGCCGCGTCGCACGCTCAGGCGAGCACCACTGCCCATTCGGTGGAAATGACGGAGCTCGCCGCCGCGAGCCTGCTGGCGGCCGGCCTGCTGGCGGCGCTGGGACGGCGGCGCAGGGAGCGGCTGTGGCAGCGCGCGTTCGGACGGCGGCTTGCCGCGCCCGAAGGCGATGCCGCCGCCGCGGAGCGGGCCCTGCGGCTGGGCGCGGACGACCCGGCGGTCGACCTGCTCGACAACAGCCTGCGGCACCTGTCGCGGGTGAACGCCGGGCGCCGCAAGCCGTTGCCGACCGTCTTCGCCGCGCACCTGTCCGCGGACACGCTGGATCTGTGGGTGGCGCCGCCCGACAGGGACCCGCCCGCGCCGTGGCGGGCAGAGAGCGAGGGCCAGCTCTGGCGGCTGCCGTCGGCCGCGGCCACCATGCTCGACCCGGGCAGCGCGCTCGCCCCGTATCCCGGCCTGGTGACGCTCGGCACGAACGACACTGGCCGGGTCATGGTGGACCTGGAGGTCGCGCACGGGCTGATCGCCGTCCGCGGCCCCGCCGAGACGGTGCGCGCCGCGCTCGCCGCGCTCGCCGTCGAGCTGGTGACGAGCCGCTGGGCGGACGCGATGCAGGTCACGCTCGTCGGCTTCGGTGAGGGCCTGGAGAGCATTTCCCCCGAACGGACCGTGGTGACTCATTCGCTGGACGATGTCCTGCCTTTCCTGGCGGAGCGGTCGCAGGCGCTGTCCACCGAGATGGAAATGGCCGGAGTGGACTCGGTGCTGACCGGGCGGACCTTCGGTTCCGACGCTGGCCCCTGGACGCCGCACTACCTGATCATGGGGACGCCGCCAACCGAGGAGCAGGCCGAGCGGCTGCTCGAGCTGGCACGGACCAGGCAGCGGACCGCGCTCGGGTTCGTCGTGGCGGGCGAGGTGCCGGGCGCGGCCTGGACCTGGGACATCACCGCCGACGGGCGGCTGAGCGCGCCCGCGCTCGGTTTCGAGCTCGGCGCTCAGCTGCTCCCCGCGGCGCAGTACTCCGCGGTCGTGGACCTGTTCCGCGAGCCGGATGGCGGGAACCCGCTGATCTCGGACCCGAGCCTGGGCGCGGCGCCGTCCGCGCACATGGCGCCCGGGTTCCGTGCCGCCGTGGAGGTCGGGCTGCTCGGCCCGGTCACCGTCATCGCGCAGGGACCGATGGATGCCGACCGCGAAGCGCTGGCGACGGAGGTCGTCGTCTACCTCGCGGCGCATCCGGGCGACGTGCACATCAACGTCCTGACCGCGGCGGTCTGGCCGCGCGGGGTCCCGGCGGAGGTCAGGGACGCCGTCCTGGCGCGCGTCGCCGCCTGGCTGGGAACGGACGCGTCCGGTGCGCCCAGCCTGGTCACGGACGCCTCGTCCGGCCGCGTGAGCCTCGGCCCGCGGGTACGGGTCGACTGGGACGTGTTCCGCGGGCTGGTCGCCCGGGCCGATTCCAGCGGCGACGAAGAAGGCTGCCTGGAGCGGGCGCTCGACCTGGTACGCGGGCAAGCGCTCGACGGGCGCGACCCGTCGCGGTACGGGTGGCTGGCGGCGGACCCGATCCTGTACGAGGTGCCCGCGCTTGTGGCGGACACGGCGCACCGGCTTTCGGCCTTGCGGCTCGGCGCCGGCGATATGGCGGGCGCGATGGAGGCGGCCCGCGCCGGCCTGCGGCTGGCCTTTGACGACGAGGCGCTGTGGCGGGACCTGCTGCGCGCCGCGGCCGCTACCGGTTCGGCGCAGACGCTCCGGTCGGTGGTGGAGGAGATCTCGGCGCGGGCGGCACTGGACGAGGTGCTGCCGCGCATGGCTCCGGAAACCGAAGCGCTCATCGACGAACTGCTGCCGTCCTGGCGGATTTCGGCGGCATGATTGGAATGCGTATGCGAAAAGCGTTGACCGGAATATCGCTGGCGGTCCTTCTCACGCTCGGCTCGGCCGGCTGTGCGAGCGGCTCGGGCGGTTCCAGCGGCGGTTCCAGTGGCGCGCTCGATCCTGCGGGCGCGTCCTCGTCCGGGAGCGATGCCTCACCGGCGGCAGACGCCACCCAGTCTGCGGCAGGCGTGCAGAGCTTCACCTTCCCGTCCGGCGTCCAGGTGCAGTTCCAGACCCAGTTGCCGGCCAGCGGGCCGCAGCGCACGGCGGTGATCGGCTACGAGAACTACGTCGACTCGATGTGGGCGGCCGTTTCCACCGGTGGCGCGAACACGACCTACGAGAAGTACATCGGCGGCAACGCATTGTCGTTCGCCAACAGCCTCATCTCGGAATTCCGGAACGGCGACGACAAGCTCAGCGGGACGGTCGTCTACTTCGATATCTCGGTACCGCAGACCTTCTACGGCGAGAGTGCCGTCGTGCAATCCTGCGTGGACGCGTCCGGCCTGAACATGGTGAGCGCCGCGACCGGCAAGGTCACCGGAACGGTTTTCGACTCCTCCTACCAGCACTACCAGGAACAGGTCGCCGTCGGGAAGTCCCCGGCCGGCTACTGGACCGTCAGCCACACGGAAAACTCCCCCGCATCAAGCGGCGGCGCGGCAGGAGACTGCATTTGAACAGCGTTCGCAATACACACGTTCGCAACAGACACGGTCGCGTGCGCCGCAGCGGCATCGGGAGCATCGGCATCCGGGTAGCGGTGCCGTCGATGCTCCTGGCCGCGCTCGCCGGCGCCTTCGTGGCTGGCCCGGCGGCGGCGCCGGCGCTCGCCGCCGGGTCGGGATCGGGCAGCGTCCAGCCGCCAACGTCGGCGACGGGCAGCGGTTCCTCCAACGGCTCGACCTATATCTCGAGCATCGGCGGAGGCACGTCAGCCGGTGGCAGCGGCACCCCGTGGACTCCGCCCCCTTGCTGGATACAGCCTTTCTTCCCGCAGACGCAGACGTACAAGTCGGGCGACCCGTCGGGCAGCCAGACAACCGACGCCGACAGTTACTACTCCTGGTTCGTCAGCCAGGGCGCGCCCGCCACCGAATCGCCCGCCCAGGTGGCAGCGGAGTTCAAGAGCATACAGAACAGGAAGGCACCCGCCGGCTGGACCGGGCCCTCGCACATCGAGGCCGACGACGTCTGGTGGGCAGTGAACTGGACAGATAACACGACCGGGTTCGCGTGCGCCGAGGGACTGGCCGCGGAGAACAAGCTGAGTAACACCTACATTGGCCTGGAACCCCCGCTGCAGAATGGCCAGCAGAGCCCGCTCACCGGCGCGATCAGCCCGTATGTGCTCTCGCAGATAGCGCGCGCCGAGATCACGCTGCCCAAGATCTCCGTCGTCACGAGCCCGCCGGGCACCGCGGCGAAGGCCGCAGTGGTCAACACGCCCACATACGTGGCGGTCAATTACCAGGGACAGATGGACCCGTCGAAAACCAAGACGGCATATCTGTGGGGCCTGGCGCCGATATGGGCGAGCGTGCAGGCGACGGTCACCAGCGTGACGGTCTCCGCGCCCGGCCTGTTCTCGTCGTCGAAGGGTTTCGGTACCCCGGGCCAGACGTGCGCGGCCGTCAACGGCCAGGCGACGCCCGCGTGCAGCGTCACGTTCACCTCGCCGAGCAACTCGAACGCACCGGACAACCTCACCGTGACCGTGACCTGGAAGGTGACGTGGAGCACGAGCGGGGGCACAGGCGGGACGCTGAACAGCGGATCTCAGTCGAGTACCGCGAGCGTAACGGTCGACGAAATCCAGTCCCAAAGCTGACACCCGCCCCCTCCCCACCTCTCCCCGCCCCGCCCCGCCCCGCCTCCCGTTTAACGTGCCCAAAAGCGCATTCGGGCAGGTCATAGTGTGCTCGAATGCGCATTCGGGCTCGTGGCGTAACGTGCCCAAATGCGCGAACGAACACGTTTGCGCTGTCCGGCCGGTAGCCAGCGACTGGCCTATGCGGTCCGGCTTGAGACCTGGCCGGTAAGTCCAGGAGGCGCAGGGAGCGGGCCTTGGCAGCGGCTTCGGTGCGGGTGGCGGCGCCGAGCTTGGCGAGGATGTTCGAGACGTGGACGCTCGCCGTCTTCGGGGAGATGAACAGGGCGGCGGCGATGTCCTTATTGGACTGGCCGGCCGCGAGGTGGCGCAGTACTTCGGATTCGCGGCTGGTCAGGCCGACCTGGTTCGCGGCGGGCCGTGTGCCGTCGCCGGGCCGTGTGCCGTCGCCGGGCAGTGAGATTCCGGCTCGGCGAGCGAGATCAGTGATCTGCTCGCTGAGCGGACGGGCACGCAGTTGCTCCGCGAGCGGCGCGGCGCGGCGCAGGCGGTCCGCGGCGGCGTCGCGGAGCGCCGTCGCGCTCTCCCGGGAACGGCCGTCGGCGCCGGATAGCGCGGCGCGGGCGGCGTGCGTCAGTGTGACCGCGGTCTGCTCCGGCTGGCCGAGCGCTTCCCATGCCGTAGCGGCGGTGTCCCACGCGGCGAGGTCCCTGTCAGCCCGGTCGGTATCGGCCCGGTCGCTGTCGGTCTGGTCGGTATCGGTCTGGTCGGTATCGGTCTGGTCGATCGCCGTGTACGTCAGGCGCCATGCCTCCTGGACGGGGCCGAAGACTTCCAGCTTTTCCGCTATCGTCCGGAGACGGGCGAGCAGCGCGGTGGCGGCTTCGTTAGCGTGAGTCTCGGCGGTGTGGCGGCCCGGGCCGGCCTTTGTATCGCCGGCCTCGGTATCGCCGGCCTGCGTGGGCACGGCCTCGGCGCCACTTCCCTGCGCGACCGCACAGCGGGCCGCCCAGGCGGCGACCACGACGAACGGCCACAGGTAACGCGGGCCGCTCGTCGGGACGTCGAAGCGGTCGAGGAGGCCGGTCGCGGTGGCGACCGCGGCGGCGGGTCCCTCGGTGGCCAGCTTCAGGTCGGTTGCCAGCAGGCCGTGGGCGGGATGGAACTGGTCTTCATAGCGCAGGCCGGACAGCACGGACTGGCCGGCCGCCGCCATCTGTGCGGCCGTGCCCACGTCACCGCGGGCGAGGGCTATCGAGCCGGACATCACCCACAGCGGGGTCCGTGTGCGCGGTGGCGGGGCCAGTTCCAGCGTCCGTTCCGCGACGTCGAGCACCTCGTCCCAGCGGCCGAGGGCGGCCAGTGGCTCGGCCACGTTGATGGCGAGGGACGCGCCGGCCGTGCGGGCGAGACCGTACTGCTGGGCGTCCGCGATCCCTTGCCTGGCGACCTCGGCGGCACGTTCGTAGTCGCCGTTTCCGCAGAGCAGGTGCGACTCGTATTGCGCCGCCCTCAACAGCATGTGATAGGCGCCGGCGCGTTGCGCGGCGTCCCGTCCCCGCGTGATCAGACCCATCGCCTCGCTGCCGCTGCCCCCGGCTGCCCCGGAGCTGGCCTCGAAGAACGCGAGCATCAGCAGCGCCCGCGACTCCGCTTCGAGGTCGCCGGCCTCGCGCGCGAAGCGCATAGCCTCGTCCACCCACTGCCTGACCTGTACCTGACGCCAGGCGTAGGCGGTACAGAGCGAATCGGTCAGCAGGGAGAACCGCACCGCGATGGGGGCCGAGTCGGGAAGCAGCCGCAGGGCCCGGTTCAGATCATCCGCGCTGCCCGGCAGCCCGAGATTGTCCTTGAAAACAGCCTGCTGACCTAGCAGTTCCGCCACGCGCACGGGCTCGGTTTCCGAATCGAGTTCGGCGATAGCGGCCGAGGCGAACGCGAGGCCGCGCTGGAATTCGCCCGCGTCCCGCGCGGCGCTGACCGCTTCCTCGAGCACCCGCACACGGTCGCCGCCGATCTTGCCGGCGGCGTCGGGCACCTGGTCCCAGAGGGAGAGGACGCGAGCGAGCAGCATGAGGCGTTCGGCGTGGGCGACGGATCGGCCCGCCTGCCTCGCTGCCTGCCACGCGCTGATCAGCGCCTGCGTCGCGGCGCGCGCGGCGTGCCAGTGGTGTGCCTTGACGATGTCCGCGCGGCCCGGCGGCACGAGGGACGGATCCGCCTCGATGGCCTCCGCGTACCGGCTGTGGATGCGGCCGGGCTCGCCGGGCAGCAGGTCGTCGTAGACCGCCTCGCGGATCAGCGCATGCCGGAAGTCGTAGCCGTCAGCCAGGGCGACGAGCACGTTCCCGGTGACCGCCGGGCGCAGGATCGCGGCGAGTTCGTCCTCGCTCTGGCCAGTGACCGCCGCCAGCAGCCGAGGACCAGCGGTGCCCGGACTCGCGCTGGCGACGCGCAGCACCTCCTGGGTGGTCTCCGGCATGCGGCGGACCGCCCGCAGCAGCAGGTCCGCGAGTGAGTCCCGCACGGCGTCCCCGCCGTCCGCCGCCGCGATCAGTTCCTCGGTGAACAGCGGGTTCCCCTCGGCCCTGGCGTACAGCGCGTCGGCCAGCGCCCCGTCAGGCTCACGGCGCAGGATCGCCGCGATGAGCTCGGCGGACTGCCGCCGGGTGAGACGGGGGAGGTCGAGGCGCTCGACCCAGTCGATACGGGAGAGCTCGGCGAGCAAGGGCCGGAGCGGGTGAGTGCGGTGGAGCTCGTCGGAGCGGAACGTGACCACGATGGCCACCCCGGGCAGTGAGCGCTGGTAGCGGATGAGGAACGCGAGCAGGTCCCGGCTCGACCGGTCGGCCCAGTGCGCGTCTTCGACCACCAGGACGAGCGGCGACGACGCGGCGAGCCGCTCCAGCAAGGTGAGAAACGACTCGAACAGGAGCGCACGGGACTGTCCCGCGGGCCGGGCTCCGTCGCGGTCGTCGTCAGGGCCGCCGTCAAGGCGGTCGGGAGGGGGAGCGGTATCCAGCTCCGGCAGCAGCCGCGCCAGCTCCCGTGTGGCCCGGCTGCCTCCCCGCAGCAGTTCGATGATCTCCGATGCCCCGGCCTCGCGCACCTCGCGCACCTCGCGCACCAGGTCGCGCAGCATCGCGGTAAACGGGGCGTAGGGCAGTCCGTCGGCCCCTATTTCGAGACAGGGGCCGCTGAGGACACGCCACGGTTCGTTCGGGAAAGAATCTTTGATGAGCCTCGTCTTGCCGACGCCGGCCTCGCCGCCGATGAGCAGGGTAGCCGGGTCGCCCTGGCGGACCGTGTGCAGCGTGTCCGCCAGGGCGGCCATCTCAGCCGTCCGCCCGATCAGGACTGGACTGGTCCCCCGATTGCTCATCCCCATTAGCGTGCCACGAATGTCCTGCATTTCGGCGTTCCGATGACTACATGCCTAGGCGACGCGTTTTGTCTCGTCGAACATCGCGTCGACGTAGTCAGGGATCGCCGGGACGTGGAACGTGTCGGCTTCTTCGGTCAGGTTACGGTGAGCACGGCGTAGCTTGCGCGCCGACCGCGCTAGCCGGGCCTGGCATGCGGCCGCCTGGGACTCGCGGGCACGCTGGCTGATCAGCTCGCGGATCATGTCCGGATGCATTTTCCCTCCTCCGTACCGGGAGACCGACATGGTTTCCCGGTACCTAAAGGTTCGCGCTAAGGCCCCGCCCGCGGCATCGGACGATCGCCTTACGTTCGGCGGGACATAGGCCTTAGGGCGCCATCCCTGGGTCTTAGGCGGTCTTAGGGGTCATAGACTGAACGCGGCCACCGGTTCACGTGGCGCACCCCACGACGCAGAATGCAAGAGACTCAACCATGCCCGCATCTGAGCAGACCACGACGACAGAGCCCGAGGGGCAGACCGCGACCCGGGACGATCGTCGCAATGTCGCGATCGTCGCGCACGTCGACCACGGCAAGACCACTCTCGTGGACGCGATGCTGTGGCAGTCCGGCGCGTTCGGCGAGCACGCGCACGTGAACGAGCGTGCCATGGACTCCGGTGACCTGGAGCGCGAGAAGGGCATCACGATTCTCGCGAAGAACACCGCGGTCAACCACGGCGGGATGACGATCAACATCATCGACACGCCAGGGCACGCGGACTTCGGCGGCGAGGTGGAGCGCGGCCTGTCCATGGTCGACGGCGTGATCCTGCTCGTGGACGCGAGCGAGGGACCGCTGCCGCAGACCAGGTTCGTGCTGCGCAAGACCCTGGAGGCAGGGCTGCCGGTCATCGTCGTGATCAACAAGGTGGACCGCTCCGACGCGCGGATCGCCGAGGTCATCGACGCCGTGTACGAGCTGTTCATCGACCTCGACGCGACCGAGCAGCAGATCGAGTTCCCGATCGTGTACGCCGCGGCGAAGGCGGGCCGGGCGTCGCGCAACCGGCCCGAAGACGGCGGCATGCCGGACAGCGAGAACCTGGAGCCGCTGTTCGAGGTGATCAGGGAAACCGTGCCCGCGCCCCGGTACACCGAGGGGGCTCCGCTCCAGGCGCACGTCACCAACCTCGACGCGTCGTCCTACCTCGGGCGCATCGCGCTCCTGCGGATCTTCAACGGCACCATCACCCGCGGCCAGCAGGTCGCCTTGTGCCGCCGCGACGGCTCGGTGGAGCGGGTGAAGATCTCCGAACTCTTCCGCACCGAGGCCCTGGAGCGCGTGCAGGCCGACATCGCCGGGCCGGGCGACATCTGCGCCATCGCCGGCATTCCGGACATCATGATCGGCGAGACCCTCGCCGACCCGGAGAACCCGCGTCCGCTGCCGCTCATCCACGTCGAAGAGCCGGCGATCTCGATGACGATCGGCGCCAACAGCTCGCCGCTGGCGGGGCGGACGCCCGGCACCAAGGTGACCGCGCGGCTGGTCAAGGACCGGCTCGACCGGGAACTGGTCGGCAACGTGTCGCTCCAGGTGATCCCGACCGGGCGGCCGGACGCGTGGGAAGTTCGCGGCCGCGGCGAACTCGCGCTCGCGGTGCTGGTGGAGACCATGCGCCGAGAGGGATACGAGCTGACCGTCGGCCGCCCCGCCGCCGTGACCAGGGAGATCGACGGCAAGGTGCACGAGCCGGTCGAGCGGCTGTCGGTGGACGTGCCCGAAGAGTTCCTCGGCGCCGTCACGCAGTTGGCGTCCGTCCGGCGCGGGCGGATGGAGTCGATGACCAACCACGGCACGGGCTGGGTGCGCCTGCAGTTCCTCGTCCCGTCGCGCGGCCTGATCGGGTTCCGCACCCAGGTCCTCACCGAGACTCGGGGCACCGGCATCGCGCACCACGTCTTCGAGTCCTACGAGCCCTTCGCCGGCGTGATCCGCGGCCGCGCGACCGGGTCGCTGGTCGCCGACCGGTCGGGGTCCGCGTCCGCGTACGCGATGTTCAACCTCCAGGAGCGCGGCTCGCTGTTCGTCCCGCCGGGCACCGAGGTCTACGAGGGCATGATCGTCGGCGAGAATTCGCGGGCCGACGACATGGACGTGAACATCACCAAGGAGAAGAAGGTCACCAACGTCCGCCAGTCCACCGGTGAGGAGCTTGAGCGGCTTGTGCCGCCGCGAGTGCTCAGCCTGGAGCAGGCACTGGAGTTCTGTGCCGACGACGAATGCGTCGAGGTGACGCCTTCGGCGGTACGGCTACGCAAGGTGGTGCTCGACCCCAAGGAGCGCGGACGGATCCGTGGTCGCGTCTCTCGCGGCGAGCAAGCGTGATTCGCGCCTTATCGCGCCGGTCAAACCCTTTATTAACCGAACGGACAGTGGTGACTGCGGCAAGCGCCACTGTCCGTTCGCGCGTTAAGAGACTGCGAGATAGATGGCGCTGCCGAGCCCCACTACCATGCAATACACGGCGAACGGGGCGAGCGAGCGGTTGCTCGACAGGTAGCGGACGAGGAACCGCAAGGCCAGGTAGGCGCCGACCCCGGACAAGATAGAGCCCGCGAGTACCTGGCCCCGGATGCCGTTGCCAAGCGGTCCCATCAGATCGCCCACTTTGAGTACGCCGGCCGCCAGGATCACCGGGGCGGAGAGCAGGAACGAGAACCTGGCCGCGTCCTGGCGGGACAGGCCCCTGAACATGCCGGAGACCATCACGATGCCGTCCCGGCTGAGCCCTGGGCACAGGGCGAGTATCTGCATCGTGCCGAGGATCAAGGCCGTCCACCAGCCCGCGCCGGTCAGTCGCTGGTCGGCCTGCGCGGCCAGGCTGGCGTCCTGTATTTTCTGTTCCTTCAGTGTCCGCTGGCGCGTCGTGCTCGTCAGCGTGGTCGCCGTCCCGTCGGCGGTCACCTTCTCGAAGTCGGCGGTGGCCTGCTGGTCGTCATGGACCACCCTGCGCTTGCGTACCGCTTCGCCGGCCAAGAGGATGACGCCGTTGAGGGCCAGGAAAACCGCTGTCAGGATCGGCCTGCTCAGGTACACGCGAAACACGTGCTCAAGCAGCAGGCCCGCGATGCCCACAGGGATCGTCGCCAAGATGATCATCCAGGCGAGCATCTGGTCGGTCGTCTGCGGTTCCCAGCGCCTGGTGCCCGGGGCGGGGCTGACGACGTGCCCTATCGACGCGAAGAATCCCTTGATAATCCGGTACCAGTCACGCCAGAAGTAGATGATCATCGCGATCGCCGTGGCGACATGCAAGCCGACGATGAACGCCAGGTACGGGGACTCGGGCGTGGAGACGTTGAGGTCACGCGCCCAACTGCCGCCGACGAGCGCCGGGATGAGCACGTTGTGACCGAGGGATGACAGCGGGAACAGCTCGGTGACGCCCTGGATGAGCCCTACCACAAGGGCCTCGGGGTAGGTGAGATGCGGATACATCGGATCCTCGCTCGCAGGCTCGAAGTTGCGTTGATCGGCTGTTGAGGGGAGATGCGGCCGCCGCACAACCGATGCCATGGTAGCCGAGCGTGCCGCGGATTCGGAGTTCACCGGCGTTTCGCCGCTCGGATCGCGAGCAGTAGTGATTACATACTGTTCAATGAATGTGACACATTGTGGCAGGATCGTGCGCGCGGCATGCCTGACGACGGCTGTCGTGCTGATGCCGGCGGTGATCGTCCCGGCCGTCCCTGCCTCCGCGTCGGTGGCGGTTCCATCGCCCGTGACGAGGCGGTCGCCGGCGGCGAGGCCGCGGCCTTCCCGGATTCTCCGCGGGGTGGACATCTCGTCCTATCAGCATCGCGACGGAAATCCGATCGGCTGGAGGACGCTGTTCCGTCACGGGATCCGCTTCGCGGGGATCAAGGTGTCCGAGGGCACCTACTACGCCAACCCGTACTATCGCGCGGACGCGCGGGCGGCCCGCGCCGCCGGGCTTGACGTGCTGCCCTATGTCTTCGCCAACCCGCGGACGTCCGGCGGCGCGGCCACGGCGGCGTTCGCGGTCGCGGTGTCGGCCTACCATCGGGGGCCTCGCATGCTGCCCCTGACGGTGGACTTGGAGAACGATCCTTATTCGGATGACGGGAAGCCCGGCACCTGCTACGGGCTGCGGCAGTCGAAGATGGTCGCCTGGATCACGGCGTTCACGACCGAGGTGCGGCGACTGACCGGTATCACGCCGGTCATCTACACGACCGCGGACTGGTGGCGGCAGTGCACCGGGGACACGCGCCGGTTCCAGCGTTCCGCTGTATGGGTGGCGGACTACGAAGTCCGGGCGCCCGCCGTGCCGCTGCCATGGCGGCAGTGGACGTTCTGGCAGTACACCGACGGCGGCTGGCTTCCAGGTGTGGGCGTGACGGATTTGGATTACTTCCGATCGGCGCCATTACGATCGTCTCGGCAGACAAATGGCCCTTGTCCTGAAATTTCAGGACAAGGGCCATTTGTGTGTAGCGCGGCGCTAAGAGCGCTTGCCGGGGACCGCGGGGGTGCCCGCCGTCTTCGGCCGGCGCGAGATCTTCGACCCGAGCCAGACCAGCGGGTCGTACTTGCGGCCCGCGACGCGCTCCTTCATCGGGATGAGCGCGTTGTCGGTGATCTTGATGTGCTCGGGGCAGACCTCGGTGCAGCACTTGGTGATGTTGCAGTAGCCCAGCCCGAAGTCCTCCTGCGCGATGTCGCGCCGGTCCGCGGTGTCCGCCGGGTGCATCTCAAGCTCGGCGACCCGCATCAGGAACCGCGGACCCGCGAAGCTTTCCTCGTTCTCTGTGTGGTCGCGGATCACGTGGCAGGTGTTCTGGCACAGGTAACACTCGATGCACTTGCGAAACTCCTGCGACCGGTTCACGTCCTCCTGCAGCATCCGGAACTCGCCGGGCTTGACGTCAGGTGCGGGCGTGAACGACGGGATGGTCCGAGCCTTCGCGTAGTTGAACGACACGTCGGTGACCAGGTCCCTGATGACAGGGAACGTCCGCATCGGCGTGATCGTCAGGGTCTCCTCCGGGGAGAAGATCGACATCCGCGTCATGCAGCCAAGCCGCGGGCGGCCGTTGATCTCCATCGAGCACGAGCCGCACTTCCCGGCCTTGCAGTTCCACCGGATGGCCAGGTCGGACGCCTGCGTCGCCTGGAGCCTGTGCAGCACGTCGAGGATGACCTCGCCCTCGTTGACCTCGACCTTGTAGTCCCGCAGCGCTCCCGATCCCGCGTCGCCGCGCCAGACACGGAGAGATGCCGTGTACCCCATCAGTGCCCCTCTTCCTTCGACTCGGATTCAGCGGAAGGCACGGCGGGCAGCCCGGCCAGCTCTTCCTCGGTCATGTACTTCTTCAGCTCGCTCTTGTCGAACAGCGCGAGTATGTCCGGGCGGATCTTCAGCAGCGGCTGGCGGCTGAGCTCGATCCTTTCGCCGGACAGCGAGACGATGAGGTTCACCTTGCGCCACTCAGGCGACATCTCCGGGTAGTCCTCGCGCGTGTGCCCGCCGCGGGACTCCTGGCGTTCCAGCGCGGCGAGCGCCACGCTCTCGGCGACAAGCAGCATGTTGCGCAGGTCGAGCGCGTAGTGCCAGCCGGGGTTGTAGGCCCGCTCGCCGGGCACCGCCACGCGGGCCGCGCGATCCTTGAACTTTTCCAGTTCGGTGAGCGCCTGCTTGAGCTCCGACTCGCGGCGGATCAGGCCGACGAGGTCGTTCATCGTCTGCTGGAGTTCGGCGTGCACGGTGTAGGGGTTCTCGCCCTCGGACCGCTCGATCGGCGCGAGCGCCTCCGCGATCGCGGCCTGCACGACCGATTCGGGCGTCGCGGGACGGGCGTCGAGCGATTCCAGGTAGTCCGCGGCGCCGTCCCCCGCCCGCTTCCCGAACACCAGCAGGTCCGACAGGGAGTTGCCGCCCAGCCGGTTCGAGCCGTGCATGCCGCCGGACACCTCGCCGGCCGCGAACAGGCCGGGCACCGAGGACGCGGCCGTGTCAGGGTCGACCTCGACGCCGCCCATCACGTAGTGACAGGTCGGGCCGATCTCCATCGGCTCCTTGGTGATGTCCACGTCCGCGAGTTCGATGAACTGATGGTGCATGGACGGCAGCCGCCGCAGGATCTCCTCGGCGGGCAGCCTGGAAGCGACGTCGAGGAAGACGCCCCCGTGGGGTGACCCACGGCCCGCCTTGATCTCGGAGTTGATGGACCGCGCCACCTCGTCACGGGGCAGCAGTTCCGGTGGCCGCCGGTTGTGGTCCGGGTCGGAGTACCAGCGGTCGGCCTCTTCCTCGGTCTCCGCGTACTGGGCGCGGAACACGTCGGGCACGTAGCCGAACATGAACCGCTTGCCCTCAGAGTTTCGCAGCACGCCGCCGTCGCCGCGGACCGACTCGGTGACCAGGATGCCGCGCACCGACGGCGGCCACACCATGCCGGTCGGGTGGAACTGGACGAATTCCATGTTGAGCAGCTGCGCACCGGCGAGCAGGGCGAGGGCGTGCCCGTCGCCGCTGTATTCCCACGAGTTCGACGTGACCTTGAACGTCCGGCCGATTCCGCCGGTGGCCAGCACGATCGCCGGGGCTTCGAAAAGCACGAAACGTCCGGTATCCCGGATATATCCGAAAGCACCGGCCATGCGCCCCGACGAATCCTTGACCAGGCGAGTGATCGTCGTCTCGGCGAAAACCCGGATCATCGCCTCGGGGTCGCCGAACTCCGCGAAATCCTCTTGCTGGAGCGCCACGACCCGCTGCTGCAGGGTGCGGATCATCTCCAGGCCGGTCCGGTCGCCCACGTGTGCGAGCCGGGGATATTCATGGCCGCCGAAATTGCGCTGTGAGATCTTGCCGTCTTTTGTCCGGTCGAAGATCGCGCCCCATGCCTCGAGTTCCCAGACACGGTCCGGGGCTTCCTTGGCGTGCAGTTCCGCCATTCGCGGATTGTTCAGGAACTTCCCGCCGCGCAGCGTGTCGCGGAGGTGAACCTGCCAGTTGTCGTTCGGGTTCGCGTTCCCCATGGCCGCCGCGGCGCCGCCTTCGGCCATGACAGTGTGCGCCTTGCCGAATAGCGACTTGCTGATGACCGCGGTCTTCTTGCCGCGGGCCCGGGCCTCGATCGCCGCGCGCAGCCCGGAGCCGCCGGCGCCGATCACTACCACGTCGTAGGAATAACGCTCGACCGCGTCGGGGGAGGATGTGTTGGAAGACATTGCGCTGCCTCAGTTGAAGATGCGGGGGTCGCTGAAGGCGCCGCTGGCCACCAGCATGACGTACAGGTCGGTCAGCATCAGCGTGCCGAGCGTGGTCCACGCGAGTTGCTGGTGGCGGGCGTTCAGCCAGGAGATCTTCGTCCAGGCCCAGTACCGGCCGGGGTGCCTGGAAAAGTTCTTCAGCCGCCCGCCGGTGATGTGCCGGCAGGAGTGACACGACAGCGTGTAGGCCCACAGCAGGACCACGTTCACCAGCATGATGAGGGTCCCGAGCCCTACCCCGAAGTCCCCGTCGGGCCCGCGGAAGGCCTGGGCGAGGTCGTAGGTGTTGAGGATCGAGATCAGCACGGCCATGTAGAAGAAGAACCGGTGCAGGTTCTGCATGATCAGCGGCAACCGGCTCTCGCCGGTGTACGTGGCGTGCGGTTCGCGCACGGCGCAGGCGGAAGGCGCCCGCCAGAATGCTTTGTAGTAGGCCCCGCGGTAGTAGTAGCACGAGAGCCGGAAGCCGAGCACGAACGGGAGCGAGACGAACGCGTACGGGATGATCGGCGGCACGGCCGGAATCCAGTGGCCGAGGGAGGAAGATCCCGGCACGCATTCTCCGTTGACACAGGGAGAGTAGAAGGGCGTCAGGTAGTGGTAGGCCGGCACCCAGTACCAGTGCCCCATGAAGACGCGGACCGTCGCGTACAGCACCCATATCGTGAGCAGGGTCGCGACTATGGCGGGTTTGCGCCACCACTTGTCCTTGCGGAGCGTCCGCTCGGAGATTTGGGCCCGCGTCCTGGCGGGTGCCTCGGATAGTTGTGTCATATTTTCAGCGTCCTTGCTGCCTTATCCGTGATCGTGGCGCGTCGCATGGAGGGCGCGCGCGCATACCGCCATCGAACCTGATCGCGTCCTTCCAAGCATGCCGCATCGGGCCGTAAGTCTTTATGTGAGCCGCGCTACACTCGCGGGCCCAGGATCGCGACAATGGTGTGATTCCAGATTGGCCACCATAAACGTTCCATCGTTATATTTAGCGTCATACCAGGACGATTGGGATTGATCATGCCGTGCGACCACCCGTTTGTCCCGTGCGGTGACCAGAGCGGGCCGCGCGCGTCCCCCGCTGTCGGCCGTTGTGATATTCGACACAATACAGCCGGGGACGCGGTCAGGCGGCGGGGCTAGCCGTCAAGGGCCGAGCGCAGGAAGCCGGCCTGCAGCAGGAGCAGGTTCTCCGCGACGGCTTCCTGCGGGGTCATGTGCGTCACGCCGGACAGCGGCACCACGGAGTGCGGGTAGCCCGCGGCCAGCAGGGCCGAGGACATTCTCAGCGTGTGCGCGACGAGCACGTTGTCGTCCGCCAGGCCATGGATGAACAGAAGCGGGCGATGAGCGGGGGTCCGTTCGGCATCATCGATAAGAGAGCTGCGCGAGTACGCGTCAGGGTTCGCCGAAGGATCCCCCAGGTAGCGCTCGGTGTAGTGCGTGTCGTACAGGTGCCAGTCCGTGACCGGCGCGCCCGCGACCGCCGCGTGGAAAACGTCAGGCCGGCGCAGCACGGCGAGCGCCGACAGGTACCCGCCGAACGACCAGCCCAGGATCCCGACCCGCGTCGTGTCGAGATCGGTGAACTCCGCCGCCGCGGCGTGCAGCGCCGTCACCTGGTCCTCGAGCACGGCGGTCGCGAAGTCGCCCGCGATGGCCCGTTCCCACGCCCAGCCCCGGCCGTGGGTGCCGCGGCCGTCGGCGATGACGACCGCGAAGCCCTGCTCGGCGAACCACTGCGGCTGGAGGAAGGCGGCGGACGACTTCACCGCTCGCTGCGCGCCAGGGCCGCCGTACGGGGACACGAGCACCGGGAGCTTCGCGCCGGGCTTGTGCCCTGACGGGAACAGGACCGCGGTCCGGATGCCGTCGGGCCCGGCGCTGACGAAACGCGGGGCGGGCAGGGGCAGGCTCGGCGTTTCCGCCACCGAGGCGATCGAGGCCTTCCCGTTGACACTGACGCGCACCTGGGCGTCGTCGAGCGTCCGGCTGACCACGATCGTGGTGCCGCCGCCAGCGGAAGCGGTGTGCACGCCGGGTGCCGTGGCGACCTCGCTGAGGCCGTCCGGGCCGTAGCGCCACACGCCGAGTTCGGTCGGCTCGGACGAGGCGGCGAAGAGGACGGCGTCGCCGGCCGCGTCGAGGATCCGGCGGACATGCAGGCCAGGCGGGGTAAGGGGCGCCGCGGTGGCCAGGTCGCCCGGCGCGGCGACGATCAGCCGGCGGGTGTCCTCGCTGATCCGTGTCCACACGATCCGGCCGTCGGGCAGTTGCGCGGGCGCGCCGTCGACCACGTCGGTCCAGTGCTCGTCCTCGTCCTCGACGAGGACCTCGCCAGTGAGCCCGTCGCTGACCCGGGTCTTCTTCTGATCCCGGGTCTGCGTGACGATCAGCAGGTCCGTGCCCCAGTTGGCGTTGACGAGGTACGGGAAGGCGGCCGTGTCCCACGCGACCGGCGTCAGCTCACCGGTCTCGACGGATCCGATGTACAGGGACACGTCGGCGTTCGGGGTGCCGGCGGCCGGGTACTTCCAGCGGACCGGTTCGCGGTCCGGATGGGCGGGGTCGGCGATGTGCCAGGTGTTCACGGGGCGCTCGTCCACCCGCGCGATCAGGACCCGGGTGCCGTCGGGCGACCACCAGTAGCCGCGGGCGCGGCCCATCTCCTCGGTCGCGACGAACTCCGCGAGGCCGAAGGTGACTCCGTCTTCCGCCGCGATCAGCGTGTCGTCGCCGCCCTCACGATCTTTTACCCTGAACGATCCCTCGTGCACGTATCCGATCCGCTTACCCGTCGGATCGGGCCTGGCGTCGAGGACGGGCGTCCGCGTGGCGACCAGGCGAGGCTCGCTTCGGCGCTCGCCGAGCCCGGCCGTGTACACCTGGCCCGACAGGGTGAAGACGGCCAGCGTGTGCGCGGCGTCGGTCGCGTACGCCACGATGCCGGCGCCGGTTTCCCTGATTCGTTCCCGCCGGGCCCGCTCCTGCGGGGAGAGGGCCTCGTCGTCGGCGCCGAGCCGCCTCGGGTCGGCGATCAGGCGCTCTTCGCCGGTGGCGGCGTCGGCCTCCCACAGGCAGCTCACCGGGTCGCCGCCATCTCTCGTCCTGATGAACGTAATCCGGCTGCCGTCAGGAGAGATCTGGAAGGCCCGCGGCACGCCGAGCGTGAAGTTGCGGGTCCGTGCGCGCTGCCTGGGGAAGGTCTCGGTCATGCCTCCTGATCATGCCAGGCGGTCCGGGCCGGCGATAATCGCGGTATGTCAGCCGAACGCAGCCTGCTGCTCGTCCACGCGCACCCGGACGACGAGTCGCTCGGGACCGGGGCAACCATGGCGAAGTACGCCGCCGAAGGAGCGCGGGTCACCCTTGTGACCTGCACCCTCGGCGAGCTGGGAGAGATCATCCCGCCGGACCTGACCCACCTGCTGCCGGACGAACTGGGCCAGCACCGCATCGGCGAACTCGACCAGGCCTGCCGGGCACTCGGAGTGACCGATCACCGGTTCCTCGGCGGTGCCGGCCGGTTCCGCGACTCGGGGATGATGGGCCTGCCGGACAACGACGACCCGCGCTGCTTCTGGCAGACGCCCGTCGACGAGGCGGCGGCGCTGCTGGCGGCGATCATCGAAGAAGTCGCCGCTTCCGTGATCGTGACCTACGACTCGAACGGGTTCTACGGGCACCCGGATCACATCCAGGCGCACCGCGTCGCCTGGCGCGCCTTCGAGATGACGGGCAAGAGGGGGAAGTTCTACGCGACGGCGGTGCCGCGTTCGGTGCTGGAATCGGCGTCGGAACTGCCGGAGGACTCGTGGTTCATCCGCGCTGCCGCCGCCGACCTTGAGGTCGGTGTCCCGGACGACCAGGTCACGACCGTGATCGACGCCGGGAAGTACCTGGAGGCGAAGACCGCGGCGATGCGCGCGCACGAGACCCAGATCACGGTGGACGGCGCGTTCTACGCGCTGAGCAACGAGATCGGGTACCGGGTGCTGGCTACCGAGTACTACACGCTGCTTGCCCGAGGGGATGACCCCGTCATGCCGCCGGCGACGTCTGGTGCTCGTGGTGCCGGGGACCCGTACGAGAGCGACCTGTTCGCGCAGTAGCCTGCTTGGTTATGGACACCCCGCGGCAGCCGGATTCGCGCGCGATCAATGCCGTCGTTTACGTCGTGCTGTTCGTATTCGGAGCTCTGCAGGGCCTGATAGGCAGCTTCCAGTACAGCCAGGGCCCGGTGCCCCTGGTGGCGATCATCCTCGACGTGGCGATCTTCGCCACGTGTGTGCTCGGCGGCTGGGCGATGCGCTCGCTGAGCGGCGCCTTGTGCCCGGCCGTCGGCTGGCTCCTCGCCTCGTTCGTCATGTCGATGGGCAACTCCCAGGGCAGCGTGATCATCACGGCCACGTCGGCGGGGGAGTGGTACCTCTACGGCGGCGCGCTCGCCTCCGCGGCCGGGGTCGGCGCCACTTTCATTCGCACCGCCTACTTCCGCCCCCGCTGACCAGCTCAGCTCCCCAGGGCCGCTTCCTCGATGCGGTCCAGCCCCCAGGAGAGGTCTTCGTCGCTGACCACCAGCGGCGGGGCGAGCCGGATCGTGTTGCCGTGTGTCTCCTTCGCGAGCACGCCCAGCGACGCCAGGCGATCGCAGACCGCCCGGCCCTCCAGCGACGCGAACGACACCCCCGCCCAGAGGCCGCGGCCGCGCACCGACGACACCACCGATGACGGCAGCGACGACAGCCGCGCGTGGAACTTCGTGCCGAGTTCGGCGGACCGCGCCTGGTGCTCCCCTGTCCGCAGCATCGCGATGACTTCGCGCGCCACCGCGCACGCGAGCGGGTTCCCGCCGAAGGTCGACCCATGCTGCCCAGGGCGCAGCACCCCGAGCACGCCGCGCGAGGAAACCATCGCCGACACCGGCACGATGCCGCCGCCCAGGGCCTTGCCGAGCAGGTACGCGTCCGGCGTCACGCCCTCGGCCTCGCACGCGAAGGTGGCGCCCACCCGGCCGAGCCCGGACTGGATCTCGTCCGCGATCATCAGCGCGCCGTTGCTGGTGCACAGTTCGCGCACTCCGGCCAGGTACCCGGCGGGCGGCACCAGCACGCCGGCCTCGCCCTGGATCGGCTCGATCAGCACGCCGGCGATCCGTGACCCGCACTCGCCGAAGGCCGACGACAGCGCGGAAAGATCGCCGTAGGGGAGCGACACGAACCCCGGCGTGTACGGCCCGAAGTCGTCGCGCGCGTCCGGGTCGGAGGAGAACGACACGATCGTCGTCGTCCGCCCGTGGAAGTTACCGTCGAACACGACAATGATCGCCTGATCGGCCGGCACCCCCTTAACCGTGTACCCCCACTTGCGCGCCACCTTGATCGCCGTCTCGACCGCCTCGGCGCCGGTGTTCATCGGCAGGACCATCTCCATGCCGCACAGTTCGGCGAGTTCCGCGCAGAAGGGGCCGAACTGGTCGTGGTCGAATGCCCGGCTCACCAGCGTCACCCGGTCAAGCTGACGCCGGGCCGCGTCGACGAGCCGCGGGTGGCGGTGGCCGAAGTTCAGCGCCGAATACCCGGCCAGCATGTCCAGGTACCGCCGCCCTTCGACGTCGGTTACCCAGGCACCGGCCGCCGTTGACACGACGACAGACAGCGGCGCGTAGTTGTGCGCGCTGAAGGCGGCGGTCAGGCTCGCGTAGTCCGTCATTACCTCAGTCATGCCCGTAGCTCCAGTGTGCAGCACTTCGCTCCGCCGCCCGCCTTGAGCAGCTCCGACATGTCGACGGGCACGGGCTCGAAGCCGCGCGCCGACAGTTGCCGCGCCAGCGACGTGGCCCCGGCGGCGAGCACCACGTGGTAGCCGTCGCTCGCCGCGTTCAGCCCGAGGACCTCGGCGTCCTCGTCCTTCGCCTCGATCAGCTCGTCGAAGGTCGTCGCGAGCGCGGCGAGCCCGTCCTCGTCGAACGCCGCCGGGTAGTACATCGCGGTCGAGGAGTCGAGCACGCACAGCGCCGTGTCGAGGTGGTAGAACCGCGGGTCGACGAGGCGAAGGCTCACGACAGGCCGTCCGAACAATGCCCGCAGGCCGGAAACGGCGGCGACATCACTGCGGAAACCGTGCCCCGCGAGCAGTGCCTCACCGGCGACCAGGATGTCGCCCTCGCCCTCGTTGACGTGGGTCGCCGCGTGCACCGAGGCCCACCCGTGCGACCGGAACCAGGCCAGGAACGCGTCCGCTTCCGCGGCCCGCTCCGGATGACGGAACCGGGCGCCGAGCACCGTCCCGTCCACCACGGTGGCGCCGTTGGCGGCGAACACCATGTCAGGCAACCCGGGCACCGGGTCGATCACCGACACCGAATGCCCGAGATCGAGGTAGAGCTGCCGCAGGCGCTCCCACTGCCGCATCGCGAGGCCCGCGTCCACGGGCTTTCCGGGCTCCATCCACGGATTGATCGCGTAGATGACGGCGAAGTACTCCGGCGGGCACATCAGGTAGGACCGTGGTGCCGCAGTCCGTCGCCTCGCGTCAGTCATACCAGGAGCATACGGGGCAAAATCGATTTATAAATAGAGTGCGATGATGCGTCCTGGCGGCGATCCGTTGCGTATTTCCCCGCCGGACCGCCAGTTCGTTGCGCGGGAATGCCTACTTGCCTATGTCGCGAGCCAGGTCAAGCCCGAACATCCGGTCCGCCGCCGCGAAAGTCTCGAACTTCACGCCGTCCGGCACGCTGTCGTCGGCGTCGAGTTCCGCGAGCACGCGCAGCGCCGATCGCACGTCGAGCCCGTTAGCGAACGCTGCCCCGATCGCTTCCGTGTGCGTCCGTGACATCGCGCCGCTCGGCGACCGCGACCACTGCGCGACCCGTTCGCGCCAGTGATTGAGCGCCTGTGCCGCGTCCCCCTCGAACCCGAGCAGATTCAGCCGAACGACCAGGGGTTCTTCCCCGAGCTTCACCTCTTCCGCGTCGGGGGGAACGTCGATCCAGCTGGTGGCGAGCGCCCCGTCCGGTGTCTCGCCGGCCCGGGCCCAGGTCTGGACGGCGAGGCGGACGCCGATGTCGAAGATCGGCTCGCGCAGCCCGTCGTAGAACAATCCGTCGAGTTGGTCGATCGCGAACGGCTCGGCCAGCGTATGCCGTGGCGGGTGAATGTTGAGCGAGTCGCAGACGGCACGCAGGTCGTTTTCGCTGACGGGGGCGAAGTCGACGACCGAGGAGGCGAGCCGGGACCGTTCGGCATAACGGCGAAGGAGGTCGGCGGCCAGATAGGCGCGCGCCTGTCCCAGCCCGGCCGGGCGCGTGGCCGCCACCAGCACCCGCAGTTCGCCGCGATGCCGCGGCCGGACCTCGTCGTTCGCGATCCTTAGCACCCCCTTACCCTAACCTGGCGCCTGGCGCGGCCGATAAGATCGCTTGCGATCGGCCGCGCGGCGGGGGTACGGGGGTCGTCCTCCGGGAGATAACGGGCTGACGCGGCCGTTCTTCTCGAAGGCAGCGTGGGTCAGGGGCATGAGCGCGGCCCACTGGGTCTCCATCTGCTCGGCGACCATCTCGATCTCACGCTGCGGGAAGGACGGGAACGCCGAGTCCGGGCGGCGGGTGCGCAGGGACAGGAAGTTCATGAGCGCTCGCGCGTTGCAGGTGGCGTACATGGACGAGTAGATGCCGACAGGCAGCACGGTCCTGGCGACCTCGCGCGCGATCCCCGCGTCGAGCATTTCCAGGTAGCTGGCGTAGGACCGCCCGCACGACTCCCTGACGGTCTCCGTGACGATCTTGTGCTGTTCTTCGGTGCCGCCGACGAACTCGTAGGCACCGGGCTTGCCCTGCTGGACGAGCTTGCGCTGGGGGCCGGGCACGTAGAACACGGGCCGCAGGCGCCTGTACCGCCCGCTCTCCTCGTTGTAGCTGAACGTCCGGTGCCGCATGAACTCCCTGAAGACGAAGATCGGCGCCTGGACGTAGAACGTCATCGACGAGTGCTCGAACGGCGTGCCGTGCCGGTCCCGCATCAGGTAGTTGATCAGCCCGGCGGACCGCTCTGGCTCCTTCGATATCTCTCCCAGTGACTGCTCGCCCTTGGTGGACACGCGCGCGGCCCACAGCACGTCGGCGTCGGACGCGGCGTGCTTGACCAGTTCCACGGTCACGTCGCTGCGGAATTCAATCTCGTCGATGGATTGCATGCCGATAACGGTAGTGCAGACGTACGACATTTTGTCCGGCCGGATGCTGGTGCCGCTAACGGCGAGCGGCCTACACTGCCGAACTAATTGCACCATTTTTCGACGAGAGGTATATGAAGTCGTTGGCGCATCCGCACCAACTAGATTGGTGCGGATGCGCCAACGAGCCAAACGTAGGTGCGTCGCCCCCAGCCGCGAGCCGCAGCCCGAGCCGCGAGCCGCGGCTCGCCTAGCGGGACGCCAGCGCCCGCAGGCGCTCGGCGGCGGCGGCGATCCGCTCGTCGCTGGCGGTAAGCGCCAGCCGGATGTGCGAGGCGCCGGCCGGACCGTACATGTACCCCGGCCCGACGAGGATGCCGCAGTCGGCGGCGAGCAGTTCGCACGCTGCCCGTCCGTCCAGCCCCGGCTTGGCCGCCCACAGGTATAGCCCGGCCTCGGAGTGGTCGATCCGGAAACCGGCCGCCTCCAGACCGGAACGCAGCACGCCGCGCCGCGCGCGGTACCGCTCCTTCTGCTCCCCGGCGTGCACGTCGTCGAGCAAGGCGGCGGTCATCGCGGCCTGCACCGGCTGCGGCACGATCATCCCGGATTGCTTGCGGATCAGCAGCAACTGGGCGATCAGCTCCGGGTCACCGGCGACAAATCCGGCACGGTAGCCAGCCAGGCTGGAACGTTTGGATAGAGAAAAAACACCGAGCACGCCAGACAGCGAGTCACCGCGGACCGAGGAGTGCAGCGCCGACACGGGCGTGACGTCCCAGCCCAGTGAGATGTAGCACTCGTCGGAGGCAACCACGCACCCGCGGGACCGGGCCCATTCCACCGCGGACCGTAGCGACTCCGGCGAGAGCACGCGCCCCGTCGGGTTGGACGGTGAGTTGACCCACAGCAGGCGTGCCGAATCGCCGGGAACATCACCCGGGACGTCGCCAGCCACTCTGTCGCCAGCCACTCTGTCGCCAGCCACGATCTCGCCGGCCTCGATGTCGCCAGCCACGGGCGAAGCGCCCGCCAGTTGCGCCCCGACCGCGTACGTCGGGTACGCCAGAGACGGATAAATCACCGTATCGCCGGCGCCGAGGCCAAGCTGGGTCGGCAGCCAGGCTATGAACTCCTTGGTCCCGACGACCGGCAGCACTGCGGACGGCGGAACGTGCACGTCAAACGAGCGTGCCAGCCATCCGGCGGCCGCTTCCCGTAGCGCGGGCGTCCCGGCTGTCCGCGGGTAGCCCGGCGCGTCGGCGGCCTTCGCCAGCGCGTCCTGGACGACTGCGGGCACCGGGTCGACCGGCGACCCCAGCGACAGGTCCACGGCGCCCCCGGGGAAGGCGCGGGCCTTCTCCGTAAGGGGCGCCAGTGCGTCCCAGGGGTATTCGGGAATGCGTGCGGCGAGCGTCACTCGTCGGCGGCTTGCGGCGGGAGCGCCGCCACCAGCGGGTGGTCCTTGCCGACCTTGCCCACCTTGGACGCGCCGCCCGGGGAGCCCAGCTCCTGGAAGAAGTCGACGTTGGCCTTGTAGTAGTCCTTCCACTGGTCGGGGACGTCGTCCTCGTAGTAGATGGCCTCAACCGGGCATACGGGCTCGCAGGCGCCGCAATCCACGCACTCGTCGGGATGGATGTACAGCATGCGGTCGCCCTCGTAGATGCAGTCCACCGGGCACTCTTCGATGCAAGCCTTGTCAAGCACATCGACGCACGGCTGCGCGATGACGTAGGTCACGTGAGCTCCTCTTCCACTTCTTAACCCTGCTACAGCACAGTATGACGGGTTCGCGGGCATGCTGTGCTAGCTGGCGACAATACTTCCGGCGCTACTCCCGGAAACGGACTGCCAGCTGGTCTCGGTCAGCGACGCCGTCCACTGGTATCCGTCGTAGGACACCCGCGTGATCCCGTACGAACTGGCGTTAGTCACCAGCCAGTTCGCGACCGCCCAGCCGCCCGCCTTCGTCGTGTCGAAAATATCCGAATCTCCCGAACGACCCGTGGTGACTCCTGTCACAACCCCATCTGCCCGTGGTGTCCCGAACGTCCCTTCCAGACCCTTGAGCGCCCCGCTGAGGTCGAGCTTGGGGGAGACGCCTTCCTGGGCCGCCTGGGTGGACGGGTCGTACCAGCAGGTCACGGCGGCCGGCGTGGTCGTGAAGTCCGCGGCGAGTTGCCCGCCCTCGCCCGCCCACTGTTGATAGGCGCTGCCGTCGGCGCTGCGCTGCACCGCCTGCGCGGCCGCGGAGACGGACATCGACGTGTAGCCCGGGACCTTGGCGAGCGCGGAGGGCCCGGTTTCGAAGAAGGCCTGCGCGGCGTACACGGGGTTTTCCAGTTCCTGGGCCGTGCCCCAGCCCATGGAGGGCCGTTGCTGGAAGATGCCGACGGAGTCGGACGTGCCGTAGTCCAGGTTCTCCAGCTTCGACTCCTGGATTGCCGTCGCGTAGGCGATCGTGAGCGCTTGCCGCGGGAGTTGGTCGTAGACGGCGACGTCGGCGATCGTCGCGGCATCCTGCGCTTGGTCGAACTCAAGCGGAATCGCGTTGCCGCCCGTCCCCGCCTGGCAGCCGGGAACCGTGAGCAGCCTCACGACGAAATGCTGATAGGCGGTGTAGCCGGCGTATGCGGCGATGGCGAGAACAATGATCACGACGCCGAGCGCGATCAGTGGCCGGCGCCACGACGGGCGGTGATACCTGTTTGGCTCTACGCGCCACGAAGTAGTCGTCGGCACAGCACTGACGCTACCTGCGCGCGCGGAGTTCCGCTGCCATTCGGTAGTCTCCCACCCCATGAGCGAGTCCCTGAATTCCCCGCTGCCGGAGGCTATCGACGACCTGTGGGAGCAGCGTGCCGAGCTGACCTCGGAAGATTCCGCCGCGCGCGCTGAGATTGTCGCCGCCGTTGACCAGATTGACTCCGGACAGGCCCGAGTGGCGTTCGTGGACGCGGAGACCGGCACGGTAGTCGTCGACGAGCGTGCCAAGCGGGCGATCCTGCTGGCGTTCAAAGTCCTGCCGATGGCGCAGTCGCAGGTGGGTGACTTCCGGCATCATGACAGGGTGCCGCTGAAGACCCGCCTGGACGGGGTGCGCGTGGTGCCGGGCGCGATCGCGCGCTGGGGTGCGTACCTCGCGCCCGGGACGGTGCTGATGCCGTCGTTCGTGAACATCGGCGCGTACGTGGACTCCGGCACGATGGTGGACACGTGGGCGACGGTGGGCTCTTGCGCCCAGATCGGTAAGAATGTGCACTTGTCGGGTGGCGTCGGCATCGGCGGGGTGCTCGAGCCCGCGAACGCGGTCCCGGTCGTCGTCGAGGACGAGTGCTTCATCGGTTCCCGGTCGATCGTGGCCGAGGGTGCCCGGGTGCGCACCGGTGCGGTGCTGGGGGCGGGCACCAACATCACCAGGACGACCCACGTGATCGACGTGGAAACCGGCGAGGAACTACCGCGCGGCGAGGTTCCCGCGTGGTCGGTGGCGGTCAGCGGCACTCGATTCCGGACGTTTCCCGGCGGCGAGTACGGGCTGCCCGCCGTGCTGATCCTGAAGCGGCTTTCCGAGGGAGAGCGGCACGACAAGTCGGCGCTCAACAGCATCCTGCGCGACCACGGAGTTGACGGCTGAAGTTCACCGGCGCATACTCGCATTCCTGTCCGACCACTCGTGGTAATTGGCTACCGTGGAATGTGATATGAGCGGGAATAATGGCCAACCGCATCGCCGGGTCCGACGCCAGGGCCCGGTGACGTTGCGCGGCACGCAGATACCGACGACGACAACCGATCAGCGCCTGCTCGACCGGCGCGGTCCTTCCGACTGGGTGCACACCGATCCGTGGCGGATCATGCGCATCCAGGCCGAGTTCGTCGAGGGCTTCGGGCTGCTCGCGGAACTCGGCAAGGCGGTCTCGATCTTCGGGTCCGCACGCACGCTGCCCGGCTCTCCCGAATACGACCTGGCGGTGGAGATCGCGTCGGGGCTGGCCGGGGCCGACTATGCCGTGATCACCGGGGGCGGCCCGGGGATCATGGAGGCCGCTAACAAGGGCGCCACGGCGGCGGGCGGCGTGTCGGTCGGCCTCGGTATCGAACTGCCGATGGAGAGCGGCCTCAACGACTACGTGAACGTGGGCGTGGAGTTCCGGTACTTCTTCGTGCGCAAGACGGTCTTCGTCAAGTACTCCCAGGCGTTCGTCGTGCTGCCTGGCGGCTACGGCACCCTGGACGAGTTGTTCGAGGCGGTCACCCTGGTCGCCACGGGGAAGATCACGCGCTTCCCGATCGTGCTCGTCGGGTCGTCGTACTGGTCGGGGCTGCTGGACTGGCTGAAGGAGAAGGTACTGGCAGAGGGCAACATCCACCCGCGCGAACTCGACCTCGTCACGGTGGCGGACGACGCGGCCGAGGTCGTGGCGATCATCAAGCAGGCGCACGCCGAGGCGGGCTTCGACGTCCCCGGCGCGAACGGCGACGCCAGCTGATTCACGAGCGGGTCTCATTCATGGCATTCGCTCTGAAGGATGACCGGCAGGCGGCCGTGGCTGATCACGCGTGGGGCCGTGTAAGTACGCCGGTTACCCCGGCAAGCGCCCGTCGCGGCGTGACAGCGCGTTTCCGCGGAAGCGCTTTGTGAACGGCTTCACAAGGCGAGGAGCCTAAGCAAGGGGGCGGTGGGCTCGGTGCCGCCTTCCTCGATGCACTCGATGTCGTCGTCGGTCATCCCCTGGCGTGGGGTTTATGAGCGCCGCCGTGCTGTAGCCGGTCGGCTTCACTGCGGCAGTATGGCACGATTCCTTATGTGCCTGTCGTGATAGTGATCGTCGCCCTCGTCGTCCTGGCGGTTGTCATCTACGTCGCCACCGGGCGCGGCGGCGAGTTGTCAGCAGAGAACATCGACTATGCCCCGCTAGATCTGGGGCCGGTGTCCGCGACCGACGTCGCGCTGCTCCGGCCGCCGACGGCGCTGTGGGGTTACAGTCTGCAGGCCACGGACGAAGCCCTGGAACGGATCGCCAAGTCGATCCGGGACCGCGATGTGCGAATAGTCGCGCTTGAGCAGCTTGTCACCGACCTCAGCCGCGACCATGCCCCGCGGCCGCCGAGCAGCCCGCCGTACGCGGCGGCGCGGCACCGCAGGACCGAGGGGTTCGCCGCGCCCGCTCTGCCCGCTGTTGCCCGCGTTCCTCCCCACGAGACCCGCGCAACCCCTGTGAGTCCTGAGAATCCCGTCAGTCCTGAGAATCCCGCTTTTTCGCAGAAGCTCGTCGTCGCTCCGGAGGACCTCGTCGCTCCGGCGGCCGGTGTGCCCGCGGAGAATGCGGCCCCGGACCCCGCGACGTCGGCCGCGAGCGCCAGTCCCGCCGCCGGCGAGGGAAGCGGTCGCCTGCGCGAACCAGGCGTCAGCGGCGGTGAACCCGGCCCAAGTGGCGGCGGCGAAGGACAACGCGAGCGCGGCGTCAGCGGCGGCGGCACCCCGCCCGAGCAGTCACATGACTGAGACCCCAGCACCCGAGACCCCAGCACCCGAGACCCCAGCACCCGAGACCCCAGCACCCGAGACCCCAGCACCCGAGACCGCGGCGACGGCACCAAGTTCGGCCGTGCCGGGGCCGGACGGGCGGCTGCGCTGCCCGTGGGGTCTGAGCGCGCCTGAGTATGTCGCCTATCACGACGACGAATGGGGACGCCCGGTCCGGGGGGACCAGGTGATCTTCGAGCGACTCTGCCTCGAGGCGTTCCAGTCGGGGCTGTCCTGGCTGACGATTCTCCGCAAGCGGGAGAATTTCCGCAGGGCATTCGCGGGTTTCGAGATCGCGGCGGTGGCGGCTTTCGGGCCAGGCGACGTCGAGCGGCTGATGTCAGATTCGGGTATCGTCCGGAACCGGGCGAAGGTCAACGCGGCGATCGTCAATGCCCGGGCTGCGCTCGTCTTGCCGTCCGGCCTGAGTGACCTCGTCTGGAGCTACGCGGAGGAAGACGGGCGGGAACGCCCGGCCCCCCGGACGCTAGCTGACGTGCCATCGTCCACTCAGGCCTCGAAGCGTCTTTCCGCCGAACTGCGCAAGCACGGGTTCACCTTTACCGGCCCTGTCACCGCGTACGCGACCATGCAGGCGTGCGGCATCGTCAACGACCACCTCGCTGGGTGCTTCGCGCGCACGCGCTGAACAGCTTCAATCTCAAAGAGTGGCTACGCGGTTACTGTGTGCATGCTATGGTCCCGGCGTCGGATCAGCACGTGTCACAGCAGCTAGACCCTCCGACGGAAATGGAGTTATCCGTGTACAAGCGCCAAATCGGTGCCGCGTCTGTCGCGTTCGTGGCGGCTGGCGTCCTCGCCGCCGGGACTGCGTACGCCTCGACGAATGCCGCCAACTCAGCCCTGCTGGCCGTCGCCCGCAGCGGCGTGATCCCGGTGACTGTGACGGGCGCGGCGCCGGCGAGGGCCGTCGTATCCTCCCTGCCCTCGATTAATCAGACGCGAAGAACGGCCGCCAACGACGTCACCCTGGCGGCCCGCGGGCTTGCGCCGGCGGCGCGCGGCCTTGCCCGCCATGTGACCCGGGACTCTGTGGTGGTGGCGAAGGGCGTGTCGGCTCCGCTGCGGCTCGCATCGCCCCTCACGCAGATCTCCTCGGCCGTTCCGGGCGCGAGCGTCGCCTCGGGCGCCGCCAAACTGCCCGGCGTGGCCGCTGCCGGCAACTCCGTCGAAGGTGCCGCCGGTTCGCGGACGATCGTTCAGTCCCTGGCCAGGACCGTGCGGGCCAGCCGGATCCTCGGCAAGGCGAAGTCCTCGGGATCGGGCAGAAGAGGCCTGTTGCCGAAGGTGGCAGCCCCTCTGGCGCCCGTGAGCGGCAACGTGGCCGGCGTGACCGAACTGCTCGACGGTTCAGCGGGGAGCGGCGGCCCGATACTCGGCGGCCTGACAGTAGCCGGCATCCCGCTGGGCTAGGCCGCGACGCGTTCTCGTCCCGGCGGGCCAGTCCGCACTGGGCCCGCCGGGACGGGCGCTTTCGGGCGCGGAATCAGGCGCGCGGGCGCGCGACGTGGGAGGATACCCAGCATGGATTCCGGCGAACCCGACATTGAGCAGCTTTTCGCGCCTATTGCGCCGACTGCGGCGTACGGCGTTATTCTGCGCGAGGCGCACGATGTCCTGGCACACGTGCACGCGCCCGTCGACGCGGAGCTCTGGGGTTCGGACATCATCGGCGCCCTGGCCCGTACCACGGGCGGTCAGCCGGAGGCCATGTCCGCACTGGCCGCCTCGCTGGTCCCCGCCGCGGAAGAAGCCGCGACGCCCGAGGGCCTCGCCCTGCTGCGCATCTTCGCGGTGCTCGGCACGCCCGAACTGCGGCAAAAGGCAACCCATGCAGCCGAACGAACCGTGGCGACTGGCATCCCGGACCCTACCTGGGCCAGGGACCTGGGCACGCCCGCCGTTGGTGACTGCTGGCACTACAGCGATATCAGCGGTCAGCAGGAATCGCTGACCGCGACCTTTGACTACGGCGCCAGGTCGCACGCGTTGTCCGTGCTGATCGACCACAACAAGGGCGGGGGGATCAGGGACGTGTGGGTCGACGACGCCGAGGGCCTGCTGGACAAGACCTGGATGGCCGCGGAAAGCGACCCGCTGGTGGTGTTCGAGAAGATGGAGGCCCGTGCACTCGGCACTCGCCTCCAGCAGGCGATCGCGGCCGGCGAGTGCCCCGCCAAGCCCGACGAGGCAGACGACGTTACCGCGCATCGCGCCCTGCTCCACGCCCGCGCGAACCTGCTAGCCGGGATCTAGCCGGGAATTAGGGCAGCGGCCCGGGTCTTCCGCTGGGATCAGGGACTGGGTCAGGGCGTCAGCGCCGCGGTCGCGCCGGCCGGGGTGAGCAGGCGGTGATAGCCGGGAGCTTCCGGCATTCGCGCGACGTCAGCGCGAATCCGGCGATAGCCCCCCTCGGGACCCGCGAGGATCAGCCCGTCCGCTCCGACGGCGACAAGGTCGCCCTCATGGCGCAGCAGCACCGGGCCGTCCCGCCCCGCCGAGATCGCCACCCGGCCGGTCCGCAGTGCGTCCAGGATGGCCCCGGGCTCGGCGGATTCGGCCTCGACCCAGGTCGTAGGCGTGCCGAGCGGAGCGTCGGAGCCAGGACGATGCCAGTCGCTGCCCCCGACAGGGATGGCGGCCGGATCCCAGGCCTGCCACCAGGCCAGCGGCGTCGTCCAGCTCAGGTCCAGCCAGCTCCAGTGCCAGACCTCGACGAGCGGCGGGCGGCGGCGCATCGGGTGCATCCAGCTCACCGGCCCCGCGATCGGGTGGTTGACCGACATCAGCCCGCCGCCCGCCTCGGCCGCGTCGAGCCAGGAATCCGGAGATCCGCGGAAGTCGATCCAGCCTGTGTCGCCGAGCACGCCAGCGTGGCCATCGGCGGTCGTGACCTCCTGACCAGGGATCAGCGCGACGCCGTACCGGGCGGACGCGGCGGGCAGTTCGCCGTGGTGGCTGACCGTGTTGTGGTCGGTGACCGCGAGGAAGTCCAGACCCCGTTCCGCCGCGAAGACCGCGAGTTCCGGCACGGTCATCACGCCGTCGGAATGGACGGTGTGCGAGTGCAGGTCACCGGCCAGCCACCGCCGGCCGGCGGAAGCGGGAAGGTCCCGGCGCGGCGGCCGCTTGGCGGGCGCTGGCTGCTCAGTCGGCACAGGCGAGGCGGGGTCGTCGCCGAGATGGGGGACGGACGTGGCGCCGGTGAAGGTTTCCGCTGTGACGCGGTAACGGGTGCCTTCCGCGGGGAGCATGTGCAAGCCCAGGACCACTTGCCACACGCCCGCCTCGACCTCGCCGGGCAGATAGCCGGGAGTCGCGGCGTTCGCCGTGATGACGAACGACTCGCGGGCGCCGCCAGACCAGCCGCGGAAACCGGAGGGACCGAGGCAGCCCAGATCCAGCACCGCTCCGGAGCGGTCGTATTCCAGTTCCACCCGCAGGCCGAACGACCCGGGCGGCACCTCGACCGGCAGGTATTGCCACGGCGAGGCGAAGCGGTCCTCGAGCGTCCATGTCCCTTTGCGCACTGTGAGCTGGCCCATGCACCCAGTGTGCGGGAAGACAACGCGTGCGCGAAAACGATGTGACTTTTGCGGGGCGCCGACGCTAAAGTCTTGAGTTTCGCCCGCCATCCACGCAGGGGGTTCGCCATGTCCGGAGACTTCGCCATGCCCGGGGACGACGACGAAGACCCGGTAATCGGCGCGGAACGCGCCTATCTCACCGAGTCCCGCGACTATCTGCGCCTCATGCGCGAGGACGTGCTCGCGATCAACCCGATGGCCGCGGATCCGGTGTCCCTGGAGTACCTCAGGGCGGACCTCTGGCGCCGCGCGGAATCCCTGAAAGACCTGCCGGACGCGCCCTTGTTCTTCGGCCGGCTCGACTACGCGGACGACTCTGACTTCAAGGGCAGCACCTTCCACATAGGGAGGCGGCATGTCCACGATCGGGACGGGACGCCCGTCGTGCTCGACTGGCGGGCCCCGGTCTCCACCCCGTTCTACCGCGCGAGCACAGCCGATCCCATGGGACTGCATCTGCGGCGCAGGTTCGGCTTCGCGGGGGGAGACCTCACCGCATACGAAGACGAGGGGTTCGGCGGAGGAGGGACCGGGGATCGTTCGGGAGAAAAAGGGGTTTCCAAGCTCCTGGTCGCCGAAATCGAGCGGCCGCGGTCCGGGCCGATGCGCGACATCGTCGCCACCATCCAGCCCGAGCAGGACGACATCGTGCGGGCGGACGCGGACCGCACCGTGTGCGTGCAGGGCGCACCGGGGACGGGCAAGACCGCGGTCGGCCTGCACCGCGTGGCGTACCTGCTGTACGCGCACAAGGAAAAGGTCACCCGCCGCGGCGTGATCGTGGTCGGGCCGAACCTTGCCTTCCTGTCTTACATCAGGAACGTGCTGCCCGCGCTCGGCGAGTTGGACGTCTCGCAGGCCACGGTGACGGACCTGGTGGCCTCCGTGCCCGTGAAGGCAACCGACAGCGACGAGAGCGCGCGGGTCAAGTCGGACGCCCGGATGGCGGAAGTCCTGCGCGGGGCGCTGTGGTCGTCGCTGCGCGATCCAGGGCGAGCGCTCGTGCTTGCGCGCGGATCGCGGCGCTGGCGAGTGTCGGCCTACGAGATCGCTGAACTGGCCGGGGAACTCAGGACGCGCGGTGTGCGGTACGGGGCGGGCCGCGAACTGTTCGGGCACCGGATCGCGCATGTAATCCTCACCCAGATGGAGGCGGCGGGGGAGACCTGCGACGACCGGACGCACGACGCGGTGCGGCGGTCGGCGCCGGTGCGCGCGGTCGTCAGCGAAGTGTGGCCGAAGGTCGAGGCGAAGCGGCTCCTTTTCGGCCTGCTGTCGTCCGCGGGGGCGCTGGCCGCGGCGGCGGACGGGATCTTGACGGAGGCGGAGCAGAAGGCGATCTTGTGGGACCCGGCGCCGCGCGGGCCAGGGTCGGCGAAGTGGTCGCGAGCCGACCTGGTGCTGATCGACGAGGCGTCCGACCTGATCGAGCGGACGCCCAGCCTGGCGCACGTCGTGCTGGACGAGGCGCAGGACCTGTCGCCGATGGAACTGCGGGCCGTCGGGCGGCGGTGCTCCACCGGGGCGGCGACCGTGCTGGGCGACATCGCGCAGGGGACGACGCCATGGGCGACGTCGTCCTGGGAATCGTTGCTCGGACACCTGGGGAAGGCGGACGCGTCGCTGCGCGAACTCGGGGTCGGCTACCGGGTGCCACAGGAGATCCTCGACTACGCGTCGCGCCTCCTGCCCTCGATCGCGCCAGGACTGCGCCCGGCGGAGTCACTGCGGTCGGACGAGGCATCCCTCACGGTCTCTCCGGTCCCGGCCGGTGCCATGTACCCGCGGGTCGCCGCCGTTTGCGCTCGTGCGCTCGGCGCGCCGGGCTCGGTGGCGGTCATCTGTGCCGACGACTGCGTCGGCGACGTCGCGGCGGCGCTGACGGCGGCGAGGCTGGATTTCGCGGTAGTGGGCTCGGGAGATGCGGACGGGAACACGGAACGGCTGGTCGTCGTCCCGGTCACCCTCGTCAAGGGCCTCGAATTCGACCATGTCGTGCTCGCCGAGCCTGCGCGTATCGCCGCCGCCTCCGGCGAGACCTACGGGCTGCGCCGGCTCTATGTGGCGCTTACCCGTGCCGTATCACGACTCACCGTTTTGCACGAGGAAACCCTCCCCGGCGAACTTTGTTACGTACCATAGCTGTGAGCCGCATCACTAAGCGGTAGGCGATCGCGCGGTCACATTTGGGCATGCACGGTCTGACCTGGCAAGTCTTGAGCTGGATCCGTGAGGCATGGAATTCATCCGGTACTCTGAGTTCCGGAGAACTACTATTTGTGACGACGGTGATATCGGTGGAATCCAAGGGAAACCACGAGTCTGTCTACCTGGACAAGCTGGCCGAGGAACTGACGCACCGTGGCCTGGAGGCCTGGGTCATGACGCCGCACGGCCGGATGCCCAGCGTGTACGTCGTGAACCCCGCCGCGCGCGCCCTGGAGGATAACGTCTACGCCGTCCGCGGTCACGATGGTCTCTGCTGGTTCTGGTGGTCGTGGGCCGAGCGCATCTCGGTGGCGGACGACTTGGACCTGGCCGCCACCACGATCGCGCGCGTGCTGTCTCTCCCGCGCGGCTAGCCGCCGCGCCGGGCTAGGTCGCGGGAATAACGCGATAAGGTCGCGTTGTACATAGAGATCAAGTTACTTTTCCGCGGTTACCGCGTCGGGCAGGCCGCGCGTGTCGGGGACGGACTTTGCGTATGCCGCGACGGCGCCGATGCCGCGCCGCGCGGCCGCCGCGACGGCCGAATCCGCCATCGTGACTGCCCCGTGACGCTGTCGTATCGGCGTGTAGTCCATGCGCCCGATAGGCTAGACCTGCGAAGATAAGAGTCCTGATCGCGGACCGTATCGCGGCACTGCCAGCGGCACTGTCAGCGGACGGCTCGTGAACGAGGAGGTCATAATGCCCGGTGGCACTCGCCCCGCCGCCGGCCCGGTGGATGAAAAACGCCTGGCTGGCTTGATCCGGCCGGTGGTGACCGCCGCCGGCATGGATCTGGAGTCAGTGCGGGCAACCATCGCCGGGCGGCGGCGGCTGCTGCGCATAACAGTCGACAGCGACTCAGGCGTCAGCCTTGATGACGCGGCGCTCGTCAGCCGTGATATCTCCACGGCGCTCGATGCGACGGACGTGATGGGTGACACGGCTTACACCCTTGAAGTTTCCTCCCCTGGCGTGGACCGGCCGCTCACCGAGCCTAGGCACTGGCGGCGCGCCGTAGGGCGCCTGGTCAAGGTGAAGGTCTCGGCGGAAGGAACCCTGCAGGGCAGGGTGCTGCGGGCGGACGACGGCAACGTGGCGCTCGACGTGGCGGGCGAAGAGCGCGAGTTCCCCTACCACGTGCTCGGCCCGGGCGCGCTCCAGGTGGAGTTCGGACACTTGCCCGACGAGTTTGCTGACGACGAACATCCCGACGACGGGGTGCCGGATGACATGCTTGCCGACGAAGCAGAGCTTGGAGCTGGCGGCGATGGACATTGACCTGGGTGCGCTCCGCAGCCTTGAGAGCGAGAAGGACATCTCGTCCGAGACGGCCATCAAGGCGATCGAGGACGCGTTGCTGATGGCGTACCACAAGACCCCGGGGGCCAACCCCGTTTCGCGCGTGGAGGTCAACCGGATCAGCGGGCACGTCACGGTGTGGGCCCGCGAGGCCACCGAAGACGGCTCGCCCGGGCGGGAGTATGACGACACGCCGGCCGGGTTCGGCCGGATAGCCGCGACCACCGCGCGCCAGGTGATCCTCCAGCGTCTGCGTGACGTCGAGGACGAGATGACGTTCGGCGAGTACGCGGGGCACGAGGGCGACATCGTCGCCGGCGTGATCCAGCAGGGCAACGACCCGCGCACCGTGCTCGTGGACCTCGGCAAGATCGAGGCCGTCCTCCCGCCGGCCGAGCAGGTGCCCGGTGAGCGTTACGTGCACGGCGAGCGGATCCGCTGCTACGTATGGCGGGTGCGCAAAGGGCACCGCGGTCCCTCGGTGACCTTGTCGCGGACGCATCCCGACCTCGTGCGCAAGCTGTTCGCGCTGGAAGTTCCGGAGATCGGGAACGGCGCGGTGGAGATCGTCAAGATCGCCCGCGAGGCGGGGCACCGGACCAAGATCGCGGTGCAGTCCCACCAGCAGGGCGTGAACGCCAAGGGCGCCTGCATCGGGCCGATGGGCAGCCGCGTGCGGAACGTCATGGCGGAACTGCACGGTGAGAAGATCGACATCGTCGACTACTCCGACGATCCGGCCGAGTTCGTGGCCAACGCCCTGTCACCCGCGCGCGTCAACCGTGTCGACGTTGTCGATGCGGCCGCGATGGAGGCACGTGTCGTTGTCCCCGACTACCAGCTCTCGCTGGCAATCGGCAAGGAAGGCCAGAACGCCCGGCTGGCCGCCCGGCTCACCGGGTGGCGGATCGACATCAGGTCCGACGCTGTGCAGGACACGGCGCCGCGGCAGGCGGCATCGCAAGGCGGCGATGGCCCCGCCGACGACGGCCCCGCTGACGGCGATGGCCCTGTCGACGACGACAGCGCCGCGGCGCCGGCCGCGGACGCCTGAACCAGGCGGGTCAGCGAGTCGGGCAAGGCTCGGGCCATGCGCTGAGGGACGCCCGGGGGCGGAATAGCACGTGCCCGCGGTCGGGTTGAGGCGGTAGACTTTCGTGTGGAATGATCGCGCGAACTGAGTACCCGCATCCGGGGATAGTCCCGGTGCGCACATGCGTCGGGTGCAAGGAGCGCGCGGCGAAGTCCAGCCTGCTTCGCCTCGTGGCGGCCGGGAGCGGTATCGTCCCTGACCCCCAAGCGCGGCAGCCGGGCAGGGGTGCGTACCTGCATCCAAGCCGGGCGTGCTTCGAACTGGCGCAGCGGCGCCGGGCGTTCCCGCGCGCGCTGCGTGCGCAGGGTCCGCTCGACACGGGCCCGCTGTTTTCGTATCTTTCACGGACGGATCCGCCGGGCATAACATAACGAGCAGTGGTTGAAGGGCGCGGCGGTGTCTGGACTGAGGAGCGAGGCGATTGTGGCCGAGCGACGAGGGAAGACATCGCGTCAGGAGCGCCCGGAGACGAGTGCGGGAAGCACCGCCCCCGAGTGCGGGAAATAGGCGAGTGTCGGTGACAGAAACCTGTAAGGAAAGCAGGTCGAGAAGCTATGAGCGCTCGATGAGCACAAGGCGATGAACGGCATGAGCTGACGCCGGCCCGGAGCACACTCTGCCCCGGATCGGCTGATGATCCGGTAGATGGCCCACCGCAAGGGCCGAGCAGAGGAGCATAGTGGCGAAGGTCCGGGTATACGAACTCGCTAAGGAGTTCGGGGTAGAGAGCAAGGCCGTCATGGCTGAGCTCGAGAAAATGGGCGAGTTCGTGCGTTCGGCGTCATCGACGATCGAGGCGCCGGTCGTCCGCAGGCTCAAAGAGCAGTTCTCCGGGGATTCGGCTAAGGCGGGGCGGCAGGGCCAGCGGGCGGGAGGACCCGCCGACAACCGGCCGCAGGCGCCCGGCGGCCGCCGCGATCAGGGCGGCCGGGATCAAGGTGACGGGCGTCGTGGCGACCGCGCGCCAGGCGGGGTTCCAGGCGGTGCCGTGCCCCGGCCCGGCCCCCGGGGTGGTCAGGGCGCAGGTGTGCAAGGTCCTGTTCCGGCCGCGCAGGGTGGTCAGGGCACGCCGGCCGGCGTTTCGCCGCGCCCGGCGCCACCGGCCGGCGTTCCCGGCATGCCAGGAAACGGCGCGCCCAGCGTCGGCTCTCCTGCCGCCGCGTCGGTCCAGGGTGACGGTGCGGTGGCTCCCGCTTCCGCGAGCAGGCCGGTGCCGCGTCCCGGTCCGCCGCGTCCCGTTCCGCCCGTGCCCGGCGTCGGCACGCCAGCGGCAGCGGCACAAGGCCATGCTCCCGTTACGCCAACCGCACCTGCAGCGCCAACCGCACCGGCAGTGCCAACCACGCCGGCAGCGCCGGCGGCACCGGCAGCGCCAATCGCGTCGGCGGCGCCGACCGCACCGGCGGAGCCGACCGCGCCGGCGGGCGGACGCCCCGCGCCGGGCCCGCGCCCGTCCGGTGGCCAGCCCGGTCAAGGCGGCCAGGCCGGTCAAGGCGGCCAGCAGAGCCAAGGCGGCCAGCAGGGTCAGGGCAGCGGCGAGGGCGGCCAAGGAGGCCAGTCGGCACCAGGCCCGCGACCGGCGGGCCCGCGTCAGGGCGCCCCGCGACCGGGTGGTCCGCAGACAGGCTCGCAGGGTCCCGGTGCTCCGCGACCGGGCAGTTCGCGTCCCGGTGCGGCGCGCCCGGCCGGTCCCGGCCAGCGTGGCCCGAGGCCTGGGCCGCGTCCCGGCAACAACCCGTTCAGTTCGACCGCGACCGGCATGGGTTCCGCTCCAGCCGGCGGCCGGCCCGCCGAGCGTGATCGCGACACCAGGGATCGCGACGGCAGGGATCGCGATACCAGGGATCGCGATACCAGGGATCGCGACAACAGGGATCGTGACAGCAATCGCGGTGACCGGGA
This sequence comes from Trebonia sp., assembly GCA_035948445.1. GTDB lineage: Bacteria > Actinomycetota > Actinomycetes > Streptosporangiales > Streptosporangiaceae > Trebonia. The sequence continues at coordinate 54,469 of DASZJE010000118.1, read as the reverse complement.
TCGCGCTGACCGCGGACCGCGTCCGGGCGCGCCCAGCGGCGGTCCCGGTGGTCCGCGTCCCGGTGGTCCGCGTCCGCCGCGTGCCGGCGCTCCCGGCACGTCCGGTCCGGGTGGCGATGGCGGCCAGCGTCCCGGTGGTCCGCGTCCCGGTGGCCCGCGTCCCAGCCCGATGAACATGCCGTCCCGTCCGGCTAGCAGCCTCGGCGGGGGCCGTGGCGGCCCGGGTTCGGGCGGTCCCGGCGGGCGTGGCCCGCGTCCCGGTGGTCCCGGCGCGGGTGCTCGTCCCGGTGGCGGCGGCGGTCGTCCGGCCGGTGCCGGCAGCGGTCCGCGTCCCGGTGGCGGCGGCGGTCCCCGTCCAGGTGGCGGCGGTCCCGGTGGCGGCGGCGGCGGCGCTCCGGCCCGTCCCGGCGGCGGTGGCGGCGGTGGCCGTGGTCGTCCCGGCGGCGGCACCGCGGGTGCCTTCGGGCGCCCGGGCGGTAAGCCGGCCCGCGCCCGGAGGTCGAGGAAGCAGCGTCGGCAAGAGTTCGACAACATGCAGGCGCCGGCGATCGGCGGCGTCTCGGTCCCGCGCGGTCAGGGCCAGGTCATCCGCCTGTCCCGCGGTGCGTCCCTGTCCGACTTCGCGGACAAGATCGGCGCCAACCCCGCGAGCCTCGTGCAGGTGCTGTTCCACCTCGGCGAGATGGTTACCGCGACCCAGTCGGTCAACGACGAGACGCTGCAACTGCTCGGCGCCGAACTGAACTACAACGTCCAGGTCGTTTCCCCCGAGGAAGAGGACCGGGAACTGCTCGAGGCGTTCGACATCGAGTTCGGCGAGGACGAGGGCGGCGAGGAAGCCCTCGTGTCGCGGCCCCCGGTCGTCACGGTCATGGGCCATGTCGACCACGGCAAGACCAAGCTCCTCGACGCGATCAGGCACACCAACGTGGTGGCGCGCGAAGCGGGTGGCATCACCCAGCACATCGGCGCCTATCAGGTGCAGACCGAGATCGACGGCGAAGAGCGGAAGATCACCTTCATCGACACCCCGGGTCACGAGGCGTTCACCGCCATGCGTGCCCGCGGCGCGGAGACCACCGACCTGGCGGTCCTCGTCGTCGCGGCGGACGACGGCGTGAAGCCGCAGACCACCGAGGCGCTCAACCACGCCCAGGCGGCCGGCGTGCCGATCGTGGTGGCGGTGAACAAGATCGACAAGGAGGGCGCCGACCCGGCACGCGTGCGGGCCCAGCTCACCGAGTACGGTCTCGTCGCCGAGGAATTCGGTGGTGACACCCAGTTCGTCGACGTCTCCGCGACCAAGGGCATCGGTCTCGACAGCCTGCTCGAGGCGGTCATCCTCACCGCGGACGCGGCGCTTGACCTGCGCGCCAACCCGAACCAGGACGCCCAGGGCGTCGCGATCGAGGCCGAGCTCGACAAGGGCCGCGGTCCCGTGGCGACCGTCCTCGTGCAGCGTGGCACGCTGCACGTCGGCGACTCGATCGTCTGCGGCGAGGCCTACGGCCGCGTCCGGGCGATGCTCGACGAGAACCGCGCCAACCTCTCCGAGGCGCCGCCGTCCCGTCCGGTTCAGGTGCTCGGCCTCACCGCCGTGCCGAAGGCCGGCGACAACTTCCTCGTTGTCTCCGACGACCGGATGGCCAGGCAGATCGCCGAGCGACGTGAGGCTCGGGAACGGACCGCTCAGTTCGCCCAGCGCCGCCGCCGCGTGACGCTGGAAGACCTGGAGTCGGCGCTGAAGGCCGGCGAGCGCGAAGAACTGCTGCTGATCATCAAGGGCGACGTGTCCGGCTCGGTGGAAGCACTGGAGGACGCGCTGCTCAAGCTCGACGTGGGCGAGGAAGTGGTCCTGCGGGTCATCAGCCGCGGCGTCGGCGCGATCACGCAGGACGACGTCAACCTGGCCATCGCGTCCGACGCGGTGATCATCGGGTTCAACGTCCGTCCGGCCGGGCGGGCCGGCGAACTCGCGCAGCGCGAGGGCGTCGACATCCGCTACTACTCGATCATCTACCAAGCGATCGAGGAAGTCGAAGCCGCGCTCAAGGGCATGCTCAAGCCGGAGTTCGAGGAGGTCCAGCTCGGTACCGCCGAGATCCGGGAGATCTTCCGGGTACCGCGTATCGGCAACATCGCGGGTTCCATCGTCCGGTCCGGCACGATCACCCGCAACAGCAAGGCGCGGCTGGTCCGGGACGGCGTCGTGGTCTCGGACAACCTCACGGTCGAGTCGCTCCGCCGGTTCAAGGAGGACGCGACCGAGGTCCGCGAGGGCTACGAGTGCGGTATCGGTGTCGGCTACAACGACATCAAGGTCGAGGACGTCATCGAGACGTTCGAGATGCGGGAGAAGCCGCGCGTCTGACCACGCACATGTACATAGCCGCGCTTACACTCGACGTGCTGCTGGGCGATGTCCACTCGCTGAAACAGAAGAGGGGCGTCGTCCGGCCGCTCGTCGCGGAACTGCGGCGTCGGTATCCCGGCGTCGCGGTTGCCGAGACCGGTCATCTTGACCTGCACCGGCGTGCCGAGATCGGGGTGGCGGTCGTGTCCGCCACGGCCGGCAACGCGACCAGCGTGCTCGACGAATGCGAGCGCCTGGTCGCGGCACGGCCGGAAATCGAGCTGCTGTCGGCCCGGCAGCGGCTCTTCAGCGAAGAGGAGTAACGCGATCATGGACGCTGCCCGTACGCGCCGCCTTGCGGAACGGATCAGCAAGATCGTGGCCGAGATGCTCGAGCGCCGGGTCAAGGACCCGCGGCTCGGCTTCGTCACCGTGACGGAGACGCGGATCACGAACGACCTGCGCGAGGCGACCGTCTTCTACACGGTGTACGGCTCCCCGGAGGAGCGGGCGGACACCGCCGCCGCGCTGACGAGCGCGACCGGGATCATCCGCTCCGAAGTCGGGCGGATCATCGGGCTGCGCCACACCCCGTCGCTGGCGTTCATCGCTGACGAGCTCCCGGACAGCGCACGTCACATCGAGGAGCTGGTCACGGCCGCGAAGCAGGCGGACGAGGAACTCGCTCGCTCTCGCGAGGGCGCACAGTGGGCGGGAGATCCGGACCCGTACCGCAAGCCGGCCGACGACGACTGGGACGAGGACGAGGACCTGGACTCCGGCGACGAGGACGAGGACGACTGACTCGATGGCTGCCGAGTCGGGATTGATAATCGTCGACAAGCCATCGGGCATGACGTCCCATGACGTGGTCGCGCGGGTCCGCCGCCTCGTCGGCACCCGCCGTGTCGGCCACGCGGGGACGCTCGACCCGATGGCGACCGGCGTTCTCGTCGTCGGCGTCGAGAAGGGCACGCGCCTGCTCGGTCACCTGACGCTGACGCGGAAGGTGTACGAGGCGACGATCCGGCTCGGCCAGTCGACCAGCACCGACGACGCCGAAGGCGAGCCGACGGGCGGCAAGCCCGCCTCTGGCGTCACTCGGGAGGAACTGGACGCCGAGATCGCGAAGCTGACCGGCGCCATCATGCAGGTTCCCCCGGGGATCAGCGCGATCAAGGTCGATGGCCAGCGCGCCTACAAGCTGACCCGCGCGGGCGCGGCGCCGGAACTGGCCGCGAGGCCGGTGACAGTGTATGAATTCGCAGTCACCAACGTTCGTTCGGCCGCGGATTTTCTGGATTTCGAAGCGACGATCAGGTGCTCGAGCGGCACGTACATCCGGGCGCTCGCCCGTGACCTCGGTGAGGCGCTCGGCACCGGCGGGCATCTGACGGCCCTGCGGCGCACCGCGGTCGGCCCGTACGAACTGTCCGCGGCGCGCACTCTGGACGATCTTGCCGAACGGACAGTGGTGACTCCTCTCCCGCAGGCCGCTGCCGTTGCATTCCCCCGCGTCGACCTGGATGAGCAAGACGCTCAGCGACTCGCCCACGGCATCCGTATCGCGGTCCCGCCGGGATCCGGGGACTCCGAAGCCCCGACGATCGCGGCCTTTGCCCCCGATGGCGCGCTGATCGCCCTGGTTACCCTGGACAACGGCCGTCTTCGCCCCTTGGCCGTCTTCGCTGGCTAGCGAGCCGCGAACCCGCCCGGGGCGCCACCGTAGCCGATGTCACATCGCGGCCCCCGCGGCATTTGCGGCCGAGATCGCCGGTGAGGTGGCGGCCACGTCCCCGCTGGTCGGCTCACCTGGCTAGGCTTGGTCCGGAACACGCAGTGCCTATTAGAGGCAAACAGGGAACGGAGAATCGTGTACCGCTGGTACGGCCTAGACGATGTCCCCGCGGACTGGGGCAAGTCCGTCGTCACGATCGGCGCGTTCGACGGCGTGCACCGTGGACACCAGCGCATCGTCGCGCGTGCCGTCGAGATCGGCGTGCAGCGGCAGTTGCCGGTGGTGGTGATCACCTTCGATCCGCATCCCGACGAGGTGGTCCGGCCCGGCAGCCATCCGCCGTTCCTGTCCTCGCCGCGCCGGCAGGCGGAACTGCTCGCGGGGCTGGGCGTGGACGCCGTCTGCGTGATCCCGTTCACGCTGGATTTTTCCCGCCTGGACCCGGACGAATTCGTCCGCACTGTCCTGGTCGACCGGCTGCATGCGGCGGCGGTCGTGGTGGGGGAGGATTTCCGGTTCGGCCACAAGGCGGCCGGTGACGCGTCGCTGCTGGCGAAGCTTGGCGAGAAGTACGAGTTCGTCGCGGAAGGGCTGCCGTTGCTCGATGCCGACGGCGAGAGAATCTCCTCGACCGCCATCAGGGAACTGATCGAAGCCGGAGACGTGGCGGCGGCCGCCAAGGTCCTCGGCCGCCCGCATCATGTCGAGGGAGTCGTGGTCCGGGGACACCAGCGCGGGCGGAATCTCGGATTTCCGACCGCGAACCTGGAAATGCCGCCGCATACCGCGATTCCCGCCGACGGCATCTACGCCGGCTGGCTGGCGACGGTGTCGGCGGACGGCGGTGACGCCGAACGCTGGCCGGCCGCGATCTCGATCGGGACCAATCCGACGTTCGGCGAGGGCGAGCGGACCGTGGAGGCGTACGCGCTGGACCGGGACGACCTGGACCTCTACGGCGTGCACGCGGCGATCGACTTCGCCGCGCGACTGCGGGGGACGCTGCGCTTCGGTTCGGTCGATGACCTCATCGAGCAGATGCACCGCGACGTCGATGAGGTACGCGACCTCACGATTGATAAGTCCGCCAGCTAGGCGCGACCCGCTTACGCCCTCGGTGCGGAGCGACCCTTTACGGCACCGGTTGCGGGACCGGAAGTTGCGGTCTGATCGGCGCACGCTGCGTGGTAGTGTTGAACGCTACCGGTAAAGTACCGGCAGGGATGTGCTGCACCCTCAAGCGGCCATCCTCGCGGGGAGTCCCCGCAAGCACACGCCACGATTTCTAGGGAGACACGTGCCGCTCAGCACCGACATCAAGCAGGAGATTTTTGCGGAGTACGCGACCAATGAGGGTGACACCGGCTCGCCGGAGGTCCAGATCGCGCTCATGACCCGCAGGATCAACGACCTGAACGAGCACCTCAAGGTGCACCAGCATGACCACCACAGCCGCCGCGGCCTGCTGCTGCTCGTCGGGCGCCGCCGCCGGCTGCTCAAGTACCTGCGTGACACGGACATCAGCCGTTACCGCACACTGATCGACCGCCTCGGCCTTCGGCGATAGCCCGGGAGGCCGGCCGGGGCAGGCTCCAGGGGTAAGCCCGGGAGCCGGCCCGGACAGGTTGGCCGCGTAGAAACCGCCCCGTCACCACCGGGTAGTGATGCTGGACCCGGTGTCTCAGGGCCGGTAACGTTGGCTCCGGCCAGCGTGATAACAAAAGAGAAGCGAAAAGACACATCCCGTAGCCCCCGGCCCGAGCGTCTGGGCCGGTCCTCGGTAGTGGTCCCCGGGTTCTTGCCGCGGAAAGCGGCACGCGCCATAGCGCGACCCGAGGACTTCGATCGAAGACCGGCCGGCGACCCCGCTGGAGCGCGAGGCAGAACACCGAGCGCGCCGAAGAGAGCAGCAAAGGAGCATTTGCTATACGCGAGCGGGCACGCCAGAGCCGACCATGGCACGGCGGCGGGTGGGTGCGGGATCTACCGCAAGGAGGTCTCACCCGTGAAGGGTGTGAAGAGCGCCGAAGCCGTCATAGACAACGGCGATTTTGGTGTGCGCAAGATCAGGTTTGAGACGGGCAGACTGGCCCGTCAGGCCTCGGGTTCCGCACTTGCCATCCTGGACGACGAGACCGTCGTCCTGTCCGCTACCGTCGCGAGCAAGCAGCCGAAGGAAGGGCTTGACTTCTTCCCGCTGACCGTCGATGTCGAGGAGCGGATGTACGCCGCGGGCCGGATCCCCGGCTCATTCTTCCGCCGCGAGGGCCGGCCGAGCGAGGACGCGATCCTCACCTGCAGGCTCATCGACCGGCCGCTGCGCCCGAGCTTCGTCAAGGGCCTGCGCAACGAGATCCAGATCGTCGCCACGATCCTGAGCCTGCACCCCGACCATCTGTACGACGTGGTGGCGATCAACGCCGCGTCCATGTCCACGCAGTTGGCGGGCCTGCCGTTCTCCGGCCCGATCGGCGGCGTCCGCGTCGCGCTGATCAAGGACCAGTGGGTCGCTTTCCCGACGCATGAGCAGTTGGGCCACGCGACGTTCGACATGGTCGTGGCCGGCCGCGTGCTCGAGGACGGCGACGTCGCGATCATGATGGTCGAGGCGGAGTCCACGCCGGAAACGCTCAAGCTCGTCGCGGACGCGGAGACGTCCGGCGCGATCGCGCCGGACGAGGAAACCGTGGCCGAGGGCCTCGAAGAGGCCAAGCAGTTCATCAAGGCGCTGTGCGAAGCGCAGACGATCCTCGCGAACGAGGCGAAGGAAGCCGGCATCAGCGCCGCGACCACCGCCGAGTTCCCGATCTTCGTCGACTACCAGCAGGACGTCTACGACGCGGTCGCGGGCGCGGTCAGCGACGAGCTCGCCAAGGCCCTCACCATCGCGGGCAAGCAGGAGCGCGAGGCCGAGCAGGACCGGGTCAAGGAAGTGGCCAAGGAGAGGCTTGCCGCGCAGTTCGAGGGCCGCGAGAAGGAAATCTCCGGCGCCTTCAGGTCGCTGACCAAGAAGCTCGTCCGGGAGCGGATCATCCGTGACGGCGTCCGCATCGACGGCCGCGGCCTCGCCGACATCCGGCCGCTGGCCTCCGAGGTCGGCGTCCTCCCGCGCGTGCACGGCAGCGCCCTGTTCGAGCGCGGCGAGACGCAGATCCTCGGCGTGACGACGCTGAACATGCTGCGCATGGAGCAGATGATCGACACGCTGAACCCCGAGCGCACCAAGCGCTACATGCACAACTACAACATGCCGCCGTACTCCACCGGCGAGACCGGCCGCGTGGGTTCGCCGAAGCGCCGCGAAATCGGCCACGGCGCGCTCGCCGAGCGCGCGCTCATCCCGGTGCTCCCGACCCGCGAGGAGTTCCCGTACGCCATCCGCCAGGTGTCGGAGGCGATCGGCTCCAACGGCTCCACCTCCATGGGGTCCGTCTGCGCCTCGACGATGGCGCTGCTGAACGCCGGCGTCCCGCTCAAGGCCATGGTGTCCGGCATCGCGATGGGCCTGATCTACGAGGGCGGACAGTACGTCACGCTGACCGACATCCTGGGTGCCGAGGACGCGTTCGGCGACATGGACTTCAAGGTCGCCGGCACTGAGAACGTCGTCACCGCGCTCCAGCTTGACACCAAGCTCGACGGCATCCCGGCTTCCGTGCTCGCCGCCGCTCTCAAGCAGGCGCACGGCGCCCGCATGACGATCCTCGGCGTGATGCGCGAGGCCATCGCCGCACCGGGCGAGATGTCCCCGTTCGCCCCGCGGATCATCACCCTGAAGGTCCCGGTGGACAAGATCGGCGAGGTCATCGGCCCGAAGGGCAAGATGATCAACTCGATCCAGGACGACACCGGCGCCGAGATCACGATCGAGGACGACGGCACGATCTACGTCGGTGCCACCGACGGACCGTCCGCCGACGCCGCGCGGGACGCGATCAACGCGATCGCCAACCCGCACATGCCCGAGGTGGGCGAGCGGTTCCTCGGCACGGTGGTGAAGACGACGACGTTCGGCGCGTTCGTGTCGCTCCTGCCCGGCAAGGACGGCCTGCTGCACGTCACGCAGATCCGCAAGCTGCACGGCGGCAGGCGGATCGAGAACGTCGACGAGGTCATCCACATCGGCGACAAGATCCAGGTCGAGATTCGCGAGGTCGACGACCGTGGCAAGCTCTCGCTGGTCCCGGTCGAGGTGCTCGAGCGGGAGGCGGCCGGCGAGGACTTGAGCGGCGGCGAGGCCGGCGAGCCGTCGGGCGAACGCGCGCCGCGGGATCGTGCGCCGCGGGATCGCGGCGACGGTGACGCCCAGCGCCGTACCCGCCACCGCCCGCGCGGAAACCGCGAGTAAATGAGTACCGAACGCAGTACTGATATCCGTATCGCGGGCAGCGCGGACTCGACTGTGCGAAGGACCGTCCTTCCGGGCGGCCTGCGCGTGGTGACCGAGTTCCTGCCCGCGGTGCGGTCGGTGGCCCTCGGCATCTGGGTGGGCGTCGGATCCCGGGACGAGGACCTCTCGCACGCCGGGGCGACGCACTACCTCGAGCACCTGCTGTTCAAGGGCACGAAGAAGCGCTCGGCGCTGGAGATCTCCGCGGAGATGGACGCGGTCGGCGGGGAGATGAACGCGTTCACCGCCAAGGAGTACACGTGCTACTACGCGCGCGTGCTCGACGCGGATCTCCCGCTGGCGGTCGATGTGCTGTCCGACATGGTGACCTCGTCGCTGATCTCGCCGAAGGATGTCGACGCTGAGCGCGGCGTCGTCCTCGAAGAGATCGCGATGAACGAGGACGACCCGTCGGACACGGTGCACGAGGCGTTCACGACGCGACTGTTCGGCGACACGCCGCTCGGCCGGCCGATTCTCGGCACGGTGGACTCGATTAACGAGATCACCCGCGAACAGATCAACGAGCATTACGCGGCCAAGTACACGCCGCCGCACCTTGTGGTCGCGGCGGCCGGCAACCTGGACCACGACGCGGTCGTGGCCGGGATACGCGCGGCGTTCGCGCACGTGCTGCCCGAGTTCGCTGGCCAGTCTCCGGCCGCCCCGCGGTTGCGCGGCTCGGGCGGGCTCTGGGACGGGTACGGCCCGGCGGCGGGCACCGGGGTAAAGCTGGTGTCCAGGCCGATCGAGCAGGCGAACCTGGTGCTCGGCTGCGAGGCACTGGCCCGTACCGACGACCGGCGCTTCGCGCTCGCCGTGCTGAACGCGGCGCTGGGCGGCGGCATGTCGTCCCGGCTGTTCCAGGAGGTCCGCGAGAAGCGGGGCCTGGCGTACTCCGTCTACAGCTTCTCGTCGCAGCATGCCGACACCGGAATGTGGGGCATCTACGCCGGGTGCCTCCCGTCCAAGGCGGACGAGGTCCTGTCGATCTGCGCCGCCGAGGTGGCTAAGGTCATCGACGGGGGCCTGACCGACGTCGAGCTTGAGCGCGGCAAGGGGCAGGTCCGCGGCGGCATAGTTCTCGGCCTCGAGGACCCGTCGTCGCGGATGACCCGGCTCGGCAAGTCCGAACTGGTCTATCCGGGCCTGGAACCGGTTGATGAGGTGCTCGCCGCGATTGACGCGGTCACCCACGACGACATCCGGTCCGTCGCCACGGAAATCCTCACCCGCCCCAAGGCTCTCGCCGTCGTCGGCCCCTTCGAAGACGAGGACGCATTCGCGGCGGTCCTGTAACCACAAGTCCAAAAACCGGCCCGAATGCGCATTCGGGCCGGTTTTTGGTTCTCGCTGTGTCGCCTGGCTGGGCCTACTCGAGGCCGAGCAGAGGCTCGATGCCGACGGTGACGCCGGGCGGGAGCGAGGAGATGCCGCGGACTGCGAGCAGGACGCCGGGCATGAAGGAGGAGCGGTCCAGGGAATCGTGGCGGATCGTAAGGATCTCGCCGTGCCCGCCGAACAAGACCTCCTGGTGGGCTACCAGGCCGGCCAACCGGACCGAGTGGACATGGATGTCATCGACCGTGGTGCCGCGAGCGCCGTCCAGTTCCTGCGCCGTGGCGTCCGGAGGCGTGCCAAGGCCCGCCGTGGACCTGGCCTCCCCGATCACGCCCGCGGTGCGCAGCGCCGTTCCCGAGGGAGCGTCCATCTTCTTGTTGTGGTGCAGTTCGATGACCTCGGCCGACTCGAAGAAGCGAGCAGCCTGTGCGGCGAAGCTCATCATGAGGACCGCGCCGATGGAGAAGTTCGGGGCGATCAGGACCCGGGCGCCGCCGGACTCCGATGTCCAGGAGCGGACCTCGGCGAGGCGGTCGTCACCGAAGCCGGACGTGCCGACCACGACGTTCAGCCCGTGCCCGACACACCAGCGCAGGTTGTCCATCACGACCCCGACATGCGTGAAGTCCACGACGACATCGCAGCCCAGCAACTCCTCGAGCGAGTCTCCCTGGTCCACCTGCGCGGTCAGTTCGGTGTCAGGTGCCCCTGACATGGCTTCGCACACTGTGCGGCCCATCCGGCCTCGCGCACCGATTACCCCGACCTTGATCATTCGCGCCTCCCGCCCACTCCTGTGCTGACCGCAGGATTCTACGCCGGCGTACGCTCGATGCCATGTGCCGAAGCATCAAGACGCTGCGTCCGCCGTACACCGAGCAGGTGACCGATAGCGACGTTCGTGCCGCCGCCTTGCAATACGTGCGGAAGATCAGCGGTTTCCGGGCCCCTGCCGCGCATAACGCCGCGGCGTTCGAGGCGGCCGTCGACGAGATCGCGGCGGCCACCGCGCGATTGCTGGACACGATCGAAGTGCGTGGACGGGAGTCAGTGGGTACTAGCAGCTCATGAGGCTGATCCTCAACCTGATATGGCTGGTCCTGTGCGGATGGTGGATGGCTATCCTGTACGTCCTCGCCGCGCTCGTCTGCTTCATACTGATCATCACGATTCCGTTCGGGATCGCGGCCCTGCGCATCGCGGGGTACGCGATATGGCCGTTCGGGCGCTCGGTCGTGCGCCGCAGGGATTTCGGCGCGGGGGCGCTGATCGGGAACGTGATCTGGCTCGTGCTCATCGGCTGGTGGCTCGCGCTAGGCCATCTGACCAGCGGGATCTTCCTCTGCCTGACGATCATCGGCATCCCGCTCGGCCTGGCGAACTTCAAGCTGATCCCGATCTCGCTGTTGCCGCTCGGCGTCCAGATCGTCCGGTCCGACGAACTGTACCCCGGCTACCACTGATCACCCGGGACGGCGCAGAGCCATCTGCGGCGGAAGGGGTCGATGAACGCGGATGTCATGGCCAAGGAGGTTAACTGACGTGCACGGAGCGTACGACGGCGGTAGCCTACGGGCATGGCAACCGACAACGACGCGGCCGGCGCGATCGCGCACGACGACCTGGGTGAGAGCCGTGTCGAGGTGATCGTCACCACCGACACGTCCGCGGCCCCGCACAAGGCGGGCGAGAGCAAGCTTTACGTGATGTTCGACGCCGCGAAGCCCGAGGCCGGGAAGCTGTACTTCACCGAAGCCGAGTGGGATGCGTTCGTGCTTGGCGTCAAGGACGGCGAGTTCGACCTCGACGAGAACGGCAACTTGCCGCCCCTGCCGGGCCAGTAGAGCCGGCACGTATGAACGGCCGGTAAGAAGACGCCCGCTGCCATGAGGATGCCGACGGCGGCGAGCACGATTCCGCCTGCCATCTCACTGTGCTCGCCGAACCTAGTTCCCAGTTTCGCGCCCAGTTCCAGCCCCGCTAGCGACAGTGCCACGCTGACGAGGGCGATCACCAGTGCGGCCGTGGCAAGTGTCACGTGGTACGCCCCGAGCGCGAAGCCGACGACCAGGTTGTCGATGCTCAACGCGAGGCCGCTCGCCAGGAGCCGCCACAGACCCCAGGTTCCTGCCGCTGGCGAACCGGACGGCGCATGATCACGCGGCGCCCTCCGCTCGCGGTACCACTCGATCAGCTGATAGCACCCCACGGCTACGAGCAGGCCGCCGCCCGTCCAGCGGGCGGTGCTGCCGAGCCAGCCTGCCGCGGCGTGCCCGGCCAGCATGCCAAGCACTGGCATCCCGGCCTCGAAGAGGCCGAACACCAGGGCAACGCGCAGCCGGAGCCTGCCCCGCACACCGCTCACGCCGATACCGATCGACACCGCGAAGTTGTCGATGCCGAGGGCGAAGGCGATCAGCAGGAGAGCGGTCACCCGCTCACCATAGAGCGGCTTGCGTCTCCTCAGGTCCCTGGGCTGCGACGTCCAGGGCGCCTTCGTGGCGGAGCAGCCATTCCTTGCGGTCCAGGCCGCCGCCGTATCCGGTGAGCGAGCCGTCCGCGCCGATCACGCGGTGGCACGGCACGATGATCGAGATCGGGTTGCGCCCGTTCGCCAGGCCGACGGCACGCGACGCGAGCAACGACTTGCCGAGGGCGAGCGCGACCTCCCCGTAGCTCGCGGTCTTGCCGTAGGGGATCCGGGTAAGTTCCTCCCACACCGCCATCTGGAACGCCGTACCGTGCGGTGCCAGCGGCAGGTCGAACTCCGTGCGTTCTCCGGCGAAGTACTCGCGCAGTTGCGCGGCGGCAGGCGCGAGGTCGTCTTCGCGCCGCGCCCAGCCGGGAGTGACCTCCATTGGATGCCCGCCCGAGTCCATCATGTACAGGCCCGTCAGTGCGCCAGAGTCACCGGTCAGGAGCAGGCGGCCGACCGGAGAGTCGATGATGTCGTACCCGACCGGGTCGGCAGGACGAACTGGCAGGAATGGAGTGGTCATTGATTTTCCCTCAAGGATGTTGGTTGTTCGAGTGTCGCCCACAGATGATGGACCGCGTACGAGCGCCACGGCCGCCAGGAGTCGGGCAGGGCAGCGGATCCACCGCCGAGCCGTTTCAGGGCGCGTAGCACGCCGCCATCGGTCGGCAGGAACGCGTCCGGATCGGACATGGCGCGCATCCTGATGTAGGACGCCGTCCAGGGGCCGATGCCGGGCAGTGCCAGCAGCCGTGTCGTCTCCGCCTCGCGGTCCGCTCCGGGATGCAGCGAGATATCGCCGGACGCGAGGGCCACTGCCAGGCCTGTCAAGGACCGTGCGCGGGCAGCGGGCATCGGGAGGGCCTCCGGATCCACGCCGGCGATCGTCGCCGCGTCAGGGAACAGATGAGTGAGCGTTCCGCTGGGCGCCGACAGCGGCTTGCCGTGGGAGGCGACCAGCCGGGCACCCAGCTTCCGGGCGGCGGCGACGGACACCTGCTGGCCGAGCACCGCCCGCATCGCCAGTTCGTCGCCGTCCACATGGCCGGGGGACCGGCGGCCGGGGCATGCCCGCACCAGAGGGTGCAGGACCGGGTCGTCGCCGAGGAAGCCCGAGACGGCCGCGGGGTCGGCGTCGAGGTCGAGGAGCCTTCGGCAACGCTGGACAGCCGCCGGGACATCGCGCAGATCGTCTAGCTCCAGGTCGCATTCCACGTAGGACGAGGTGGGGGACAGAGAGAGGATGCCCGGTCCGTTCGGGAGAAGGGTTGTTCGTCGGTACGTTCCGCTCTCGACCTCCTCGACGCCGGGGATGGCGCGAGCCGCGAGGTAGGCCAGGAGGCGCGCCGCGTCGAGCGGCGGCCGGAAGGGGAGGCGCAGGCGGATCACGCCAGGCGGCGCGAGGGCCGCGGCGCCAGCGTGCGCTGCCCGCGCCGCGGCGCGCTCGCGCAGGCGGGTCGGAGATATGTCGAAGACTTCCAGAATCGTCGCGTTGAACTGGCGAATGCTGGAGAATCCGGCGGCGAAGGCGATATCGGATACGGTGAGGTCCGTCGTCTCAATGAGAATTCGCGCCGTCTGTGCCCGTTGGGCGCGGGCAAGGGCGAGCGGGCTCGCGCCAAGCTCGGTGACCAGCAGCCGGCGGACCTGACGCTGCTCGTAGCCGAGTTTCGCCGCCAGCCCCGCCACGCCTTCGCGGTCCACCGTCCCGTCGGCGATCAGGCGCATCGCGCGGGCAGTGACGTCGGCCCGGATGTTCCATTCCGGCGAGCCGGGTGACGCGTCGGGGCGGCAACGCTTGCATGCGCGGAAACCTGCCTCCTGCGCCGCGGCGGCGGTCTTGAAGAAGCGGACGTTCTGTTGTTTCGGGGTTATAGCGGGGCAGGATGGGCGGCAGTAGATGCCTGTCGACGTGACGGCCGTGAAGAACACGCCGTCGAACCTGGCGTCCTTGCTGGCCACCGCCTGGTAGCGCTGCTCGTCATCCATCACGCCTTTCACTCTGCCAGCGCCCCCATCTAGAGGCTAGCGGGAATCGGACATCTCCCACCGGTCCGGCGACGTGGAGCATGATGGCTGTTTCACAACCGCCAGAAGTCGAACGGGTCGCGCCCGGCCCGGAAGCCGGCCTGCTCGACGATGTCTACCGCCAGCTTGAAACGGTCGCCGACTCGCTGCGGCTGATGCGCGTCGCTGCCGAACGACACCGCCGTTCCCCCCTCTTCGCGCCACCACTTCACCATCTCCACCGAAGCCAGCGGCGACTTCGTGTTGATCTCCAGCGCCCGTCCCGTCCCGGCGAGGGCACGCAGCACGGTGCGGTACTCCTCCTCGAAGGGCGCTTCGGTGTACAGATGCGCGCCCTTGGGCCAGTAGCGGCGCGGGAAGTCGAGGTGCGCGAGCACCTGGAACAGGCCGCTGCCCTCGATCAGCCGGACGAGTTCGGCGAAGTAGTAGCGCATGACCTCGTTGTCTGGCATCGAGCCGAACAGCGCGTCGGCCGCGACGAGCCTGCCCTGGTAGGGAACGGCGTGCAGCGACCCGAGCACGCGGTCGAAGTCGTTGCCGTGGATGATCGCGCTGGCGCTCCCGGCGAACAGGTGTGACTCGCCGGCCTCAACGCCGGAGAGGATGCGCAGGCCCGGGTAGCGATCCCGGCACTCCGCTATCTCCGCGAGGTACCCGGTCACGTCCAGCAGCTTGACCCGGCCCCACCAGCGACCGTCCGTCGCGGTCTTCCCGATCGCGTCTCCTTGACCCCCATCGGTGAACTCAAGATGCTCGGTGAACGCGATGGCCGGGAGTCCGATGGCGATCGCCTGCTCGCAGCAGGCCGCCATCGACGCCACCGCCGAAGTGTCATAGGACCAGACAGTATGTACGTGATTGTCCACAGGAAGCACGATGCGATTCTTTCATTTCCTTCTTGCTGGCCAGCGAGTCCGCCCGTCGGTGGCCTTTGCTACTGGGGTTGGTCTGTACTGGGGTTGGTCTGCTACTGGCGTTCGTCGCGGGGCCTGGCGGACGTAATGACGTAGACCTCGTTGGCTGTCGTCGCGTTCGGCGGGATGGGACCCATGCCCGGCACCGGCCTGCCGTCGCGCGCTCCGGGTGCCGTGACGCCTACGTTGGCGTCGCCCGCGCCGACGCCCGTGCCGGCACCCGTGCCCGTGCCCGTCCCGGACACGGGCAGCGCGGTGGGGCCTTTCTTGCCCGACCTGATGAGCCTGCCCCAGCGTTCCTCCCAGTCGCTCGCGTCACCTCCGCACGCCTTCACGTAGGCGATGAGCACCGGCAAGGTCGGGAGCCGCAGGCCGCCGGCCGCCGAAGCCAGCGTCCGCATCGTGTAGTGCGACTTCTCCGCCATGTCGGGGTAGTCGAGCCCGGCCCTGGAACGGAGTACCCGCAGATCACGGGCGAACGCCGCGACGTTGTCCATTTCGATGGACGCGATCGGGGCCCCGTTGGCATTGGCTGCGGGATAGGGCAGCGCGCTGTCCCGCTGCCTGATGACGGGTACGCCCGCCCGTTCCCGTTCCCGTTCCCAGTCCTCGGCGCTCACCCCGCCGGGCTGCGCTCCGCCCGGCCGGGCACCCGGCCACGCCGGTCCTGGCTGCGGCTGACCGGCGACCGGGGAAGGACCCCAGCCCGGTGCCTGGCCCGGACCGGGCACCCACTGCCCTGGGCCGGGCTGCCCGGGGGTGTAGCCCCCCTGCTGGTATGCCCCTGGCGGGAACTGGCCTGGCGGGAACTGGCCTGGCTGGAACTGGCCCGGCGGGAACTGGCCCGGCGGGAACTGGCCCGGCGGAAACTGGCCGGGGGGAAGCTGGCCAGGCGGAAACTGGCCTGGTGGCGGATAAAGACCCTGGATCGGCTGTCCCGGTCCGTACGGACCAGGCGCGTACTGGCCTTGGCCTGGGGGGAACTGGCCTGGGGGGAACTGGTCCGGCGGGAACTGACCGGGCTGCGGCCCGCCATACGAGGCGCCCGGATACCCGCCCGCCACACCGCCCATGAGAACCGGTCCCGCGGGTCCTTGCCCTCTGGGATCTGGTCCGATCGGCCCCTGGTTCGCCGGGGCCTGCCCCGGCGGCATCGGCCCTTGCCCTTGCCCCGTCGCGGCGGTGCCTGCCCATCCGGCGGGAATGTGGCCGTAGCCGGGATCCGCCTGGCCGCCCGCGCCATACGGACCCGGGTCTGGAGGGTATTGACTCTGCCCTGGACTGTATTGACCCTGACCTGGACCGTACTGACCCTGGTCTGGACGGTATTGACCCTGAGCTGGAGCGTATTGGCCCGGCTCGTGGTGGCCCGGGGGAAAGCCTGGCGGGAACTGCGCCGTCCCGGGACCGAATTGAGCCCCGCCTGGAGCGAACTGCCCTGGGTCCTGCTGCCCCGGTCCTTGCTGCCTGGGACCTTGACCCTGCTGACTGCCCGGGCCGTGCTGCTCCGGTCCCCGCGGGCTGTATTGCTCTGGTCCCCGCGGGCCGTGCTGCTCCGGCCCCCCCGGGCCATACTGCGGCGGCATCGGGTGGCCGGCCTGCGGCTGCTCCTGCGGATGCTGTCCGATCCCTTGCGCGTAAGCGCCGGGCCCCGGCGGCGGGCTAAATTGCGGCGACGGCGGACGGCCGGACGGGGGCGCAGGCTGGCCAGGCGGCGGAGCGTACTGCTCCGGCCTAGCGGGACGCTGCTCCTGCGCAGTGTGACGCTGCTGCGATCCTGGACCGTGCTGCCGCGAAGAGGGGCCGTACTGCTGCGCCGGTCCGGGACGGCCGGATCCGGCGGACGCGCCGCGGAAGCCGTCGGCGGGACCGCCATAGCCTGGACGAGCCTGCGCCCCATGTCCGCCCTGGCTGGGGCCCCCTGGTGCCGGCTTTCCCTGCATCGGTCCGCCTTGTGCTGGATTCCGGCGGCCCGGGCCGCCGGAACTGCCTGGCCCGTTGTACCCGTCGGTCCGTCCTTGAGTGCGCGGGCCACGCTGGGCAGATGAGCGCGGCTGACGGGGGAGCGGGGTGCCGTCCGGGGGAAAGGAAGGTTCCGCCGCTGGCGGATGGACGCGGGCCGCGGCGGGCCGCATCGGGCGACCGGGCGCGGGGCGGGCCCTGGTGCCCGCGGGCGGGCGCGGGCGGCCGACACCGGGCGCGGCTCCCTCTGGGCGCTGCCACGGGCGGTCGTACAGGTCCGCGCCGCGGGGCGCCTGGCGTCGCGGGGGGGACGCGTTCCGTGGCGGCGCGATGTGTTCCGGCTGGGTGCGCGGCGAGCCCGGCGGCATGTCGGCCGGGCGCGGGCCGTCAGCGTAGCCCCGGTAGCCGGGGTCAACCGGATAGGCTTGCGGGTCCAGGTACTCTTCGTCCTCGTAGTCGGCCTCTGGGTAATCATCGGAGTCCGGGTAGGCGGTATCGGCGACCCGCGCTTGCGCGCCCCGTCCCGGGCCACTGTCCCGACGATTCACCCGGTACCTCCTGGACCTTAGACGTTGACAGCATGCGCGGCGCTCACGTGCCTCTTGCGTCTTGCACCCCTGCGCGCGTTGGCGCAGACCCCCGCGCAGCTCCCGCCCCCTCACGAGTGTAGGCCGGTCAGACGCCGCCTACGAGATCAGATGCGTAATTGGCCGGCTTATGTCCAGCTTGTTTGATGCGGAAGTCTCCCTTTCGCGG
Organism: Trebonia sp.; assembly: GCA_035948445.1. GTDB lineage: Bacteria > Actinomycetota > Actinomycetes > Streptosporangiales > Streptosporangiaceae > Trebonia. The sequence continues at coordinate 36,511 of DASZJE010000118.1, read as the reverse complement.
GTGGTGCTGATCATGCCGGAGAGTTAGCCTGGGAGACATGGGCGCGAGCGTTTCCGCCCGCGCCACCGGCTTTTGCGGCGCTGTGGGTGCCGCGTGGGAGTTGCCTGCGGAGCGGCCATGATGGCATGGATCGCCTGGCTGATAGTAGCCGCCGTGCTCGGTGTCGCCGAGCTGATGACCACCACGTTCGCGCTCGGCATTATCGCGGTCGCGGCGCTCGTCGCGGCCGGTGTCGGCGGCCTGCACGCGGGCCTTCCGTTCCAGTTGCTGGCGTTCGTGGTCGCGGCGGGAGCGGGCCTCGGATTTGTCCTCCCCATCGCGCGACGGCACATCCGCCAGCCGCCGCTGCTGCGGACCGGTACCGCGGCGCTGGTCGGGAAGAGCGCCAGCGTGCTTGAGGAGGTCACGGCGGACAGCGGACGGGTGCGCATCGGTGGCGAGATCTGGTCCGCGCGTTCCTACGACGAGACGTTGGTTATCCCAGCCGGCGTTACCGTCGATGTCATGCAGATCGAGGGCGCGACCGCTCTCGTCTATCCACGGGAGTAGTCATGGTCATCGCCGAAAGTATCATCGCAGCGGTGATCGCCCTCGCTGTCCTGGTCACGGTGCTGCGCTCGGTCCGCATCGTGGGACAGGCCCGGGCGCGAAACGTCGAGCGTTTCGGTCGGTACCGCAAGACACTGGAGCCCGGGCTGAACTTCATCGTTCCTTTCGTCGACCGGGTGAAACCGCTGATCGACCTGCGGGAGCAGGTCGTATCGTTCACCGGGCAGTCCGTTATCACCGAGGACAACCTGGTCGTCCAGATTGACACGGTGCTGTTCTTCCAGGTCACTGACCCGAAAGCCGCGGACTACGAGATCGTCAACTACATCCAGGCGATCGAGCAGCTGACAGCGACCATGCTGCGTTCGGTGATCGGATCGATGGACCTTGAGCAGACGCTGACGTCCCGGGACAAGATCAACACGCTGCTGCGGGGCGTGCTGGACGACGCGTCGGGCAAGTGGGGGATCCGCGTGACCCGCGTGGAGATCAAGGCGATCGACCCGCCCAAGTCCGTCAAGGACGCCATGGAGAAGCAGATGCGCGCGGAGCGCGAGAAGCGCGCCACGATCCTTAACGCCGAAGGCGTCCGGCAGGCGCAGATCCTCACCGCCGAAGGCGAGAAGCAGTCCGCGATCCTGCGGGCCGAGGGCGACAAGCGGTCGGCCGTCCTCCGGGCGGAAGGCCAGGCCTCCGCGATCACGGAGGTCTTCCAGTCCATCCATCGCAACGACGCGGACCCGAAACTCCTCGCCTACCAGTACCTGCAGATGCTGCCGCAGCTAGCCGCGGGCGAGGGCAACACATTCTGGGTCATCCCGAGTGATTTCACGACCGCACTGCAGTCGGTGACGAAGGCTTTCGCCGGGTCGGCCGGTGCTGATGCCGCTGCCGCTGATGCCACTGCCGCCGGCGGGGATGCCGGTGCCGGGGGTGGCTCCGGCGGAGGAGACGCGGAGTCCGCCGCGGAACCTGTTCTGAAGCTGACACAGGTCCCGCATCCCAAGCCGGTCGAGGCCGTTGACCAGCCGTCCGCGATCGCGAAGGGTCCAGCGGTGATTCCCGCACAAGCGAACGGCTCCGTCACTGAAGGAATGACGCCCGATTAGCGCGGGCGGCCAGATGGTAGCCGTGCCCGCGCGGGTCAGCTGAAGAACTTGTCAAAGGCAGGCTGGTCCTCAAAGAATGACCAGTGTTCCGTGGCCTTACCGTCTGCCAGATGCCAGACGTCGGCCGACCGGAGCGCCACCGTATGCCCGTCTCGTTCACCATGGAAGGTCACTAGCACGACGCCGTGCGTGTCGTTGGCCATGACGTCATGGATCTCTCCACGGAAGGTACCACCACTCAGCTGCATTACCTTGCCGAAGAAGCCCATGATCTCCGAGAAGCCGCGGTAGTCCCCGGTGAGCTGGTTTGACCCTCCGGCGTGCCAGAGGACGTTGCCGTCCATCAGGGTCTGGACGGTGTCCATGTCGCCGGAGTTGTACGCCTCGTATCCGCGCCTGAGCAGATCCTCGTTGGGATGCGCCATTGCTTTTCCCCCCATTACGCGGCTGATCATCAGCCGCAACTGCCCCGGGCCCGACAGGCCAGGTGCTGATCAGAGTGTGGTCCCTTCGCTCATCCAGGGCTAGGGCCATAGGTCAGGAGAGCGCCCCGGCCGCCGCAGCGGCCAGAGCGGCTCTTTGACCAACTCGACGCGGTCGGCCGCATCGGCAGCAGACAGGCCGACCGTGTAGACGGTGCGGCCGTGCGAGCGCGCGGCCGGCCGGCGGCCGGATCGAGGAGCTTGCGGAGGACCCGGCCAGGGCGGAAGAGCAGGTCTCACGGCTGGTGATCGCCCGGGAGGCAGCTCCGGGCCGGTCCACCGCGACAGCGGCACGAGAGAGGTGCAGCGACCGATGCGTGTCTGGTTCGGTCTAACCTCGCGTGAGGAAGAGCACTTGGCCGGGCTGAACCTTGTTCGTGCTGTTGAGCAGAGCTTCAAGGGCAGTTGTGATCGTTGTAGTGAAGCTCCGGTTCTGGGGGAAGGTCTTGGTGGACACCAGGATCAATCCAGGGTGAGCCTGTCCGGCAGCGCGGTAGCGGCTGTCTAGCGGCATGAAGTCTTTGATGTTGGCGGTGACCAGTGCGCGTCCCTCGGTTGTCGCATAAGCGATGATTTGATCGTCGGGGAGTGCCACCAAGGCTGGATGGGCAACGACGGAGACGACATCGTGACCTTTGGCATGGAGTTGCTGAGCGATGGTGTCAGAGAACATTTCGTCCAACAGCAACGGATGGCTCATGATTATCCGGCCATCAGCCGGCGTTCACGCAGCCATGCTTGCTCGGCGGCTTCCTCTGCAGATTCGGCGACCGTGATCTCTGCGTCGATCTCCTCAGGGTATGCGGCCCAGTAGCGGACCGCGGTACTTAGCAGGCGCGACGATATTCCCGTATTGCCGCTAACTAGGCTCAGCAGGTCATCATCGTGAAGTTCGGGCTCGGCCGCGCGAGCCGACTTGATAGCGCGGATTACCTCCCAGATGTCAGGACCTGCGGATAGGGCCGCGCGCCGCCCGGTGGGGCCGGCCCGGAAGATGATCCCAGGATGCTCTGCCATTCGCAGAGCCTCGTCAACCAGCCGGTTGGCGGCGGAGGACAACGACAAGCCGGGATTCGCCGCTACGAAGGAGGTCAGCTTGTCCGCTACTGGTGGATCAAATCTGACAGGTGTCGCTGAACGCTTACTCATGACTACAATGTAGTCGGATGCAGTCGCTGAGACAATCCGGGCGTGGCCCGAGGGGTGGCGGCAGCCGAGAACGCGGGATCAACCAAGGATCAAGGCGCCACGTCGGCGCAGGTCAGCCCCAGGTGATCGCGTCCTTGACAGCGATAGCCAAGTGCTGTGTCAGGTCAGGGACTTTCGCCAGGGCTGCCCAGTTATCCCCGTACCGTCACTCATCCCCGTACCGTCAGGGCGAATGCGGGTCTCCCTCATCGCCGCGGCCGGTGCGAGTGTTGCACGCAGACGAAGGTGCCGACTAGCTAGGCGAACAGCAGGAGCAGTGCGACTAGCACGCACAGGGTCACGCCGACGCCCACGATAATCCCGATCGCCGATCCTCCCGCGCCCGCCGCAGTCACCGATGGCGCGGACGGAGTAGACGAGGCCGGTGGCGCGGACGGGGCCGATGGCGCGGACGGAGCGGAAGACGCCGGTGGCGCGGACCGAGCGGAAGATGCAGACGGAGTGGAAGACACGGACGGGACGGAGGACTCAGAGGGCGAGGACGGGACAGGGGAAGCAGGCGGTCCGGACGGCGCGGGCGACACAGACGCCGCGCCGCTAAGCCGCGGCGAAGTTGCCTTCGCGCCGCCCCCCTTGACGGTATCCGCCGGGGAGTTGCAGCCCGCCTGCGTGGAGGCGTCGTCACGCAGGAAGTCGCCGAACGCCGCCGAGGGTGAAGGCCAACCCGGAGAAGAACCCGAAGGGCTAGTTGTCCCCGCAGGCGCAGCGGTCGCCATCCTCTCGCCGAACCGGTCGAGGGCGGCCATGATGGCGGCCGGGTCGTGACTGTCCGCCGCGGCGGATGCGGCACCGATGCGCGCGCCCGCGCTCGCGGCGTCGGAGTTTCCCGCGTCGCGAGCGGGCAGCAGCGGGCTGGCCTTGGCACCGGTTACCGAACGCCACCGGTCTTCCCACTCCGCGACCTCGTCGGCCGATCCGCCGCAACCGCGCACGTAGGCCGAGAGCACGGGAAGGTCGGGGAGGGGCGGGCCGGATTCGGCCGCCTCGATCACGTTGCGCGGATAGTGGGCGCGGGCCGCCAGTTCGGCCTGGCCGAGGCCCGTTATGTCTCGTAGCAAGCGCAGTTCGCGCAGAAACCGGGCAGCGGCAGCGTCCGCCGTGCCGAGGTTCGCGTCGTCGCGCAGTTCTGCTTCCCGGTGCTCCACGGAAGCACCCCTCTCCCCTGGAATCCGCCCGCCGTCGGCTAGTCCGTTGGATCACGGTAACTGTGAAGGGCCAACGTGTCCCCAACCAGGATTCGACCGCAGGCTATCGCGTCACGTGAGCCGATACGTTGTTTCCGGGCATTTTGGGACGCCATCTCGCTGTGACTTTTTCCGAGCCTGAGACGATGAGCACGCTGAACATAGTCAGGGCCCCTCACGGTCAGACATGTATCGCAAGTCCCACCGTGAACGCCACGCCGAACGCCAGTTGCAGCCGTCCCGTCTGTCCCAGCGTCGCGATCAGCGCGGGTCCGGACGCGCCGCCCCGGACCGCACGCACCGGCGCGACGGCCAGCGGCAAGGCCAGCAGTATCAGCGTCCCGAATGGCCGCGACACCGTCACCGCGGTGACCGCGGCGATCGCGAACGGCAGGAGAAGCATGGCCACGTACGCCATGCGCGACCGCGCGTCGCCGAGCCGTACCGCGAGCGTCCGCTTCCCGGACGGGCCGTCGGACGGGATGTCCCTGATGTTGTTGATCATGATCAGGGCGCACGACAGCAGCCCGGCCGGCACCGACGCGAGCAATCCCAGCCAGCTCAAGTGCCCCATCTGCACGTATGCCGTGCCTGCCACCGCGGCCACGCCGAAGAACAGGAAGACCGAGACCTCGCCGAACCCCAGGTACCCGTACGGTTTCGAGCCTCCCGTGTAGAACCATGCCGCCGCCACGCAAAGGGCGCCGCCGAGCACTAGCCACCACGACGTCACGGCCGCCAAGGCCAGACCCGCGCAGCACGCCACGAGGAAGCTAGCGAACGCCGCGGCCTTCACCTGTCCCGGGGGAGCGACCCCCCAGCCGACCAGGCGCATCGGACCGACCCGCTGTCCCGCGGCGTCCGTGCCGCGGATCCCGTCGCTGTAATCGTTCGCGAAGTTCACTCCCACCTGCAGCGCGACCGACACGACCAGCGCGAGCAGCGCCCGCCACCATACGAACGATCCATACCCGGCGGCGACACCCGACCCGATCAGGACCGGGATGACCGACGCCGGGATAGTCCGGGGGCGCGTCCCCGCTACCCATTCACGTGCAGTTGTCACCGAAGGATCTTATGCTCCTGAACGACAGTGGTGACTGCTCAGGGCCCGAACCTCGTCCGCGCGCCCAACTCAGCCGCGCCCGCTCTGCCACGCGCCCGATAAGATGACAGGCTTTGCCACGGGCGTGCAGCCGGGGGTTCCGGGGGGTCGGCCCCCGGGGATAGCAGCTGTGCCGCGTGCCCGATAAGATGGCGGGTTTTGCCATCGGGCATGCAGCCGGGGGGTTCCGGGGGGTCGTCCCCCCGGGCTAGCAGAGCAATGTGTGGAGCCGGAGGACGTGCACCTTCACGCCCATGTCCAGGTTGCTGTGCGCCCCGTCGGGCGCCCAGCCCGCCGACTCCAGGAACGAGAGCCGAGGCTCCTCACCAGACAGCGCCCACGTGCAGGCGGTCCGGAATCCGTCTTCGACGAGCGTGCCGGCGACCGCGTGCAGCAGCCGTGCGCCGTGCCCCTCGTCCGGCACGCCGGGCTGCACGTGCAGTTCGTACAGTTCGGCGTCTGTCGCCGGCCACTTGTCCTCGTCGGTCGCCGGGCCGGCGGACGCGAACCCGACCGGGTCGGATCCTGGCACGGAACCGGTCGCGACGTGGACCCGGTGACGGCTGGTCGGCGGGTTCGTGATCGCGTCTAGCCACCGCTGGGTGAACTGCTCTTCCGACGCCGCGCTGCTCAGTTCGTCCAGGACCTCGTCGGGCACGAGCCCGGCCAGCGAGGCGCGCCAGCTGGCCACCTGGATACGCGCGAGCCCGGGCGCATCCGACGCCCGGGCTTCCCGCACGAATCCGGAAGACTCGGTCACTTGCCGATCAGTGAAATGTCGCGGGCGGCGCCGGTCGACGCGGATGTCGCGGTCGCCGCGTACAACTGGAGAGCGGTGCTGACCGAGCGCTGGCGGCTCACGGGCCGGTAGCCGCCCAGGGCGGAGACCACGGCCTCGCGGCGCGCCGCGAGCTCAGCCTCCGGGACGTCGAGCCGCAGTTCGCGCTTCGGAATGTCGATCACGATGGTGTCGCCGTCCTGGGCGAGCGCGATCACGCCGCCGGCGGCGGCCTCCGGGGCGATGTGGCAGATCGACAGCCCCGAAGTCCCGCCGGAGAACCGCCCGTCGGTGATCAGCGCGCACGCCCTGCCGAGCCCCTTGCCCTTGAGGAAGCTGGTCGGGTACAGCATCTCCTGCATGCCCGGCCCGCCCTTCGGGCCCTCATACCGGATCACCACGACGTCCCCGGCCGCCACGGCACCGGAAAGGATGCCCTCGACCGCGTCCTCCTGTGATTCGAACACCTTGGCGGGGCCGCTGAAGGTGAACAGTTCTTCCGGCACGCCGGCGGTCTTCACGATCGCGCCGTCCGTCGCGAGGTTGCCGTACAGCACGGCGAGCCCGCCGTCCTTGGTGTAGGCGTGGGCCGCGTCCCTGATGCACCCGGATTCCGCGTCGAGATCCAGCGTCTCCCACTGGGCGGACTGGGAGTACGCCTTGGTGGTCCGCACCCCACCCGGCGCCGCGTGGTACAACTCGACGGCCTCGTCCGACACGTCAGCCGACCGCAGGTCCCAAGCGGACAGCGGAGCGCCGTGCACCGTGTGCACGCCGCGGTTCAGCAGCCCGGCCCGGTCGAGTTCGCCGAGGATGGTGTAAATGCCGCCGGCCCGGTGCACGTCCTCGACGTGGTAGGCGGGGCTGTTCGGCGCGACCTTGCACAGGCACGGCACCCGCCGGGACACCTCGTCGATCTCCTTCAGCCCGAAGTTCACGCCCGCCTCGTGCGCCGCCGCCAGCAGGTGCAGGATCGTGTTCGTCGACCCGCCCATCGCGACGTCGAGGGCCATCGCGTTCTCGAACGCGTCCCGGGTCGCGATGTTGCGCGGCAGCACCGAGTCGTCATCGTCGTCGTAGTAGCGCTTGGCGATCGACACGATGAGCTCGCCGGCCTTTTCGAACAGGGCCTTGCGCGCGGAGTGCGTGGCGAGGACGGTGCCGTTGCCCGGAAGCGCGAGCCCGATCGCCTCGGTGAGGCAGTTCATCGAGTTCGCGGTGAACATGCCCGAGCAGGACCCGCACGTCGGGCAGCTGTTTTCCTCGACGAGTGCCAGGTCGGCGTCCGACACCGACGGGTCGGCCGAGGCCACCATCGAGTCGATCAGGTCGAGCTTGTGGCCGCCCATGATCCCGCTGACCGCCTTGCCGGCCTCCATCGGCCCGCCGGACACGAACACGGTCGGGATGTTCAGCCGCATAGCGGCGATCAGCATGCCGGGCGTGATCTTGTCGCAGTTGGAGACGCAGATGAGCGCGTCCGCGCAGTGCGCGTTGACCATGTACTCGACCGAGTCCGCGATCAGCTCGCGGGACGGCAGTGAGTACAGCATGCCTCCGTGACCCATCGCGATGCCGTCGTCGACCGCGATCGTGTTGAACTCGCGGGGAATGCCCCCGCCCGCCCGCACGGCGTCCGCGACGACGCGGCCGACTTCCGCCAAGTGGACGTGGCCGGGCACGAACTCGGTGAAGCTGTTGGCTACGGCGATGATCGGTTTCCCGAAGTCCTCCTTGGCTACCCCGGTCGCGCGCAGCAGCGCGCGCGCCCCTGCCATGTTCCGACCGTGCGTGACCGTACGAGACCTCAATGCCGGCATCGCCGAACTCCCTCGAATATCGCCGAACTTCCCTTTGAACAGGACAAAGGCCAGCTATCCGCGCGCCCGACAAGATGGCATCTTTGCCATCGGGCGCGCAGCCGGGGGGTTCCGGGGGGTCGCCCCCGGGCTAACACACGTTCAGCCTACAGGTGTAGCCGCCTTCCCGGCCGCCAGCGGCAGGACCGCCGCTGCCGCCGTCTGGATCCTGGCGATCTCCGCCTGGCTCAGCCGCGCCACCTCCTTCTTCCGCGCGCGGCTGTGCAGGTACTTCCTGAGCCTGTCACCGCTGAACACGTCGACCTCACGGATGACGGCGATGTCCCAAGGGATCTTCGGCCCGTAGATGGCGAGCGCGGGGCGGGCCACGATCTCGGTCCCCAGGGCCCCCGACAGTAGCTCGCTGGCCTGGTCGGCTTCCCATCGGGCGTGCTCGAGACGGTCCTTCATGCTCTGCGGGCCATGGAACAAGGTCTTGCCGTTCTTCGCCCTGACCGGCAGGTCCCTGTCCCATTTCTCCGAGTCGATCGCGTAGACGCCGGTGGGGCCGACGACCAGGTGGTCGATGACCTCGACGCTGTCCGGGATCGGCCGCCGGTGCAGCGCCACGTACCCGGCGCGTGCCATCCGTGCGAGCTGCCGCTGGGTGCGCCGCTGCGCCCGCCACGTGGCACGGTCGACCGTGCCAGGCTGCTTCCAGTAATGCGACTCGACTGTGCGTGCCCGGTAGACGGTGTCGGCGATGCCCGCCACGATCGCGAGCGTCAGCCCGACCTCCCAGTCCACGATGACCGAGAAGACGACGCCGACGGCCAGGACGATCAGGGCGCGGATCCGCCAGAACCGTAGCTTCTGATCCAGGGGCAGGTCGCGCACCCGGGTCAGCGGCGGCTGGTCTGGCTCGTCGTCCGCCGCGTCGCCGCCGCTCCTGGAGAACAGCCCGCCGAGCGTCCCCAGCAGGCTGCCCCGCCTGTCTTCCTCGGCCGCCTGGACCGACGCCGTCGTCTGGTTCCAGCTCGGCTGCGCGGAATCGCCGTCCTGCGTCGTACGCATCTGGCTCAGGCCAGAGATCGCGATCGGGGGAGTGGCCGGATCCTCGGCCGCGGGTGCATGTGCCGCGCTGGCTGTCCCGACGTTGCCGGCTGACGCGGTGTCGTTGGCTGACGCGGTGTCGTCGGCGGGCGCCGTTGGCTCAGGGTCCGGCTCCAAGCCTAGCGCGGCGAAGCCGCCGACCGGGGGGACTTCGTACACGATCCCGGAGGTCTCGTCGTACGACCCGGCCGTTTCTTCCTGGCGGCCCGTGTGGCCGGCGTCGGAACCCACCGGGTGCGGATCCGCCGTCAGCGGGGCCGCGGCGAGCGCGTCCGCCGGAGTTCCCGTGATCACGGTGCCCTCGAGCACTCCTGTGCCCGCGGCTTCAGGACTGGCGATCTCGGTGTTTACGTGTGCCGTCTGGGGCTGGTCGGCGTCGACCGGCATGTGCCGTGTGCCGCTGACCCCGGTGTTCTGCCCCCCATCGGGGCCAGGTTCAGCGTCATGTGCCGCAGTGACGTGCACGCCTTCGTGCTCGCGTGCCGCGGGCAGCGTTGATGACCTTGGCTTCTTGGTCCGCGGCCAAGCCATCCATCTCACCACCTCAGCGTACCGATTCCAGCGCCGCATGGCGCCGCGCTTCCTATTCAATTGTCCCCGTCGATGACAACATTTAAAGCGGACATTTGACGTAAAAAGCTCAGCTTACCGAAAGATTTCCCGCTCGCGCCACGATTGCAAATAGCGATCGTTCGGTTCCGTGCCGTTTAATGCCGGTGATCTTGGCGTGTCCGCGGCCTGTCGGCGTCCTCTGCGTCGCCATAGGGCGCCATCCGCGCTCGTCGGAGGATATGCCCTTTCGCGTATTCACGCACGCTGTCACGCGCGTACCGGCCGTGTGGTTCCGGACTCCTTCGGGTCCCTATTTATCCTGTGGGTAATTCCATTAATCAAACATAATGTCGGTCAAGTGAGCTTCTTTCGGACGCTACGCCGAGATACCGAATGCTCTTTTGGTTATGCCGCGTTCTCGTGGAGCGCGGTTCGCTTCCATGGTCCGGCGAAAGAAAGAGCGTGCGACGAATGCGGGCGGACGTGATAGAACGGGCAGGGCGTTTGGGCATGCGCGTAAGACGAGGCGGCCTCGCCGTTGTCAGCGCCGTCGGCGCGGCGGTCGTGTCGGCGGTGCTGCCTGGTGTCATGGGGTTCGGCTACGGAACGATCCCGGCGCTCGGCCTGGCGCTGGATCCGGGGCGGGGCGCGACTGCCCGCGCCCTTCGAGCCGCACGGGCGCTCAGCAGGCTAGTGCGGGCTCCCCACTAGACTGCGCGCAAAGAAAAAGGAACGGAGGGGAATCGTGCGCTGGTCAACCATGCACATCCCGACGCTGCGCGAGGACCCCGCAGAGGCGGGCGCGCCCAGCCACCGGCTGCTGCTGCGCGCCGGATATATCCGCCAGCTGATGGCGGGCCACTACTCCCTGCTGCCGCTGGCACAGCGGGTGCGGCTGAAGGTCATCGGCGTCATCCGCGAGGAGATGAACCGCATCGGGGCGCAGGAGATCCTGATGCCGATCATGCATCCCGCCGAGGTGTGGCAGCGCAGCGGCCGCTGGGAGGTCATGGGCGATGAGATGTTCCGCCTCAAGGACCGCAAGGGCGCAGACTTCGCGCTGGGCATGACCCACGAGGAAGTAGTCAGCACGCTCGCCACCGAGCTGAATTCCTACCGTGAACTGCCGCAGATGCTGTACCAGTTCCAGACCAAGATGCGCGACGAGCCGCGGCCGAAGGCCGGCCTCATGCGGACCCGCGAGTTCACGATGAAGGACTCCTACAGCTTCGACCTGGACGCCGAAGGACTGGACAAATCGTTCGGCCTGCACCGCGAGGCCTATATCCGGTCCTTCGAGCGGCTCGGCATCCCGGCTATCCCGGTGGAGGCCTCGAACGGTTCGATGGGCGGATCGGGTTCCACCGAGTTCGTCTGCCCGTCCGAGTCCGGCGAGGACGACATCGTGCACTGCCCGGAGTGCGGCTACGCGGCGAACATCGAGGCCGCGCTCTCGGCCCTGGTGCCTGTCGACGCCGCCGCGGACGCGGCTGCCGCGCTGCAGGCGCCGGCGCGGTTCGACACGCCTGGCGTCCGGACGATCGAGGACCTGGCCTCCGGCTACGACGTGCCGGGAGACCGGCAGGTCAAGACGCTGGTCTATGTGCTCGACGGGCAGCTCACGCTGGTTTTGGTGCGCGGCGACCACGCCCTCGAGGAGCAGAAGCTGTTCGACGCTTCGGGCGCGCGGGCGGCGCGTCCCGCCGAGGCCGAAGAGATCGTCGCCGCGCTGGGCGCGCACCCGGGTTCCCTCGGGGCGGTCGGCGTCGCGGACCTGCCGGTGATCGCGGACTTCGCGCTGGCGAATCGGTCAGGCATGGTGACCGGCGCCAACACCGACGACGTGCACGTGCGCGGTGTCGATGTCGCGCGGGACATCAGCGTAGGCAAGTGGGCCGACCTGCGCGCCGTCGCGACGGGTGAACCGTGCACCGTCTGCGGCTCGCCGCTGGAGATCGTCAAGGGGATCGAGGTCGGGCACATCTTCAAGCTCGGCTATAAGTACGCCGACGCGTTCGACCTGACGGTGTCCGGGCCGGACGGCAAGCCGGTAAAGCCGATCATGGGGTGCTACGGCATCGGCATCGAGCGCGCGATGGCCACCTGCATCGAGGTGCACCACGACTCCAAGGGGATCGCCTGGCCAGCCGCGATCGCGCCGTTCGAGGCGGTTGTTGTCGTCGCCCAGCAGGACAATGCCGAGGTCGCGGACATGGGCGAGCAGGTGTACCGTCAGCTGGCCGACGCCGGTGTCGACGTGATCATCGACGATCGGGAGGTGCGCGCGGGCGTGAAGTTCAGCGACGCCGAGCTTGTCGGCATCCCGTACCGGGTCACGATCGGCAAGCGCGGTCTCGCGTCCGGCTCTGCCGAGGTGACCGACCGGGCCACAGGCGAGACGGTGTCCGTGCCGTTCGACCAGGTCGCGAAATACGTTCGTGAGGCCGTCTCTCAGGCGATCTCCGGCACCGCCCAGCCCTAGCGGGCGGGGAGCCCTGGCCCGATCGAGTTGGGTCGTTGGCGCAACCGGCACGATCTAGTCGGCTCGATTGCGCCAACGACTCAAACGCGGACCGGCTCGATTGCGCCAACGACTCCGAACGCGGACTGGGTCGATGGCGCCAGGCGACGGGGGTCAGGCGCCTGCGGCGGCGGACCGGTCTCGTTCCTGGCAGCGCAGCGAGCGGAGCACATCGTCGCGGCCCTCGATCAGGAGGCGGTGCAAGGCAGCTGGCGGCGCGGCCGAGGCGAGGTAGTCGTCCGTCGCGGCCACGGTCGCGGAATCCACCGGGCAGACCTGGTAGGCGCGTATCACGAAGTCCTGCGCCATCGACGTGCTCCAGTCCCGCCAGACGTCGCCGACGATCCGGAAGTAATCCGATCGGTAGGGCGCGGTCAGCTCCGGCTGGCCCGGGTCGGCGAAGCCCGTGAGGACCGCGCGCAGCATCGCGATCGTCAGTTTCCCGCTGGCGATCGTCTCCCACTGCTCGCGCTTGTTCGCCTCCGTCGGCAGTGCGGCCCGGCAGGCGGCGGCGTGCCTCTCGCCGGCGTCGGTGGCGTCGGACGACAGTTCCGCGTCGATCTCCGCCTCGCCGGCGGCGCCGAGGGACGCCAGACGGCGGAGCAGGGCCCAGCGCAGTTCGGTGTCCACCGCGAGGCCATCGATCACCGACTCGCCCGACAGCAGTCCGGCCAGCAGTCCGACGTCAGGTGACGAGTTGGCGCTGTCGGCGAAGGCCCGCGCGTAGGCGAGTTGCTTGTCCGAGCCCGGCTCGGCCGCAAGCAGCAGGGAGCGCAGCGACGAGGCCAGCAGTTCGGTGCCTTCGGCGCGCCACGCCGGGTCGGCGTACCTGCGCACCGCGATCTCGGCCTGCCGCAGCAGCGTTTGCACGACGCTGAGGGTTTGCACCGAGTCCACACCGCCGAGGACGAGCCGCACGTAGTCGCGCGCCGCCATCTCGCCGTCGCGGCACATGTCCCACGCCGCGGCCCAGCACAGCGCGGCCGGCAGCGGCGAGGTGAACGAGCCGATCGACGTGACGAGCGTGTTCAGCGAGTTGTCGTCGAGCCGGATCTTGGCGTATGTGAGGTCGTCGTCGTTGAGCAGCACCAGGTCGGGGCGAGCGGATCCGACCAGTCCCGGCACGGCCGTGCGCGCCCCCGCGATGTCGGTCTCGACATAGGACTCGCGGGTGAGGCCATTGCCCTTTCGGGAGTAGAGGCCAATGCCGATGCGGTGCGAGCGCAGCACGGGATGCGAGGCCGGCGCTTCCTGGAGAATTTCGAAGGACGTGAAACGGCCGGACTCGTCAACCGTGTAAGACGGCCGCAGCGTATTGACGCCGGCGGTCTCCAGCCATTCCCCTGACCAGGCGCCAAGGTCGCGGCCGGAAACCTCCTCCAGGGCCGACAGCAGGTCGGCGAGCGTGGCGTTGCCCCAGGAATGCGCGGTGAAGTAGCGGCGCACGCCCGCGAGGAAATTTTCCCGTCCGACGTAGGCGACTAGCTGCTTCAGGACCGAGGCACCCTTGGCGTACGTAATGCCGTCGAAGTTCACCTCGACCGCGTCGATGTCCGGGATGTCGGCGGCGATCGGGTGCGTGGACGGAAGCTGGTCCTGCCGGTATGCCCAGGCCTTCTCCACCTGCGCGAACGTGGTCCAGGCGGACGTCCAGCGGGTGGCCTCGGACTGGCAGAGTCCGGAGGCCCAGGTGGCGAACGACTCGTTCAGCCACAGGTCGTCCCACCAGCGCATCGTCACCAGGTCGCCGAACCACATGTGCGCCATCTCGTGCAGGATCGTCTCGGCGCGCCGTTCCCGGGCGGAGTCGGTGACACGCGAACGGAAGATGTAGCTTTCGAGTATCGTGACCGCGCCCGCGTTTTCCATCGCGCCCTCTTTGAATTCGGGCACGAAAAGCTGGTCGTACTTGCCGAACGGGTACTTGATGCCGAAAGCCTCGTGGTAAAAGCCGAAGCCCTGCTTCGTGACCTCGAAAATCTCGTCCGGGTCGAGGTATTCGGCGAGGGAGCGGCGACAGTAAATGCCGAGCGGAATTCCGTCGTGCTCGTCGCGCACGACGTGGTACGGGCCCGCCGATACGTGGGTGATGTAGGTGGACATCACAGGGGACGGCGGGAAGTGCCAGTGCCGCGCACCCGGCTTGCCCGGCACCTGCTCGCCGCCTTCGGCGTCCGGCGCCAGGTTGGACACGACGAGCCAGTCCTCCGGCGCGAGCACCGTGAGCTCGTAGGCGGCCTTCAGATCGGGCTGGTCGAAGCACGCGTAAATCAGGTGCGCGTCGAAGGTTTCCAGGTCGGAGTACAGGTACACGTTGCCGTCGGCCGGATCGGTGAAGCGGTGCAGTCCCTCGCCGCTGCGCGAGTACGCGCATTCGGCGTCGACCACGAGCTCGTTGCGGGCGGCAAGGTTGTCCAGCACGATCCGCTCGCCGTCGAACGCGTCCAGGCTCACGGCTTCGCCGTTGAGGGTGATGGCGCGTACGCTCGGCGCGACCAGGTTGATGAACGTGCCGCTCCCCGCCTGCCTCGCGTCGAAGATCACCTTCGAGACAGAACGAAAGGTGGTCTCTCCACCCGTCAAGTCCAGCTCTACGTGGTAGGAACCGACGGTGATCAGCTCCGCACGCTTGTTTGCTTCTTCCCGGGTGAGATTATCTGCCACCAGGTAGTCCCTTCATATCGCACTTGGGCCTAAGAGTATCGGCGTGCCCGTGAGCTAGCGATTCATCCCATTATTACACCGAGTATCCGTTTGGTCATCGGTGGTAGTCGCTAGGATTTCCTGATAATTCTGGGGGGACGCAGCCGGTAGCCGCGTGCACGGCGCGGCGTGTCTGGCAGACTGGCGTTCGTGCGCGTATACCTGGGATCTGACCACGCCGGCTTCGAACTCAAGGCCGCCCTCGTCGCCTCGCTGCGGGAGGCGGGACACGAGCCGGTGGACTGCGGCCCGGCGACGTATGTGCCGGACGACGACTACCCCGTCTACGTGATGCGCGCGGCGCGCGGCGTCGTCGACGACCCGGGCAGCCTCGGGATCGTGATCGGCGGCTCCGGCAACGGCGAGCAGATCGCCGCCAACAAGGTGCCCGGCGTCCGCGCCGCCCTCGCCTGGACGGACGAGACGGCCCGCCTGGCCAGGCAGCACAATGACGCCAACGTGCTCAGCCTGGGCGCGCGACAGTACAGCGTCGAAGATGCGGTCGGGTTCGCGAAGGTCTTCGTGTCCACGCCGTTCTCGGGTGAACCCCGGCATGCCAGGCGGCTGGCCATGATCGCCGACTACGAGAAGTCCGGCGAACTCCCGCCCTTGCCCAAGGCCTAGATCTTTGGTTCGGCGCTTACCGGCCGCGGCGGCTGCTACCGGCCGCGGCGCCTGCGTCGCCGGTTGCGTGATTCCGGCTGGCGAGCCGACGCCGTCGAGTCGCCGGGCGAGGGCATGGTGGCGCGCCGCGGCGTCGGCTTCGCTGTCGGCGTCGGCGTCTTCGCTGCCCGGGCGGGTGACGCAGCAGCGGTGGCTGACGCAGCAGCGGTGGCTGACGACGAAGCGGCTGACGCAGCAGCGGCGGACGAAGAAGCGGTGGACGGCGGAGCAGCGGACGGCGCCGGATGCACACGCGAGGGGACGGAGCCTTCGCGGGCCGCGGCCTCGGCAAGGTCCTCAGCCCGGGGCCGCGACGCGTCCCTCGCGCGCATCGCCGCGCTCAGGGTTACCTTCATGCTCGACATGGATGTAAGTGTCCGTCAGAAGATGACCGGGCACCAGGGGGCGGGATCCCACGACATCGCCGCGGACAGCGTGGCCAGCGTGCCGGGGCGGAACTCCCGGACCAGGCCCGCGCCCGCCAGTGCGCCCAGGCGCGTGCCGCCGAGGTAGGCCGCGCCGAGTTCGCGGATGCCGACGGCGATGTCCGCGGGATCGGACGTCCGCTCGCACGAAACGTCCGGGCCGGACGCGCGCAGGCGCCAGCGGCCCGCGTTGTCCGGCAGGAGAGCGTCGGTGACCTCGAGGACGACGTCGACCGGGCAGGAGTAGGCACGCCCGGTAAGGGCGGCGGCGAGAGAGACGATCCGCACCCACAGCCCGTCGCTGACCTGTACCCGGGCCCGGCGCGGGTCGGCCAGCAGGAAAAGCAGCGGGTCCTCGTCGGGCCGTAGCTGCATGGTCACCTCGGACACCAGGTCGCGACTCAGCAGGTCCCGCCAGAGCAAGGCGGCGGCGGCCGGGTCGGCGGCGACGAACTCGCGGATCGCGAGCTTGCTGTCGGGGAGGGACGTGCCGGGTTCCCACTCGTTGGCGGCCGCGTAGAGCGCGTAGCCGCGCGGCCCCGATGGGTCCGCCGCGAGCACGCAGCGCAGCGGGGAGAAACCGCCCCGCTGCGACTCCGGGTCGCGCAGCACGCGCTGCCACCACGTGTCATCGCGGGCGAAGAACCCGGGCTGGGATTCCAGCACGGCGTCGTAAACCTTCGCGAGGTCGTTGACCGCGTCGGCGGGCGTGGCCAGGCGGAGGGTCAGTGATGGGTCCGCCGGCGCGTCCGGCGCCAGCATGCCGTCCCCGCGTCGCAGGGTCAGCTTCTGGCGCCGCGATGCCCGGCCGTACCCGTACCGCCCGTACAGCGTCGCCTCGGACGCCCACAGCACGGCGATCGGCTCGCCGCCGGCGGCGATGTCGGACAGTTGGCGGCGCATCAGCGACCGCAGGATGCCCTGGCGCCGGTAGGTGGGGAGCACGGACACGAACGAGACCCCCGCGGCGGGCATCACCCCGCCGGGCACGGCGAACTGGAACGAGAACGCCCCGGCCGTGCCCACTATCCCGCCCGTGCCGGCACCGGCTGGCATGGAATCGTCGACGGCGGCCAGCGAGCGGTCGAACTCGAAAAGGCGCTGGCGCAGGGGCAGTTCGGCCTCCGGCGCGGGGCCGGCGTGGAACGCGTGCTCGTCGACCGCGTGAAACGCGGCGAACTCGTCGGTCGAAATGGGCCGGATCGGATACGGGTCTGCCATAGGCTCATGTCTATCCTGCGCCGCAGCCGGACGCGACCCGTTATTTAGCTGGCAGGGAGTGAGCTTGACGATGGAAAGCGTGGCCTCCCGTGCGGTGCTCCCCGGCAGCGGCTAGTCTGCCCGCATCATGAAGATCTCTGCCCCCGCGGCACTGACGCGCACGGTGATGCCCGGGTTGCGTGGCGCCAGCGGTCGGCTGAGCGGCCTGATCCGCAGGCAGTTCATCACGCGCAACCGCCGGGTGGCGGCGGGCCTGTCACTCGTCATCGCGGTGATCGCGGTGGCCGCGGTGCACGTGTCCGTGTGGTGGTTCTCGCCGGGCGTGATGATCCTTCCCATCCTGGGCGGCGGCCTGCTGCTATGGCCGCGGGCGCTGCGCGTCCTGTTCGGCGTCGCGGCCGTGTCCCTCGCCTACGACATCGCCGAAGGCAAGGCGGGGTTCGGGATCGTCGCGACGATCGCGGTGACCGGGTACTACGCCGACGTGCTCGCCAACACCCGCGGGAAGCTCGGCACCCGCGGGCGGCGCGCGGATCGGATGATGATCGAACTGCGGGACCGCATCCGGGCGCAGGGCACACTGCCCGACCTCGGCGAGGGCTGGGAGTCGGCGGTGGTGCTGCGGCCGGCTGGCGGCTCGTCGTTCGGCGGCGACTTCGTCGTGTCGCACTGCGACGGCAAGGCCCTGGAGGTGGCGCTCGTCGACGTGTCCGGCAAGGGGATGGACGCGGCGACGCGAGCGCTGCTGCTGTCGGGCGCGTTCGGCGGCGTCCTCGGGTCGGTGCCCAGGGAACAGTTCCTGTCGGCGTGCAACGCGTACCTGCGCCGGGGCAAGGCGCCCGAGGGATTCGTGACCGCCGTGCACCTGGCGGTGGACCTGGCGTCGGGGGAATATGTGCTTTCCTCGGCCGGCCACCCGCCCGCCGCGCACTATGACGGAAGCACCGGACGGTGGCGGCTGTCGGCCGCGCGCGGCATCGTCCTCGGGGTCGTTCCCGACCTGGCCGGCGTTCCCGAGGTCCCGGAGGAGGGCGTGTTGCGCCGCGGTGACGCCATCATGCTCTACACCGACGGCATTGTGGAGGCACCGGGGGAGGACATCGACGAAGGCATCGGGCGACTGCTCGGCGAGGCCGACCGCATGGTCGTCGACGGCTTCAAGAAGGGCGCTCCCGACCTCGTCACGGCGATGCAGCGCACGGTCGGCAGTGGTGACGACTGCGCCCTAGTGCTGATATGGCGGTCCTGATCCGCCGTTCCTGGTCAGTTCCCGACCACCCGGAGTGCCGGTTTGTTTCCGGGATGTGTCATAACCGTGATTTCGCGTTAGCCGCGGCGGAAAGCTGGGGCAAGGGAAATCGACGCTCTCGGATACTGCGCGGCCGTCAGGCCTCCTACGTGTCTGCGGTGCCCGCCGGGTCCGTGGGCGAGGGATGTGTCTCCCCAGGTCAGGCGCGGGCTCCCCGGGGAAGCCGCCATTCTTTACCATATCCGCAATGAGTGTTGCAAACTAATAGAGAGCACTAGGCCAGGTGAATGCTGACGCTATCGTCAGTTAACGCGGGTCTCCGACAGTGGCGTCAGGTGACGTGCGCGTCATTATTTGCATTTATTTCCCGGCTGTGCACCAATAGACAGGTGGCTGGAGAAGGAGGGGCGGCGGACGCGGCGGCACCGGGCGCGACTGCCCAGGCACCGGGCGCGACTGCCCAAGCACCGGGCGTAACCGTCGAAGGGCCGGACGTGACCGCCCCGGGCATGACGATCGCGGCGGAGGTCTCGCTGGCGGTCGCGGCGAAGGCGTCAGGAGAGAACTTTCCGGTCGCCCTGAGGGCGCTGCCCAAGGCGTGGCGCGCGCACCTGAGTGCGCTGTACGGCTTCGCCCGCCTCACCGACGATCTCGGCGACGAGCCCCTCCCGGGCCTCGACCCGGCGACTACGGATCCCGGCGTCTACACGAGGACGCGACTGCGTCTGCTCGACGAACTGCAGCGGGACGTCGCCCGCGTTTACGACGGGGAGCAAGCGGAACTCGAGGTCGTCCGGGCGCTCAAGCCCACGATCGACGCCTGCGGCATCCCGCGCCAACCGCTGGACGACCTCATCGAGGCCAACCGCCAAGATCAGCTGGTCATCCGTTACGACACCTACGGCGACCTGGTTAAATACTGTGAGCTGTCTGCGAACCCGGTCGGGCGGGCCGTGCTCTACATCGTGGGCAGGGCAACGCCGGAGCGTCTTAGCCTTTCCGATAAGATCTGCACTGCCCTGCAGATCGCCGAGCACTCGCAAGACGTCGCCGAGGATCTAGCCAACGGGCGGATCTACCTGCCAGGGGAAGACCTGCGGCGGTTCGGCGTCACCGAAGACGACCTGGCGAAGCCGGGGGCCAACGAGGCCGTGAAACGCCTCATGGCTTTCCAGGTCCGGCGGGCCAGGCAACTGCTCGACGAGGGCGCGCCGCTGGCGGGAACGCTAAGAGGTGCGGCCAGGCTCGCGATCTCCGGGTACATCGCCGGAGGACGGGCAGCGCTGAAGGCAATCGAAGACGCGGGCTATGACGTGCTCGCGGTGACGCCGAAGCCGGGTAAGGCAGCGACGCTGGCCGGGCTGGTCAGTTGTTATTTCAAGGGGAGATGAGCGTGAACGCGGACGAGGCCTACGCAGAGTGCGAGCGGATCACCTGGGAGCAGGCCCGCAACTTCGCGTATGGCATCAGGCTGCTCCCGCTGGAGAAGCGGCGGGGGCTCGCGGCCGTGTACGCGTACGCGCGGCGCATCGACGACATCGGCGACGGCGACCTGCCGAAGGCGGAGAAGGCGCTGCGCCTCGAGGCAGCCCGCGAGCAGGTGTTCGCCCTGGTCAACAAGGACAATCCCGACGACGCGGACCCGGTCCTCGTCGCCCTGGCCGATGTCGGCAGCCGCTTCGACATCCGGCTGGAAGCGTTCGGCGAACTGGTCGACGGGTGCCTGGCAGACGTCAACGAGGCAACCTACGAGACGTTCGACGACCTGCTGTACTACTGCCGCTGCGTCGCCGGATCGATAGGACGCCTGAGCCTCGGCATCTACGGCGCGACGCGGCCCGAGCGGCAGAACAAAATGGCCGACGACCTCGGCGTCGCGCTCCAGATCACGAACATCCTGCGTGACGTCCGCGAGGACTACCTCAACGGGCGGGTCTACCTTCCCCGTGAGGATCTCGCGAAGTTCGGCTGTGAGATAGAACTCGGCAACAGCGAGCCGTACACGACGCACGCGCAAAGGGCGCGGTTCGCCAGCCTTGTCGACTTCGAAGCGGCACGCGCCCGCGAGTGGTACGGCTCCGGCCTGCGGCTGCTGGCGACGATCGACCGGCGCAGCGCCGCGTGCACGGGCGCGATGGCCGGCATCTACCGTCGGCTCCTTGAGAAGATCGCGAGCAACCCCAGTGCCGTCCTGAACGGCCGGATGTCGCTCCCGGCGGGGGAGAAGGCTCTGGTCGCCGTCCAGTCCCTCGCCGGCGTCGACCGTTTCCGGTACCGGAAGGGAGTCGCCGCGTGACGGCATCTCCCGGGGGGATGACTCCCCCGTATAGACATGTCGCCGTGATCGGCGGCGGCCTGGCCGGGATCACCGCGGGGATCGCGCTCGCCCAGGCCGGTGCCGGCGTCACCCTGCTGGAGGCCAAGCCGCGCCTCGGCGGCGCCACGATGTCGTTCACCAGGGACGACCTCGTCGTCGACACTGGCCAGCACGTGTTCCTGCGCTGCTGCACGGCCTACCGCGGACTGCTCGACCGCCTGGGCATGTCCGCCCACGCGCCCATCCAGCCGCGCTTCGACGTGACCGTGCTCACCCCGGACGGCCGGGCGCGGCTGCGCCGCAACATGTTGCCGGCCCCGCTGCACCTGGCACCGACTCTGCTCTCCTATGACCTTCTTTCCTTTCCCGAACGATCCCGGGTTTCTCGTGCCGCTCTCGCGTTTCGCGGCGTTGACCCGGCGGATCCGGCCGCCGACTCGCCCAGGCTCGGTGACTGGCTCGCGGCCAGGGGCCAGGACGAGCGTGCGCGCCGCGCGCTGTGGGACCTGTTCGTGGTCTCTACCTTGAACGTCCCTGGCGACGACGCTTCCCTCGCCCTCGCCGCGAAAGTCGTGCGGACCGGGTTGCTCGGCGACAAGAGCGCGGCCGACATTGGCGTCCCGGCACTGTCCCTCGGCGAACTGCACGGCGCGGCGGCGGCCCGCCTCCTTGACAAGCTCGGCGCGACGATGAAGCTGAATACGAAGGTCGCCGCCGTAGCGCCGCAGTCGGGCGGAGGTTTCACGATAACCACCGCTCGTTCGGGAGAAAATATCCAAGCTGACGCCGTGGTGCTCGCGGTGCCGCACGAGGCCGCGGCCAAGCTGCTGCCGGCGGGCGCGCTGCCCGAGGCGACCGTGGCGGGCTGGGCAAAGCTCGGGGCGGCGCCCATCGTGAACGTGCACGCGATCTACGACCGGAAGGTTACGGACCTGCCGTTCGCGGCCGGCGTCGACTCGCCGGTGCAGTGGGTGTTCGACCGGACGCGGATCTCCGGGATGCACGCGCGCGGCGACGACGGGCAGTACCTGGCGATCTCGCTGTCGGCGGCGGACGAGTACGTGGACAAATCGGTGGCGGAACTGCGGGAGCAGTTCGTGCCCGCGCTCGCCGGCCTGTTCCCCGCGGCGCGGGACGCGAAGCTGACCGAATTCTTCGTCACGCGGGAGCGGCGGGCGACGTTCCGCCAGGTACCCGGATGCGTGGCGCTGCGGCCTAAGGCGGCGACCACGCTGCCAGGTCTGGTGCTGGCCGGCTCGTGGACCGACACGGGCTGGCCGGACACGATGGAGAGTGCGGTGCGCAGCGGCCTGAACGCCGTGGTCGCGCTCCGAGAGGGCATGGAAGCCGCGGGACGGCTTCCCATTCCTGTTGCGATAAATGACGATATGTCCGGAATTGATGGAGCCAATGAAGTGGAGGTGCGCTCGTGACGGTCGTGATGCCCGCTGGTGTCGCCGTGGCGCGTGACCTGGTCGGACCCGCAACCGAAGCCGCGATCAACCGGCTCAACCCGACCGTGCGCAAAGTGGCCGCCTACCACTACGGCTTCGCCGACGCGGACGGTAACCCGGTGCGCAAGAGCGCGGGCAAGGGATTGCGTCCGGCGCTCGCCCTGCTGTCCGCCCGCGCGGCCGGGGCGGCGCCTGAGCGCGGAGTCGCCCCCGCGGTCGCGGTGGAACTAGTGCACAACTTCTCGCTGCTGCACGACGACATCATGGACAACGACCTGGAGCGCCACCACCGGCCGACGGCGTGGAGCGTGTTCGGTGTCGGTGCCGCGATCCTGGCCGGGGACGCGCTGCTCGCGCTCGCCAACGACTTGCTGCTTGAGGACAACGCGCCGGGCGGGCCGTGGTCCGCGCGCTGCCTGTCGACGGCAGTGCAGCAGTTGATCGCCGGGCAGGGCGAAGACCTGGCATTCGAGAAGCGCGGCGACGTGACGCTGCCGGAGTGCGTGCAGATGGCCCACGGCAAGACGGCCGCGCTGCTGGCCTGCGCCTGCACGATCGGCGCGGTGCACATCGGCGCGCCGGCCGAGATGGCGATGGGCCTTGCGGAGTTTGGCGGGCACGTGGGCCTGGCCTTCCAGCTCACCGACGACCTGCTCGGCATCTGGGGCGCGACCGAGGTGACGGGCAAGCCGGTCCGCGCCGACTTGCGCGCCCGCAAGAAGTCGCTGCCGGTCGTCGCGGCCATGTCCAGCGGGACCGTGCACGGCGCCGAACTGGCTGAACTCCTGGCCAGCGAAGCCGAACTGAGCGAGGACGAGTTGGCGCGCGCGGCCGGCCTGGTGGTGGCCGCGGGCGGCAAGGACTGGGCGGAGAACGAGGCCAGCGAGCGGCTCGCGAAGGCCGCCGCCTGCCTGGACGGCATCGGCATCCCCGCGGAGGTCCGCGGGGAGTTCATGGCGATCGCCGAGTTCATTACGGCGAGGACTTGGTGACCATCACCAGCGAGGGGACAACCGACGAGGTCGCGGCGGCCACGCTGGAGCGGGCCCGCGACCACCTGCTGTCGTTGCAGCACCCCGGCGGGTGGTGGCAGGGCGAACTCGAGACCAACGTCACGATGGACGCCGAGGACCTGCTGCTGCGGCACTTCCTCGGCATCCTGGCGGACGCCGACCTCAAGGACGCCGCGCTCTGGATCCGGAACAACCAGCGGGACGACGGTACCTGGGCGAACTTCTACGGCGGCCCGGGCGACCTGTCCACGACCGTCGAGGCGTATGTGGCGCTGCGACTGGCGGGCGATACTCCGGACGAGCCGCACATGGAGCGCGCGTCGTCCTGGATAACGGAGAATGGCGGGCTTGCCGCCACCCG
Organism: Trebonia sp.; assembly: GCA_035948445.1. GTDB lineage: Bacteria > Actinomycetota > Actinomycetes > Streptosporangiales > Streptosporangiaceae > Trebonia. Next base: position 12,704 of record DASZJE010000118.1, on the reverse strand, counting down.
CGTGTTCACCCGGATGTGGCTGGCCGTGTCCGGGCTGTGGTCCTGGGACGACCTGCCCGTCATCCCGCCGGAGATCATCTACCTGCCTTCGTGGTTCCCGCTGAACATCTACGACTGGGGCTGCTGGGCGCGGCAGACGATCGTCGCCCTCGCGGCCGTGGCGTCGTTCAAGCCGTCACGGCCGCTGCCGTTCCGCATCGACGAACTCAAGTCCCCCGGAGGGACGGCCCCCGCCGTCTCGCCGGCCGCGCGGGATCCATGGGCGCTGTTCTTCACCGCCCTAGACGGTGCCCTGCACAAGGTCGAGGGCCGGATCCCCAAGCGCGCGCGGCGCGCGGCGCTGCGGCGCTGTGCCGACTGGATTATCGCCCGCCAGGAGGCCGACGGCTGCTGGGGCGGCATCCAGCCGCCGTGGGTGTATTCGATCCTCGCCCTGCACCTGATGGGCTGGGGCCTGGACAGCCCGGTCCTGAAGAAGGCGATCGACGGGCTTGACCGGTTCACGATCAGGGACGAGAAGGGACGGCGTATCGAAGCATGCCAGTCCCCGGTCTGGGACACCGTGCTCACCATGGTCGCGCTCGCCGACGCCGGGCTGCCGCCGGATCACCCGGCGCTCGTCTCGTCGGGCGAGTGGGTGCTCGGCGAGGAGATCTTCGGCCCCGGTGACTGGCAGGTGCGCCGCCCGCACACCGCGCCGGGCGGCTGGGCGTTCGAGTTCGACAACGACAACTACGCCGACACCGACGACACCGCCGAGGTCATCCTCGCGCTGCGGCGCGTCGACCTGGGCGCCCGTGCCGCCGGAGCCGGCGCCGCGGGAAGCCTCGCCGGGGAAAACCGGGCCGCCATCGACCGGGGGCTGCGCTGGCTCGAGGGGATGCAGTGCAAGGACGGCGGCTGGGGCGCGTTCGATGCGGACAACACCCGTGAACTGGTGAACAAGCTGCCGTTCTGTGACTTCGGCGCCGTCATAGACCCGCCGTCCGCGGATGTCACCGCGCACATCGTGGAGGCGTTCGCCGCCGAGGGCCTGGCCAGCGAGACGGCCTGCCGCCGTGGCGTGATCTGGCTGCTGAAGAACCAGGAGCCGGACGGATCCTGGTTCGGCCGCTGGGGCGCGAACTACCTGTACGGCACCGGGGCGGTCGTGCCCGCGCTGATCGCCGCGGGGGTGAAGCCGCATAAGCCGCAGATCCGCCGCGCCGTCGCCTGGCTGCTGGCGCGCCAGAACGCGGACGGCGGCTGGGGCGAGGACCTGCGCTCCTACGACGACCCGGCCTCGTGGTCGGGGCGAGGTGAGTCGACCGCGTCGCAGACCGCGTGGGCGCTGCTGGCGCTGCTCGCCGCCGGGGAACGTGACGGCGAAGCTGTCGAGCGCGGCATCCGCTGGCTGGCCTCGACCCAGCGCCCGGACGGCACGTGGGACGAACCGCAGTTCACCGGGACGGGTTTCCCTGGCGACTTCTACCTGAACTACCACCTGTACCGCTTGGCCTTCCCTGTTTGTGCCCTCGGACGATTTGCCGAGAGGAACGGGGGGCCGCCCCTCCAGGGGGAGCAGAGCCGATACGTGAGGGGTAATTCGCATGACTGAGACCATCCCGCAGTCGCGGGCCGTCGAGGCTGACGGCCTATCGCCGGACTTGGCCGGTGCCGGGCTGCTCGTTCTCGCGCCGCTGCGCTTCGAAGCCAACGCGGTGCGCCGTGGCCTGCGGCAGCCGACCAGCAGGGTCGTCCGCACCGGAATGGGCGCCCTCAGGGCCCAGCGCGGCGCGGAGGCGAGCCGGGCGGAGTTGTCCCGGGGAATCGCAGTCATGGGGACCGCCGCCGGGCTCGCCGACGACCTCAAGGCCGGTGACCTGATTGTCGCTACCGAGGTGACCGACGGCGAGCGCACTGTCCGGCTGCCCGGCGCCGACATGATCGCGGGCGAACTCCGGCGGGCCGGCCTGTCCGCTCGCGCCGGCAAGCTCAGGACTGTCGGTCATCTGGTCAAGAATGCCGAAAGGGCCGGACTGGCCGAAGGCGGATATCTTGCCGCCGACATGGAGTCGTCCCACCTGGTGACGGCCGCCTCCGGGCGACCCGTGGCTGTCATCCGCGCTGTCTCCGACGGCGGCCTGGGGGCCGGCATGGTGACAGGCGGGCTCGCGGCGCTGCGGTCGCTGCGGCTGGCCGCGCCGGTCATCGAGGCGTGGGCCGGGGCCTGCGCGCAGCGGACGGTGCTGCTCGCGGGGCCGCGGTCGTTCTGCGCGGGTGTAGAGCGGGCGATCGAGATCGTTGAGCGGGCCCTGGAACTGCGTGGCGCCCCGGTGTACGTGCGCAAGCAGATTGTGCACAACACGCGTGTGGTGCACGACCTGGAGCGGCGCGGCGCGGTATTCGTGGATGAACTCGACGAGGTGCCGGACGGGGCGACAGTGGTGTTCTCCGCGCACGGGGTGGCGCCTGCCGTCCGGTCCGAGGCCGAGGGGCGCGGGCTGTCCGTCATCGACGCGACGTGCCCGCTGGTGTCGAAGGTGCACGCCGAGGCACGGCGGTTCGCCCGCGAGGGCTACACGGTCGCGCTGATCGGGCACGCCGGGCACGAAGAGGTCGAGGGCACCCTCGGCGAGGCGCCGGCCTCGACGGTACTGGTCCAGACCGCGGCCGACGTTGAGGCGCTGAATCCGGCCGACGAGTCGAGGATCGCCTACCTGACGCAGACCACGCTCGCGATCGACGAGGCGGCTTCGGTGGCGACCGCGCTGAAGGAGAAGTTCCCCCAGATGCGCGCGCCGGGCAGTGACGACATCTGTTACGCGACCACCAACCGGCAGGCGGCCGTCAGGTCCGTCGCCGCGGACAGCGACATGGTGCTCGTCGCCGGGTCGAAGAACTCGTCGAACTCGGTACGGCTCGTCGAGCGGTCGGAGCGGGCCGGGACTCCGGCGCACCTGATCGACGACGCGTCGGACATCTGCTTGTCGTGGCTTTCGGGTGTGTCTGCCGTGGGACTCACCGCTGGCGCTTCCGCGCCTCCGGCGGTGGTCAGCGAGATCATCGACGCCCTGTCCGGGCTCGGCACCGTCACGGTGACCGAGCGCGTCACGACAACGGAATCGGTCCAGTTCGGCCTCCCCCGAGAGGTCAGGCGCTAGCACAACCGGCCGATTGGCGGGTTTGTAGCCTGGGCTCAGGAACTCCCAAGGTTTCGTCGACACGATGTTGGCTGGCGCGGACGCCGTGCCCGGATCGGTACCTCCTCCGGCACGGCGTTTCCGCGCTGCCACTTATGGGTGAGACGTCCGTTGAGGAGTCCGATGTTCTTCACGTATCTCTGGCGCGAGCTGCGACGCCGCATGCGCCAGGCCATCTTCATCGCGATCGGCCTGGCACTGGGGATCGGTCTCGTGATCACCGTGACCTCGGCCTCCACCGGGGTCAAGAATGCCCAGGCAGACGTCCTGCACTCGCTCTACGGGGTGGGCACGGACATCACCGTGACCAAGGCCCCCACCGCCGGGTCCGGCACTAGCGGGCCTGGGTTCGGTTTCAGCTTCAGGACCGGGACCACGAACCGTCCGGCCGCGGGAACGAAAATCGATACCGAGAGCCTGCGCAGCACGGGTCTCGGCACCATGTCCACGACACAGCTCACCGCGATCGGCAAGATCGGCAACGTTGCCGCGGCGGCGGGCGGCCTGCAGCTGACCGACACCAAGATCACCGGCACGGTACCGGCGATCAACTTCAACAACGGCGGTGGCGGCGGTGGCGGCGCTGGCGGCGGCGGCAACCCCGGCGGCGGCACGGGTGGGGGCGGCGGTGGGGGGTACCAGAACTTCCGCAGCTCCTTCACGCCCACCTCGTTCTCGGTTGACGGCGTCGACCTGGCCACAGGCGAGCTCGGCCCGCTGAGCACAGGCAAGCTCACCTCCGGCTCGACATTCACCACCGCCGACGCCACCGCCAAGGTCGCGGTCGTCGACTCCGACTACGCCACCTCGAACAAGCTCGCCGTCGGCGACACGATCGACGTGGACAAGACGAACTTCAAGGTGATCGGCCTCGTCAGCGAGCCGTCGGGTGACACCCCCTCGGATGTCTACATCCCGCTCGCCGAGGCGCAGTCGCTGTCGGGTGACAAGAACGACGTCAACGAGATCTACGTCGCGACGTCAAGCAGCGCGGACGTCACCGGCGTCGCGGGCACCATCGCCAAGGACGTGTCCGGCGCGACCGTCACCGACCAGGACTCGCTCGCCAGCGAGGTCACCGGCTCGATCTCCAGCGCGGCCAGCCTCGCCAACAACCTCGGAAAGTGGCTCGCCATCGCGGTCCTCATCGCGGCGTTCCTGCTGGCCAGCCTGCTGACCGCGTCGGCGGTGACCCGGCGGATCCGTGAGTTCGGCACGCTGAAGGCTCTCGGCTGGAAGAGCCGCCGGATCGTCTTCCAGGTCATGGGCGAGTCGGTCGCGGTCGGCATCATCGGCGGCGCGGTCGGCATCGGCCTCGGCTTCCTCGGCTCGTCGCTCGTCGGGCACTTCGCGGCCCCGCTGACCGCGACTGTCGGCCAGACCACGAGCAACGCGACACCGGGTGGTGCCCAGCAGTTCGGCGGCGGCGGTTTCGCCGGCGGTGGCGGCGGCGGTGGCTTCGCCGGCGGTGGCGGTGGCGGCGGTGGCTTCGCTGGCGGCGCTGGCGGCGGCACTGGCACCACCCGCCCGTTCGGCTTCACCCACGCCGCCAGCCCCGCGTCCACGGTGTCGGTGCACCTGACGGCGCCGGTCACGCTCGAAGCCGTGGTGGCCGCGGTACTCCTCGCGATCCTCGGCGGGCTGATCGCCGGGGCGTTCGGCGGCTGGCGGGCGGCGCAACTGCGCCCGGCGGCGGCCCTGGCCAAGGTCGCCTGAGCGCGGACCAGAGGGAGATACATTCATGTACAAGCTCACCGGCGTCAAGAAGGACTACCCCAAGGGCCGCGCCACCGTGCACGCCTTGCAAGGCGTCAGCGTGGAGATCGCGGACGGCGAGTGGCTGTCGATCCAGGGTCCGACCGGTCACGGGAAGTCCACCCTGCTCCAGATCCTCGGCGGCCTGGACCGGCCAAGCGCCGGCTCTGTGGAGCTTGACGGCCGCGACCTGGCGAAGCTCCGCGAGACGGAGATGACCAAGGTCCGGGCGCAGTCGATCGGCTTCGTCTTCCAGACGTTCAACCTGATCCCGACGCTGTCGGCGCAGGAGAACGTGGAGACGGCCCTGGTCCCGCTCGGAATCGGCGAAAAATCCCGGAAGGCCCGTGCCGCGGAGGCACTGGAGGCCGTCGGGCTGGGCGAGCGACTGCGGCACCTGCCGTCGGAGCTGTCCGGCGGGCAGCAGCAGCGCGTGGCGATCGCCCGCGCGCTGGTGAAGGAGCCGAAGGTCCTGCTGGCCGACGAGCCGACCGGCAACCTCGACGAGGACACCCGCGACGAGATCATCGGCCTGCTCGAAAAGCTCTGGCAACAGCAGGGGCTGACGATGGTGATCGTCACGCACGACAGCTCGGTCGCCCGGCGTGCCCAGCGCATCGGCACGATGAAGAGCGGCAAGCTGACGATCAAGCAGCGGGTTTGAGCTAATTCCGCAGGCGGGCCTCCTTCTTCAGGAGGCCCGCTAGCTTTTCCGGGTCCGCCGCTTGATGACCGCGGGCCGCGAACCACGATGCGACGTTACGGGCATCCCGTTCGAGGAACCCCGGTCCGTTCGGATTGGAAATTACATCCACCACCTGGGGCAGGTCGATCATGACCAGCCTGCCGTGGTGCACGAGCAGGTTGTAGGGGGACAAGTCGCCGTGGGCGAGCCCATGCTGGGCGAGCGTCACGAGGGCGTCGGCGAGCTGTGACCACAGATCGGCGAGTTCGCCCCCGCCGGGGCGGGTCTCCGCGAGCCGGGGCGCGCCGGTGCCGTCGGCGGTTCCGATGAACTCCAGCAGGACCTCCGTGCCCATGATCTGCACCGGGTACGGGACGGGAACACCGGCGCCGTGCAGCCGGCACAGGGCCGCGAACTCGGCGTGCGCCCACTGCCCGGCAAGCGCCTGCCTGCCGAAGCTCGTCCGGCCGGCCGCCGCGCGGGTCACCCGCGAATCCCGGCTCCGCCGGCCTTCGAGGTAGCCCGCGTCACGGTGGAACATCCGGTGCTCGGTGTCCCGGTACCGTTTCGCGGCGAGCAGGCATGATCTGCCGGTGCCGGGAACACCGCGCCGCAACAGGTAGACGTCGGCTTCCTTGCCGGTCTTGAGTACACCGAGTTCGGTGTCGACGGCGGCTAGCTCGGTGACCAGCCAGCCCGGATACGGCAGCGGGCCGCGCTCGGTCGGCGTGCACTGATCCCACGTCGACCAGCGGTCTCCTTCGGAGAGGCCGTCCGTCTCGTCGTTCGCGTCCTCGGCTTCAAGCCTCGGGAGGTGCCGGTTTCGCTTGGTGTAGCTTGGCTCGTCATCGTCGTACTTGCCGCGCTTCCTGCCGCGGCGGGTGACTCCGTAGTCGTCGGAGTCCGCGCTGTCGCGCATGGGTAATGCTCCTCAAGTAGGCAGTGGTCAAGGCAGGGCTGAGAAAGCCCGCAACGGGCGCTGGCATCACAGACGCCTCCCTTCCACACGGCCGACCTCGGGCGAAAACAGATCAAGCTTCGCTGGAGTCGGCGCCAAACCTGATTCGACCCGCACTATCCCACCGGGCGGCAGTCGTAGGCAACTGAATATCGGCGCGCATGGCACAGCCCCGCGGACACCGATCGTGAGCACGGCCATGACGGCCCTCTTCCGCTAGCCAACGCCCGCAGCCTCCGGCGGGGCATGCTCGCGGCACACCACATCGGGGGATTGACCCGCTTCGGCGGCCGATCGGTCGCGGCCTGGGATGACGATCTCTGCTTCGGCGACGATGCAGACGAGGCGGTGCCGTGTTCACCTTGCTACGGGAGAATTCCAGCTCCGTAAGCCCAAGCGAAGAGCGCTGCGCCGCTGCTTACCGGCAGGCGCATCCCGGTGCCGATAAGGTCGTCCACGATTGCCTCGGCCGTGGCGCGATCGTGCACACGGGTCTTGAAGCTCCGGATCAGCAGCCACAGCGACCCGTGGACTTGCAAGCGTTCCCGGTCTCCCATCGTGCGGGCCGCGACCTCATCAATGATCCCTGCGCCGCCGTTGACGCTTACCCAGGCGAGCACTGCCGCTTCGCCGTTGTTTCGTTCCGGTCCGCCGCCAAGCTCACCCTTGTATCTGGCGAACGCAGCAAGCTCAGGTAGTTCTTCAAGTTCGACCTGCTTGAGCCAGCCTCCGGCCGCTGCGCTCCCCAACGACGGGTAACCGGGAATGCCCCGGGCCAGTTCTGCCGCTACTTCCGCTAGGAGAACGGGCTCGTCGTCGGCTACGGCCATCCGCAACTCGTCGATGCGGCCAGCACGAGCGAAATGACTCAGTGCCGTGGTGTCGAAAACGAGACTGGTCACAGTCCTGTTTCGAACTCGCCGCGAAGTTCGTCCAATGACATGGCATCCGGCTCGGGAAGGTCGGCTTCGCCGACCGAACGGTGCAACAGTTCTACTGTCCTGGCTGCTGTCAGCTGCCCCTTCCGGTAGGCGCTCACCACCGCGCGGGCGTAAGCCGGGGGAACGCTCGGCGGGTCAAGTTCGACGGCAAAGCGCTCACCGAATTCGAACAGCTCCCCTCGCCGCAGGTCGTCCCCGAGCAGGCGTTCGCGCTCCCGAGAGTCAATGAGGCCGAGATTCTTGAGCTGGTTACACGCAGCGGTCCAGCTCACGCTGAACCGCACGGAGACCGCGATAGCGGCCAGCCGGGTCGACCTAGCCGAGAATTCATCCCAGATGCTCAGCACGGAGGACCGTGGCATGAGGAGATGCGCAGCGAACGCGTTGAACATGCGCTCGGTATCCGATGCGCCCAGCCTGGGGGACGGCTCATAAGCGTCACCAGTCAGGTGGTGACCGAGTTCGTGAGCGAGACTGAACCTTCGCCGCCCCGGATCGGTCGTTCCGTTGATGACCGCTACGCCAAAGTTTCCTACCTCAACGTATGCGGCGTCACCGGCATCGAGACCAAGTGCGAGAGAAAATCCCAGCAGTCCCAGGCTCTCCGCAACCGACTGAAGATCCAGCAGCGGACCGCCCGGTTGTCCTGCTTCCACGCGGACACTGCGGGCAAGGTTCTCGGCATCCTCGAAGCTTTCCGGTGCCTTGTGCGCCCGACGCCCCGCTGACGACAGTAGGCAGCGGTCCTCCAGGAAGGCCACGTCTCTCGCAGCGTCTTCCAGGGCGCGATCAAGGGTGCGGGAGAACCCGCCTACCGCCGGATCACGGCGTCGGCTGACAACCGCGGCCGGAGACTCGGTGAAGAACCAGTCGACCGGCCTGTCCAGGGTTCCCGCGATGGCTACCAGTTCCGTCGCGGAAACCTTCCGCTCTCCCGACTCAATCCTGACTAGCGCAGTGCGCTCCAGGCCAACGCTGCCAGCCAGATCGGCCTGAGTCATGCCAGCCTCCATCCGCGCATCCGAGATGCGCCGTCCGAGGTCGGCCTGGGTAACAACAGCCTCACGGCTCATAGTGTGATTATCCCACATGCGGATTGCGTAGGCTACCGAAATGGCCGCTAGTGCGCCGGCCTTCAGGCCGGTGGTGAAAGCGGCCGGGCCTCCGGCCCGTGTCAGGCCAGACGGTCCTGCTGCTCGATGTACTGGCGCAGCACGCAGGACAAGCTGTGCCTGGCTGCTAGCTGGCGAGGCAACGCCTGCCGTTACGGGCCGGGTGGCGGGGTAAAGATGTCGTCCGTTCTGATGCGCCGCCAGATGACGTGCGGCTGGCCGGGCATGCGTTCGGCTCCGTAGCTGAAGGTGGCGCGGCCATCGTTGTCCCAGGTCATCTCGAAGACGTTCGGGTGGGGCTTTACGCCTTTGACTCGCAAGCCCGGCCGGAATGGCCGGTCCGGGGCCAGCAGATCCGGGACGAGAGCAGGGTCAGCTGCGCTTTGGGCCGCACTTTCACCCTGGCGCTGACGAGGGGATCCGGTTCAACCTTGGCCGCGGGCACGCCCATGACACTCACCCTTCCGGATCCGATTTTCCGACAATCCAACTTTAATAGGCGGCAGGCGTTACCGGGCTTGCCTGCATCCCTCCTCGCCTTGGCTACAGGAACCGGCGGCATCCACCCCGCACTGCCTGCCCCGGCGGGTGATGAGCTGGTAGATACCGCTGGCCGTCAGCGGCCCCCGGGTGCCCGCGCCGAGCCATAGCTGCGGTCGCCAGGCCTGCGGGTGCCGGACACGAGCGCGCAGGTATCGGTCCAGGTCAGGCTGGGCGGGCAGGCTCCGGGCGTCCGTAGTGCGGCGTGGTGAACGCGCGGTCCCATGACGCGCCGGGGGCGGTCAGCTCGCGCCAGGATGCGACCTCGATGTAGAGAACGCGCATGGCGTCGAGCGCATTGACGTGCAGGGAAATCCCGTCGGTGGAGACGGCGTCCTCGGGTACCGCGATGCCGGGCGACGTCTCGCGAGGGAGCGAAGACTCAGCGGGCGGGAACCGGCCCGGACGACGGCCGCCACTCCCGCCTGATCAGCCCGTAGACCCACGAGTCAGAGACCTCGCCGTTCACGACGCAGTCTTCCCGCAACGTTCCTTCACGCACGAAGCCGAGCTTCTCCAGCACGCGGGCGGATGCCACGTTGCGCGTATCGGTCTCAGCCTGGACGCGATTTAGGTCCAGCGTGTCGAATGCCCACCGCAGCAGCACGCGCGCGGCCTCCGTCGCGTAGCCGTGGCCCCACGCAGCATCGTCGAAGCAGTAGCCCAAAGACGCGCTGCGGTAGTCCGGATTCCACCGTTTCAGGCTGCACCAGCCGATGAACGCCCCGTCGGAGACACGGTCCACGGCCAGCCGCGCCCCGGTGCCTTCCTGTGCCATCTGCCGGCAAGCCGTGATGAACCGCTCGGCGCGCACGCGTTCACTCCACGGCGGCGCGTCCCAGTAGCGCAGCACGCGGGCGCTGCTGTGCAGCGTGAAGAGGTCGTTCGCATCCGCGTCGTCGAAGGGACGCAGCCGGAGGCGGGTGGTGTGCAGCGTCGGGGTGGGCAGCGACGTACCCGTCATGGTCCCTCCCGTGATTGGTGGCCGATCAATCAGACATCCGATGCCGGCCATTCGCAACGGGATTTCTCGGCGGGCGGCAGTACAGCCCTGCTGGCAGCAGCCAAGAGCGGGCGCCACCGCGTATAGCGGCGGCTACGTGCGCCTTGGACCACCTGTGCACCCACCTGAGCGGCGTCCAGGTTCACCGGCACGTCGATGGCGGCGGCGTCATGGTGCAGGAACACAGTCCGCGGAAAGGCTTCGCGGATGTGGTGTTGGGCGCGCTGGGAGGTTGGTGGTTAGCCTGTCGGGGTGATCACTGCGCTGGCGGTGGAGAATTACCGGTCGTTGCGTCGCCTGGTGGTGGCGGCGGAGCGGCTGAACGTGGTGACCGGGGCGAACGGGAGCGGGAAGTCGAGCCTGTACCGGGCGCTGCGGTTGCTGGCGGATTCGGCGCGCAATGGCGCGGTGGCGGCGCTGGCCCGGGAAGGCGGCCTGGAGTCGACGCTGTGGGCTGGCTCGCCGCGGAGCGGCCGGCCGTCGCTGCCGGGCCGGCCGCCCTGCTCGCCGAGCGCCATGCCACCGGCACGGTGCGGATCCGCGCCGCCGGCGGGGACTGGATGCGGCTGTCTTATAACCTCAGGCCGTTCGACAGCATGCTCAGCGAGGTTGCCGATCCGCGGCGGGCGCCGGAACTGCTGGCGCTGCGCGAGCGGATCCGGTCCGCGCTCCAAGACGGCTCGGCCCGCACGATCAAGCTGATCAAGGACGACGGCAGAACTCTCATCGACGGCCAGGGCACCCTCCACGAACCCGCCTGGCACTGGCCCGGCCGCTGACACCACTGGCACCACGGGTCCGCGACCGTTCCGGGCGAACCAGCCATCAGCCTCGTCAAGCCGAGCTCAAGGCGATTGACTTGGACCGGCAGCACCGGAGTACTCGCACGTGAGCACGGCCGGGGTGCCGTCGGCCGCCGGCTGGCATGACAAGCGCGCCACGGAAACGGGAAGAGCCCCGTTTGCGTCTGACGGGCATGATCACCGAGTACCCGGCGGACGCTGGCGTGTACGACTGGGCGGTGGAGACAGGCGCGTTCCGGCCCGGGAAGCCCAAGCACTCCGAGCCCGACTTCATCGGCGAGTTCACGACGGCCGTGCAGGAGCACGCGCACTTCACGGACGCCGTCCACGATTGACCTGTCCGCCTACTCCCGCTGGATCACGAGGCAATCGCCAAGCGCGAGTTGGCCGCTGTCGCGCTGAATGCCGGCGACGCCGTCGAACGCGGCGCCGGTGACGCGGAATCGTGTCAGCTGCGTGAATTCCTCGCTGACGAGCCGCCACGGTACCGTCGGGCCGGTATCCGGTGTCGCCGCGACGATGGTGGCCTGGCCGGGACGGTCGCTGCCGTAGTCGTGGTGCGGTTCGATGTAGCGGGCATAGCGGAGGACAGCCGGGGCGGCGGGGAGCGGCGCGGGCGCCGCGTCGCGCGGAAGGCGCCGCCATCGCTGCTCAAGGTCTGCGAATGCTTTACTGCGTGCTGATCCTCGGCGGTCTCCGGCCCGGAGGATCGCGGTGCCGGCGCCTTCGGCTGCTTCGCAGAGTTCGCGCACCGGTATGCGGCCGGCCAGTCCGGGGTGGTAGCCGGCGAGCCTGATCCTCAGCATCAGGTAGTGGAGGGCCCTGGCGGCGGCCCGCTCCTGCCCGGTCAGGGCTGACGCCGGGACCGGTTCCCGCCGTGCCTCGCGCTGGCGCGGGGTGACCGTGCCGGCTGTGCGTCCCGCTGCGGACTCATGCCAGCGCGGGTCGTCGGGATGCACGGTGGCGGATGAGGCTCGCACGTGACCGGTGCGCCCGATCGCCAGGCTGGTGCCGGCGGAGGAGGTGATGACCGCTCCGGTGCGGTCGCCGGCGTCAAATGCCAGCTCGCCGGCATCCGTGAGCGTGAAGACCAGCAGGGCCGGCGGCCAGGGCCCGGAGCTCCCGTCTCGGGTCACGCGCCCGGTGCCCGGAGTGAACAGCCTTGGCGCGGCTAGCGTCAGGGTCGCCCGCAGGCCGGCGGGTGCCGGCCGGACAGCGAGGGATCGCAGGCTGGCGGCGGAGAGGTCGTAGTCGGTTTCCAGGCCGGCCACGGTCTCCGCCGTCACCGGGAAGGAACCGGGACGGACCTGGCCCTGGTAGTCCCGGTGCACGGCCGGGGCAGGGCCGGCGGCGGGAAGCGCGGCGTCGAGGGCCGGATCCAGGTCGGTCATCAGTTCCCTGCGCGGGGCTCCCAGGCCGGCCATCCACCGGAGCCCGGCGCGGGCCTGCCCGGTCCGGGCCAGCCGAGGGGCGCACGCGGCGCTCACCAGCGGAAACGTACTGTTGTCCCAGATGCCGGCAATACGGCTGATCCGGGGCAGGTCGATTGTGCGGGCGTCCGCTGCCAGGGCGGCGATTTCCCGGACGGACTGGTCGAGCAGGCCGGCGAATGTCTCCAGCGGTGACCGCACGCGGACGAGTATGCCGTACGAATCGCCTGTTGCCCGGGTGGTCTCGGGCCAGCCCCGCGAGCGGCCTTCCGGGTAACTGGAGCCGATCCAGCCT
>DASZJE010000117.1:0-1746 GCA_035948445.1 Trebonia sp. | reverse complement strand
GGCGCTGGGGCAGGAGGCCCGGGGCCGGTTCTTCGAGCTCGTCCGGTCGCTCGTCTCAGCCGGCGCCTCGGTGGTGCTGATCTCCCACCAGCTCGAGGAGATCGTCGAGGCGACCGACCGGGTCACGGTCCTGCGGGACGGTGAGGTCGTCGAGACGGGCCTGGATACCCGGGACGTCGACGAGGCCACCCTCACCCGGCTGATGCTCGGCCGTCACCTGGTCACGCACGGCCGCGTGGACAGCCACGCGCGCGACGATACCGCCGGCTCGATTCGCGGCCTGTCGATCGGCCAGGTCGCCGGCCTGGATCTCGACGTCAGGCACGGCGAGATCGTCGGCCTCACCGGCCTGATGGGTTCCGGCTTCGAGGACGTGGCCGAGGCCATCGGGGGAGCGCGGCGGGCGGATTCCGGTGAGCTGACCGTGGGCCGCCGGAAGATCTCGCTGAGCGGTCGCCGCGCCTCCACGGAGGAGTTCGTCCACGCGGGTGTCGGATACCTGCCCGAACGCCGCCTTGAGGAGGGCCTGGCCGCGGAGATGTCGGTCGCCGAGAACCTCACCCTGCCCCGGGTGCGCAGCCGTGGCCGCCGGTTCCGGACCGGCCGCACATGGCAAGCCGAGGAGACGGCCGCCATGATCGCCACGCTCGACATCAAGCCGCCGGACCCGTCCGCGCCGGTCGGGACGCTCAGCGGCGGCAATCAGCAGAAGGTTGTGCTGGGCAAGTGGCTGGCCGGCGAGCCGGACCTGCTCGTGCTCCGCGAGCCGACTCAGGCGGTCGACATCGGGGCCCGGCACGACATCATCGACGCGATCCGCGAGTCCGCCCGCGGGGGTTGCGGTGTGCTCATCGCCTCCATCGACGCCGCGGACCTGGCGGTGCTGTGCGACCGGGTGCTGGTCTTCCGGGACGGCAAGGTAACGGACGAGCTCACCGGGAAGCTCGACCAGGACGACATCATCCACGCCACGTTCGGCATCGCGTCAGCGCCGGACAAGCAGGTTTCGACCGAGACGAGGGGAGTCGGCCGTTGAGCGCCGCCCGGCAGGAACGTAGCGACGTCACCAGCGTCGCGCCCCCGGCCGCGCCCGCAGGGGCAGGCGGGGGGGCACCCAAGCCCGGCCTGGGCCTGGCCGCCAGGCACTTCGGGTCGCGCTACGCGGTGATCGGCGTCTGGGCTCTCCTGATCGTGGTGTACACGATCGCCAAGCCCGGGGTGTTCATGACCGCCTCGTCCTTCGAGTCGATCTTCAACGGTCAGTACGCGCTGGTGTTCATGGCCATGGCGCTGCTGTGCACGATCATCGTCGGGGAGTTCGTGGACCTGTCGGTCCCGTCCGTGTTCGGGTTCGCGGCGACGATCGTGCCCGTCCTGGTCGTCAACCACCACTGGGGGGTCTGGCCCGCCGCCGTCGTGGCGGTCCTGGGCGCGCTGGCTTGCGGTGTCGTCAACGGCCTGCTGGTCGTGGTGGCGCGGGTGAACACGATCGTCGTGACGCTGGGCATGGGCACGCTCCTGACCGGCATCGCGCTGTGGATGTCCAACCTCAACACGATCGTCCTGCCGGTGAGCAGTTTCTCGAAGATCGCGATCTTCCCCGTCGGGGGCCTGTTCGTCTCGTTCTTCTACGGCGCGGCGCTGGCGCTCGCGTTCGCCTACGTGCTGGGGTTCACGCCGCTTGGCCGCCACATGCGCTTCGTGGGGGCCAGCCGGGAGGTCAGCCGCCTTTCCGGCGTCCGGGTC
>DASZJE010000116.1:0-3322 GCA_035948445.1 Trebonia sp. | reverse complement strand
ACGGCCAGGGCCGGGATGATGAGGCGCAGCCTGGCGTGCCGCGCGGCGCGGGCGATGTTCACTGTAATCTCCGTTTCCGGGGAATGCCGAGCGTCCGTTCGGTCGCATAGAGAGGCGTTAATAGGCAAGTCCCCTGTTTCGACTGTGCGGCAGGAAACCAGCCGCGGGGTATCCGCAACCTCACTGCACTTGTGTCAGCGGCGCTCGAAACTCCGTTATCCGGGCGTAGCGAGCTGGCTGATCAGCCGTCGGCGGCTCGTGAACCGGACCGGCGCCCCCGGACCGACCGGTAGCCCGGGCACCTATCGGTGCTGCTCGTCGGTCATCGCCGGGATCTCGGTGCGCAGGCCGTTTCCGCTGTCCCCGTCTGGTCCGGTAATGCGGTCATCTGGCCGCGGGCATGTCACCGATCAGCGCGTGCCGCGTTGACCGGAGCAGGCCGCCGGTAACCCGGTAGAGGCTCAGTCCTTTCATCTCGGCGCCGCCGGGCAGCGTGCCGGTCCACGCGACCGCTACCATTTCGCCGTCGGGAACTAGCGCGTCAATCACGTAGTGGATTAGCCCGCCGGCCAGCTTGACCGCGTGCTCATAGTCGGCGCGCGCTCCGTCAGGCCCGATCCCTGGCGGTGTGTGGCCGTAGTCCACATAGTCGGGCGCGACGCATTCGTCGAATTCTTCCGGACGGCCGTTGGTGTAGCAGTCGAAGAACCTGCGCACGGCCTCGTCAAGACTCATCTGGGCGCTCAGTGTCGTCTCCCGTCTGCTCCCGGACGCCGACTACGCCGCGCGGCTGCGCTCGCCGGCGGCGGCAGCACTTAAAGAGGTTAACGGCCTGCCAGCCCTGACCTACATAGCTGGCCGGTTCTGAACGGAGGTGGGCTGCTCGGCTGCGGTGGCCAGTCGCTCCGGTCCTGCTGCGGCACGGTAGCTCTTCCGTAAGCAGCTTCCGTGGATTTATCTTCCATGGAATGTTATTCTGTCTGGCGTTCCCCGTAGGTGAAGGAGATGCCGGGCATGACGACTATCGGGATCATCGGCAGCGGGCACGTCGGCAGCAACCTGGCCCGGGCGGCGATCGCCCACGGGTATGACGTCGTGCTCAGCAACTCCCAGGGGCCGGGCTCGCTGGCCGGACTGGTCGGGCAACTCGGGCCGAGGGCCACGGCGGCCACGCCGGTCCAGGCGGCCGCAGCCGGCGACTTCGCGATCGTGGCGATCCCGCTCACGACTATCGACCAGGTACCGGTCGAGCCGCTGGCGGGGAAGGTGGTGATCGCGACGATCAACTACTTCCCGGAGCGGTTCGGCCGCATCCCGGCAATCGACAACGGCACGACCACGGCGCCGGGACTGTTGCAGGCTCACCTGCCCACGAGCCGGGTGGTGCGCGCGTTCAGCATGATCAACGCTGCGGAGATGTCCGGCGACGGCCATCCCTCGGGCGACCCGAAGCGCCGGGCGCTCGCGCTGGCCGGCGACGACCCCGCCGCCAGGCGACTGGTGGCCGGGCTGTACGACGCGTTCGGCTTCGACGCGGTGGACATCGGCGTCCTGGCCGAGAGCTGGCGGATCGAGGCCGGGCAGCCTGCCTTCGTGGTCCGCCAAGACGTCGCCGAGCTGACGGCGAACCTGGCCAAGGCCAAGCAAGCGGCCTAGCGAGAGGCCGTGATGATCAAGGCACGGAAGTGGGTAGCGGCGGATTTCGGCGGCCCCGAGGTGCTACGCCTCGTCGAGGCCGACGTACCCGACCCCGGACGGGGCCAGGTCAGGATCGGCGTACGCGCTTGCGGCATGAATCCCGCCGATGCCAGGCACATCGCGCCAGGCCAGGATCCCGGGCTGCTGCCGCTGTCGATCGGGTACGAGGTGGCCGGCATCGTGCAGGCGCTAGGGCCGGACACGGAGCTCGCGTCGGGCGGCGGAGCGCCAGGGGACGAGGTGGTGGCCCAGGTCGTCGGCGGGTACACGACCGCGATCACGACCTCCGCGTCCGGCGTGTTCGTCAAGCCTTCGACGCTCACCTTCGCTGAGGCGGCCAGCCTGCTGCTGGCCGGGACTACAGCGGCCGATCTGCTGCATACCTCGGGTGCCAGGGACGGTGAGACGGTGCTGCTGCACGGGGCCGCCGGAGCTGTCGGGGTGAGCGTCCTGCAGCAAGCCCGCATCCTCGGCGTCTGCGTGGTCGGCACTGCCAGCCCGCCGGACTTCAGTGTCGTCCGGCGCTTCGGCGGGATTCCTGTCGAATACGGGTCCGGCCTGCTCGACCGGGTCCGGGCCGCCGCCCCCGCGGGGGTCGCTGCCGCGCTGGACACAGCGGGCAGCGACGAGGCCGCGGACACCTCGCTCGAACTCGTCGCGGACCGGGCCAGGGTGGTCACCATCGCCGCCGCGGACCGGGCCAAGGCGGACGGGTACGTCTTCATCGGCGCCTCCAACCCGGCCAGCGGACCCTTCCGGGCCCAGGTCCGGAGCCGGATCCTGGACCTCGCCCAGCACGGGTACCTGGTCGTTCCGATGGCCGGAACGTTCCCGTTCGACGACGCTCCCGCCGCGTTCGCGGCTCTGACCGGCCCCCATCCGCCGGGCAAGCTCGCCCTGGTCAACGAGCGTTAAAAGAAACCGGTCGGGCCTATTTACCGGCTCTGCCTATGATGGCTTCCAGGGAACCCGCCTGGCGGGAAGTTACTTCCGCAGACGATTCGCTGACATCAGCATGGGAGGCGGGTCTGGCCTTGTCTGACCTCAGGGCACTGTTCAACGACCTCATCCGCTTCGAGATCGAGCTCTGGAACGCGGTCGACGTCCGGCTGAAGAGCGAGTTCGGCCTGCCATTGACGTACTTCGAGCCCATGTCCGTCATCGATAAGATCTCCGGCTGCCGGGTCTACGACATCGCGAACGCACTGGGCATCACCACAGGCGGCACCAGCAAGCTAGTAGACCGCATCGAGGCCGGCGGCTACTGCCGGAGGCTGCCAAACCCCGACGACCGGCGGTCATCAGTACTCGAGCTGACCGAACACGGCAGGCGCATGCTCGCCAAGGCCGGAACGGCATTCGACGACGAGCTGCAGCGGCGCCTCGGCGCCGCCCTGCCAGAACGCACGCTACGGCAGTTCGGCTCCACGCTCACTCTCCTCCGGAACGCCAGCCGCCACACCCTCGATCATGCCGGCCAGGCGGGCGCCGGCGGTTGGACAATGGCATCGAATTCGAAGGCGGCTCGGTCGGCCCGGTAGATGTCGCGCGCGAACTCGACGCACCGGCCGGACTGATCGTATGTCTTGCGCGTTTGCAGGATGCCGGGCGCGGCGGACCGCAG
>DASZJE010000115.1:0-1711 GCA_035948445.1 Trebonia sp. | reverse complement strand
GCACGGCCCCGGGTCGGCGTCCCTCGGCGGCGCGAACCTCGCGGTCAGCGCGTACTCCCAGCACCAGCGGACCGCGATCGCGTTCATCCGGTACCTCACAAGCGAACCGGAGGAGGAGCAGATGCTCGACGACAGCGGCTTCCCTCCGGTCTGGGCCGGCCTGTACTCCGACCCGGCCATGATCCGCCGTTTCCCCTACCTGCCCGTGGTCAAGCAGGCCATCCTGACCGCTCAGCCACGGCCGCCGGTCACCGACTACGACCAGGCCAGCCTGGCCATCTCCAGTGACGTCTACCAGGCGCTCACGTTCCGCGAATCGCCTCGCCAGGCGCTCGCGGAGATGTCCTTTCAGCTATCCCAGATTATCCGAAATGGTTAGCGAAAATGAGCCACCAATGTCGTTCAGGAAAAGAAAAGGGGTGTTCCATATGGGTATCATGCGCGTGACAGCGATAACAGCCGCCGCGGCCGCGCTGGCGGCCGGTGCCGCGGCCTGCAGTACGGGCGGGTCGACCTCATCGGTCTCGGCGAGCGCTCAGCAGACCATCGTGTTCGCCGAGTCCGGGCTCGGCACCGAGGGACAGCAGACGCAAGTCGCGATCAACAACTTCGAGAAGGCCAACCCGAACATCAAGGTGACGGTCCAGGTATTGTCGTCGGACTCGACGACCTACCTGTCGCAGCTTGAGCACAACTTCATCGCGGGCTCCTCGACGCCGGACGTGTTCGAGTCCGACGTGACGTACCCGGCGAAGTTCGCGCAGGCGGGCTGGGTGCTGCCACTGACCCAGTTCAATCCCGACATGAGCAAGTTCTTCCCCCACGAGGTCGCGGCGGGCACGTACAACGGGACGTATTACGCGGTCCCGTGGTTCGACAACCCCGAGGGATTGTTCTACCGCACCGACCTGATCAAGACGCCGCCGACCAGCCCGGCGCAGGTGGTCTCCGACGCCGAGGCCGCGCTGAAGGCGGACAAGTCGCTGAAGGAGGGCATCGCCTTCGAGGCGGAGAAGTACGAGGGCGCGATCACTTCGTTCCTGACGGTGGACTCGGCCTTCGGCGGGACGCTGAACCCGTCGAACGTGAACACGGCGGGCAACGTGGCCGCGCTGAACTGGCTGCACTCGGCCATCTACACCACCCACATCGCGCCGCAAGCAGCCACCGGGTGGGAGGAAGGCCAGGTCGAGGAGCAGTTCGTGTCCGGCTATGCGGCGTTCGCGATCGACTACCCGTTCGTGGAGGCCCAGCCGATGGTGGCGGCCGTCAGGGGACATGTCGGATATATCCCGTTCCCTGCGAGTTCAGGGGGCACGCCGGGTTCGGCGCTCGGCGGGGAGATGCTGGCGATCAACGCCAAGACCGCGCACGCGGCGGCGGCATGGAAGCTGATCGAGTACCTGACCAACCCGTCGGTGGAGACGGCGCGTGCGATCGCGGTCGGTGACCCGCCGTCGCTGCCCGCCGCGTACACGTCGACGCTGTACGACAGGGCGCCGTACTTCAAGGACGTGTACACGCTGAACACCTACTCGGCGCCGCGCCCGGTGAACCCGAACTACCTGGAGGTTTCGTCGGACCTGCAAACACTGTTCTCGTCGGTGTACGCGGACCCGGCCTCGAACGCGGCGGCCGCGGCCTTCGCGGCGGGGGCCGCGTCCATCAAGTCCGCCGCCGCGGCGACCCCCGGTACCTGACGGCCGGCCCC
>DASZJE010000114.1:0-1712 GCA_035948445.1 Trebonia sp. | reverse complement strand
TCCGCATCTCACGGTGCTGCATTTCCCGGTCCATCCGGTACAGCCGCAACCGGAGCGGCTGATAGCGGCCGGACCGTTCGATGTCGTCGGCGACGCCGATGGCTTCGAGGGTCTGCGAGGTGTTGTTGTACACCTCGGCGCCGTCCACGAGGAGGGAGTCGACCAGGCTCCTCGCGTCGGCACCTGTGGCGGCGAGGAGCGGCTGGATGCCGTTGCGTTCGAGCGCCGCTGCGGCTGTGGCGATCCGCTCGTCGGAGGCGAGTTCGGTGAATTCCGAGGACACTGCGGCGTCGGGATTCACTACCACTTGCTTCTCAGTCACCGCCCACCTCCGCCAGCCGGCGGTGGACGAGCGCCACGGCCATCGATCCCTCGCCGATGGCCGCCGAGCAGCGTTTGACCGATCCGCAGCGCACGTCGCCTGCGGCGAACACTCCAGGCAGATTGGTCTCCAGCGGAAGCGGCTCCCTGGGCAGTGGCCAGCTGCTGCCTGGCTCGCGAGCGACATCGCTGCCGGTTATCAGGTACCCGGCATCGTTGGTGACCAACCCGATCCCTGCGGCGCCGTGGGTGCGGGGGGCCCCACCGATGCAGATGAACAAGGCGTCCGCCGGCAACGGCACCGGTTCAGCACTGTCCCCGGTGCGCACGATGACTGTCCGGAGGCGGTCATCAGCCTCCAGGGCCGTCACCTGCGTGCGCACGCGCACATCAACATTCGGGATGGCCGACACCTGATCGATGAGGTACTGCGACATCGACGCGCCGAGGTCGTGGCCGCGGACCAGCAGCGTGACACGCTGCGCGTAGCGGGAGAACCGGACAACCGCCTGGCCCGCTGAGTTGCCGCCGCCGACGACGACGACCTGAGAATCCGTGCATGCCAGCGCCTCGCTCGGCCCGGCCCCGTAGTACACCCCCGCTCCGAGCAGGTCATCGACCCCGGGCACGTCCAGGCGGCGCCACTCGACGCCGCTGGCGAACAGTACCGCCCGTCCGCGTATCGGCGTCCCGTCGGACAGCTCGGCGACATAGCCCGGCCCATCGGCCGAGACGTCGACCAGGGGCCTGGCCAGCAGCAATTCAGCGCCGAACCGGCGCGCCTGCACCGCCGCGCGGGTCGCCAGTTCGCTGCCGCTGATCCCGTTCGGAAAACCGAGATAGTTTTCGATCATCGATGTAGTTCCGGCCTGACCGCCAGGGGCCACCGCCTCGGCGACCACCGTGCGGAGGCCCTCCGATGCCGCGTTGACGGCGGCGGCCAGCCCGGCCGGCCCTGCACCGACGATCGCCAGGTCGTATTCCGACCGCGATGGGGCTGCGACCATGCCAAGACCTGCGGCGACCTGTTCCACCGTCGCAGATGCCAGCCGCGACCCGTCCGGCAGGATGCACAGCGGCAGCGTCGATGGCTCCACTTCTCCGACCCCCAGAACCACCCGCACTGCATCGGGCTGGCCGGCGTCGACCCACTCGAACGGGTAACCGTTGCGGCTCAGGAAGTCACGGATCGCGTACCCGCCGCGGGAGGTCGGCGTGCCCACCAGGACAACGCCCGGCGTGACCGGCCGGGCGTCATAGTCGAACATCGACATAAGTGCGGCCTGATCCCTCTCGGGTGTGATCTGATAACCGGATGCCCGGCCACGTGGAAGTGCGCGGTCGCGTGCCTCTCCGGAGAGTTTTCACAGTATCCGACGTGACCGCATTCC
>DASZJE010000113.1:0-7758 GCA_035948445.1 Trebonia sp. | reverse complement strand
GGCCCGGTGACCGGTCCGGCCGCCGGGCCGATGCCGTGGCCGCCGATCCCGGGCACCTCGGCCGCCGCCGCGCCCGGCTGCGCCCCGGTCCCCGCCGGGCTGCTGAAACAGGGCCGCATCAGGCTCCTCCTGCCGTGGCGGACACTGGCCGGGATGGCCGCCGAGCCCGGCGAACTGTCCTGCTACGGGCCGGTCACCCCCGGCCAGGCGCCACCCCCGCCAGACGCAAACGCCAGGCCTGGCCGGCGAGATCACCCTCACCATCACCGCGTCGCTCGCCGCGGGCCTGAACCACAGCCAGGAGATGCGCGACCGCGCCCGGCAGATGCTCGCCGGCCTCGACCCCGCGACCGCCCGGCTGCTCCGGCAGGCGATCGGCGTCGCGGACAAGGCGGCCGCCGAGGCGGAACTGCGGGCCATCCTCGACAAGGCAGTCGGCGGCTGCGCGCACACCCTGGAAACCGACGGCTGCAAGGTCCCGGAAACCATGCGCCGCTGGCTGACCGCCCGGGACCGGACCTGCCGGAACCCGATCTGCCGCCACCGCGCCAGCCAATGCGACATGGACCACACCCTCGCATTCGACAAAGGCGGCCGCACCTGCCCATGCGACCTCGGCGCGCTGTGCCGCCGCCATCACCGGCTCAAGCAACTCCCCGGATGGCACGTGGAGCAGGACGGCAAGGCCGCCTTCACCTGGACCACCCCGCCGGAATCACCTACCGCAAGGAACCCCACACCTACCTGGTCTGACCTGAGCCGCCATCGCCTGCCGGTCTCCGATCAGGCCGTCGCGTCGTCCTGCGGGGAAGCCGGGTCGTAGGCGTAGATCCAGGCGTTCGCGGTCAGCGGGTCGGCGTCAGCGAACGCCTCGTCGCGCGCCCGCTGGTCCGGTCCGTCCGGGAGATGGTTGACGTGCGCACGCGCGCGGCTGACTTCCTGCAACCGGGTCGTGCGGGATAGGCGCAGCGACTCGTAGCGGCGCAGCGCCGCGACCGGGTCGACGGGACCCGCGACGGGGTCGGCCAAGCCGGCGACGGGGGAGCCGGCCAGACACGCGGCCAGCACCGCCGCGTCTTCCATCGCCTGCGCCGCGCCCTGCGCGAAGAACGGGAACATGGGGTGCGCCGCGTCGCCGAGCAGCGTGATCCGCCCGTGACTCCACCGCGTGAGCGGCACCCGGTCCAGGAGTGCCCAGCGTCCGGGCGTGCCGGCCGCCTCGATCAGGGACACCAGGCGCGGGTCCCAGCCGGAGAACTCGGCCAGGAACTCCTCGACCGTGGCGGTCGCCGTCCACGACTCCACCGTGTAGTCCCCGGCCGGGGCGAACGCGACGAGGTTCACGAACCGGCCGGCCGAGACGGGGTAGTGAACGAGGTGGTGGCCAGGACCTATCCACAGCGTCTGCGCGTTCCGCCGGGCGAACTCAGGGGCCTTCCGCGCCGGCACCAGCGCGCGGAAGGCGCACAAGCCCGAATACGCCGGAGGCGCCGGATCGGTCAGCGTGGCCCGCACGACCGAGTGGATCCCGTCCGCGCCGACCACCACATCGGCCTCGGTCACCTCACCCGACGCGAATCGCAGGCTGACCCGCTCTCCGTTGGCATCGACAGATAGGCAACGTGAGGAGAGTCGCAACTGTCGGTTCGGTATAAGGGTTCTGAGGGTTTCCAGCAGGTCGGCGCGATGCGCGGTGTAGGTATGCTCGCCGTACAGGTGCTCGCAGGACGCGGCGAGATCCTCGGCGGACAGGACCCTGCCGTCCGCCCAGCGGCGGAACTCCCAGCCGGTCTCCAGCCGCACGGCGCGCTTCGCGAATTCGTCGAGCGCGCCGAGGCGACGGAGCAGGCGGGCGGCGTTAGGGGCGACGACAAGGCCGGCGCCGACCTCCTTCAGCGCGGGCGCCTGCTCGTATACCGTGCACTCCAGTCCGGCGCGGTGGCAGAACGCGGCGGTGGCGAGCCCGCCGATCCCGCCGCCGACGACCGCGATCTTGAGGGGCGAATTCGACACGGCGGCATGCCTCGCTCGCTTACTTGTCCCGTGGCGGCTGGTCACGCTGCACTGGTGTCTCATCGTCGGGGACGTACCGGGCCCACCGGCGCCCGTCAAGCATCCTTAGCCAGCGCAAGTGCCGGATTTCGAGCACGAACAGCGACAGGGCGGTCGCGACCCCGGCGACCAGCAGCCGTCCCTGGCCCGCCGCGGCGCCGATCGCAGCGGCCGCGAATATCGCCGCGGCCGTCGTCGTGCCCAGCACCACTTGCCGTGAACCGAACGCTTGCCGGAACACGATGCCGCCGCCGATGAATCCGATCCCGGTGATCGCGCCGGCCAGTACGTTGGGCGCGC
Organism: Trebonia sp.; assembly: GCA_035948445.1. Lineage (GTDB taxonomy): Bacteria > Actinomycetota > Actinomycetes > Streptosporangiales > Streptosporangiaceae > Trebonia. Next base: position 5,406 of record DASZJE010000113.1, on the reverse strand, counting down.
CGTGCTCCGCGATGATCCCGACGACTCCTGTGCCCGCCCCTACGAGAGCGAAGACCCGGTCGCCGGACGGCGCGCCGCGCAGGTCCCGCTCGAAGCCGAGCAGGTAAGTAAGCGCGACGGCGATCACCAGGTGAACCGAGTCAGCCTCGCTTAGCCCCATGGCGCCACCTGCCTAGAAGTCCTGTCGCGAGAGGATAGCAGGGCGGCCGTTGCGCGGGCGCAAGGCCGTGAGATCCAATTGACCAGGTATTCAACGGTCCGCACCGGGACGGGGAATGACGCATGAGCACCACCGAAGCCGTGTCGTACCTGCGGTGGAAGAAGGATGTGGACGAGCACGACTATGCCGCTGCCTCCAGCTATCTCAGCCTCCGCTTCGGGGAGAGCATGGCTGAGAAGACGGCAGCGGCACTGCGGAAGCTTCCGGTCATCACGCGGCGGGCCAACGACATCCTGCGGGCGACCGGGCGGGTCCCGCTGCCGCTGTCCGATCCGGGCGTGCTGAAGGACCTGAAGAAGGTGCTGAGCGGGGAGAAGCTGTCCCCGGTTCTGCTGGCGGAGGCGGACATCGCGGACGGCTATCACCGCGTCTCCCTCGCCTACGCGCTCGACCCTTACGCGGAAGTGCCGCTCAAGCTCGGCGCGATAGCCGCGAAGTTACGCCGGCGGCGGGAAGGGACTGGCCGGGATCCCCCTGCGCAGGGGTATCCCGGCCCGGGAACGCGTCGGCTACGGGAGCGCCGTGTCAGCCGTTTCCCGCGGCGACCGCCTCGACGGTCAGCAGCTTGAGCGAGGAGTTCGCGCAGGCGGTCGCCCCCGTGTACGCCACTTCCATGGACTGAGTGGTGTTCGGCGGGTAGATCGTGAGGTAGGCGGATGTCTCCGGCTTGCACTGTGAGGTCGGGTAAAGGGTCGAGTCAATCAGGCCGAAGGTCGTGTTCGCCGTGGCACCCGGAGCCAGCGTGACCGTCGTCGGCGCCCTGACCACGTCGCGCGTGGCCGCGGCCCCGATCTGGGCCTGCGACGAGCTCGTGATCGACAGGCCGGGGTAGCCGTACATCGTGCAGGTGGCGCTCGATTTGTTCGTGAAATCGATCACTTCGTAGTAGGTTCCCGGCGTGCCGCCGCCGCCGTTGTTACCAATCGTGGCGGTCAGCGAACTGGCCGAACATGCAGTCGAGCTGGCCGTGTCCGTGGACCCTGATGATCCCGAGGACGAGCCCGTGGCGACCGCGCTGGGCGCGGAGGTGCCGGGCGACGTGGCTGGCGTCGTGGCCGAGGCTCCAGCCGCGGACGTGGACGCCGGGGAAGCGACGCCCGTCGCCGTCGATCCGGCCGCCGTCGAATTCGAGTTTGGGCTGCATCCCGCGATGAACACAGCCGCCACGGCGAGTCCCGCCCCCGTCAGTGCCGCCCGCCGAGAACGTCCAGTGAGTCCCATATCCGTCGAATCCTCTCTTAGGGGTCGCGGAGTCACTTGCTCCGCATGCGTCATTCGCGTCAATGCACCCACTAAGACGGACTTGGCCCTGCGGTGGTTGTAGTTGATTTCTGATTTTTCGCGGAGCCCGCTCGGCCGGGGCGGCGGGACCGTGAGGAGCCGCCGTTGATCGTAGTTTCGGGTGTTCTAGCCACCGCAACTACGATCAAGGGGGGGGCGTCGGGCTAGCACTCGATGACGTTGACCGCGAGTCCGCCGCGCGCGGTCTCCTTGTACTTGGTCTTCATGTCCGCGCCCGTTTCGCGCATCGTCTTGATCACCATGTCCAGGCTCACGACGTGGGTGCCGGAACCCTGCAACGCCATCCGGGCGGCATTGATGGCCTGCACCGCGGCCATGGCGTTGCGCTCGATACAGGGAACTTGCACGAGCCCTCTTACGGGATCGCAGGTCAGGCCGAGATTGTGCTCCATGCCGATCTCCGCGGCGTTCTCTACCTGCTCCGGGGTTCCGCCGAGCACTTCGCACAGCGCGCCCGCGGCCATCGAGCAGGCGGATCCGACCTCGCCCTGGCATCCGACCTCGGCGCCGGATATCGACGCGTTCTGCTTGTACAGGGTGCCGATCGCGCCAGCGGTCAGCAGGAATCGCACCACGCCATCATCGGATGCCTCCGCGAAGAACCGCGTGTAATAGTGCAGGACCGCGGGGACCACGCCCGCCGCCCCGTTGGTCGGCGCTGTTACCACCCGGCCGCCGCCCGCGTTCTCCTCGTTGACGGCGATCGCGAACAGGTTCACCCAGTCCATGGCCCGTAGCGGGTCGGCCGGATCGGCGTCCTCGGTTAGCCGCCGGTACAGTTCCGGTGCCCGTCGCGGTACCTTCAGTCCGCCCGGCAGAATGCCAGGGGTGGCGCACCCATTGGCGACGCACTGCCGCATCACCGCCCAGATCTCGAGCAGCCTGGCCCTTACCTGCCCGTCCGGGCGCCGGCTTGTCTCGTTGGCGAGCATCACGCCGCTTACCGGCAGACCCGTTTGCGCGCACCGGGCCAGCAAGTCCGCCGCCGTCGCGAAGGGATAGGGTTCCGGCGCGCTGCCGTCTCCGATCTGGTCGGCCCCGGCGACCTGGCCGACCGTGACGATCTGGTCCGCGGCCGGCTCGTCGACGACGAAGCCCCCGCCGACCGAGTAGCACGTCCGGCTCCGCAGGAGCTGGTCAGCCTCATAGGCGGAGAACCGCATGCCGTTAGGGTGATATGGCAGTGATTGGCGCCTGTACAGGACGAGATCGTCCTCCGTCAGCACCGCCTGGTGTTCTCCGAGCAGGCGAATGCTCCCGTGGGCGCGTACCGCCGCCACCCGCGCCTCGATGGCGGCGGTGTCGACCGTCTCCGGTTCCTCGCCCTGCAGCCCGAGGATGACGGCCCGGTCGCTACCGTGGCCGCGTCCGGTCGCCCCGAGCGAGCCGAACAACTCGACCCGGACCCGGGTGACGCGAGGGAGCAGTCCGTCGTCGGCGAGGCTGCGCGCGAAGGTCAGCGCCGCGCGCATCGGCCCCACGGTGTGCGAACTGGACGGGCCGATGCCGATCGAGAACATGTCGAAAACGCTGATCGCCATGCCCTTATCCTTCGCCGCCATCGGAGGTTCCCTTCTCGCGAGTCCGCCGACTCGGTACTGGTTGCCTCCCCGCTCTGTCATGGGGGCCTGAGAGCTTCGCCATCGACCGATGGCTTGCACCGTGGGCGCGCGGCCGGGCCGCGACTTTCCAGAGTTGCCTCACCAGCGCGGTATCTGGGCCTGAGAGTTTCTCGGGGAGAGTTTGCTCCGTCGGCGCCTGGCGGATCTCATCCCCAGGGCTCTCCCGCGGCGGTTCTGACGGCATATGAAGGTGTCTTCACAACCTACAGCCTGCTGGTATGTGCGGGATCCGCCTGGCGCCCGGGCGGCGGTGCGTGATAACCCCCGTCGTCTGCGTCCGGGTCGTCGAAGAGGTGTTTGCGCACGAACCGCTTGGGGTTCAGGTCATCGGTGTCGAGGTCGGCGAACTCCGGGCCCAGTTCTTCTCGCAGGTCGTTCTTTGCGTTCTCGGCGATCTTGCGGAGGTCGCGGAGGGCGCGGCCGGCCTGGGCGGCGATCTTGGGCAGCTCGTTCGGACCGAAGATCACAAGCGCGATCACCACGAGAACCAGCAGTTTGGGGATTGACAGGTCGAACACGGCTTAGTCCTTTCCTCGGCCATCGAGCTCCAGCGGGGACAGCTCGTCGTCGGCCAGGTCCGTATAGGGATCCGGGTGCAGCCGGGCCTTGCGCCGGTCGTGACACCACACGATGAACTCGGCGACCTCGACCAGGACGACCGCGATCCCGCCGAGGATGAGCATCGTCCACGGGTCAGGGCTCGGGTTGACGATGGCCGCGATCAGGAAGATGCCGAAGATCATCATCCGGCGCGACTTGCGGAACCGCTCGTGGGTGAGGACGCCGGCCATGTTCAGCATGATGATCACGAGCGGCAGCTCGAAGACGAGCCCGAACCCGAGCAGCATCCCGGTGAAGTAGCTGAGATAGGTGTCCCAGCTGGGCAGGACCAGCGAGTTCCGCGGCGCCAGGTTGAGCAGGTACTGCAGGCCCCGGTCCAGCACCGCGTACGCGAGCACCGCGCCGCCGGCGAACAACGGCACGGCCGTGACCGTGAACAGGTAGGCCCACTTCTTCTCGCGCGCGTACAGTCCGGGCGCGATGAACGCCCAGAGCTGGTACAGCCAGACCGGGCAGGTGCCGATCAGGGCGAAGAAGAAGGCGATCTTGATGCGCAGGAGGAACGAGTCGAACACCCCGTTGATGATGAGCTGGTCGCCCACCACGTGACAGCCGGTGTGCCCGTTGATCACCGCGCTGCAGAACGGGCGCGCGACGATGTTCAGCGTCTGGTTCGAGAAAACCAGCGCGACGATCATGCCCAGGATGATCGCGAGGATCGACTTGACCAGCCGGTTACGCAACTCCCGGAGGTGCCCCATGAGGGGCATCCGCCCCTCCGGGTTGCGTTGTCGGGTTTGCACGAAGCGCTCCCCGACGATCCGGGCGCCTCGGACAGCGCCGGGCATATTCGCCATGACCGTTTAGCCCATGTCCTGGGGACCGCGAGTCAGCGAGTCTGGCTGCTGTTCGCGAGGATCGTGCCCGTTGGCGGCCACAGCCTGCTGCCGCAGGTTGTTGATCTGCGCCTGGATCGCCTGGATCTGCGCCTGGGCGTCCGGTGCCGGCACGGGCACTGGCACGGGCGCGGGTGCGGGCACCCGCTGCAGTTCAGCCGGCGCGGCCTGAGCGGCCTGAGCGGCCGGAGAGGCCGGAGAGGCGGGCTCGTCCTCGTGCAGGCCCTGGACTTCGGTTTTCAGGATCCGCATCGACTGCCCGAGCGAGCGGGCCGCATGGGGAAGCTTGCGCGATCCGAACAACACGATGATCACCACGGCGACGATCAGGATCTTCCACGGGCTATCGAACAGGTCACCTAGCATTTACGTGCTCCTCAGCGGGTAGTAATTTTCATGGCTCAGACAGCCCGGCGGTTGTCTGGGGTGGCCGATGAAGCGCCCGGGAGCCGAGCAGGCCGGTCTCCCGGGCGCTCCATCGGATGCCGACTTTCTACGGGCCATTCACGGGTCAGCGGCCTGCCGCCAGGCGGATCAGGCACCGACCGCCAGGCGGATCAGGCGCCTACGGCCACGCCGTAAGCGCTGTCGCCGACGGTGATGGTGGCCGTGATTTTCAGGGAACCCGGGTCGATGACCGAGACGGTGCCGGCCGCCTGGCTGGCGACGTAGACCGCGGCGGGCGTGACCGCGATGGCGAACGGGTCTGTCTGCGGGGGGCCGATGTTGACGGTTGCGGTGATGGTGTTGGTTTTGGTGTCGATCACGGACACGTTGCCCGGGCCGAGCACGGCGACATAGACGC
>DASZJE010000112.1:0-3394 GCA_035948445.1 Trebonia sp. | reverse complement strand
TGCCCCCACCACCCCCGCCCCCGCCACACCAGACGAAGCCGGCGCCCGCTTCTGGGAGGCGGCGCGCGGCGAGGACCTATCCGCGCTGGCCGACACGCTGCAACTGCAAGACGGGCCGGCCCGCGCCGCGCTGGCCCAGGTGATGCCCGCTCTGACCCGGTGGCGCAAGCAACAGGACGAACGGACGACACTCGGCTCCTGGCGCTACCGCCTCTCGTGGAGGCCCGCACCCGAGACCTTCGACGGCAGGCTCCACCACACCTGGCTCCTCCTGGGCACGGCGGGCAGCGACCAGCGGTGGGCCGAGGACGCGCTTACCGCACGGGGCGCGCGGGTAATGCGGCTGGAGCTGACGAGCGAAGACGCGGACCGGGATCGGCTCTCCTCCCGTCTCAAGGAGGCACTCGCCGACGGTGCCTCCGAGGTCACGGGAGTGCTGTCGCTGCTGGCGTCCGCGGAAAGCCCGCACCCGGGCTTGCCTGGCTTGCCGGAAGGGCTGGCCCTGAACGTAGCCGCGGTGCAGGCGCTGGGCGACGCGGGCATCGACGCGCCGCTGTGGCTGGTCACCTCGGGGGCGGTCTCGGTATCCGGCGTCGAGCGCCTCGCCAGCCCGGTGCAGGCACAGTCCTGGGGCCTGGGACGGGTGGCCGCCCTGGAACATCCGCTCCGCTGGGGTGGCCTCATCGACCTGCCAGCCGATCCGGACGCCCAGACCGCCGCGCGGCTGACGGACGTGCTCGCGCTGGGCGGTGACGAGGACCAGTGGGCTATTCGCGCCACCGGCTCGTACGTCGCACGCCTGACCCCCTACAGGCGCCGGTCAGACGAGACGGTGCGCGAGTGGAGCCCGAGCGACACCGTGCTGATCACCGGGGCCACAGGCTCGCTCGGCCCGCACGTCGCCCGCTGGGCCGCCGCCCGCGGTGCGGGCCGTATCGTGCTGGCCAGCCGGCGGGGTGCCGCCTCGCCCGGTGCCATGGCGCTCCTCGAAGAGCTGACCGCATTGGGCGTCTCCGCGTCCGCGGAATCCTGCGACTTCGGCAACCGGGACGAAGTCGCCTCCCTTATCGGCCGGCTCGCTGGGACCGGACACACCGTGCGGACCGTGTTCCACGCCGCGGCGCATCTCGCCTTGGGTTCCCTGGAGGAGACGACGCTGCCGGAATTCGCCCGGATCGTGCGGGCGAAGGTGAACGGTGCGGCGAACCTCGCCGAGTTCCTCGACTCGGAAGCGCTGCAGGATTTCGTCCTGTTCTCCTCCGTCGCGGGTGTGTGGGGCAGCGGCGAGCACGCCGCCTACGCCGCGGCCAACGCGTTCCTTGACGCGTTCGCCCAGCAGCGCCGCGCCGACGGGCTGCCCGCGACCTCGGTGGCCTGGGGAATCTGGCGTGAACAGACCACTATCGAGCGCACCGATGCCACCCGTATCGTGCAGCGCGGGCTGCCATTCATCGCTCCTGAGCTCGCCTTCCGCGAACTGGAGCAAGTGCTCGGCGACAACGAGACCTTCCTGGTCGTGGCGGACGTGGACTGGGCGAGCTTCCTGCCCGTCTTCACCTCGATGCGGCCGAGTCCCCTGATCAGCGAGGTGCCAGAAGTTCAGGCCATCGCTGGCCAGACCGCTGCCGTTCCCGAGGTGAATCCGGAACCGGACCTGCGCCGACGGCTGGCCTCGCTGACCGCCGACGAACGCGGCGACGCCATCCTCGAATTGGTCCGGGCACACGCCGCGGCGGTGCTCGGCCATAGTTCGGCGGACCACATAGGCCCGGAACGGGCATTCCGCGACCTCGGCTTCGATTCCGTGATGTCGGTCGGCCTGCGAAACCGGCTCAACGAGGTGACCGGCCTGGCCCTGCCCCCGACCATGGTCTTCGACCACGCTAACCCGGCCGAACTCGCGGAACACCTGCGTTACCAGCTTCTTGACGAACGAGCGGTGACTGCCGAGTCCGTGATCTCTGACATCGACCGGCTGGAAGGCGATGTCGTGGGGCTGGGCGCCGACGACACCGCGCTGCTGCGGCTGGCCGAACGTCTCGGAGCGATGCTCATGCGCGTGGACCAGCTGCGGGCTCCCGCCACGGAAACGGACTCCGGGCTCGACGTCGAAAACGCCAGCACCGAGGAAATCCTGCACTTCCTCGACGAAGAATTCGGTCGCCGTGATGCCTAAGGGCCTTCCTCCCGGCCAGCCTGACCTCCGTTCTCCGCATGATTTGGGTGCTCAACCATGAGTAATGAAGACCGCCTCGCGGGCTATCTCAAAAGGGTTACCGCCGACCTTCAGCGGTCACGCCTCCGGATTCGCGAACTTGAGCTGAAGGAGTCGGAGCCCATCGCGATCGTCGGCATGGGATGCCGCTACCCCGGCGGTATCACTTCGCCCGATGGGCTGTGGAGCCTTGTCGAGGACGGCCGTGACGTTATATCCGACCTGCCCGCCAACCGTGGCTGGGAACTGGAGGGGCTCTACGACCCTGATCCGGACCATCCCGGCAAGAGCTACACCCGCCACGGCGGCTTCCTGCACGACGCCGACCGCTTCGATGCCGACTTCTTCGAGATCTCGCCGCGCGAAGCGATGGCGATGGACCCGCAGCAGCGTCTGCTCCTGGAGACCGCGTGGGAGACCTTCGAGCATGCCGGGATCGACCCGCGGTCCCTGCGCGGCAGCCTGACCGGTGTCTTCGTCGGCTCGAACATCCAGGACTACGCGGATCGCGTCACGGCCGCCGGCGAGGCCGCCGAGGGCTATCTCGTCACCGGCACCACCGGAGCCGTCATCGCCGGCCGATTGTCCTACACCCTGGGCCTAGAGGGGCCGGCGGTGACGGTGGACACGGCGTGCTCCTCCTCGCTGGTGGCGCTGCACCTGGCCATCCAGGCCCTGCGCGACCGCGAGTGCTTGCTGGCGCTCGTCGGCGGCGTCACCGTCATGAGCACCGCACAGGGGTTCATGGAGTTCAGCCGGCTGCGTGCGCTGGCCGCCGACGGACGATGCAAGTCGTTCTCCGCCGACGCCGACGGCTTCGGCCTGGGCGAGGGGTCAGGGCTGCTGCTGGTGGAGCGGCTGTCAGACGCCCGCCGTCACGGTCATGAGGTACTGGCGGTGGTGCGGGGCAGCGCGGTGAACCAGGACGGGGCCTCCAACGGGCTGACCGCGCCCAGCGGCCCCGCCCAGCAGCGCGTCATCACCGCCGCCCTCGCCAGCGCCCAGCTGTCCGGCGACCTCATCGACGCGGTCGAGGCCCACGGCACCGGCACCCGCCTCGGCGACCCGATCGAGGCCCGCGCCCTCATCAGCACCTACGGCCAGCACCGCCCCGACGGCCGCCCCCTCTACCTCGGCTCGCTGAAGTCCAACATCGGCCACGCCCAGGCCGCCGCCGGC
>DASZJE010000111.1:0-5265 GCA_035948445.1 Trebonia sp. | reverse complement strand
GGAGCGGGCCGCGTCGGTCGCGGTGCCGGGCGAGCGGGCCTACAACCCCGGCTGGCACTACTCGATCGACCTGCGGAACATGCTGCTCGTCGCGGAGTGCGTGGCGATGGCCGCGCTCGAGCGGCAGGAGTCGCGCGGCGGGCACACGCGGGACGACTACCCGGCCATGTCCCCCGAGTGGCGGAAGGTCAACCTGATCCTCACGCTCGACGGCGACAAGATCGACATGGTGCACAAGCCGCTGCCCGTCATGCGGCCCGACCTGCTCGCGCTGTTCGACAAGTCCGAGCTCAGGAAGTACATGACCGAGGAAGAACTGACCGGGCTGCCGGAATCGTCGGAAGGGGGTCACTGACATGGGGTACCTCGCTAAGCTCCTGGTCTGGCGCGGCGACGCCGGGTCGGGCGCGCTGCAGGACTACAAGGTCGAGGTCAACGAGGGTGAGGTCGTCCTCGACGTGCTGCACAGGCTCCAGGCCACGCAGGCGTCCGACCTGGCCATCCGGTGGAACTGCAAAGCCGGCAAGTGCGGCTCCTGTTCCATGGAGATCAACGGCATGCCCCGGCTCGGCTGCATGACGCGGATGTCGACGTTCTCCGAGGAGGAGACGCTGACGATCACGCCGATGCGGACCTTCCCCGTCATCCGCGACCTGGTCACCGACGTGTCGTTCAACTACACGAAGGCCCGCGCGATCCCGTCCTTCACGCCTGACCCGTCGATCAAGCCGGGCGAGTTCCGGATGCAGCAGGCGGACGTGGAGCGCTCACAGGAGTTCCGCAAGTGCATTGAGTGCTACCTGTGCCAGAACACCTGCCACGTGATCCGGGACCACTCGGACAACGAGCACGCGTTCTCCGGCCCGCGGTTCCTCATGCGCGTCGCGGAGCTTGAGATGCACCCGGCGGACGAAGCCGACCGGCGGAACATCGCCCAGGACGACTTCGGCCTCGGCTACTGCAACATCACCAAGTGCTGCACCGAGGTCTGCCCCGAGCACATCAAGATCACCGACAACGCGATCATCCCGATGAAGGAGCGCGTCGCCGGGCGGCGGTTCGACCCGCTGGTCTGGCTCGGCTCGAAGATCAGCCGGCGGCCGGAGCCGGAGGGCACCCCGGCGGTACCTGGCAAGCGGTAATCACTTCGCCTTACCGGCCTCGCCGGCCTTATCGCGAAGGCGCCCGTAACCGGAATTTTCCGGATACGGGCGCTTTTGCGCGCCCGGGTCATCGCTTGCCTGACCGCCTTTCGCGTTCAGCGATTTCCAGGATAACTAGAAGACACGGACACGCGATGCACCTTCTTCTTCGGCTTCGGCTTCGGCTTTGGCTTTGGCTTACGGTTCGCCTGCTTCTTGTGCTGGCTCTTGGCCTTGCCCTTCATATGCCGCTTGGACTTCGCCGCCGACGCGTGCTTTTTGCCCGGTGTTTTGCGTGACACCGCCGCGGCGGGCGCGCGGAGCGCGGGAAGGCCGTCGGTCGGCTGGTAGTAGTCCAGGTCTGTGTTGCCGATGCCCGGCAGCGAGCCGGCATTGTCGTACTGCCAGAACGTCCAGTTCCCCCACGGGGAAGGCACGATGGGCGCCGTGCCGCCGAACGCCGCCAGCCAGAGCGGGTCGTGCGGGAACCGGCGGGTGGATCCCGTGCACTCCCGCCACCAGTCGGCCGTCGTGTAGATGGTCGGCCACTCCCCGGTCATCGCCCTGGCGCGCCCGGTGAACCTGGCAATCCAGGCGATCATCGCAGGGATACCGAGCCCGTAGCAGTCGGTGGCCTTCTTGTAGGGGTCGTTCTCCAGGTCGACCACGAGCGGCAGCCGGGCGGATCCGCCGGGTGTCCCGACGGCGCCTGCCGCGAAGTTCGCCGTCGCCACCCCGCCGCTGCGGCCAGGGTTAGCGAACACGTACGGCATTACCAGGAGCCCCGCGGCCGCGGCGGCCTCCGCGTCGGACGCGTAGTAAGGGTTGAGGTAGTAGGTGCCCTCCGATGCCTTGATCGCGACAAAGCGGATGCCCTGCGTGGCGAGCACCGCCCAGTCGATCGCCGCCCCGGCGTGCTGATAGGCCGAGATGTCCATGCCGCGCACGGGCGCGCCGGCCGTGTCCGTGACCGCCGCGCGGGCGCCAGGTACGCCGGCGAGCGACAGTGTCACCGCCACGCCGCCGATCGCCGCGGCGTGCACGATAGTCACTCTACGCAACTTCTTCACGAACGGAACGTAATCAATGCTGCTCCGACGCTCAAGCCGCAACGCCGTCGGTATGCCAGACTCGCGGCTTCGGGGATCTTTGAGGCCCACGCCGCCACCGCTTTGCCCTGACCGCCCCGCGAACCAGGGGCCGCCGATCTTGGGGACGGATACCCTGGAAGCCAACCAGGCACGGTTGTCAGAACCGGGATACCGTAGCCGCCCCCGTAAGGTAGCTTGTCGATATGTCCGTCTCTGATGGCATAAATGCTGATTTGTCGGGAATGATCCTTCGGCTGGCCGGTGAGGCCGGCCAGGTGAGCCTCGCGCGCTGCGCCGACGAGGCGGGCGCCCGTGCGTCGGTTGACCAGCATGCTTCGGAGATCCGCGACGCGCTGACCGGCACCGGACGCAACATCACGCCCGCCGCGCTGCTCTCGTACGCCCAGGGGTTCATGGAGGTCGCGATCGCGCGCGGCTGGTGGCCGCCGCACCGCCGGGAGCGGGACCCGTGGGACGACGAGCCGCTCCTCGACTGGGAGTCCCTGCGGCTGGCCGCCGTGTGCCGCATGTTCATCGAGGCCCAGGGCCTAGGAATCACCGCCTGACGCCCAGGCAATCTCACGTGACGAACGGGTGCCGCTGACCCGGGATGAGTCAGCCGCACCCGTTCGGAATGACGGATCTTGGACTTTTACCGGTAGTTCGTGCCTGGGTCGCGCCAGTCGCCCGGGTCGGTGCCCTGCGGGTTGCCTGAGCCCTGGGGGCCCTGAGGGCCCTGAGGGTAACCGGACGAGCCCTGGGCGCCCGGGTAGGTGGGCTGCTGCGCGGTCTGCGGCTCGCGGGCGTGCTGCGGAGCGCGCATCGCGTCGCTGCGGCCCTGCTGGTAGGAGGTGATCTGGGCGTTGGTCTCGCGTTCGGCCGCGGACAGCATCCGCTCCCAGCGCTCCTGCATCGGCTTGATCAGGCCGCCGCCGACGCCGATCGCGACGACCGCGCCGGCGGTGAGCAGCACCGTGTAGAGGACCGGCTGGGTGACCGCGGCGGCGATGCCGACCTGGTTGAGCGCCGCGATGGCGCCGAGCGCGATGATGATGATCGAGGCCACGCTGGCCAGGAACGGGCCGTAGGACAGTCCGCCGATCGCCCCGTTGATCAGGTCCTTGACCACCCGGGCGATCGCCGAAGCGATCACGATGATGATGATCGCGACGACGGCCTTCGGCAGCCAGCCGACCACGGCGTTCAGCATCGTCGAGATCGGGTTCGGGCCCCAGACGCCGAACGCCATCTGCAGGGTGACCAGGAGGAGCGCGTAGTAGACGATCTTTGAGATCAGGGTCGTCGCGTCGGTGTTGGACCTGGCAAGGGCCTGGCCGACGACGCCGCGCTCCACGAAGCGGTCGAACTTGAGCCGGCGCAGGACCATGTCGACGATCCGCGCCAGGACCTTAGCGACGATCCATCCGATAACCAGGATTATCAGGAAAACCAGGATCTTGGGGATGGAATGGAAGACCGTGTCGAGCAGGTTCTGGAAGCTATTGCTTATCTGAAACGAAGCCAGCGGCTGGTTCATGACTTCCCCCCTTGACAGCTTCGTCGCACTTACGGAATTAACGCCCCCGGCGACGATCACCGTATTCGAAGTCCTGCATACCCCAGCCCAGATCCCCTTATTCATAGGCTTGATAACGCGTGACCCGCCAACGAGACGAACCCTTTTCTCATTCCGTTTCCGAGATGGAATCTGGCGAATTATCATCATCAGGATGAAAACGGGTTCAAGTTGGCGACGTACCACTGGCGCGCCCGTTTGCGTACCGCCCGCTCCCCGCGGGCGGTTCGCACCGCTCCGCGCCGACGCATGCCCCTCAACTGCATCGACGCAATTCCGCCACGAGCCTGCGGCACTCCCACGACGAGCCCGGCGCGCATGCGAAGCCTATGCGCGCTGCCCTAAGGCGGCAATACCGATACCGGAGAAATGGGTATACCGATATCTGACACCGGATATGCCGGTACACGCGGGCCTGCGTATATGTATGCGTGCGAAAGTTTGCCGGTGAACCGCACTCCCAAAACCGGGCGAAGCCGGTGGGAAAGTGGTCAGCTCAAGACCGGCAAAGGCAGCGAAAGTGACTGGAGTGACGACGCGGGACGCCGCCCGGCTGTCACAAGGTAATTTCTAGGCCTGCTCGCGGGACACGCGGCCGCGGACGCGTCCGCGCTCCTTCGCGTCGAGGATCGTCTTGCGTAGCCGTACGGCGGTCGGAGTCACCTCGACGCACTCGTCCTCGGCACAGAACTCAAGCGCCTGCTCCAGGCTGAGGATCCGCGGCGGCACCAGCCGCTCGAGCTCTTCCTGGTTGGACTGGCGGATGTTGGTGACCTTCTTCTCCTTGGTGATGTTGACGTCCATGTCGTCGTCGCGGGAGTTCTCGCCGACGATCATGCCCTCGTAGACCTCGGTCGTCGGCGCGACGAACAGCGAGCCGCGCTCCTGCAGGTTGAACATGGCGTAGGTAGAGGCCGCGCCGGCGCGGTCGGCCACCAGCGAGCCGGTCGCCCGGCCCCTGATGACGCCGGCCCACGGCTCATAGCCCTCGAAGACGTGGTGCGCGATCCCGGTGCCGCGCGTCTCGGTGAGGAACTGGGTACGGAAGCCGATCAGCCCGCGGGACGGAACCAGGAACGCCAGCCGCACCCAGCCGGTCCCGTGGTTGGTCATCGTCTCCATCCGCCCGCGGCGCACCGCGACCATCTGGGTGACCGCGCCCAGGTACTCCTCCGGCACGTCGACCGAGAGGCGCTCGACCGGCTCGTGCACTTTGCCGTCGATCTCCCGCGTGACCGCGGAGGGACGGCCGACGGTCAGCTCGTAGCCTTCCCTGCGCATGGTCTCGACCAGGATCGCGAGCGCCAGCTCGCCCCGGCCGCGAACCTCCCACGTGTCCGGGCGCTCGGTCGGCACCACCTGGAGGCTCACGTTGCCGATGAGCTCGCGGTCGAGGCGGTCCTTGACCAGCCTCGCGGTGACCTTGGTGCCCTTGTCGCGGCCCGATATCGGCGAG
>DASZJE010000110.1:0-30938 GCA_035948445.1 Trebonia sp. | reverse complement strand
CTCGACCGGCTCGTCGACTCCGGCAAGTCGGTCATCGTCATCGAGCACCACCAGGCGGTCATGGCGCACGCCGACTGGATCATCGACCTCGGCCCCGGCGCCGGCCACGACGGCGGCCGGATCGTCTTCGAGGGCACGCCCGCCGATCTCGTCACCAGCCGCCCCACGCTCACCGGCACGCATCTCGCGGCCTACGTCGGCGCCTGACCGGCAGGCCCCCGGCAGCGGGGTCCCCAGGAGCAGGGCGCCCGCCGGCCCGAGTACGTGGTCGCAGCCGCCGCCGGCATCCTGCTGGCCTGCCGGCTCGCCAGGGCCTGCCCGCACCCCATCCGCAGACTTCCCTGGCGGACAGGTGGCAGAGACCAGGGCGCCGCGCCAGACTGGCCTGGTGGATTCCACGCGCGCCAGCCAACCGACTGCGGCACAGGCGTGGGCGGACCTGGACGACGCCTGGCGCGAGGCGTTCCGGCAGGGGTGGGAGGCGCTGCGGACCGGGAACATCCCCGTCGGCGCCGTCGCGTCCAGGCAAGACGGAACGATCGTCCACGCCGCCCGCAACCGCGTGCTCGACAAGAACGGCCCGGCCGGCGAGATCTTCGGCTCGGCGCTCGCCCACGCGGAAATGAACGTGCTGGCCCGGCTGCCGTTCCGCAGTCAGCGGAACCTGGTCCTCTCGACCACCCTCCAGCCGTGCCTGCAGTGCGCGGCCGCCATCAGGCTCGGCCCGATCGCCACGGTCCGGTTCGCCGGCGCGGACCGCTACTGGGACGGCTGCCATGACTTCGCCATGCTGTCGCCGCGCGAGGCCAAGCGCGCGCAGCCGGCCAGAGAAGGACCGCGCGGTGACGAGCTTGGCGTTTTCGGCGCCCTGATGTCCAGGATGGGCGTCGGGCTGTGGCCCCGTTACGAGGAAGCGCTGCGCGAACTGGGCGAAGGACCCAGCGTCGATCTCGCCCGCCGGCTGGCGGAAGACGGCGAGCTCGAGCGCCTTGCCGCGATGGAGGTCAACGAGGGGCTCACGTACCTCTGGCCCCGGCTGAGCGAACTTCGCGTAGCGTCCTAATCGCTCGACGACCACCCACGGGGCAGCCGCGTCAGCGGCTCGCCAGGGCTCGCCAGCGCTGGGTAGGACGGCGTGACCGCCGACGGCCAGCGATCGCGCAGGGCTGTGTGCAAGGCCGAAGCGAGCGAGCGCAGCCGCGGTAGCTCGTCCACCCGTGCCGCCGCGTCAATGAAGCTGCCCAGCCAGGTCAGCACCCGCGGCCTGATCGTGGTCGTTCCCCAGTCCCTGTCCTGCTCCAGCGCCCGGCCGATCCCCGCCCCGCGGGCCACGACCCACCCCGCCAGGGCAGCCGTCAGCGCCACCTCCCAGGAATCATCGAGCGAGACGCCCGCCCCGCTCATCTCGTCGCGGTAGGCCCGGAGCGCCGGGCCGGCCGCCGGGGCGAGCAGTGAGCCGAAGCACCAGCAACTCGGGAACGGCGCCAGCAGGTAGGAGGCGTCCAGCGCCAGCGGCCCCCACCCCGCGGTCTCGAAGTCGAAGATCCGGCACCTGCCGTCCACGATGTGCGTGTTGTCCGGGCACGGGTCGCCGTGCACGAATCCGGTGTAGCCATAGCCGTGCAGCAGGGCGGTCAGCGAGTCTATCTCGTCGCCGGCGCCCTCTACCGGCAGCCCTAGCTGCGCCGCGATCTGGAGCAGCGGTTCCTTGCCCTCGGTTACGCGGTCCAGCCACTCCGGCTCGGCGGGCACCGACGGCGCGCGGCGCGCCCACACCGAGGCGAACGAGGCGGCCCTGCTCATGCTCCACGCGTGCATCGTGGCCAGCGCCCGCGCGTACGCGATCAGGTCCGCCTCGGCGCGGCCGCGGTCGCGTGCGAGCAGTGAATGGGCCAGCGACGAACCCGAACCCAGGTCTTCCATGAGCAGGAGATCCGCGGAACCGCCGATGAGCCGCGGCGCGACGGCGGTCTCCTCCGCATTCAGGAACTCCAGCGCGGCCAGTTCCGCGGCGAAGCCGCGCACCCGGCTGTCGAAGTTCTCCGACCTGCGCCGCTTTAGCACCACAGTCTCGTCAGTACCGTCTACGCGTAGCCGCGTGATGTGGTGCCGCCGCCAGTTCGTCTTGGCGGAACGCACCGATACCGGCCGCCCCCAGGCGGCCGCGAGCAGCGATTCAGCGGCGCTGGTCTCCGCCGCCGACAGTGCGGCGGACTCAGCGGGAGAGTCGGTCACAAAGGAACGCTATAACCCGTGCGCTAGTGTGTCCGGGCACGTAACCGAAGCCACACGCACCAGAAACGAGGACAACGTCGCATGGCAGAAGACGCCCGCCCGCCGTTCCGCGCCGACCATGTAGGCAGCCTGCTGCGCCCGCCGGAGGTGCTGCGCGCCCGCGACGAGTTCGCCGCTGGCCGGCTCACCGCCGAGGCGCTTAAGGAGGCCGAGGACGAGGCGATCCGCGAGAACATCCGGATGCAGGCGGAGGTCGGGCTGAAGTCAGCGACCGACGGCGAGCTGCGCCGTGAGTCCTGGCACATGGACTTCATCTACCAGCTCGGCGGCATCAGGAAGGTGCAGGACGACACCATTAAGGTCGCCTTCCGCAACGAGGACAAGGACTACGAGTGGGCGCCGCCGTCGGCGCACGTCACAAGTCCGATCACGCTGCCGGAGACGATCTTCGCCGACGCCTTCACGTTCGTCCGCGATAACGTCGCGCTCGGCCAGACCGCCAAGCTCACGATCCCGTCCCCGAGCATGGTGCACTACCGGGGCGGCCGGTCCGCGATCGACCAGACGGTGTACCCGGGCCTGGCGCAGTTCTGGGACGACCTCGCCGCGGCTTACGCCCAGGAGGTCAGCCAGCTCTACGGCCTCGGCTGCCGCTACCTCCAACTGGACGACACCAGCCTGGCCTACGTGAACGACCCGGCCCAGCGGGAGCACGTGAAGAGCATCGGCGGCGACCCGCTGCGCCAACACGAGACCTACATCAACGCGATCAACAAGGCGCTGGCCAACCGCCCGGCCGACCTGGCCGTCACCACGCACATGTGCCGCGGCAACAACCAGTCCATGTGGGCGGCCGAAGGCGGCTACGATTTCGTCGCCGACACGCTGTTCAACCAGCTTGAGGTCGACGGGTTCTTCTGCGAGTGGGACGACGAGCGGTCCGGCGGCTTCGAACCGCTCCGCTACCTGCCGAAGGGCAAGCACGTCGTGCTCGGCATCGTGACCACGAAGAAGGGCGAGCTTGAGTCGAAGGACTTCCTCAAGCGCCGCATCGAAGAGGCCGCCAAGTACACCGACATCAACCAGCTCTGCATCTCCGGCCAGTGCGGCTTCTCCTCCACCAAGGAGGGCAACGACCTCACGCAGGAGCAGCAGTGGGCCAAGCTCCGCCTGATCGTCGAGGTCGCCCAGGAAGTGTGGGGCTGAGAAAGGCCGTAAACGTGCCGAACGACAGTGGTGACTGCGCCGCATTCACCACTGTCGTTCGGGGGAAAAGTTATTCAGATGCCTTCCAGGCCGAGACATCGTCCCTGTACGTGTAGGGGTTGGCGAGTGCCTCGCGGGAGGGGATCTCCGGGTGCATTCCGTTGTCCCACTCATCGGGGCCGTGCTCGGACTTGAGGTAGGTAATCGTGTCGGTGATCGCCTGGCGCGCCCTGGCCAGGTCGACGCCGACGAGCTTGTGATCGGACTTCACGACCTTGCCGTTGACGAGCACGGTGTGCACGTCGCCGCGCTGTGCCTGGTAGACGACGTGGCCGTAGGGGTGCAGCACCGGGAAGCCGACCGGTGAGTCGTCGTTCTTGATCAGGACCAGGTCGGCCTTCTTGCCCGCCTCGACGCTGCCGATGACCGAGTCAAGGCCGAGGGCCTTCGCGCCGCCGCGGGTGGCGTAGTCGACGACGTCCTCGGCGCGCAGGAGGTGATTGGTGACCGTCCTGTCGCCCGCGTGGGCTTCGAAGTGCTCCATCGCGCGGTCGGCGTTGAGGGTGGCGCGCATCGCGGCGAACAGGTCGGCGCTCCACCAGACGCTGGTGTCGTTCGACAGCGAGACCGGGATGCCGTACTTGCGCAGCTTCCAGGTCGGCGAGTAGCCCTGCCCCGCGTTGCACTCGCTCTCGGTCGAGATCGAGGCGTAACCGCCGGTGGCGGCGATCTTGTGGTAGGAGTCCGCCGTCAGCGACGCGCAGTGCACGTAGATCGTGCCCGGGGTCATGAACCCGTTGTCGTACATCTGGCTGATGCCGACGTCGCCGGTGACCTTCCACACGCCGGCGTGCGTGGTGACGTGCACGCCGAGCTCACGGGCGACCTCGAACGCCGCCTTCTCCTTGAAGTCCTCGTCGCCGGGGATGTCGAACGCGAGCTGGAAGCCCAGCATGTCGCCCTTGCCGTCGAACCGGCGCGAGTAGAAGTCGCGGAACTCCTTCGTGGTGGCCCACTCCCACGATCCCTGGAATATGTTGCCGTAGGCGAGGACGAAGCGGCCCGGCACCTCCTCGAGCGCGTCGGTCGCGGCCTCGGCGTGGTCGAGGGTCCGCAGGCCGTGCGACCAGTCCACCGCGGTCGTCACGCCGGCGTCGATCGACTCGATCGCCGACAGCAGGTTGCCCGCGTACACGTCCTGGGGACGGAAGATCTTGCCCCAGTTCAGGTAGTAGTAGACGAAGTACTGCGTGAGGGTCCAGTCGGCCCCGTACCCGCGCATCGCCGTCTGCCACATGTGCCGGTGGGTGTCGATCATGCCCGGCATGACGATGCCGTCCCTGGCGTCGATCTCCTTGGTGCTGTCCGGCACGCCGAGATCGGGGCCGACCGCGGCGATCCGCTCGCCCCGCACCAGCACGTCGGTGTCGGTCAGGATGGTGTGGCTATCGTCCAGTGTGAGCACGGTCGCGTTCCGGAACACTACCGGCTGACCCGGCTCGGGCGCCGTTGCTGTCATCGGGGAGCCTCCACTTTGAGGTGCGTGATGGGTTGCCGACTCGCCGGACGGTTGTCCGGTAGTCGGTCGCATGGGCTTGATCGGAACACTGGCCCCATATGCGCGTCCTGTCAAGAGCGCTAGAGTGCCCTATATGAGTCGCCGGGACAGCAGCCCTGATTTCATCGAGGCGATAGCCCGCGGCCTTGACGTGATCCGGGCGTTTGGCCCGGGGCAGCCAGTCATGTCCCTCACGGGCGTGGCGGAGGCCAGCGGCCTGCCCCGCCCGACGGCCCGTCGTATCCTGCTCACCCTCGAGCAACTCGGCTACGTCCGGCAGGTAGGCGCGCGACAGGCCGGCGGTCCGGGGTATGAGCTCACCCCGCGGGTTCTCGATCTCGGGATGTCCTACGTCTTGTCCCGCGGCCTGTGGGAGATCGCCAGGCCGCACATGGAGGCCCTGGTCGAGAAGACCCGCGAGTCGTCGTCGATCGCGCAGCTAGACGGGTCCGACATCATCTACGTGGCTCGCGTCGCGGTGCCGAAGATCGTGGCGCTCGCCGTCACCATCGGCACTCGCTTCCCGGCGATGCAGACCTCGCTCGGCAAGGTGCTGCTCGCTTCCCTGCCGCTGGCGGAAGCGGAGGCGGTGCTTGCCGAGCCGAGCAGGTCCGGCATGACGCCGCGCTGGCAGCCTGACGCTCTCGAGCGGGCGGCGGCCCTGCGTGAGGTCCGTGCCCGGGGGTGGGCGATGACCGATGGGGAACTCGCGCCGGCCATCCGCTCGATCGCGGTCCCGTTGCGGGACGGCGACGGTCGCGTGATCGCGGCGCTGAACGTCAACGCGCACGCCGCCGAGACCCCGTTGGACGTGCTGACCGGGCAGCATCTCCCGCTGCTGCTCGCGACGGCGAGCGCGATCAGCGCGGACTGGGCGGCCTGTCAGGGTGTCCCGCAGGCCGTGGCCGGGGACGTGTCTTGAGTTACGATAGTTCCGAACGGACAACTGTCCGATCTACGGACAGGGCAACAGAAGGGCGTCTTACGTATGAGCAACCCTGACCGGCCCGGTCCGCTGAGCGGGCTGCTCGTCGCGGACTTCTCGCGCGTGCTGGCCGGCCCGTACTGCACGATGCTGCTGGCCGACCTCGGCGCGGACGTGATCAAGGTCGAGAGCCCGGGCGGCGACGACACCCGCGCCTGGGTGCCGCCGGTGACTTCGGATGATGTGTCGACCTACTTCCTGGCGATCAACAGGAACAAGCGATCGGTCAAGCTGGACCTGAAGTCTCCCCCGGACTTGGAACTGGCGCGCGAACTCGCGCGGCGGGCCGACGTGTTCGTGCAGAACTTCAAGCCGGGCGGGCTTTCCCGGTATGGCCTGGACTACGAGTCCGTGCGCGCGGGCAACCCGTCGGTCATCTACGCGTCGATCAGCGGGTTCGGGTCGGGCGGCGGGGGTGATCTGCCGGGGTATGACCTGATGGTGCAGGCCATGTCCGGCCTGATGAGCCTCACCGGCTCGCCGGACGGGCCGCCGTACCGGGCGGGCATCTCCGTGTTCGACGTGATCGCGGGCCTGCACACGACGATCGCGATCCTCGCCGCGCTGAACCACCGCAACGCGACCGGTGCGGGCCAGCACCTCGACGCCAGCCTGATGGCCTCGGCGATGTCCGGCATGGTGAACCAGACCAGCGCGTACGCGGCGGGCGGAGTGGTCCCGTTCCGGATGGGCAACTCCCACCCGTCGCTGTTCCCCTACGAGCCGCTGCCCACCGGAGACGGCGAACTGATCGTCACGGCGGGGAATGACACTCAGTTCCGCAAGCTCTGCGACGTCATCGGCGCCCCGGAACTGCCTGCCGATCCCCGCTTCTCGTCCAATCCCGGACGGACGGCCAACCGTGAAGTACTCAGGCCGCTGCTCGCGGAGAAACTGGCGGTGCGTTCGGCCGCGGAGTGGTTCGACCTGCTGATCGCCGCGGGGGTGCCGTGCGGGCCGATCAACACGGTGGACGCCGGGATCGCTTTCGCCGAGAAGATCGGGCTCGAGCCCGTCATCACCACGGGGTCGGGCTCGCGGAGCCGTCCAGGCATCCGGCACCCGGTCACGTTCTCGGAAACACCGGCGACCTACCGGCTGGCGCCGCCCGAACTCGACGAGCAAGGGGACGAGATCCGCGCGTGGCTCGCTGCCCCTGAGGAGACGGAATGACGCAGGAGTACCCGACCTCACTCGGCGCGTCGGACGCCGACACGATCACCCTGCTCGGGCAGAACCTGGCCGAGGATCTCATGGGCAAGGTGGGGTTCGGCGAGTTGGCGATGTGGATGGTGACGCAGCGGCGTCCGACTCCGTCGCAGGTACGGGTTTTCGAGGCGGTGCTCGTCGCCCTGGCCGACCACGGGTTCACGCCGACCGCGATCGCGGCGCGCCTGACGTACCTGTCCGCACCGGATTCCGTGCAGGGCGCGCTGGCGGCCGGACTGCTCGGCGGCGGCTCGCGGTTCCTCGGCGTGACCGAGGACTGCGGGCAGTTCCTCGACCGGGTGCTCACGGACGCCGTGGCGTCCGGCCGCGGTCTGCCGGCTTCCGACGCCGAGTACGACGAACTGGCGTTGTCGGCGGTCAGGGAAGCGCGGGCCGCGAAGAAGTTCGTGCCCGGCATCGGTCATCCGGTGCACAAGGTACGGGACCCCCGCACCCCAGTGCTGATCAAGATCGCAGAGGAGGAAGGCGTGCGCGGCCCGCACCTTCGCCTGTTCGAGGCTATCGGCCGGGTGCACCCGCAGGTCCTCGGCAGAACCCTCCCCCTGAACGGCGCTGGTGTCTGCGGCGCGGTCCTCGCCGACCTCGGCCTGCCGCTTACGCTCCTGCGTGGTTTCGCCCTGCTCGCCCGTTGCGCGGGGCTGCTCGGCCAGCTAGCGGAGGAAGAACAGCGGCCTATCGCGGGCGACATCTACATGGCCGTGGACCGCAACGCGGTCTACGTCACCCCGGACGTCGACCCCGAGTCCTAATCCCCCTATTTCCGGCAAGGGAGCCGCCATGGCCACCGTCGCAGCGGTCATCGCCTCGACTCATCATCCGTTCTACTACCGCGCCAGCACGTCGACCGGCGAGGACCGCCCGCCATTCGCCGACGAGTGGGTCGCGAAGATCACCGCGTTCCGCGAAACGCTCACCCGCGCCCGCCCGGATGTCCTCCTCATGGTGGGCAGCGACCACTTCCACCAGCTATGGCTGGACAACATGCCCCAGTTCCTCGTGGGCAAGGCGCCGTTCTACGACGCGAACTGGCACAACGAGGAGCGCGAGTTCGGCCTGCCCCGCTTCTTCTTCAAGGGCGAGGAAGACCTGTCCTCCCACATCCTGCGCGGCGGGCTGGACGCGGGCTTCGACCTCGCGTTCAGCAACGAACTGCGGATCGACCACAGCATCACGTGCCCCATCATCACGCTGCGACCGGACGCCGACCTGCCCATCGTCCCGGTGTACACGAACATCTTCGCGCCGCCGCTGCCGCAGCCTTCCCGGTTCGTCGCACTGGGGCAGGCCCTGCGGTCGCTCGTCGAGTCGTGGCCGTCGGACCTGCGCGTCGCGATCATCGGCACCGGGCACCTGTCCCTGGAACTCGGCGGGCCACGCCAGTTCGGGCCGCACGGTCCTGACCCCGAGTTCGACCGCAAGGCCGTCGAGTGGATCGCCTCGGGGGACATCGAGAAGGCACTGGCCGAGGTCTCCCTCGACCAGTTGTGGGAGCCGGGCAACGCCACGCACGGCTTCATGGACTTCCTGCTGATGATGGGCGTGGCCGGCGCCGGCGAGAAGGCCGACTACGTGGACTCGCTCGACCTGTTCCACACGATGGAGGCCTACTTCACCTGGTACCCGACCCCGCTGTCCGCCTCCGCCGGCGCCAGCCTGGAGGGCAAGTGAGCAAGTACCTGCTTGACAAGTTCCTCTACACCGTCGACCGGGATCCGGAACTGGTCGAACGGTACCGGTCGGACCCCCGCGGGACGGTGTCGTGGTGGGAGTCCGAGCGAGCCAACGCCATCCTGAACGTCCACGGCGGCGAGCACTCCACCTGGCTGAAGTTCGACGAGGTGGAACGGGAGGCGCTGGCGACTCACGACTACGTCAAGCTCTTCGAACTCGGCGCGCACCCGTTCCTGACACTGACCCTGTGCATCGCCCTGTTCGAGCGCGACTACTCGCAGCCACTGGCCTTCCATCTCGAATACGCCCGGAAGCTGAGTCACTTCTCCCTCCCGTACCCGGATATCACCACCTGAGCGGAGGCAGTCGGGCAGCGGGCCGGGCCGTCCCGGTCACCGGGTGACGGGTTGCCCCCGCTCGACAGTCGTCGTGCGCAGGGTGGCGACGGACAGGACGGCGGCGAAGAAGACCAGGCCCGCGGCCACGTCGAGGCCGATCCGGATGCCGGCGGCGAAAGACGTGCCCGCGGCGCCGAGCACCTCGGTGACGATCGGCCCGTACTGCGAGTACTGGCTGGCGATCTGCCCTTGCCCCGTCTCGATGATGCGGACGATCGTCGGCTCGAGACCGACGATGATCGACTTGATCGGGCTCGCCACCTTCATCTGCTCGAGGTTGGCGGTGAGCGACGAACTGAGCTTGGTGAAGATGAGCGAGCCGAGTACCCCTACGCCGAGCACGGCGCCGATCTCCCTGCTGGTGTTCGCGGTCGACGCCGCCATGCCGGAATGCTCCGCCGGCACGGCGCTCAGCACGGCCGACGTGATCGGCACGACGGTGATGCCGACGCCTATTCCGGCGAGCCCGAGGGCGACCGACAGCAGGGCGTAATTCGGGTGGATGCTGATCTGCGGGCCGGCGATGAGCAGTCCGGCGCCGAACAGCACCAGGCCGATCGTGACCGGCCAGCGAGGGCCGACCGCGCCCGTCCAGTAGCCGGCAACGACGGAGGCGACGATCATGAGCACCGTCATCGGCAGGAATACCAGCGCGATGCGGTAGCCGGAGTCGTTGAGCACCGAGGAAAGGAAGAGGGCGGTGAAGAAGAAGATCGCGAAGGTGGCGAAGTAAGCGCACAGGGCCACGATGTTCGGGACCGTGAAGCTCGGCTGCCTGAAGAACCGCAAGTTGATCAGGGGATTGACGGCACGGTGTTCCCGCCAGACGAAGCCCGCAGCGAGGACCGCCGCGACGCAGAACAGCGTCACCGGTACGGCCGCCCCGAAGCTCGACGTCTCGGCGTCGATGATTCCGAACATCAGCGCGGCCAGCGTCCCGGCGCCGAGCAGGGTCCCCGCCGTGTCGACACGCGCCGCGTGCGGGTCCGCGCTCTCCGGCACGACGACCACGGCGACGATCAGCGCGGCCAGGCCGAAGGCCAGATTGAACCAGAAGATCCCGCGCCAGCTCCACGCGCCGACGATGGCGCCGCCGATCACCGGGCCGAGGGCGAGCGCGAGGCCGGAGACCGCCGCCCAGACGCCGACGGCCCGGGCGCGTTCCCGCTCGCCGGTGTAGATCTGGCGCAGCACCGACAGCGTGCCAGGCTCGCTGGCCGCCGCGCCGAGGCCCATGATGGCGCGCCCGGCGATCAGCGTCCCGACGTTCGGCGCGAGGGCGCACAGGACCGAGCCGGCGCAGAACACGCCCGCGCCGGCGAGCATGACCTTCTTGCGGCCGAGTTCATCGCCGATCATGCCGCAGGCGAGCATGAAGCTGGCGAACGTCAGGGCGTACGCGCCGACAACCCATTCGAGGTCGGTGACGCCCGCGTGCAGGTCGGTCTGGAGGTTGCCGAGGCCGACGCTCACGATCGTGTTGTCGAGGAACGTCAGGAACAGGATCGTACACAGCGCCGCGAGCGCCACCGACCTCGACCGGTAGCGCTCACCGCTGATGCCATCGGCGGCCCGCCGGCCCGGCCGGATCAGCTGCATGCGGCCGGGAGCTTGATGTTCAGAATCGAGGCACCCTCTTTGAGCAGCCCGCAGAAGCTCCCGTCGCCGACCTTCCACGTGCCGTCCTGATACACGGCCTGACCCGTCGCGGCCTTCTCGACCGTCTGGCCGGCCGCCTTGAGGTCGTATACCACTGCCGCCTGCGTAGGCGACGTGACCTTCACCGAGTCGACCTTGGCGGAGACCGCGGCGGCGAGCGGACTGCTGGCGAACGCCTGGACGGCGCTCGCGAACGTCGAGCCGTTCTGCAATAGGGCGAGCCGCTTGCTTTCCGGCGTCGAGGAGTTGAAGAACGTTTCCCAGTTGCTCGTGATCGTCGAGGAGGCGGAGCCGGAGCTAGAAGCGGACGCCGAACTGGAGGCGGAACTCACGGGCGCGGAACTCGGAGTAGGGGTAGAAGTTGGACTGCCGCTGGAGCACGCGGTGATCGCCGCGGCGATCACCAGGGCGGGCACCGAGGCCAGATAGATCCGGTGGAATCGCATTTTGCTGCGCCTCCCTTGAAGGATCTTCAGGGTTATTCGTAATTCTCCGCCCGGCTGCCCTTGTGCCGCTCGTGATAACCGACGCTTGTGTCAGTTCAGTTGTTCTTGGTCCGGTACAAACGCACCGCGAGCGGGGCGAATACCGCGAGCATTCCGATCGTCCAGGCCAGGACGGCAAGTTCCGGGTGCTGTTCGGGCCAGGCGTGCACCGCGGCGGCGGGGTTCGGGTTGCCGAAAAGCTGGCGGGTCGCGGCGGCCAGGGACGTCATCGGGTTCCATTCGGCGACCGGCTGGAGCCAGCCGGGCATCGACTGCGTGGGCACGAACGCGCTGGAGATGAATGTCAGCGGCAGGAAGATGATGAAGCCGGCCTGCTGCGCGCCCTCGGGGCTGCGCAGCACCATGCCCAGGCAGACGCCGGCCCAGGTGAACGCGTAGCCGAACAGCAGGGCCAAAGCGAAGGCCTCCATCGCGTCACCGGCGTTCGTGGTGATCCGCCAGCCGATGGCGAGCCCGACGATCACCACGACCACGACGCCGATCGCGTTCGTGATCAGGTCCGCGATCGTCCGGGCGGTCAGCACGGCGGCGCGGGACATCGGCAGCGAGCGGAACCGGTCGATCAGTCCTGTCGACATGTCCGACACGACCGCGACGGCGGTACCAGGCGCGGTCTGCGCGAGGCTCATGCCGATCATTCCGCCGATGAGGTAGGAGTGATAGCTGCCGGTGGCGCCGCCGAGTCCGATCGCGCCGCCGAACACGTACGTGAACATGAGCACGAACATGACCGGCTGGATCGTCACGTTCGACAGTGTCTCCGGCTCGTTCCTGATCCGCGAGATGCTGCGCTTGGTCAGGACCCACACGTCGCCGGCGAACTGCGCGGCGGCGTTACGGCCGGTCGTCAGGTCCGACTGGGGCAGGGTGAGAGCGGTCATCGTGCTTCCTCCTCTTCAGCCACATGGCCGGTAAGGGTCAGGAACACGTCGTCGAGCGACGCGGTGCGTACCGTGATGTCGGTGACCTTCACGCCGGCGGTGTCGAGGGCGCGCACCACCTCGGTAGCCAGGCCCTCCGAGGCGATTACGGGGATCTCGAGGAGACGCGAATGGCCGTTCGGGCTCTGTCCCTCGTCGGGGCGGTCCCCCGTAATCTCCGGGATGGGCCCGGTGGCGAACGGGGCGAGTGCCCGGGCGGCCGCCGCGGTGTCGGATTCCTCCGCGAGGGTGAGCAGCAGGCGCTGGCCGCCGACGGATGCCTTGAGCTGGGCAGGGGTGCCCTCCGCGATGACCTTGCCGGTGTCGATGACGGCGATGCGGCTGGCGAGCTGGTCGGCTTCGTCCAGATACTGGGTGGTGAGCAGCAGCGTGGTGCCGTCCGCCACCAGTTGCCTGACGATGTCCCACATCAGCGCGCGGGCGCTGGGGTCGAGGCCAGTGGTCGGTTCGTCGAGGAACAGCACTTGCGGACGGCTGATCAGGCTCGCGGCCAGGTCGAGGCGGCGGCGCATGCCGCCGGAGTACGTCTTGACGGCGCGGTTCGCGGCCATGGTCAGATCGAAGCGCTCGAGCAGTTCGTCGGCGCGCCGCTGCGCCGCCTTAGCTGTCAGCCTGCCGAGCTGGCCGATCATGATCAGGTTCGCGCGGCCGGTGATGTACTCGTCCAGGGCCGCGTACTGACCGGTCAGGCCGATGGTTTTGCGGACATCGTGCGCGCGGGCCACTACGTCGTGGCCGAGGACCGTGGCGCGCCCGTCGTCGGGCTTGATGAGGGTGCACAGGACGCGGACGCAGGTGGTCTTGCCCGCGCCGTTCGGCCCGAGGAGGCCGTAGACGGTTCCCCGTGGCACTGTGAGGTCGAGGCCGTCGAGGGCCCTGGTCGTTCCGAAGCGCTTGACCAGGCCCTCCGCCACTATGGCGGATTCCTCGCTCATGGTCGTAAATCCCCGTTCATCGCGTTCTCGTACGCTGTACTAGTCATTCGTACGTCGTACGATAACAGTGGCCCCGAAGAGAGCACAACAAGATATTACTTGATTTTATAAGGCGGCCAAATGAAATCGAATCCGGACGCCGGTCCGGACGCTGGTCCGGATGCCAGCGGGCGTGCCGACGAGCGTGCGAGTGGGGATGCCCGACCGGTTGGCGGCTCGGACGAGCAAGAGGATGACGTGTTCATCCCGCTGCGGCCGTTCCTGCGAGGCCCGTTTCTGACGGGGACGGCCGGGAACGAACGCCTGCGGGGGCGAGAGCGCAAGATGGCCTTGCGCGCAGATCGTCACCGCGGGCAGGGCGGGGTGCCGCCGAAGCCGGCCCGCGGGCTCAGCCGCTCCGACATCGTCACGGCGGCGGTGACGGTCGCGGACGCCGAGGGCGCCGCGGCGGTCAGCATGCGCCGGGTGGCCCGCGAACTCGGGGTCGGCACGATGTCGCTGTACTGGCATGTCGAGTCGAAGGAAGAGTTGCACCAGCTCATGCTGCAGCGGGTGCAGGGCGAGGCGTCGGCGCCCGAATCCAGCGGGGACTGGCGGGCGGACCTGCGGTCCCGCGCATTCGCGATGAGGGCGGCGCTGCTGCGGCACCCGTGGGCCATCGATTTCCTCGGCAGCGGTCCGCCGTCCGGGCCGAACGACGCACGCGATGGCGAACGGATCCTTGCTTCCCTCGACGACCTGGGCGTACCCGCGGCCGTCGGCATGTGGATAGCGATGACCGTTGAGACGTACGTGATCGGCGCGGCACTCCGCGAGGTGCAGGAGATCCGCTGCCAGCGTGGCGCGGAGCAGGCCCAGCAGAGCATGACCGCCGCGGAGATCGAGATGATGCGCGCTGAGGTCTACCGCGTCATCAACGAGTCCGGCCGCTACCCCCACATCGCCGCGATCATGGACGCCGGCCTTGACCCTGACGCGCCTGAGTCACGCGAGGAACGGTTCGGATTCGGCCTGGACTGCCTGCTCGACGGGATCGCGGCGCGGGCTCGCGCCGGCTGGCCTGTGCCGTCAGCGCCTGCCCCGGGCTACCAGCGAAGGTGAACGAAGATCCTTCCGAAGTTCTTCGAGTCCTTCTCGATCCGGTAGTGCCTGGCAGGCGGACGGTTCTTTTCCAGGAAGCGCAGCACATGCTTCTTGAGCTGGCCGGACCCCTTGCCCGGAATGATCTCGATGAGGGGCGCCTTCTTCGCGATCGCCTCGTCAAAGATCCGCTTCAGGGCCCTCTCGATCTCGTCGCCCCGGTTGTAAATATCGTGCAGGTCCAGCGTCAGCTTCACACCATCAGGCTACGCCCGTCGTGATGCGGCGGGCTTGGGCCTTAAGCGGCTGATACCGACTAGCGCGAGGATGCGGTCGGCGGTCCGGGTGATGTCATCTTCGGCGGGTACCGTCAGGACTCCTTCGTCCGGCTGCGGCGGCTCCAGTGTCTTGAGCTGGCTGTCGAGCAGTTTGCCGGGGAAGAAGTGCGCGGTCCGCGAGGTCAGGCGCCGGACCAGTTCGTCGTGGCTGACTTGAAGGAAGACCATGGTCGCGTCCGGACGGCCGGACAGCAGCAGGTCCCGGTAGCCGCGTTTCAGTGCTGAGCAGGTCATCACCGCGGACTCGCCGGCTTTGATCCGCTCGTCCATCCAGGCGGCAATCGCCTGCAGCCACGGCAGCCGGTCGTCGTCGGTGAGCGGGATCCCGGACCGCATCTTCGCCACATTGGACTCCGGGTGGAAGTCGTCGGCGTCCGTGAATCGCCAGTGCAGCCGTCCCGCGATCAACGCGCCGACAGTCGTCTTCCCGCTGCCAGACACTCCCGCCACGATGAGGATCATGCTGTAACGGTACGCGAGGCGCTCCTGCACGTGCGGCGTGGCAGGGCGAGCGGGTGGCGGGGCGAGCGACTGGCGGGGTCAGTGGATAAGTGCGTTGATGGCGACGGCGACGAACAGGAGCGTCAGGTAGAACACCGACAGGTGGAACAGGCGCATCGTGACCAGGGTGGCGCCTGCGTCTTCGGACTGTTCCCGGCGGGACAGGGCGTAGAGGCGGTGGACCTCGTACAGGAACACGCCGCCGAGGAGCAGTGCGGCTACGCCGTACAACGGGCCGATCCAGTAGCTGGCCGCCAGGGAGACGGCCACCATGAGCCAACTGTAAATCACGGACTCGGCGAGCACCCGGCGGACTGGCGCGACGACCGGCAGCATCGGGATGCCCGCGCTGCGGTAGTCGTCCTTGAACCTGATCGCCAGCGCCCAGAAATGCGGCGGCTGCCAGAAGAAGATCACGAGGAACAACAGGAACGAGGGCCACGACAGCGAGTCGCGGGCCGCCGCCCAGGCGATCAGCACCGGTGCCGATCCGCAGATTCCGCCCCACAGTGTGGATTGCGACGTGTGCCGCTTCAGGAGCATGGTGTAGATCACGACGTAGTACAAGATGGCGCCGAGCGTCAGGCCGGCGGCCAGCAAGTTCGTCGTAAGCGCGAAGAGCGCGACCGAACCCGCGCCGATCACCAAGCCGAAGACCAGCGCTGCCCGTGGCGTCACCGTGTGCCGGACCAGCGCCCGTGCGGATGTCCGCTTCATGATCTGGTCGATGTCGCGGTCGATGTAGCAGTTCAGCGCGTTCGCGCTGCCCGCGGCGAGTGCCCCGCCGAACACCACTACCAGCGTCACGGTCAGTGACGGCAGCCCCCGGTAGGCCAGGAACAACGTCGGCACGGCCGTGATGAGGAGTAGTTCGACAATCCGGGGCTTGCACAAGTCGACGTACGCGCGCACTACCCCACGTGCCCGAGACAACGCCGACATGTCCTGCGCTCGTTGCTTAGACTGCGAAGGAGTAGCGGAGGGCTGCCGGACGTTAACCGCGCTCACCAGGAAAAAGACCACCTTTCGACCCGCCAGACCCCGGGCCTCCACTGAGACTACACGCCGTCGTAGAGTGCCAGCGCGGTGGGGACGAACCCCGTGAGGGGCCGGGATGAACGGTTTGGGTGCCGT
Organism: Trebonia sp.; assembly: GCA_035948445.1. Classification (GTDB taxonomy): domain Bacteria; phylum Actinomycetota; class Actinomycetes; order Streptosporangiales; family Streptosporangiaceae; genus Trebonia. The sequence continues at coordinate 14,561 of DASZJE010000110.1, read as the reverse complement.
CAGAGCGGTGAGAAGGCTATCAGTGAGAAGTGGGCAGGGAACGCTTGCGATAACAGGGGGGATTAGTGCCCGCACCGGTCTCGACCTACCGGCTGCAGCTCACACCGGATTTCGGTTTCGCGGAAGCGGGGGCACTGGCCCGGTACCTGGCGGACCTGGGTGTGACACATGTCTATCTGTCGCCGGTGCTGCAGGCGGCGCCCGGGTCGGAGCACGGATACGACGTCACCGACCACGCGAAGGTCAGCGAAGAACTCGGCGGGGAGCAAGGATTCCGGGATATGGCCGCCCGTCTGCGCGCCCGCGGCATCGGGATCGTGCTCGACATCGTGCCGAACCACATGGCGATCCCCGTGCCGGAATCGCTGAACCGCCAGTTGTGGGACGTCCTGAGGAACGGCTCCGCGTCGAGGTACAACCGCTGGTTCGACATCGACTGGGACGCCGGCGGCGGACGCATGCTGTTGCCCATTCTCGGCGCGCCGTTGCACGAGTGCGACAATGACATCGCGCTGGACGAGACCGGCGCGGAGCCAGTGGTGCGCTACTACGACCACGTGCTGCCGGTCCGGCCAGGCACGGAAGGCCTGTCGCTGCCCGACCTGCTCGATGCGCAGCACTACAGGCTGGGCTGGTGGCGCGCGACGATCCCGAAGCTCAACTGGCGGCGGTTCTTCGACGTCTCCACGTTGATCGGGATCCGCGTCGAAGACCCGGTCGTGTTCAGCGCGACTCATTCGACGGTGCTGCGACTGGTCACCGAGGGCCTCGTGGACGGCCTGCGGGTCGACCACGTGGACGGCCTGGCCGACCCGCGAGGCTACCTCCGCCGGCTCGCGGAGCAAACGAGCGGGATGTGGGTCGTCGCCGAGAAGATCCTGAGCGTCGGCGAGCACCTGCCCGACGACTGGCCGTGCGCGGGAACGACCGGATACGACGCGCTGCGCATGGTGGACGGGCTGTTCGTTGACGGTAACGGCGGTGGCCCCTTGACGGCTGAGTACGCCCGGTTCGCTGCGGCATCAGGCCCGGGCGGAGTGCCCGAGGACTACGGGTCTGTCGCGCTCGGCGGAAAACGCGAGGCCGCCGCGTCGCTGCTCGCCGCCGAGGTGACGCGTCTCGCGAGGCAACTGCGGGAGTGCCGCCCGGAAGTCGCGCTCGACGACGCGCGCGCGGTGCTGACCGAAGTACTCGCCGCCTTCGAGGTGTACCGGGTGTACGTATACCCACCGGAACCACCGTCGGCGGCCGCGGTCGCGGCGGTGCGGGACGCCGTCGCGGCGGCGGTCACCCGGTTGCCGGAGCGGCTTCGCTGGCTCGCGTGGGCGGTCGGCGACCTGGCGCTCGGCGTTGAACCCGCCGCGGGAGAAGCTGAACCCGCCGTGGGAGAAGAGGCCGTCGAGTTCGCGGTGCGGTTCGGCCAGACGACCGGTCCCGTGCTGGCGAAGGGCGTCGAGGACACCGCGTCCTATCGCTGGCCCCGGCTCGTCGCGCTGAACGAGGTCGGCGGGGACCCAGGCCGCTTCGGCGTTCCCGTCGAGGAATTCCACGCGTTCGCCGCCCGCCTGGCGCGCGAATGGCCCGCCACCATGACCACGCTCTCCTCCCACGACACGAAACGGGAGGAGGACGTCCGGGCCCGGCTCGCGGTGCTCGCCGAGATGCCCGCCGAATGGGGGCGCCGCGCCATCGAATGGCACGCACAGGCCGGCTCTGGCCCGCCCGCGTCCCGTGACACAGCGGCCCGTGACACACAAGTCGACCCGGACACCGAGTACCTCCTCTGGCAGACCCTCGTCGGCGCCTGGCCGATCACCGAAGACCGCCTCGCCGCGTATCTCGTCAAGGCGATGCGCGAGGCGAAGACCCGCACGTCGTGGATTTGGCCCGACGAGGGGTACGAGAAGTCCGTGCTAGACCTGGGCAGGGCCGCGCTCGGCAACCCTGTGCTGTGCGCCTCCATCGAGGAGTTCGTCGCCGCTATCTCGGCCGACGCCGCGGTCAACTCGCTCGGCGCCAAGCTGGTCCAGCTCACGATGCCCGGCGTCGCCGACGTGTACCAGGGCTGCGAGCTCACCGGCTTGTCGCTGGTCGACCCGGACAACCGCCGCCCGGTCGGCTTCGACCGCCGCCGCGGGCTGCTGCGCGCGCTCGATGCCGGGGGGTGCATCCTGCCGGGCGGCCTCGACTCCGAGAAACTGCTGGTCACGTCCCGGGCACTGCGGCTGCGCCGGGATCATCCTGACTGGTTTCTCGGCGGCTACGAGCCCCTGCGTGCCGAAGGCCCGAGCGCCGGCCACGTGATCGCCTTCGCCCGCGGCCGGGCAGTCACCGTCGCGACGCGCATGCCGCGCGGCCTGCGCCGCCGCGGCGGCTGGGCGGGCACGATCCTGCCGCTCCCGCCCGGCATCCCGGTCTGGCGTGACATCCTGACCGGCGTCGCCGTCGAGACCAGGACCGGCGCTTCCGGGACCGGGACCGGCGCCTCCGGAAACGCCGGCGGCCGGGTACCGCTGTCCGACCTGACGAAACGATTCCCTGTAGCGCTGCTCGTACCGGAGGCCGAGTGACGTTCTTCAGTGTGTGGGCGCCCGCGGCCGGGCGCGTCGATGTCGATGTCGCCGGGGTTTCCCGCCCCATGACACAAGACGAAAACCGGCCCGGCTACTGGACGGCCGAGGTGGCCGCGCCCCCCGAGGTCGAGTACGCGTTCAGGCTCGAGGGCGGGTCACCGCTTCCTGATCCGCGGTCGCGCCGGCAGCCGCATGGCCCGTCAGGATTTTCCCGAACGTACCCTGGTGACTCACATACCTGGACCGATTCGTCGTGGCGCGGCACGTCGCTCCACGGCGCCGTAATCTACGAATTGCACGTCGGCACCTTCACCGAAGAAGGCACGCTGGACGCCGCGATTTCCAGGCTGGACTACCTGCGGGACCTCGGCGTGACCGCGGTGGAACTGATGCCGCTGGCGTCGTTCCCTGGTGAGCACGGGTGGGGCTACGACGGGATGAGCCTGTTCGCCGTGCACGAGCCCTATGGCGGGCCGGACGCGCTGAAGCGGTTCGCGGACGCGGCGCACGGTCTCGGGATGGCGGTGTTCCTCGACGTCGTCTACAACCACGTCGGGCCGGGAAGCCGGCTGGCGGAGTTCGGGCCGTACTTCACGTCGGCGCACGTGACTCCCTGGGGGCCGGCGGTCAACCTGGACCAGGCCGGGTCGGACGAGGTGCGGGCGTTCATCGTGGACAACGCGGTCATGTGGCTGCGGGAGTTCCACGTCGACGGCCTGCGCCTCGACGCGGTGCACGCACTGGAGGATCACCGGGCGGTTCACATTCTCGAAGAACTGGCCGAAGCGGCGGAGGCGGCGGGCGCCGCCACTGGTCGTTCGGTGGTATTGATCGCGGAATCGGACATGAACAACCCGCGGCTGATCTCCGACCGCGCAGGCGGGGGGTTCGGCCTTTCCGGGCAGTGGAGCGACGACTTCCACCATGCGCTGCATACGGCCGTGACGGGCGAACGGCAGGGGTACTACGGTGACTTCGGCTCGATGTCGTGCCTCGCGAAAGTCTTCACTCGGGCGTACTTCCACGACGGGACATGGTCGTCGTTCCGGGAACGGTCGCACGGCCGCGCGGTGGACGTGCTCACCATTCCCTCGTACCGTTTCGTTGTGTTCGCCCAAGACCACGACCAGGTGGGAAACCGGGCGATCGGTGACCGGCTGCCCGCCACCTTGGCGGGCAATCCGCTGCGGGACGGGCTGCTGCGTGCCACGGCCGGGCTGGTGATTCTCTCGCCTTATACGCCGATGCTGTTCATGGGCGAGGAGTGGGGCGCGGACACGCCATGGCAGTACTTCACCGACCACACCGACCCGTTCTTCGCCTCGGCGGTGAGCGAGGGGCGTCGCGCGGAGTTCGCCACGCACGGATGGGAATCCGAGACGGTCCCCGACCCTCAGGACAGGGAGACGTTCCTGCGGTCGAAACTGGACTGGTTGCAGCTGTCACGGGAGCCGCATGCGTCGTTGCTGGCGTGGTACCGGGAATTGCTTGCGCTGCGGCGTTCGCGCCCGGAATTCACGGACCCGCGGTTGCGTAAGGTGCGCGCGGAGTACGACGAGGCGGGGCGGTGGCTCCTCGTGCACCGGGGCGCGCTCCGGATCGCCGCGAACCTCGGTGACGAGCCAGCGGCTATCCCGTTGACGGCCGACCCGGCGTCGAGTTCGCGGCACGCTTCCGCGGCGCTGCTGATCGCGTCAACTCCGGATATTTCCGTAGAAGCTGGGTCGGTGATCCTGCCTGCCGCCTCATTCGGAGTCATTGACGTGGCCGCCGGGTGATCGTCCGGCACCTGCGTCGGGCAGCAGCCGGAATAAGGGAATCTCAGGCAGGGGCCACCGTTCGTTCGGGAAGATGGGCCCGTGTCTTTCTACGCGGACCTGCACATCCACTCGCGCTATTCGCGTGCGTGCAGCCGGGACTGTGACCTGGAGCACCTGGCGTGGTGGGCGGGACGGAAGGGGATTGCGGTCGTCGGGACGGGTGATTTCACCCATCCCGCGTGGATTGAGGAGCTCCGGCGCGACCTCGTGCCGGCCGAGGCCGGGCTGTTCCGGCTGCGGCCGGACCTGGAGCGCGCGGTGCGTGACCGCCTGCCCGCGGCGTGCCGGACGCCCGTGCGATTCACGCTGTCGTCGGAGATCTCGACGATCTACAAGCGGGACGAGCGGACCCGCAAGGTGCACCACCTGCTGTACGCGCCCGGGTTCGACGAAGTCGACGAGATTACGCGGCGACTGGCGCGCGTCGGCAACCTCGCGTCGGACGGGCGGCCGATCCTCGGCCTCGACTCGCGGGACCTGCTGGAGATCACGCTGTCCGGTGGGGATGGCTGCTACCTCGTCCCGGCCCACGCGTGGACGCCGTGGTTCGCGGTGCTCGGGTCCCAGTCGGGTTTCGACGACGTGGCCTCGTGCTATGGCGACCTGGCGTCGCACATCTTCGCGGTCGAGACCGGGCTGTCGTCCGATCCGGAGATGAACTGGCGTGTTTCCAGCCTCGACAAGTACCGGCTCGTCAGCAATTCGGATGCGCACTCGCCGCCGATGCTGGGGCGGGAGGCGACGGTTTTCGACGGCACGCTGCCCGGGAACGGGTCCTTTCCTGAAAGCGGATATTTCTGGATAAAGAACGCTCTGGAGACTGGTGACGGTTTCGGCGGGACTGTCGAGTTTTTCCCGGAAGAGGGCAAGTATCACCTCGACGGGCACCGTGCCTGCGGCGTCCGCACGTCGCCGGAGGAGACGCGCGCCGCTGGCGGAATTTGTCCCGTATGCGGGAAGAAGCCCACGATCGGCGTGCAGCATCGCGTGGACGTCCTCGCCGATCGTCCGGTCGGCTACAGGCTAGAGGGCGCGGCAGGGTACCGCTCGTTCGTCCCGCTGCCCGAGATCCTCGGTGAGATCGCGGGAGTGGGCGCGAAGTCAAAGTCGGTCACGGCGCAGGTCAGCGCCATGGTCGAGCGCTTCGGCCCCGAACTGGGGATCCTCGCGGACGTGCCGCTCGACGAGCTTGCCGGAAAGGCCCCGTCGAGCGTGGTCGAGGCGATCGCCAGGCTCCGCCGCGGCGAGGTGCGCCGCGAAGCGGGATATGACGGGGTATATGGCGTCATCAGGATGTTCGACCCAGGCGAGCTGACTGGCGCGGCCTTGTTCGATATTCCGAAGACGCGGAAGGGCGCGACCGCGGTGGCACCTTCACCCTCGACTCCCCCGCCTGCTCTCTCCCCTTCGCCGGACGACTCGGTCGGCTCGGACAAATCGCGGCAACAGGGCGGGACACCGGACGGCCTCGACCCGGACCAGCGCGCGATCGTCGATCACGACGCGGGCCCCCTGCTCGTCGTCGCCGGTCCCGGCGCGGGGAAGACCCGTGTCCTGATCAATTGCCTCGCCCGGCGGCTTCGCGACGGCACCGATCCGGAGCGCTGCCTGGCCGTCACGTTCACCCGGCGCGCCCGCGAGGAACTGCGCGAACGCCTCACCGTGCTGGCGGGTGACGCGGCCGAGAAGGTCACGGTGGCCACCTTCCATGGCCTCGGCCTGCTGATCCTCCGCGAGCAATGCAAGCGCCTGGGGCTCGACGCGGGCCTGAAAGTAGCCGACGAGCCGACCCGCCGCGCCGTCCTGCGGCAACTCCCCGGCGGCGGCATGTCCGCGCTGGCCTCGACAATCTCCTCCGCCAAACGAACGCTGGCGACTGCCGGTTCTTCCGTCTCTCCGCTCGGGGCGAGCGCGGGGCCCGGGGCGGGAACGGTGCGCGAGATGGACATGGCGCCCGAGATGGACATGGAGACCGCGGCGCTGCTCGCCGCGTACGACGCGCGCCTGCGGGAACGCGGCCTGGTCGATGTGGACGACCTCATCACGCTGCCGGTGCTCCTGCTCGGCGGCGACGCCGCCCTCGCGGAGTCGTACAGGTCGCGTTGGGGTGACGTGTATGTGGACGAGTACCAGGATGTCGACGAGTTGCAGTACCGCATGCTGCGGCTGATCACGTCGCCCGATTCGCGAGTCTGCGCGATCGGCGACCCGGACCAGGCGATTTACGGGTTCCGGGGCGGAGACGTGGGATACTTCCTGCGGTTCGCCGCTGATTACCCGTCTGCCGCGCGTGTCGAATTGTCGCGTAATTACCGTTCCGCGCCGACGATCGTGCAGGCGGCGCTGCAGGTGATCCGTCCCGGGACGCTGGTCCCTGGCCGGTCACTGGTGCCGGCCCGCTCGGACGTCCCGGATTCGCCGGTGGTGCTGCAGTCCTGCGCCGACGAGCGGTCCGAGGCCGAGGCGGTCGCCGACGCGATCGAGCGGATGCTCGGCGGCACGTCGCTGCTGACGACGGACGGGCGGGTGAGCGTCGAGCACCAGTTGTCCTTCGCGGACTTCGCGGTGCTGTACCGGACGTCGGCGCAGGCTGCGGCTGTTGCGGAAGCTCTCGGGCGGCGTGGTTTCCCGTGCCAGCGGCGTTCGCATTCGCGGCTCGCGGAGATGCCGGGGGTAGCGGAGATCATGGCCGCGCTGCGCGCACCGGTGCTCGACGCGGATCCGGTTCCCGTCGCCGGCCAGGTCGCGTCGGCGGTCCAGTCGGCGCTTGAGGCAGCGGCCGCGAACGGAATGACCGCGGGCAAGGGGGCTGGCAAGCCAGGAACCCGTGCCGACGTTCGTGCCGCGGCCGACGTGCTCACTGCGCTGGCGGAGCGGTGCGGCACGGACCTGGAGCGCTTTCTGGACGAACTGTCCCTCGGTACCGAGGTCGACACCTGGGATCCCCGCGCCGACCGCGTCACGCTGCTCACGCTGCACGCGTCGAAGGGCCTGGAGTTTCCCGTCGTGTTCATCGTCGGCTGCGACGACGGCCTGCTCCCGCTGCGGGCATGGCAAGGCGGGGAGACCGACTACGCCGAGGAACGGCGGCTCCTGTTCGTCGGCATGACCCGCGCAACCGCCAAGCTGACGCTGCTGACCGCGGCCCGCCGGACGATCCGCGGGCAGACACGGGACTGCGTGCCGTCTCCGTTCCTGGCCCCGGTCGACCCGGCCCTCCTCGATCGCCGTGGCGGCGGCGCGCCGGTGGCCGGACGGACGAGACGCCGCGGCGATCACGATGAGCAATTCACTTTGTTCTTATCGCAACCGCTTCACTGGCACAGGCCCGATGGATGACGCGCGGCGGTCGCGCACTCGCTCAGCGGTCGGGCGTGAGGTCGGCGGAAGCCGTGCGCGCCTCGTTGAGGGCGGCCGTCATCATGTCCGCCGCCTGGCCGGCTGCCGCGAGCGCCTCGATCACGTCGGTCACGAAGCTTTCAGGATCCACGCCAGTGTCGTGTCTGAGCTGCCCGTCCTCATGCAGCGTCACGAGGAACCGGGCAAGCTGCTCGCACAGCTGCGGCAGGCCCTGGCCGACAAGCTCCAGGCTCGCGACGATGTCGCGGACGTCGCGTGGCCCGGTCAGTTCGCCGCCGCCGGACGTCAGCTCGTTCAGCGCGCGGATCGCGCCCACGACCTGGGTCGCGATCTCTTTCGGCGTCATGGTGGCGGTCAGGTCGCTCACTGGCCGACCTCGATGTCGCACGCGCAGGACGGCGCTCGCTGCTCAGGCATTCATCTCCTTGGGAGTATCGATCCTCGGGTGTCGAGCCCTGGGTTTCGAGCCCTGGGTTCCGATCCCTGGGGTCCGAGCCGGGGAACGCTTTCCTACAACGATACGAGACCTTCCCGCCTCGCGTAGCGGGCATACAGGTCATATACCACTTAATACACAGATACTCATCACAGGACGGAGGCGCCCAGGGGTAGCGGAGGGGGCTGGTCCAAGCCTTACGATTTCGGCGTGGTCATAACCATGAAGGCAGTAGCCGCTGCCGTCCGATTCGCACGAAGGGCACGCAATTGACCGCCGGATCCCTGATGGCAGCCGAACTCGCTGAGCAACCCGAAGTCCTCAGGCGCCTCGTCGCACGTCACGACACCGACCGCGACCAGGTGCGCGCCGTCCTGCCGGGCACCCTCGCCGGAACCGTTCTGCTGGCCCGCGGCTCGTCGGACAACGTCGCCGTCTACGGCCGCTACCTGCTCGAGATGGCTAGCCGCCGTCCGGCCGGCCTCGCCGCGCCCAGCGTGCACACCAGGTACCACGCCGAGGTGGACTACAGCGGCTATCTGGCGGTCGCGTTGAGCCAGTCCGGGGCGACGCCGGAAATCGTGGAGACCGCGGCGCATATGCGCGCCTCCGGCGCCGTTATCATCGGCATCACCAACGAGCCCGGTAGCGCGCTCACGGACGTCTGTGACCTGACGTTGCTGACGGACGCCGGACGCGAGCGAGCGGTCCCGGCCACCAAGACGGTCACCGCACAACTGCTCGCGGTTGCGGCGATCGCGGCGGCCTTCGATCCCGGGCTCGTGACTGCCGACGCGCTGCGGGCCCTGCCGGGCGCGGCGGCGACCGTGGTCGCCGACTCGGCGTCGGCGCAAGCGGTGGCCTCCCGCTGGCCGGACGCGGCCCGGTTGCTGGTCACCAGCCGCGGCCTAGCCTATGCGGCAGCACTGGAGACGGCGCTCAAGATCAAGGAAAGCGTGCTCGTGCATGCCGAAGGGCTGTCGTCCGCCGACTTGCTGCACGGCCCCATCGCCGCGGTGGACTCGGCGCTTCCGGTCCTGCTCGTCGCGGGCGGCGAGCGGTTCGCCGCCGACGAGCAGGCGCTGACCGAACGCTTCGAAGAGGCAGGTATCCCTTACGCCGTCTGCGGTACCGGGCCGGACGCGGACCTTCCTCTGCCCGCGGGGACGCCGGAAGTCACCGCGCCGATCCTGGCCACGATCAGGGGCCAGCAACTGGCCCTCGCCGCGTCCCTGCTGCGCGGTCTCGACCCGGATGCCCCCGCGGGCCTATCGAAGGTGACCGCCACGCACTAGCCCCGGTTCGCGATCGGGTGCTGCCACCAAGCACGCGACTCAGGCCTGTGCCCCCTGGCTGGCGATCTGGGCGCGGACATCGTTCATGTCCAGATCGCGCACGGCCTGGATCACTTGCTCGAGCTGTTTCGCGGGCAACGCGCCCGCCTGCCGGAACACAAGGATCCCGTCGCGGAAAGCCATGAGCGTGGGGATCGACTGGATCTCCGCGCTGGCCGCGAGCTCCTGCTCGGCGTCGGTGTCGATCTTGCCGAACGTCACGTCCGTATGCGTCTGGCTGGCCTGCTCGAAGATCGGGGCGAACATCCGGCACGGACCGCACCACGAGGCCCACCAGTCGACGAAGGCGATGTCGGAGCCGGTGACGGTCTCCTCGAACGAGTCCTTGGTCAGAGCAACAGTGCTCATCTGTCTCCCTTGTTTTAGCGCATCGGGCTCCGGCTACAACGCGAAACGGCGCACGACATTCCCGCCCTGGCATTCGGGGCATGGTGTTTCGTAGCATCTCTTACATGCCGGACCCACACGACACCAACGCCGCCGTCTGGAAGAGCGATCTCGGCGTCTCCTACTGGAAGACCACCGAGGCGGAGCGCGAGCGGCGCCGGGCCGGACACCGGGAACTGATGGCGGAACTGCTGCCCTTCGGCACCGACGAGCAGTTCACTTTCGTGGATCTCGGTGCGGGGACCGGCGCGGCCTCCCGCGCGGTACTCGACCACTTCCATCGGGCGAACGCCATCCTCGCCGACTTCTCGCCGCAGATGATCGAGCAGGGGATGACCGAACTCGCCCCGTACGCGGGCCGGTACACCTACGTCGAGTTCGACTTGTCCCGGTCAGGATCGTGGCCGGTACTGATCACCGACCCGGTCGACGCGGTGATCAGTTCCCTCTCCATTCATCATCTGAACGACGCTCGCAAGCGCGAACTGTTCGCTGAGATCTTGGCGCACCTGGCACCGGGCGGGTGGTACCTGAACTACGACCCTGTCGCGCCCCCGGACTCCGTCGTCGGGGACGCGTGGCTACGGGCCGGGGACCGGCGTGATCCGTCCGCCGCGCGCAAGCGGGCGCACCGGACGGCCGAGGAGCAGTTCCGGTACGAGAACCATGTGCGCTACATGATCCCGCTCGAACCTCAGGTCGGCTTCCTGCGCGCCGCCGGCTTCGAGGGCGTCGATGTGTACTGGAAGGAACTCGACTACGTGATCTACGGTGGCCGTAAGCCTCCCCTCTAGCCCGGAGGGGCCCTTGCCCAGCGCAGGAGGAATAGCTGTTGAAACTGCGGATCGATCCCGGAAAGTGCCAGGGGCACGGCCGTTGCTACGACCTTTCGCCGGGTCTGTTCGATGACGACGACGAGGGTTACGGACAGGTGCTAGGCGATGGCACGGTATCCGCGGACCGTCTCGAAGAAGCACGGAAGGCGGTCGTCAACTGCCCGGAGAGCGCTATCAGCCTCATCGAGGATTAAGGAGCGGCGTGCCGTGTCGGAAAGCAGCGTGCCGGAAAGCAGCGTGCCGGAAAGGACAGTCAACCGGGATCGCATCGCCCGTGGCAAGGTCGCTGAGGTCGTGAACCGCCCGGTCCTGGACTGGGCCACCGACTTCTCCCACGTCGATCCCGAATGGGCGCGAGACCCCTACCCCATCCAGGACGACCTTCGCCAGCGCTGCCCGATCGCGCATACGGACAGATTCGGCGGCGTCTGGTTCCCGACCCGCTACGACGATGTCGCTGCCATCGCCTACGACACCGAACACTTCTCGTCCCGCGCGGTCCTCATCAGCAACTTCCGCCCGCCCCGTGACATTGCCCCTGTTGGCGGCTCGCCGCCGATCTCCTCCGACCCGCCGTACCACCACCACGCCCGCAAACTGCTGCTCCCCGCGTTCACCAAGTCCGCGGTCGGCAGGTATGAGCAGTCGACGAGGGACTTCTGCCACGGGCTCATCGACGCTTTCGCGAATGGGTCGAGCCCGCAGCCAGCGACAGTCGACGCCGCCACCCAGTACGCCCAGCACATCCCCATCCGCGTCATCGCGGACATGCTCGGCTTCCCGCCGGAAGACGCTCCCACGTTCCTCGCCTTCGTCGAAGACACCATCGGCGCCGTCAACCTGCCGCCCGAAGAGCGCGCCGGCCGTATGGACCAGCAGTTCACCTACCTGGACGAGCAGGTCCGCGACCACATGGCGCATCCGCGCGAAGACCTGACCGCTTTCCTGATCAACGCGGAACTCAACGGCCGCAAGCTGGAGCCCGAGCACGTTGTGGGGACGATGCTGCTTTTGCTCATCGCCGGCATTGATACGACGTGGAGCGCGATCGGCTCGTCGCTCTGGCACCTGGCGACCCACCCGGGAGACCGGGCCCGCCTGGCGGCCGACTCCTCGCTCATTCCCGCGGCCGCCGAGGAGTTCCTGCGCGCTTACGCTCCCGTCACCATGGCCCGGCTCGTGAAGGAGGACATGCACTGGCGCGGCGCGGACATGAAGGCTGACGACTGGATCCTGTTGTCGTTCCCCGCCGCCAACCGCGACCCCGCGGAGTTCGAACGCGCGGAGGAGGTGGTGATCGACCGTGAAGTCAACAGCCACGCCGCCTTCGGCCTGGGCGTCCACCGCTGCCTCGGCTCGCATCTGGCGCGCATGGAGCTTCGCGTCGCCCTGGAGGTCTGGCTCGAGCGTATCCCGGAGTTCACCCTGGCAGACCCGGCCGCGGTCATATGGTCTGCGGGGCAGATCCGCGGTCCCCGTGCGCTTGGACTTCATATTCCGCCGAACGACAGTGGCGGCTCCCCCGGATAACGCCACTGATCCCCATGCCGCCGCGGGCATCAGCCGCGTATCCGTGCCGTGTCCTCGTGTATCCGGTGCCTGCCGTGGTCTATCCGGTGCGTGCCGTGGTCTATCCGGTGCGTACCGCAGCGGGGCGTATCCGGTGTAGTTCTCGGCGAGCATGGTGGCCGCCGCCCGTGACGTGACGAGGTTACGGAGCTGAGCGAGCTGAAGCTGCGCCTCGAACGGGTCCTCGCCCGGGTCGACGTGGAGCATGGCGGTCATCCAGCAGGCCAGGTGAGTGGCCCGCCAGATCCGCTCCAGGCAGTGGTCGGAGTACGCGTTCGCGAGTTCCGGCTTGCCGTCCCTGAGGAGACTGATGAGGGCGGTGGCGAGGGCGGCGACATCGGCGACCGCGAGGTTGAGTCCCTTCGCGCCGGTGGGCGGCACGATGTGCGCGGAGTCCCCGGCGAGGAACAGCCGGCCCGCGCGCATCGGCGCGACGACGAAGCTGCGCATCGAGGTGATCGACTTTTCCAGCACCGGTCCCGTGGTCAGCTCCCAGCCGGGAACCTCCAGCCGCGTCTTGAGTTCGGCCCAGATACGGTCGTCGGGCCAGTTGACGATGTCCTCACCAGCCGGGACCTGGAGGTAGAGGCGCCCGATCTCGGGCGTGCGCATGCTGTGCAGGGCGAAGCCGTTGTCGTGCCGGCAGTAGAGCACCTGATCGGTGGACGGTGGTGCCTGCGCGAGGATACCGAGCCAGCCGTACGGATAGGTCCGCTCGGTGATGGTGTGCAGCGCCCCGCGGGGGATGGAGGGACGGCAGACGCCGTGGAAGCCGTCGCAGCCGGCGATGGCGTCGCAGACGACCTCGTGCCGCCTCCCGGCCGCGTCGGTGTAGCGGAGCACGGGCTCGGCCTCGTCGAGATTGGTTACCTCGGTATCGCTGACCTCGAATTCCAGGGCGGCGCCGCCGGCGATCCTGGCGGCGATGACATCCTTGACGATCTCGGTCTGCGCGTAGATCGTCACCCACCGGCCGCCGGTCAGTTCGCGGAAGTTCATGTGGTGCCGTTCGCCAGCGAACTGAAGGTAGATTCCGTCGTGCTCCAGACCCTCGGTGTCGAGCCTGATGCCGAGGCCGGTTTCCCGGAGCAGCTCCACGGTCGTGGACTCGAGCATGCCGGCCCGCTGCCGCGCCTCGCAGTGGGCACGGCTCCGGTTCTCGACGACGACCGAGTCGATGCCCGCGAGTGCCAGCAGATGAGACAGGATCAGTCCGGCCGGCCCGGCCCCGACGATCCCGACTTGCGTACGTTCCCTGACCGCCACAACGCCACCGCCCTCTTTGGCCGGAAACAACACTGAGTAGCCATGTATACGCCTAATGTAACCGTTCAGAGGGTAACTGACTAGTGCTTAGAGTGACCAAAATGCGCGGCCCGCGGTCTTGCGGCGCGTATGTGCGGTGACCGGCCGAACTACCAGCGACCGTGGTGGACGACTTCCCCGAAGGGACGCCGGTTCGGCTTGACGATCGGCTTCAGAGGGCGGTCGGCCGGGTATCCGACGCCGATCAGGTAGGCCACGTCGTGGTCCTCGGGCACGCCGAGGATCTCACGTGCCCTCTCCTGCTCCCCGACCGCAGAGTGCCCGGTGCCGAGGCCGAGGTCGGCGGCGGCGACCATGATCGCGTAAGTCGCCTGGCCGAGGTCGTACCGGTCTGTCACGCGAGTGCGGTCGTCGTCGGCTTGCGGGACAACGAGTGCGATCGCCGCGGCCGCGCCGGCGATGTGACCGGCGCCCTGCCACACGGTGGACAGCGCGGTCAGTTGCTCGCGGTCGGTGACGATGATGAAGTCCCAGTGCTGCCGGTTAGATGCCGACGGCGCTCGCCAGCCCGCCTCGGCGATCCGGTCAAGGTCGGCGGCTGGCACCGGCTCGGGCCGGTACGTGCGGACATTGCGCCGTGCGCGGATAGCGTCCCAGGTTTCCATGGCGGCATCCTACAAGCCCACTTATCCCGTTGATAGTAAATGGAACTCCGTTCAGCGCACTTCCGGATCTGGTCTGATAGAGTCCCCTCCCAGCGTCATGAGCGCTAGCGGTAAGCCCCGGCTCGCTAGCCGGCAACCCTCCTCCGCGGCGGGGTGCCCCGGGTGATGACGAGGCCCAGTCCCGACCGGGATGGGCAAGCGCGGACCCGGGGTGTGCTCGGGTTCCTGAGCACACCGGAGGTGTCCATGCCTGTCGTGCCGTTGACAGCCGCTGTTGATTCGTCAGTCCCCGCT
>DASZJE010000109.1:0-25941 GCA_035948445.1 Trebonia sp. | reverse complement strand
GGCGGGGACGCAGTGGATCGGCGCGGTGGTCCGGGGGCAGGATTCCGGGCTGGACGGGTATGTGGGGATCTACTTCTGGGATAACGGCAGCCCGGAGGTGATGCTGTTCCTGCGGGACAACGGCGGCTGGGAACAGCTGGGCGCCTACGGCACCAGTCCGCTGCCCGGCGGGAGCCAGCTGGAGCTGACCGCCATCGGCGACACGATCTCGCTCGCGCTGAACGGGACGCAGGTGATCGGGATCAGTGACGGGACGCTGACGGGCGGGGCGCCGGGGATCATGGCCAACGGCACCGCGCAGGCGGCTGGCTGGGCTGGCGGGAACGCCAGCTTCACCATCACGCATGAGAGCACCGATTCCAGCGGGATCGCCTACTACAACATCCTTTCGGCGAATGACGGGCACGGTCCCCAGACTCTCCGGGTACTGCAGCCAACCGATCCCGCTCCTGGGGTGGCCCACAATTTCCTCATCGTGCTCCCGGTCGAGGCCGGGCTGGGCGACACCTACGGCGACGGGCTAGAGACCATGCAGTCGCTGAACGCGCAGAATCAGTACAACCTGACGATCGTCGAACCCACATTCTACATTCCTCCCTGGTACGCGAACAATCCCAACGATCCCAACCTGCAGTACGAGACGTTCCTCACTCAGGAACTGGCCCCCTGGATGAAGAAGAACTTGTCCACCACGGGCAACGAGCAGGTGTGGCTGATCGGATTCTCCAAGTCCGGAGTGGGCGGGCAGGATCTCATCCTGAAGCACCCGAACGTGTTCACGCTGGCCGCCTCCTGGGACTTCCCCGCGGACATTTCGTCGTACAACGAATATTCCGACTCCGCCGCCTCCTACGGCACGGAGGCGAACTTCCAGGCTAACTACCAGCTGACGCCGTCGTTCGTGAAGAACTACGCCGCGCCGTTCACCACGGCCAACCGGATATGGATAGGCGGGTACGGCCTGTACCCGACGGACGTATCCGACTATGACGCGCTGCTGACGTCGGAGGCCGTCCGGCATACGCTCGGCCCCTCCCAGGACCTGGCGCACACATGGGATAGCGGCTGGGTTCCCGCGGCCCTGGCGAGTCTGGCCACCGACAGCCGCAACCTGTCGTCTGGTTCGTAGGCGCCGCCCGGGCGAGCGATGTATCACGGCGGACTGGTCGCGTGTCCCGTATCGGGCGGGCACGCGACCTGCTGATCTCGTCATTAGTCATTCGATCTCATCCCCAGATGCGGAGGAGCAGGTGAGTGGCACGCCTCGGCTCTCCATCGGACTTCCGGTGTACAACGGCGAGAAGTACGTCGCCGAGTCCATTGATGCGCTGCTCGGCCAGAGCTATACGAACTTCGAGCTTATAATCTCGGACAATGCGTCAACCGACGCCACGGGGGACATTTGTCGTCGGTACGCGAAAGAGGATTCAAGAGTCCGTTACTTCCGGCAGCCACAGAATATCGGGCTCGCCCCGAACCACAACTTCGTTGTCGTCACGGCGACAGGCGAGCTGTTCAAATGGGCGGCGAACGACGACCTTTACGCAACCGATCTTGTCGAGCGCTGCGTCGCGGCACTCGACGAGAATCCAGGTGTCGTGCTCGCCCACTCCTGGACAGCGAAGATAGATGATTCAGGGACAGTGACCGAAGCGTTCGAGTACCCGATGACCACATCTTCTCCCTGGGCACCGGAGCGATTCCGGAGCGTCCTGTTCGACAGTGGCGGGGATGACGACTACGGCGTTATGCGGATAGACGTGCTTCGGCGGACCGCTATGAAGGAAAGCTATCATCACGCCGACCACACCATCATCGCCGAGATCGCCTTGCACGGTGCCTTCTATCAGGTCCCGGACTGGCTGTACTTCCGGCGCGAACATTCAGGCCAAAGTGGCCGTGCGACGATGCGCAGTCGCTGTGCCACGATGGATCCGCGCCGCGGCGACAGGCTGCGGCATCCGGCCGTACGTCTGGTCGGCGAGTACATCTGGGGTTACGTCAGGGCCATTCGGCGCGCGCCACTGCCGTTGGCGGAGAAGCGCGAGTGCTATCTGCATCTGGCGCACTGGTTCGCCAGTCGTGCGCGACCGGGCGGTCCGCAGCCCAGTGATCCGGTCTCGGCCGACCCGTTGCCCGCCATCTCGGTCGACTCGGTCGTGGCGCGGCGGGAGCGGAGCGAAGGAAAAGGACAAGGGAACGACTGACCATGACAGAATCCACCGGCGGCCCCACGGCGGCAGAAAAGATCGCGGAGTCCTATAAACGGGACTTCTGGATCGAAGAGAATCTCAAGCATGTCCCCGCGCATTATCGACTCCGAAAGTGCGGGCGGGTCGTAAACGCAATTGCGCGCGGGAAAGAAAGCTGCCTCCTTGACATCGGCTGCGGTCCCGGCACGCTGGCCAGCGTTCTTGACAGGAACGTTCACTATTACGGTATCGACATCGCGATTCGCAATCCGGCGGCTAACCTGATGGAGAGGGATATTCTCAAGGAGCCAATCGAGTTCGGCGGCAGGAAGTTCGATATCATCGTCGCCCAGGGGCTGTTCGAGTACCTCGGATCCAAGCAGTCCCAGAAGTTCGGCGAGATAGGGCGGATCCTGCACCCGAACGGCAAATTCGTGGTGACATATACCAATTTCGACCATCGCGCCAAGCAGATATTTAAGGCTTTCAGTAACGTTCAGCCGATGGCCGACTTCCGGCAGGATCTAGCGCGCCACTTTACCGTCGAGCGCTATTTTCCGGGTTCCCATAACTGGTACGGCGGGCAGCCGGCTCGTAAGCTTGTAACGGCCGCCAACATGTGTTTGAACGCCAATATTCCCGGCATAAGCCGACGGCTCGCCGTAGATTATATCTTCGTCTGCTCCGCCCGCTGAGAACTCGTGAGAGCGGCGGCCTGAGAGCCCGTGCGGTCGGCGACCGCATTCCCTCGCCGGTGACGAGGCGCTAGACGGCTTTCCCGGGCTCCGGCCGGCGCGATTCCCGCTTGCGGCTCGCGTGCGCTTTGCGTGCCGCTCTTGCGATGCCGCCCGGCAGGGCGACTCTTGCCCGGCAACGCCGCGTTCTGCCGGATCTCGGAGTGCAGTTGCCACCACCACACTCCCGCGCCGGCCCACGTCGCGAATGCGGCCCCCCACACGGTGCCGGTCGCGCCGCCGAAGTAAGCGCCGACCACCCCGAACGCGAGGAACATGACGGAAGCGATGATCATCGCGCGCAGGCTCTGCCTCGCCGCGCCGAGCGCGTGCAGGCCCGCCATCGCGCCATTGATGAGACAGCCGCCCATCACGGAGATCGTGTATGGCAGGACCAGCTTGTAGGCCGGCCGCCACAGTTGCTTGCCCAGGAGCAGTTGCCCGACACCGAGGGGCATGACAACGAGTAGCACCATCCCCCAGAGCAGCCCGAGGACCGCGAGCGCGACGCCGACGAGGACGCAATACCGCCGGAAGTGATGCGGCGCGATATGGAGGATGCGCGCGGCCTCCGGGACGGTTACCAGTGATATGCCCATGAAGATAACGAGGAACGGTCCCATCAGCAGCCCGGCGGCCTGAACGTAGCCGACCGCGGCGAGGCCCGCGATCGCCCCGATGCTGTAGCTGCGCAGCTGAGCGGCCCCGCTGTTGGACGTGTTCTCGGCGAGATACCGGGGCGCCAGGTCCCGGTGCCGTGACACCCATTCCATGGCCGCAGCCGGCCTGGGAATGAGCCGCGCCTGCAGCGGACCCACGCACGCCGCGAGGCAGGCGGTCGCGCCCCATGCCAGCACGAACCAGAATACGGAGTTGTGGTGCGTGAACCGCAGCACGAGCAGCGCGGGCAGCATCGTCGCCGTCCACACCGTGTCGTTGAGGAAAGCCTGGCTGCCGCGTCCGAGCGCGAAGAACGCGTACCGCCAGCTGTCCTGCAGCAGCAGTCCGGGCAGCGTCAGCCCGAGGGCGAAAAAGGCGACCCTGACCGTCCCGCTCAGCGCCGCGGCCGCGAAAATCGCGCACACGCCCAGGATGATGCCCGCGGACAGTGACGTCCCGGTGGAGCGGGCGACGGCCCGCCGCCATACCGACGGCTTCACGTTGCTGTACCGGACAAGCAGCGGATCGGTTGCCAATCCACGCGATGCGTTGAGGCAGAATGAGTACGTCACGTATGCCAGGCTGAACGCGCCGAACTGGACAGCCCCCAGTTCCCTGGCCACGTAAAAGCTCATCGCGGCGTTGCTCAGACTGGACATCATCTGGTCGGCGAGTCCCCAGCCGAAGCGCCGGGCCAGGCGGCTGCGGATCGAGCCCGCGCCGCCTTCCCCCTCAGGCACGAGAGGACCGCGCTCGCATCAGTGCTCCGGTTCTCCGGCGGGCCTGCGCAGCATGTCGTCGACGACACCGCTTGCCATCAGTTCGCGGATCCGCCGCAGCCGGACATAGCGCGACGAAGTGAAGTCCTCGTACGTGAGCCCGTTTTCCATGTAGGCGGTTACGAGCTCCTCGATTCCCTCCCGCACGGTCCACCGCATCTTCAGATCCGGGAAGGCGGACTCGAGCTTGCCGAAGTCGACCCTGTAGTTGCGCAGGTCCGGGCCGGCGCCATCGGCGAATGTCACCGCGGAGCCTGGCACGGCGTCGCGGACCATCTCGGCGACGTCCTTGATCTGAACGTTGTCCTCGGGCCGCCCGACGTTGAATGCCTGGTCATGCACGATCTCGCGCGGTGCCTCAAGCACAGCGAGGAACGCGCGGCTGATGTCTTCGATGTGCACGAGCGGTCGCCACGGGGTGCCGTCGCTCTCGAGTCGCACCTTGCCGGTGGTCAGCGCGACCGCGGCGAGGTTGTTCACCACGATGTCCAGCCGCAGCCGGGTGGAGGCGCCGTACGCGGTCGCGTTGCGAAGGTACGTCGGGCTGAAGTTGTCGTCGGCGAGCGCGGCGAGTTCCCGCTCTGCCGCGACCTTGCTCTCACCGTAGGGCGTCACCGGGAACAGCTCCGCGCCTTCGGCCACCGCGCCGGAGCCGGCGGCACCGTACAGACTGCAGGAAGAGGAGAACAGGAAGCGCGTGACCCCGGCTTCCTTCGCCGCGCGGGCCAGCCGCAGTGTCCCGTCCAGGTTGACGGAATACGTTGCCCGAGGGTTCAGGTCGCCGAGCGGGTCGTTGGACAGCGCCGCCAGGCACAGCACCGCGCCGTAACCTGACAGCCCGGCCGCGGACGCGTCGCGCATGTCGAGCCGGGCGCGCTCACCGGCGTCCGGCAGCGCCGGGCCGAGGTCGCACCCCTCGTACAGGCCGAGGTCGAGTCCGTCGACCTCGTGTCCGGCGGCGCGAAGGAACGGAACCAGGACAGACCCGATGTATCCGCGGTCACCTGCGACGAGGACTCTCATCCGCATTCTCCCAGTTGTGGGCGCTGTGTCAGCGCACGATGGCGTGGCAGGGCGCAAGACCCGCGTTGTAGGAGAGAAGGGACCGGGGCCGGCTGATACGTTGCGGCCGGCGTGTATCAACGCCGGCGGCCCGCCGTTCGTATGGTCGTGATGCGCCGCGTCCTTATCATCGTTCAGAACCTGCCGGTCCCCTTCGACCGGAGAGTCTGGCTTGAGTGCCAGGCACTGGTCAGGGGCGGCTATCAGGTTGCCGTGGTGTGCCCTAAGGGCAAGGGTGACCCGTCATACGAGGTCATCGAGACGGTCCAGCTGTACAAATACCGTCCGTACGCGCCGGGCGGAAGCAAGGTCAGCTTCGTCGCGGAGTACGCGTACTCGTTCGCCGCGACCGCATGGCACACGCTGAGGGCCCGCCGCGACGGCAGGTTCGCGGTTGTCCAGGCCTGCAATCCCCCGGACATCTTCTGGCCGATCGCCCTCGCGTTGCGGGCGCTGGATCGCACGAAGTTCGTCTTCGACCACCATGACCTCTGCCCGGAGCTTTTCAAGTCAAGGTTTCCGGACGGTCCGGGTCTTCCCTACCGCGGCCTCCTGGCCTTGGAGCGACGGACGCACCGGACCGCGGATCACGTCGTCTCGACCAACGACTCCTACCGCGCGGTCGCGATCGACCGCAGCGGCAAGCGGCCCGCGGACGTGACGGTAGTCCGCACGGGGCCAGATCCGGACAAGCTCAGGCGCGGCCCGGAAGATCCGGAGCAGCGGCGCGGCCGCAAGCACCTCGCCGCGTACATCGGCGTAATGGGGCCGCAGGACGGCGTGGACATCGTCGTGGCGGCCGCGAACGTCGTCGTCCATGAGATGGGTCGTGACGACATCGCGTTTACGCTGATGGGCAAGGGAGACTGCTTCGACGAGCTCGTCGCGCTCCGCGACCAGCTCAAGCTGAAGGGCCATGTCGAGTTCACCGGACGGGCCCCCGACGAACTGGTCGGTAAGGTCATGTCTACCGCGGACATCGGCCTGTCACCGGATCCGAAAAACCCGCTCAACGATGTGTCCACGATGAACAAGACGATGGAATACATGTCGTTCGAGCTGCCGGTGGTGGCCTTCGACCTCCGTGAGACACGGGTCTCGGCGGCCGACGCGGCGCTGTACGTCACGCCGACCGGGGACCCGGAGCAGGACATCCGGGACTACGCCAAGGCGATCGTCGACCTGGTCGACAACGAGGCAGAACGGCTCCGCATGGGCAAGCTCGGCCGCGCCCGTGTCGAGGACGAACTCGCCTGGTCGCACTCCGAGCGCGCCTACGTCGGCGTGTACGACAAGCTGACCGGCGACGCCGGAGCGGTGAAGGCGGGTGACTGACCGGTGTGCGGGATAGCGGGCTGTTACCGGCAGGCCGACGGGCAGCGACTGACCAGCGTGATGACCGGCCGGATCGCGCACCGCGGCCCGGACGCCGCGGGCGTGTGGAGCCACGTCGGCGAGCAGGTCAGCATCCATCTCGGGCACCGGCGGCTGTCGATCATCGACCTGTCCAGGGCGGCGGACCAGCCGTTCTGCAAGGGGAACCTGGCGCTCGTCTATAACGGCGAGCTGTACAACTACAGGGAATTGCGGGCCGAGCTCGTGAGCAAAGGCACCGCGTTCGTCACCGAATCCGACACGGAAGTGGTGCTCGAGGCGTGGCGGTGCTGGGGGCCGGCCGCGCTGGAGAAGTTCCGCGGCATGTTCGCCTTCGCGCTCGCCGACACTGCCACCGGCGAGCTGATCCTCGCACGCGATCCGTTCGGCATCAAGCCGCTGCTGTTCACGCGACGCGGGGACGGCGTCCTGTTCGCGTCCGAGCTCAAGGCGCTGGTCGCGGCTCTCGGTCCCGAGCTCCGGATCGAGCCAGGAGCGCTGGTCGCGTCCATGCTCTACTACTGGATCCCTGAACAGCGGTGCGCCATCAGGGGGGTGCATAAACTCCCGGCTGGCTCGTGGGCGCGCATCCACCCAGGCGCTGCCGAGCCGGAGGTACGCCACTACTGGCGCGTCCAAGACGTGGCGGCCGAGGCCGCGGGCCAGCCGGGGCCTGACCTGAGCGCGGTAATCGAGGAGTCCGTCCGGGCGCACCTGGTCGCGGACGTTCCGGTGTCGAGCTTCCTGTCCGGCGGGCTGGATTCCAGCATCATCACGGTCCTCGCGCACAAGGACGCCGACAGCGTCGACGCTTACACGATCACGTTCAGGCCGGAAGACCAGAAGCTCGAGGCCATGCCGGATGACGCCATTTACGCACGGAGAGTGGCGCGTCAGTTCGGCATCGATCTGCATGAGATCGAGATATCGCCAGATATCGTCACGATGCTGCCGAGGATGGTCGACGTCCTCGACGAGCCGATCGGCGACCCGGCAGCGATCAACACGCTGCTCATGTGCGAGGCGGCCCGAGAACGCGGCGTCAAGGTCATCCTGTCCGGGATGGGGGCCGACGAGTTGTTCGGCGGCTACCGCAAGCACCTGGCATGTCTGATGGCGAGCCGTTACCGCCGGCTGCCCGCTGGTCTCCGTGCGCCCGCCAGGGCGGCAGTGAACGCGATGCCGGTATCGGTCGGCGACCGCGGCCTGCGGTATCCCCGGTGGGCCAAGCGGTTCATGACCTTTGCGGAGCTGCCCGAGGAGGCCCGGTTCCGCCGCAGTTACACGCTGTACGACGCCGACGGCCTTACGGCCCTGGTCGGTCCGGACCTCGCCGGTCACGTCCAGGACGTCTTTGACGAGCACGCCGCGATATATAGCGACAACGTCCTCGGCGACGAGGTTAACCGGATGTGCCTGGCGGACGCCCGGCTGTTCATGGCCGGGCTCAACCTCACCTACACGGACCGGGCGAGCATGGCCGCATCGGTGGAGGTGCGGGTCCCGTTCGTGGACAAGGTCGTCGCCCAGGCGGCTTTCGCGATTCCAGGCGGCGACAAGATCCGGGGCCGGACCGCCAAGGCCGCGCTCAAGGACGCGGCCGAGAACTGGCTGCCGCACGAGATCGTCCACCGGCCGAAGGCATCGTTCGGCGCGCCGCTGCGCGCCTGGGTGCGCAACGACCTGAAGGAACTGATCGGCGACGTGCTGGTTGGCGGACAGCTCACGCAGCTCGGGATGCTCCGCAAGGACCAGGTGACCCGCCTTATCGCCGATGAGCAGGCGGGGCGTGAGGACCATGCCAAGCAGATCTGGCAGCTGCTGTCGATGGAGTTGTGGTATCGCCAGGTCAGGGCGGCCGGGGTTAGTGACTGATTGACGGACTAAGGGATCGGATGAAGCAGATAGCGCAGAACTACAAGTCAGGGGAGCTAGCCGTACTCGACGTTCCGGCGCCCGCGTGCCGGCCGGGGGGCGTCCTTGTGCGCAGCTTGTACTCGCTGATCTCGACCGGCACCGAGATGATGAAGGTGTCCGAGGCGAGCATGTCCATGGTCGGCATGGCCCGCGCACGGCCGGACCAGGTGAAGAAGGTCATCGACCAGGTGCAGCAGCAGGGGGTCGTCACCACCTACAAGAAGGTGATGAACAAGCTCGATTCTTACACCCCCCTCGGCTATTCCCTGTGCGGTGTCGTCACCGAGGTCGGGAAGGGTGCCGAAGAGTTCAGGGCCGGTGACCTGGTGGCATGCGCGGGTAACGAGCAAGCGCTGCACGCCGAGTACAACTGGGTCCCGGTCAACTTGTGCGCCAGGGTTCCGCAGGGCGTGCAGCCCGAGCACGCCGCGTTCGCCACCGTCGCGTCGATCGCCATGCACGGTGTCCGGCGCGCCGAGGTCCAGCTTGGCGAGACGGCGGCCGTTATCGGCCTCGGCCTGATCGGACAGCTCGTCGTCCGGCTGCTTGTCGCGGCCGGCGTGCAGGCGATCGGCGTCGACCCGGTCCCGGACCGCTGCCGTCTCGCGGAGAAGGCCGGCGCCGCCGTCGCGGGATCGCCGGACGACCTCGACGCCGTCCTCGCCGGGCTGGCCAAGATCACCAGCGGCCGGGGAGCCGACCACGTCTTCCTGTCCGCCGGCGGCGACACCAACGGCCCCGTCGAGGCCGCCGTGAAGCTGGCACGGGACCGGGCGCGGATCGTCGACATCGGCAAGATGAAGCTGGACCTGCCATGGAACGCCTATTACGAGAAGGAGCTCGACGTCCGGTTCTCCCGTTCCTACGGCCCGGGACGATACGACACCCGGTACGAGCTTGAGGGCATTGACTACCCCGCCGGATACGTCCGGTGGACCGAGAAGCGGAACCTGGAATCATTCCTCGACCTGATCGCGCGCAATCAGCTCGAGGTGGCGACGCTGATCGACGGGGTCTTCCCCTTCGGCGACGCTGCCAGGGTCTACGGCGACCTCAAGGACGGCACCCTGAAGGCCATCGGCGTGGTGCTCGAGTACCCGGTCCCGGCGGACGACGCCCCCAGGCCGTCTACCAGGCACGTGCTGGCGAGGACGGGGACACAGTCACCAACGTCCGTTCGGCAGGAAGGGAGAAAAGACCAGGTGGCGATCGGCTTCGTGGGAGCTGGCAGCTACGCGACCTCGATGCTGCTGCCGCATCTCGCGAAGCTTCCGGCGGCCAGGCTCGCACACGTCGCTACCACCAGGTCGCTGTCCGCGGTCAACGCGCAGCATAAGTTCGGGTTCACGACCGCGTCGACCGACGCGGACTCAGTGTTCGAGGACGAATCGCTGGACGTGATCTGCATCGTCACGCGGCACGCCACGCACGCGAAGCTGGTCTGCCGCGCGCTGGAGACGGGCAAGACGGTGTTCGTCGAAAAGCCCCTCGCGCTGACCCGCGAGGAGACGGACGCGATCGAAGAGGCGATCGCCAAGACCGGCAACGACCGGCTGATGGTGGGCTTCAACCGGCGGTTCGCCCCGCTGCTCATGGCCATGCGGAAGGACTATGGTGCGGGCGCCGCCCTGTCGTCCACGCGGTACCTGGTGAACGCCGGTCCGCTCGCGCACGACAGCTGGTACCTCAACCAGCAGACCCAGGGATCCCGGTTCGCCGGCGAGGGCGGGCACTTCATCGACACGCTGAGCTGGTGGGCGGACAGCCTGCCCGCCGAGGTGTACGCGATCCGCGGGCCGGGCAACGGTGAGGTCCAGGCCACATTCCGGTTCGCCAACGGCGCCGTCGGCGCCATCGCCTACTTCACCGGCGGCAACGTCCGTTTCCCCAAGGAGACGATGGACGCCACCGGCGGGGGCCGCAGCGCCAGGCTCGACAACTTCCGCTCGGCCGTCGTGTGGTCGGAGCGCGGCAAGAGCGAGACCAAAGCGCGCGGCGGCCAGGACAAGGGACAGCGGACAGAGATGGCGGCCTTCGTCGATGCCGTGCGGACCGGCGCGCCGATGCCGATCTCCGTCGACTCGCTGCTCGCCACCACCAGAGCCACGATCGCCGTCGGTGAGAGCATGCTGAGCGGACGGCCCGAACTGGTATGACTGACCTTTCCCGCGTTGGCTGGTATGTCCGTCGGCTGGGCAGGATGTCTCCTGCGGAAGTGCTCTGGCGTGCACGGGAGCAAGCGCGCCGGCGTGCGTGGGCCCGGCGGCAGGTACTTCCCGGCTGGGTTCTCGCCGGGGCGGTACCGGGTGCGGTGCCGGCCGGCGAGCGGCGCTTCACCGCCGTCCTGCCCGACAACAGCGGAGCGCGCGTGCCCTGGGCGGCGCGCGAGGCGATCATCGCCGACGCGGACCGGATCCTCAAAGGCGAGTGGGAGCTGCTGGGCGTCGTGCGGACGGACATGTCCGAGCCAGACTGGTTCTACGACCCGGTCACGGGGCGGCGTTCAGACCCATCCAGGTGCGCGTTCAGCGTCGACCAGCGCCGCGAGGAACAGGTCGGCAACGTCAAGCAGGTCTGGGAGGTGAACCGGCTCCAGCACCTGACGATGCTCGCGGTCGCGTGGTACCTCACCGGCGAGGACGCGTATGCGCAGCGAGTGGCCGACCAGCTGCAGTCGTGGTGGCGGGAAAATCCGTTCCTTTCCGGTGTCAACTGGACTAGCGGCATCGAACTCGGCGTCCGGCTGATCAACTTCGCCTGGATCAGGCGGCTCCTCGACTCGTGGCCGCGCGTGCGAGACCTGTTCGAAGACAACGACCTCGCGATGTGGCAGCTTCGCTGGCATCAGGAGTACCTGGCCGCCTTCTCCAGCCGCGGGTCGTCCGCGAACAACCACCTGATCGCCGAGGCGGCAGGGCTCCTCGCGGGAAGCTGCGCGTTCCCCTGGTTCCGCGAAAGCGCCCGCTGGCGGACTCGTTCGGCAGCCTTGCTCGCTGGATCACTGCGGTCCAATACGTTCCCTTCGGGGATTAACCGTGAGCTCGCATCGGATTATCACGGGTTCGCGTTCGAACTCGGCGTCTTCTCGGCTCTCGAGGCGTTGGCCGCGGATCTCCCGGTCGGCGATGATATCTGGCAACTGCTGTGCTCGATGGCCGACTGCATGGCCGCGCTCGCGGACGTGCGGTGCCGGCCGCCTCGCCAAGGCGACTCCGACGAGGCCCGCGTCGTGCTGCTGGATGCTCCGGCCCGCAACCGCTGGCCGATGCTACTCGCGATGGGCGACGCCCTGTTCGGCCGCCTTGACTGGTGGCCGGGCGTCACTCCCGACGCGGGCGCCGCGCTGGCCGCCGCGCTGGCCGGGGCACGGCAGGCGGTGCCCGGCCGGCCCGACCGGCGCCCGTTCCGATTCGCCGACGCGGGAATCAGCATTCTCCGGACAACGGCGCCGGCCGATTCCGGCCGGGGAAACGATTCGCCGGAGATTTGGTGCCGTTGTGACGGCGGGCCGCACGGTTTCCTGTCTATCGCCGCGCATGCGCACGCGGACGCACTGTCGGTCGAGATTCGGTATGACGGGGTCGAAATCCTCGCCGACCCGGGAACCTACTGCTACCACGGGGAACCCGAATGGCGGTCGTATTTCCGTTCCACGATCGCCCACAACACAATAGAGATAAGCGGCCAGAGCCAGTCGGTCGAAGGCGGTGCCTTCATGTGGCTGCGGCAGGCCCGGACCTGGGAGATCGAGGCCTCCGACGTGAGCTGGACCGCCGAACACGACGGCTACGCCGCGCTCCGCCCTGCCGCCCGGCACCGCAGGACGGTGCGACTCGACCCGCGGCGGCGATCGGTCGAGATCACCGACATGGTGACCGGCGGTTACGACCTGGCCGTAGCGTTTCACCTCGGTCCCGGCGTCTGCGCCTCGCTTGAGGACGGCGGTGCGCTACTGCGCTGGCCGACGAACAATCAGGAAGGCGGCGAAGAGGATGTTAGTGATGCGCGGGCATGGATGGAGTTGCCCGGGGAGTTGCGGTGGAGCCTGCATCAAGGTGAGAAAAGCCCGATCCTGGGCTGGTATTCGGCGGCCCTCGGGCAGCGCACGGCCGCCGTTACTATTTTGGGGCGAGGACGTTGCGGATCCGGTACGCCGCTGATTACGCGTCTGTCCTTTCAGGAAAAATGAAGTTCTGTTCGATTTCGTGACTCCATCGCCTATCGTACAATCAATTATGGTATGTCCAGGCGCGATAAGGCCGGACATTTCAGCGGAGGCGAAATGAGTCAGCAGCCCGTGGACCTGCGAAGGTCCGTTCAGGTCGTACGGCGGCACAAGATGCTCGTCGGCGTCATCGCGGCCGTGGGCGTGTTTCTTGGCGGAGCTTACTCCGTCCTGCACCCCCCACTGCTGGCAAGCCAGGCGCTCGTCGTGATCCCGCAGAGCACGGCCAACATATCCACCGAAGTCGTGATCGTCGGCAGCGAGCCGGTGCTGTCGGTAGCGGCAGACAAGATCCAGCCGCCGATGTCGCTGCAGACACTGGAAAACCAGGTCAGCGTCAAAAGCCTTACCTCTGGCGTGATCTCGATCAGCGCCGAGGGCTCGAGCGCGGGCCAGGCGGAGTCCGCGGCCAACGCCGTCGCCAGCAGCTACATCGCCTACGTCGGCCACGCCCGGAGCCCGGGTGGCCGCATATCGGCGCAGGTCTTGCAGCCGGCCACCGCGAGTTCGGGGTCCGGGGCGGCGAAGCAGGACATCCTAGGGCTGCTGATAGGGCTTGTCGGCGGCCTGGCCGCGGGCATCATCGTGGCGCTCTTCGTGGCGCTTCGCGACCGCAGGCTGGGGGAACGCGACGCGATAGCGAACTCGCTCGGAATACCAGTGCTCGCGGCCATTCAGGCCGGGCGTCCCGCCGACGTGGC
Organism: Trebonia sp.; assembly: GCA_035948445.1. GTDB lineage: Bacteria > Actinomycetota > Actinomycetes > Streptosporangiales > Streptosporangiaceae > Trebonia. Next base: position 12,297 of record DASZJE010000109.1, on the reverse strand, counting down.
GGGATGGACGCGCCTTTTGTCCGACTATGTGCCCGAGCCGGTGGATGCGTGGCGGATGAGTCAGGCGCTCAGGGAACTCGGGTTCGAAGACGTGGACGTGAACGACACCGCCCGAGGCGGAGGATTCTCGGCCACCGTGCTTTCGATGTCATCAGATCCGGGCGCGCTCGCGCTCGGCCCGCAGCTGGCGGTATTCGCGGCGTCCCTCGGCATCTTGACCGCCCTGGTCATCGGCCAGCACGAGGAGACAAACGTCACGGCGGCACTGCGAACGGCATGCGATGCGCCGTCTGGTTCGGCCAGTCATTCGCAGTATCTGCGGACTTTCGCCAGCGATGGCGGGAGCGTGGCCATCCCGCAGGGCGCCAGGCTGACCGTAGTCGTCCTGGTGGCCGACGGGAAGACCCCGGCAAGGGTGCCGGAAACGTTGCCCACGGCGGTGACCGTGCTTGGCGTCACCGCGGGCGCCGCGACCGCGAACCAGTTGGCGCGGCTCGCCACGGCAGCGGCCACTCGCGGGCGCGACGTCGTCGGATTCTTCGTCGCGAACCCCGACCCAAGCGACCGGACCAGCGGGCGTTTCCCGCGCGCGGGGGCTGGCCTGGCAGGGCGTGTACGCGGATCCGCGGCCGAGTCCGCGTACAGATAGCGCGGGCGCGGGCTCCCGCCGCGGTCTGCGGCACGTCCGGTCGCGCTTCTGGCGGCGCGCGCTAGCCATCATCGCGGGGCTAGTCGTGGTGTTCGCGGTCCTGACGGCCCGCGTGCTCCTGTGGCCACCGCAGGGGATGCCCTCGCACGTTGACGCGATCGTCATGATGGCCGGCCCGGGGGACCGCATGCCAGTGGCCTTGCGGCTGGCGCGTGAGCATCGAGCGCCGGTGCTCGTGGTGTCACAAGGCCAGCATGGCTACGGTGCCCCCTGCCCGCCGGCGGTATCCGGAGTGAAGCTCATATGCTTCGATCCCGTTCCGGGCAATACCCGCGGTGAGGCCGAATTCGTAGGGCAACTCGCCAGGAAGTACGGCTGGCGTTCGGTGGTGCTCGTGACCACGGCCGAGCAGGTCACGCGCGCCCGCATGATGACCGCGCGCTGCTTCGGCGGCGATGTGTACGTGGTCACCGCGTCGCAGCCGTTGTCGTCCTTGCCCTACCAGGTCGCCTACGGCTGGGGCGCGCTGGTCAAGTCGCTCGTGCTCGTCAGGGCGTGCTGACGGCCGGACTGCCCGGGCTGCCGGGCTGCCCGTCATGACGACCAGCAGGCGGTGCCCCTTTTCACGCACGTACTGCGCAGGTCGTAGGCGCTCACGGCGAACGTCAGCGGCCTGCCGTTAGTCGAGCAGATCTCCCAGCCGAAGTTGATCTGGTTGAGGCCAGAGTGCCTGGGCAAATAGCCGTGTGCCACGAGCCAGTCCAGCATGGGCAGGAAGTAGATCCGCCCGGACGTCTCGTTGAGCTCGCGAACCATGTATATGGTGCCGTCGTCGTCCCAGACCCTGAAGACGGTCTTGTAGAAGCTTGGCGTGCCCACGATCTTGCCGGGCGGCGAGTTGGTGCGGTGATTGTCCACCCAGATCATGACTTCCCGGGAATAATCGGTCGCCTCTGACGTGCCGAGCCAGATGTCATAGGCTGCCTCGTTGTCGCCCGTAGCCGGCATCGTTTCCCTGAAATCACTGTGAATGTCGCTGAACCCGGATAGCGCGGCCGGGGCGTCATTCGTCTGCGTGAAAATCTGCTGAATGTCCGGATAGGACAGCACCGCGGTGTTGTCCTTCGGCATATCGGCGACCACTTCCCAGTCGGCTGGGCTATCGGCGTAAATCGTCTGCGGATTTCCTTTTCCTGGTGGATCCCACATGTCGTTGATGACAAGCGTGTTGTAGCCATCGGAATTGGTGATGGCGCTGTCCTGGTAGTAGTGGTTGCCCGCCGGACAGCTGGGGCCGGGGTTCTCGGCTCCGTTGTCGGTGGCGGTGCAACCCCATTTCTTGCCGGCCGCCGACGCGAGCGACGTTGCCGACACGGACTTCGCCGCTGCCGCGGACGGTGATACCGCGGTGATTCCCACCCCTATGGCGGACGATATCACGACAGTTCCCGCGATAACCGCGGAAATAGGAAGCGCCTTTCGCATGGTCCCCCCGGCTGTTCCCTTGATGGTCATGCGCTATGCCGCTCAAGACCTACCAGGAGCATACGACCGCGGATCGGATGCATTATGCGCGACTGGCTGACAGCGGTACATGTCTCGCCAATCGGGGAATTAATTGGCGAATTCCCCGGTAAGGTTAGATTTTCCGGGTTAATCGGCCGTATGGCCGTTCATAATTCGCAGTGCCATGGCGAGCGGCGGCGCGCCGCGGTCTCGATCGGACATAATGATCGCCGGAAGCGGCCATGATATGCCGAGTTCGGGATCGTCGAACGCGATCGAAACGTCCTGCGACGGGTCGTGCGGCCGGTCGATCCGGTAGGACACGTCCGCGGGATCGGTCAGGGCCTGAAAACCGTGCGCGCAGCCGGCCGGGACGTAGAGCGAGGTCTGCTCGGTGTCTCGCAACTCGAAGTCTTCCCGGTTCAGGTATGTCGGAGAACCAGGGCGCAGGTCGATGATCACGTCGAAGACCGCTCCGTAGGAGCACCGCACAAGCTTGGACTCGCCAAGCCCGCGGCGAATGTGCATCCCCCGCACGACGCCGCGTCTGGACCGGGAAAGGCTGTCCTGAGCGAAACCGTCCGGATCGATCCCGGCCTCACGCGCCACTTCGGCGTCGAAGGTGCGCGAGAAGAACCCGCGCTCGTCCGCGTGCGGCGTCGGCTGGAACAGGAGCGCGCCCGCGATCCTCGGAACCGGAACCGCCTTCATGACTCCGCCTCGCCGTCGAGAGGCAGATGGTTTTCCATCGAGTAGCGGATCTGCTCGTCCACGCCTACTGGATCGCGGCGCGCGTCACGTGATACAGCGTCGGCGGGCCCGGAGCGAGCCAGAGTGGCCCGGAGCCGGCGTGCCCCCTGCACCCGCCCGGCGCGTCTCCGTTAGGCTCCATACCGGAACCAACAGTGCGGATAGACAGGCAAGGAGCCGACCGTGGCGTCCATTGAAGCGGTACACGCCAGGCAGATCCTGGACTCCCGGGGCAACCCGACCGTTGAGGTAGAAGTCGTCCTGGATGACGGATCGCACGGCATCGCGGGCGTGCCGAGCGGCGCGTCCACCGGTGCGTTCGAAGCAGTGGAGCTGAGGGACGCCGAAGAAGAGTACGGCGGCAAGTCCGTCACCAGGGCCGTCGACGCGGTCAACGATGAGATTCAGCCGGAGATCCTCGGCAGCGAAGCGGACGACCAGCGCCTGCTCGACCAGGAACTGATCGACCTCGACCGCACGCCGGACAAGTCACGCCTGGGCGCCAACGCCATCATCGGTGTCTCCATGGCGGTGGCCCGCGCGGCCGCTGAATCGGCCAACCTGCAGCTCTTCCGCTACCTCGGCGGCCCGAACGCGCACGAGCTTCCCGTCCCGATGATGAACATCCTCAACGGCGGCGCCCACGCCGACAACAACGTGGATGTGCAGGAGTTCATGATCGCCCCGATCGGCGCGCCCACCTTCAGTGAGGCGATTCGCTGGGGCGCCGAGACCTACCAGGCCCTGAAGTCCGTGCTGAGGCAGCGCAAGCTGAACACCGGTATCGGCGACGAGGGCGGCTTCGCCCCTGACCTGGAGAGCAACCAGGCCGCCATCGACCTCATCATCGACGCCATTGCCAAGGCGGGCTTCACGCCCGGACGCGACATCGCCCTCGCACTCGACGCCGCCAGCACCGAGTTCTACAAAGAAGGCGCCTACCAGATCGACGGCAAGCCCCGCACCGCCGCAGAACTCGCCGAGATCTACAAGAAGTGGATCAACGCCTACCCCCTCGTTTCCGTCGAGGACCCCTTCGCCGAAGAGGACTGGGCGGCGTGGACCGCCTTCACCGGCGAAATGGGCGACAAGGTGCAGATCGTCGGCGACGACATCTTCGTCACCAACCCCGGGCGCATCGCCCGCGGCATCAAGGAAAAGGCCGCCAACGCCCTCCTCGTCAAGGTCAACCAGATCGGCACAGTCACCGAGACCTTCGACGCGGTGAGCCTCGCCCACCGGACAGGCTGGAAGTGCATGATCAGCCACCGCTCCGGCGAGACCCCGGACACGTTCATCGCCGACCTCGCCGTCGCGACGAACGCGGGCCAGATCAAGACCGGCGCCCCGGCGCGCGGCGAGCGGGTCGCCAAGTACAACCAGTTGCTGCGCATCGAGGAGTACCTCGGGGACGCCGCCACCTACGCGGGCGCGGCCGCGTTCCCGAGGTTCACCGTCGCCTGAAATGTCGCCACACGAGCAAGCACCGCCGCCCTCGCCGCAGCCGAAACCTGTGCCCGCTCAGGCACGGGCCAGAGCGCAAAGCGCGGCACAGGCCGCCGCGCTGGCCGCAATCGCGCGCCAGACGAGGCTGACCGGGCGGGCTGCGGTGCTCGCCGTGGTGATCTGCGCCATCGCCCTCAGCCTGGCGTACCCGGTCCGCGAGTACATCGCGCAGCGGCAGCAGATCGACCAGTTGCTCGCCCAGCAGCAGGCGATGTCCGCCCAGGTCAAGGCCCTCACGCAGGAGGACAAGCAGCTCAACCAGACGCAGTTCATTGAGCAGCAGGCCGAGGACCAGCTGCACATGTGCTTCCCGGACGAGCAGTGCTACGAGGTCATTTCCGGCCAGCCCGCCACCGCCGGTACCGCGCAGCGGCAAGCTTCTGGCGACCCCTGGTATGACAAGCTCTGGCAGTCCGTCGAGCGCGCGAACAGCGAACCGAAGTGATAGCGGAATCAGACAGGCAGGCGGTCGCCAGGCAACTCGGCCGTGAGCCACGTGGCTTGCTGGGGGTTCCCCACCGCTGCCCTTGCGGTCTGCCCGACGTGGTCACGACGTCGCCGCGGCTCCCTGACGGCACCCCGTTCCCGACGCTGTACTACCTCACCTGCCCCCGCGCCGCCGCCGCGATCGGCGGACTGGAAGCGGGCGGGATGATGAAGGATCTCACCGCCCGTCTCGCCGAAGACGAGGAAACGCGCGAAGCGTACGAAAGCGCCCACCGTGACTACATCGCCCGCCGCGATGAAGCCGCGAAGGAGGCCGGCGTAGATCCCCTCCCGGAGGGCACCCAGACCGCCGGCGGCATGCCGGCCCGAGTCAAGTGCCTGCACGCGCTCGCCGCGCACGAACTCGCCGTCCCGGGCACGAACCCGTTCGGCCGTGAGGCCCTCGATGCCGCGGGCAAGTGGTGGTCCCGCGGCCCGTGCGCGGGACCAGCAGCACCAGTCGCACCACAGGAGTCATGATGCCCGCCTCCCGCGTGGCCGCTATCGACTGCGGCACTAACTCGATCCGCCTCCTTATCGCGGACCTTTCCCCCGAACGTCCCTCCGCCTTCGCCCGAGGGGCTTCGGACGGGTCGGCGTCCACGAGGGCCGGCACGGTGACTGACATTGTCCGCCGAATGGAGATCGTCCGGCTAGGCGAAGGCGTGGACAGGACGGGCCGCCTCGCCGAAGCGGCCGTCGAACGGACGATCAGCGCCCTGCGCGGCTACGCGGACCTGATCAATGCCCGCGGCGCGCAGGCGGTCCGCATGGTCGCCACCAGCGCCTCCCGCGACGCGGAGAACTCCGCCGACTTCACGCGCCGCGTTAAGGAAGTCCTCGGCGTCGAACCCGAAGTCGTCAGCGGTGAGGAGGAGGCCGCCCTTTCGTTCGCCGGCGCCACCCGCGAACTAACGGGCGAGTACGGCCAGCCCTTCCTCGTCGCCGACATCGGAGGCGGCTCCACGGAGTTCGTGCTCGGCCCGGGGGCGATCGGCGGCTCAACCGCCACCACCGCGCACATGTCCGTGAACATCGGATGCGTCCGGCTCACCGAGCGTCACCTGCATGGCGACCCGCCGCTCACCGAGGAGATCGCGGCGACGACCAACGACATCGACGCCGTTCTCGACCAGGTAGCCGCGAGTGTCCCTGTGACGGAGGCGAAGACCTTCGCCGGCCTCGCCGGCTCGGTGACGACGATCGCGGCCATCGCCCTGGACCTGGACCACTACGACTCCGAACGCGTCCACCACTCGCGCATCACGGCGGCACGTGTCCACGAAATCACGGAACGACTCCTCGCCGCGACGCGGGCCGAACGCGCCGCGATTCCCGTCATGCACCCCGGTCGCGTCGACGTCATCGGCAGCGGTGCGCTGATCCTCGACCGCATCATGACCCGCTTCGGTTTCACCGAAGTCCTCGTCAGCGAACACGACATCCTCGACGGCATCGCATGGTCGCTGGTGGAATAACGCCGGGCGAGCCGGCGAGCGGCGCAACTCCGGGCGAGCCGACCGCGACCGGCGGCGCGGGCGGCCGCGGACCGGTGCCGCCAGGGACCGGCTGGCCGGGTGACCCGGCGTCGCCCGGTACCCCGGTGGCGCGCTTCGGCGCCGATGTCGCGGACCTGGCGAGGAGCGCCTCCTCTCTCACGGAGCTTGAGGCCCGCCAGTCCGTGTGCCGCGCCTGCCCGCGCCTCGTCGCGTGGCGGGAAGAGGTGGCAGCGGTCCGCAGGAAGTCCTTCGCCGCCGAGCAGTACTGGGGCCGCCCCGTCGTGGGCTGGGGCGACCCGCGGCCGTCGATCTTGATCGTCGGCCTCGCGCCCGCCGCGCACGGGGGGAACCGCACCGGGCGGGTATTTACCGGAGACCGCAGCGGCGATTTCCTGTTCGCCGCGCTGCACCGGTGCGGACTGGCCGCGCTCCCGACAAGCGAGCACGCCGGCGACGGGCAGCGCCTGATCGGGGCGCGGATGGCGGCCGTGGTCCGGTGCGCGCCGCCGGGAAACAAGCCGGCACCCGCCGAACGCGACGAGTGCGCGCCGTGGCTCACCGCCGAACTCCGGTTTGTCGCCCCCTCGCTGCGCGTGATCGTGGCCCTCGGCGGTTTCGCGTGGCAGGCCCTGTGGCCGGTGCTCACCGCGGCTGGCTACGCGCCCCCGCGTCCCCGCCCAGCCTTCGCCCACGGCGCCGAGGTAACCCTCACCCCTGCCGTCCCGCAAGCCCCTGTGGTCCCGCAAGCCCCGGGAGAGGTGCTGCTACTCGGCTGCTACCACCCGAGCCAGCAGAACACATTTACCGGCCGAGTGACCCCAGATATGCTCGACGCGATCTTCGCCCGCGCCAAAGGCCGCACTTCCCCCGCATGCGACTGATTACACTCCGTTAATTAATTACCGCGTTAGTCACGGTCCGTGGATTAAAAGGAAATGGATAACGCGAAAATCCAGCTCACGGGCCTTTTAGGTATCGTCTAGCGGAATTTGCGGCGAAGGGCCATTTCCGGGTTACCATTATTGGGCCCCCGTAGCCCAAGGGAAGAGGCCGACCCCCTAAAAGGGTCCCCAGTGTCGGTTCGAACCCGACCGGGGGTACTGCTGCTAGCTGCGCCTTTAGTGTAATGATCGTGCATCTGCATATGCCGATTGCAATCTCATTCGCACGCGCAAGTGTGATCATTTTTGATTCTGATGTTTTCTCCGCAAGGCCGACTCAATCAGGGCCCGGGAAGGCTTTTCGGGTTCAGTCGTGTCGCGGCGCCGTTAATGGCGTCGTCCCCGCATGGCAAGCCGGGGCACGATGGCATGCCGCAACGGAACACGCAAGGCGGTGATGCGCGCAGGGGAGGGCGCCCGAGCGGTCCGCGTCAAGACCGAGTTGACGGCCGGCGGGCCGGGGCTTGCGCACACGACCAATGCGCCGCGGCATCGCAGCGCGGGTAACGGGATGCGAACGCTCAGGCGCCGGACAGACGGCGGCGGCGGAGAACTTCCCACTCGTGAACGATGGCGGCCGCGTAGCGGTCGCAGATGTTGTGCTCGTCGGCCAGCCAGTTCACGCGCTCTTCACGGCGCAGGAACGACGGTCCGGACTCCAGACGGGTGAACCACTCGGCCATCTCGCGGCCGGTCTGCAGCGGGATGCGGGCGATGAGACTCTTATGCATGTCAGGCGAGTGGGTTAGCGACATATGCACCTCCGGGGGGTAGGCCGCTTTCTGACGAGAGTGCCTCACCGGAGAGCTCATGGCAAGACCAGATCGCAACCTTCCCGTAATGTCGCGTTTGCTCCGCGTCTGGCAGATGCGCAGGTGGGAGCCACTCGGGTCGCGCTAGCTCAGCCGTTCGAAGACCATCGCCATGCCCTGTCCGCCGCCGACGCACATCGTCTCGAGACCAGTGGTCTTGTCGTGGAATTGGAGGCTGTTGAGGAGCGTCGTCGTGATCCGGGCGCCCGTCATCCCGAACGGGTGCCCGACCGCGATCGCGCCGCCGTTGACGTTCAGTCGCTCCAGCGGTATCCCCAGATCCCGGTAAGACGGGATGACCTGTGCCGCGAACGCCTCGTTGATCTCCACCAGATCGATGTCCGAGATCGCCATCCCGGCCCGCCTCAGCGCCTGCCGCGACGCCTCCACCGGCCCGAGCCCCATGATCTCCGGCGACAGCGCCGAAACACCGGTGGACACGATCCGCGCTATCGGCGTGATCCCCAGTTCGGCGGCGCGAACGTCACTCATCACGATCGCCACCGCCGCGCCGTCGTTCAGCGGGCAGCAGTTCCCTGCCGTCACGGTGCCGTGCTCCCGGAATACGGGCTTCAAAGCCGACACTTTCTCCAGCGTCGTCCCGGGCCTCGGCCCGTCGTCCGCCGACACAACGGAACCATCGGGCAAGGTGACCGGAGTGATCTCCCGCTGCCAGAATCCGTCGGCGATCGCCTTTTCCGCCAGGTTCTGCGACCGGACTCCGAATTCGTCCTGTTCCCGTCGCGAAATGCCCCGCAGCGACGCCACGTTCTCCGCCGTCTGCCCCATCGCGATGTAGACGTCGGGAATCAGGTCGTCTTCCCGCGGATCGTGCCATGGGGTTTCTTCCGTCGCAGTCGCCAGCGTTCGTTCCAGAGCGGGATCGAACGAGGGGTTCTTGGTGTCCGGCAGCGAGTCGGACGTGCCTTTCACGCCCCGTGAGACGCATTCGACGCCGGCCGAGATGAAAACGTCGCCCTCCCCGGCCTTGATGGCGTGGAACGCCATCCGGGTCGTCTGGAGCGAGGACGAGCAGTAGCGGTTGACCGTCGTGCCGGGAACGCCGTCGAGGCCCAGCATCACCGACACCACGCGCGCCATGTTGAATCCCTGCTCGCCGCCGGGCAGCCCGCAGCCCAGGATCAGGTCGTCGACGGTCGACGGGCGGAGTTGAGGCACCTTGGAAAGGGCCGCCGAAACCATCTGCGCCGCGAGGTCGTCAGGCCGGATCGACGTCAGCGATCCCTTGAAAGCCCGCCCGATCGGGGAACGTGCGGTAGCGACGATGACTGCCTCGGGCATGGCTGGTACCTCCGCGCTGAAGTCAGGTGAGTAAAAGCAGCATGTCTCCCACAACGGTAACAGCACCGCCCGGCAGCACCGGATATCGTGACGCCCGATACCGTGAGGGGAGACGCGAGGGGGAATATGGGAATGCAGGTACACAACTCGCTGACTGAGGTCATGGGCAACACTCCGCTCGTGCGCCTGCACCGGGTTACCAGGCACGCGAACGTGCTCGCCAAGGTGGAGTACCTCAACCCCGGTGGCTCGGTGAAAGACCGCATCGCTCCGCGCATGATCGACGCGGCCGAGCAAGACGGAAGGCTCAGGCCGCACGGCACGATCATCGAGCCGACCTCCGGTAACACGGGCGTCGGCCTCGCGATCGTCGCGCAGGCCCGCGGCTACAAGTGCGTGTTCGTCTGCCCCGACAAGGTCGCCGGCGACAAGATCAACGTCCTGCGCGCCTACGGCGCCGAGGTGGTCGTCTGCCCGTCGACCGTCGCCCCTGAGCACCCGGACTCGTACTACAGCGTCGCCCGCCGCCTGGCCGATACGACAGACGGTGCCTGGCAGCCCGATCAGTACTCCAACCCCGACAACCCGAACGCCCACTACCACTCCACAGGCCCCGAGATCTGGCGCCAGACCGACGGGATGGTCACGCACTTCGTGGCGGGCATCGGCACCGGCGGCACGATCTCAGGCACCGGCCGGTATTTGAAGGAAGTCTCGGGCAACCTCGCTTCCGGAAGAAGCCCTGTCACGATCATCGGCGCCGACCCGGAGGGTTCCGTCTATTCCGGCGGCACCGGCCGCCCGTACCTGGTCGAGGGGGTCGGCGAGGACATCTGGCCGAAGACCTACGACCGCGGCCAGGTTGACCGCGTGATCGCGATCAGCGACGCCGACTCTTTCAACATGACCCGCAGGCTCGCCCGCGAGGAGGGCCTCCTCGTCGGTGGCTCCGGCGGCCTTGCCGTGTCCGCGGCCATCAAGGTTGCCGAGGAAGCCCCCGAAGACGCCGTGATCGTCGTCCTCCTCCCCGACGGCGGCCGCGGCTACCTCTCGAAGATCTTCAACGACGAGTGGATGGCGGACTACGGTTTCCTGCGCACGCAGGGCACGGAACCGACGGTCTCCGACATTCTGATCAGCCTCCATCCCGAACGGACCCGGCTCCCCGCCCTCGTCCACGTACACCCGGACGAGACGATCGCGCAGGCCATCGCGCTCTTGCGCGAGTATGACGTATCTCAGCTTCCGGTGGTCCGCCAGGAACCCCCGCTCATGGCCGCGGAGGTGGCGGGGGCCGTCGCGGAACGCGACCTCCTCGACGCCCTGGTCGCCGGCCGCGCCTCGCCGAACGACCCCATCGCCGACCACATGAGTGCCCCGCTGCCGGTCATCGGCGCGGGCGAACCGGTGAGCGCCGCCGCGGCGACCCTGGAAAAGTCCGGTGCCGCCCTGGTCCACGTGGACGGCAAGCCAGCCTCGGTCCTCACCCGCCAGGACCTGCTGGCCTACTACGCGGAAGGAACCCGATGACATTCGGCTTCGAGAACCTCGGCTTCGAGACGCTGGCGATACACGCGGGACAGGAACCGGACGCGCTGACCGGGGCGGTCGTCCCGCCGATCTACCAGACGTCCACGTACAAGCAGGACGGCGTGGGCGGCACCCGCGGCGGCTACGAGTACTCGCGGACGGCCAACCCCACGCGCGCGGCGCTGGAAGAGTGCCTCGCCGCGCTTGAGGGCGGCGCGCGGGCGTTCGCGTTCGCGTCCGGCATGGCCGCCGAGGACTGCCTGCTGCGGGTCCTGGTCAAGCCCGGAGATCATGTCCTCATCCCGACCGACGCGTACGGCGGCACCTTCCGCCTGTTCGACAAGGCCCTCAAGCCGTGGGGCCTGAACTACACCCCGGTCCCGCAGACAGACCTCGATGCCGTCAGGGACGCCCTTGACGCGACTAACGCGGCGCTCGTCTGGACGGAGACCCCCACCAACCCGCTGCTGAACATCACGGACATCGAGGCGCTCGCCGAAGTCGCCCGCGGTCACGGCGCCAAGCTCGTCGTCGACAATACCTTCGCGTCTCCCTACCTCCAGCGGCCGCTGACCCTCGGCGCCGACGCCGTCGTCCACAGCACGACGAAGTACGTCGGCGGTCACTCCGACGTGGTCGGCGGCGCGGTCGTCGTCCGCGACGGCGACCTCGCCGACTCGATCGCCTTCATGCAGAACGCCACCGGCGCGGTGGCGGGCCCGTTCGACGCGTGGCTGACCCTGCGCGGCGTCAAGACCCTGGCCGTGCGCATGGACAGGCACTGTGCGAACGCCGCCCGCGTCGCCGACATGCTGGCCGCCCACCCGGCCGTCAGCCACGTCTACTACCCCGGCCTGCCCGATCACCCGGGACACAAGATCGCGGCGAGCCAGATGCGGGCGTTCGGGGGAATGGTCTCCTTCCGCCTGAAGGCGGGCGAGCAAGCGGCCGTGGCCCTGGCGGGCCGCACGAGACTATTCACCCTGGGCGAGTCACTCGGCGGCGTGGAGTCCCTCATCGAGCATCCGGCCCGTATGACCCACCAGTCCGTCGCCGGTTCGGCGCTCGAGGTTCCCGCCGACCTGATCCGCCTGTCCGTCGGACTCGAAGACGCCGACGACCTCCTCACCGACCTCCGCCAAGCCCTCGCCTAGCCGGACGAGCTCAATCGCGCCTTCGGGCACGCCCGCGCGCCCTGGCGCGTTCGTTTACGCGTTCGGGTCCGCTGGCTGGGGCTGGCTCTTCCGCTTCAGCGTGAAGCCGGCCGCGACGGCGAATACCGCGCCGACGATCCAGGCGCAGGCCACGCGCAGCGG
>DASZJE010000108.1:0-3445 GCA_035948445.1 Trebonia sp. | reverse complement strand
CGCCAGTGAGCTGTTCCTGTCACCGAACACCGTCAAGTCACAAGCGGTGTCGATCTACCGCAAGCTCGGCGTCGCCTCGCGCAGCCAGGCAGTCGCCCGGTCCCGCGAGCTGACCCTGCTGCAGGGTGATCACGCCATGATGGTGGTAATCCCTCCGCCCTCACGCTAGAACTCGAGGAGCACAGCGGTGTTCCTGGCCGCTGCCGACGGCGGACGTCCGGGCGCGCGGCTCGTTGACACGGCGTGCGCGACGACGGTGTACTGCCCTGCATGACGGATACCACGAGTACGGCAGGCACCCCGGGGTCCACGGCTGCTGCTTTTCCTGTCACCACTGCTTTCGAGCTGCCGGGCATGGTAGTGGAACGGAATCTCGGCATCACGTTTGGCCTGGTGGTGCGGGCGATGGGCTTCAGCAAGACCGTCGCCGGCGGGATTTCATCGCTACGCCAGGGCGAGGTTTCACAGTTCACGGTGGTTCTCGAAGACGCTCGCAGGCATGCGATCGACCGAATGATAGAGAACGCGAAGCTGCTCGGCGCCAACGCGGTGATCGCGATGCGCTTCGACTCCTCCGAGATCGGCAAGGCACGCGCCGAAGTCGTCGCCTACGGCAGCGCGGTGATCGTCACGCCGTCGGCATGAGCGAGCCCGGGGGCGGTGCGCCGGCCGGACGGCGCTCGCTGCTCGGGGACGCCGACCGCGAGCGTCTAATCGCGCTGCTGCGCGAGCACTACGCCGCGGGTCGGCTGGAGCTGGACGACCTACGTCACCGGGTCGGTGTCGTGCTGGCCGCCGCCTATGCCGAGGAGGCCGCGGTGGCCCTGGCCGACCTCCCGCCCGCCGGTGTCCCCGATACGCCGGGCGCCGGGCGCGGCGGGGGTTCCCGCGGGCGGCACGCCCAGACGCGCAAGCCCGAGCCGGGCTGGGTGCCGACGGCTGAGCGGTTCCGCGATCCGTCCAGCGGCGTGATCATGCGGGTCTGGATCGATCCGTCAGACGAGAGCCGCCACTATGTACCGGATGACGCCCCTACACCTTTGTGAGCCAGGCCGTCAGGTCGGGCGGGACAGAATTTGAGTTAGCGTTTGCGAACGCATCGTTAACGGGACAACAGTGCGCAGGTCGTTAGTCATCGGATTTCCTCACCTTTTCGAATTGAAGTGCAGCGGAAACTGCGCTCAGGCTCATACTGGCGCACCGCGTCGCGGCTCATTGCGATTGGCCCCATGCCTTTCTGGCATGGGAAGATGTCCGCTGGACATTACAAGATTCGCTGCCGCGGAAGCCTGCGGGGCCGCGCGGAAAATGATTTACTCCGGACTCTCCGACCGTCCTGATGCTCGCAGGGTATCAGGGCGAACCAATTGAGTATTGGACAGTGATGCGGGTTGCGGGAAAACTGACTACCGGGGAAAGCGCACCATCGCGTTATCGCCAGACAGGGGCGCTCAATGCACGGCTAGAACGGAGAAAGATCATGCCGAAAGAACTGCTGATCAAGGGCGGCCACGTCGTGACTGTCGACCCGGGCCTTGACGACCTTCCCGTCGGCGACGTCCTTGTCACCGACGGCGTCATCACCGCTGTCGGCCCGTCCCTGGCGCCCGCCAGCGGGGACGCCGAGGTGATCGACGCGGCGGGCCGTCTCATCATCCCGGGCATGGTGGACACCCATCGGCATGTCTGGCAGGGCGCGATCGGTGGCTATACGCCCCAGATCACCGGCGTGGGGTACGGGCCGGCCGTGCTGGCCGGCATCTCGATGCGGCACTCCCCGGACGACGTATACGCCGGGACCCTGTGGGGTGCCCTGCAGGCCCTCGACACGGGGATTACGACGATCGCCGACTGGGCGCACAACGACCAGTCCCCGGCGCACGCCGACGCGGACCTCCGCGGCCTGCACGACTCCGGGATTCGCGGCTACTTCCTGTACGGCGGGCCCGGCCCGGCCACCGGCGACCCCAACCCGCCGCACCCGGCGGATGCGCGCCGCATGCGCGATGAGTATTTCGCCTCGGGCAGCTACGGGCGTCTTCGGATGGGCATGGCGCTGCGCGGCCCGGCCTTCACCAGCGCCGAGCGCAACGCCAAGGACTACGCGTTCGCCCACGACCTCGGGCTGCCGATCTCGATACACGTGGGGATGGCAGGCACCGGCGACGCGGTAACCGTCCTTGAGCACTATGGCCTGCTCGGCGCCGACGTCAACTACGTGCACGGCAACTTCCTCACCGACCGCGAATGGGACCTCATGGCCGAAAGCCACGGCACCATGACGATCACGCCGACCACCGACATGCTGATGCAGTTCGGCACCTACCCGGCCACCGGTCCCGCCCTTAGCCGGGGCATCGTCTCCGGCTTCGGCATCGACACCATCTGCAGCGCTGGCAATGACCTGTTTTCCGAGATGCGCCTGGCGCTGGCCGCGGAACGGTCCCGGGCCAACGCGACCGCCATCGGCAGCGACAAGATGGTCCCGACCGTGGATCTTCACCAGCGGGACATGCTGCGGCTCGCCACCATCGACGGCGCGCGTGTCTGGCATCTTGAGAACGAGATCGGCACCCTGACGCCCGGCAAGCAGGCCGACATCGCGGTCATCGACATGCGATCGCCGCACCTTGACGGTTTCGGCGACCCGGTCGCCGTCATGGTCCTCGGCGCGGGACCCGCTGATGTGGAAACGGTCATCGTCGGCGGCGATATCGTCAAGCGCGACGGCAAGCTCGTCGGCGACCGTGCCGGGCATGCCCTGGAGTTGATGCACGCGACCCGCCAGCACCTGCGTGCGTAACGAGATCCCAGCACGGCCGCCCGGCTGAGCTTGCCGGACCCCGCAACCGGACCTCGCAAAGACAAACAAAGACAAAGGAGCCGTCATGGCTCGGGTATTCATTACCGGATCGGCCGACGGCCTCGGGCTCATGGCCGCGGTCATCCTGGTCGGCCAGGGACACGCCGTCACCCTGCACGCCCGCAACGAGAGTCGCGCCGGTGACGCTCGCACGGCGCTGCCGTCAGCCGAGTCGGTCGTAGTCGGGGACCTGGCGACGATCGCCGGGATGCGTCAGGTCGCCGCCGCTGCCGACGCGACCGGGCGCTACGACGCCGTGATCCACAACGCCGGGATCGGCTACCGGGAGCCCCGCCGCGTCGAAACAAAAGACGGTCTCGAACACGTCTTCGCCGTCAACGTGCTCGCCCCCTATCTGCTTACCGCCCTCCTCGCCGCACCAGGGCGGCTGGTATACCTCAGCTCCGGCATGCACCGCGGTGGCCACGCCAGCCTGTCGGACCCGCAATGGGCCCGGCGGCCCTGGAGCGGGGCGCAGGCGTATTCGGACAGCAAGCTGTTCGACGCCGTCCTCGCCTTTGCCGTCGCCCGCCACTGGCCGACAGTGCTGTCCAACGCGCTCGAGCCAGGCTGGGTACCCAC
>DASZJE010000107.1:0-34232 GCA_035948445.1 Trebonia sp. | reverse complement strand
CCCAGTCCTGGTACCGGGGGGACCGGTACAAGTTCGTCACCCGGCTCCGGAGAACCCCGGACCGATAGGGCCCCGGGGGCGCTATCTCATAAAGTGAGAATAACGCCGCTCATTGGGCCAGAATGGCCCAATAGGTTTCTTACCAAGCGAGATGAATATCTTCAGTTCGCTAGCTCACTAGTAACAATTTCCTATTCGCGCGGGCCAAGGCATTGCCGATCGGCGGACCGGGGCGCACCATGAATGAAACCTTGTGACGTCAGTCACAGCAGGTGAGGCTGCCCCTTCGGACGAGAGGGAACAATGACTCAGGCATCGGTTAAGTCACGGGGTCCCATCGCCGCCCATCCGGTCACCTCGGCGGTCATCGCCATCTTGGTGATCGCCGCCATCTTCTTCTCGCTATACGTTCCGCTCTACGCACGCGCCACCCCGATGGTCGGCGACTTCCCCTTCTTCTACTTCTACCTGATCGCCTACATGCCGGTCGCGGCCGCGGCGCTGTACGGCGCGAGTCTGCTCCAGCGCCGGCTCGAGCGCGGCGACGAGCGAAACGAGGTGGCCTAAGTGAGCCACGTCAACGCCACCGTCTTCACGATCGTCCTCGTCCTGTTCGTGCTCGTCACGGTTACTGGCTTCGCCGCGGCCCGCTGGCGCAGGGCCGAGAACATGCTCCACCTGAACGAGTGGGGGCTGGGGGGCCGCGGGTTCGGCACGTTCATCAGCTGGTTCCTGCTGGGCGGCGACACATACACGGCATACACGTTCATCGCCGTTCCCGCCCTCGTGTTCGGCTCCGGGTCGATCGGCTTCTACGCGGTGTCGTACACGATCATGGCGTTCCCGATCGCGTTCATGATCCTGCCCCGGCTCTGGTCGGTCTCGCGGGTGCACGGGTACATCACGCAGGCGGACTTCATCCGCGGCCGGTACGGCTCCCGCGGCATGTCGCTGGCGATGGCGTTCACCGGCATCCTGGCACTGATGCCGTACATCGCGCTGCAACTCGTCGGCATCCAGGCCGTGCTCACCGTGATGGGAGTCGGCACCGCATCGACGAACACGTGGCTCAGGGACCTGCCGCTGTTCATCGCCTTCCTTGTGCTGGCGATCTACACGTACGTGTCCGGGCTGCGCGCGCCCGCCGCGATCTCCTTCATCAAGGACACGCTCATCTACGTGTTCGTGATCGTGGCGATCTTCTACATCCCGACCAGGCTCGGCGGCTGGAGCCACATCTTCGACGCGGCGCAGACGCACTTCGCCGCGATCGACCCGGCGACGAAGGAACCGAACGGCACGTTCATCCCGACGTCCAAGTCCATCGGAAGCACGCAGTTCGACTTCGCGACGCTGGCGCTCGGCTCCGCCCTGGCGCTGTTCGTCTACCCGCACACGATCACCGGCGCGCTGGCGTCCAGGCGGCGCAGCGTGATCAAGCGGAACATGTCCCTGCTGCCTGCCTACTCGATCCTGCTGGGCTGCATCGCGCTGTTCGGCTACATGGCGATCGCCGACCCGATCACGGCCGCGAACGTGAAGAAGGCGGGCAACACCCAGCTCGCGGTGCCGTACCTGTTCCAGCACATGTTCCCGAGCTGGTTCACGGGGATCGCGTTCGCCGGGATCATCATCGGCGCGATGGTCCCCGCCGCGATCATGGCCATCGCGGCCGCCAACCTGTTCACCCGGAACATCTTCAAGGAGTTCTTCAAGCCGGACGCCTCGCCGAGGCTGGAAACCAGGATGTCGCAGTGGGCGTCGCTTGTGGTCAAGTTCGGCGCGCTGCTGTTCGCCGTCGAACTGCCGCACACGTTCTCCATCAACCTCCAGCTACTCGGCGGCGTCTGGATCCTGCAGATCTTCCCGATGCTGGTGGTCGGCCTGTACACAAGGTGGTTCCACCGCTGGGCGCTGCTCACCGGATGGGCCGCCGGAATGATCTACGGCACCGTCGCCGCCTACAACGTGCACAACGCGACCGCCTCGCACTGGGCGGCCTCGTCGGACATCGTGTTCGGGCACAGCGTCTACATCGGGATCACGGCGTTCGTCATCAACGCCGTCATCATGATCGTGCTCACGCTGATCCTGAAGGCGTTGCGCGTCCCCGAGGGAACCGACGAGACCCTTCCGCACCAGTACACCGCCGACCCGCCGAAGGAACCGGCCCTGGCGCCGGCCGGAGTGGGCGCAGCCGCCGATTAGCCGACCAGCTCTCCCGCCGTTGACCGTGATTTCGGGGGTTCAAGCCCCCGAAATCACTATCAAACTAGGTTGCCGGCTCAGGAGCCGATGACCGAACGGCGGTTGACGACCCGGCTCAGCGCCTCGACCACCCGCGGGTCGTATTCCGCGGCTGTGTCGAGGCGGAGCCGCTCCACTGCCGCCGCGATCCTGCCGGACTCGACGGAGCTGCCTACCAGGTCGTCGAACGCGTTGGCGGCCCGGATGATACGGCTGCTCATCGGCGGTGCCACGGCGCGGTCAGCGGGACGGTAGGGATCGCACTGCCGTCGCACGATGTCGGCCACCGAGTCAAGGACCCGGGCCTGCTGGATGACTTCCGCGCCGTATTCGGCGATCCGCCGCTGCTCGTCCCTGACCACGAGCACGGTCGCGCCGCCGGGGATCGGGTCGCGCAGCGACAGCTGGCCGATGTCGTGCATGAGCGCGGCGTACTCCAGCTCCAGCAAGGTGGGCTCGGGCATGCCGAGTTCGCGTCCCACCGCCACCGATAGCCGGCTGACCCGCGCCGAGTGGCCCGGCTCCACGTACCCGCCTATCTCCGTCACGCGTGCGAGCGCCCGCACCGTCTGGAGGTAGGTGGCCCTGATCCCCGTGTACCTGCGCAGCGCCACCTGGGTGACGAGCAGCGGCGCGGTGAACACCGCCACGGCGGCCATTCCCATGACCTCGGCGGCGAAGGAGATCAGCAGCGCGGACGCGCCGACCGCCACGCCGAGGGGCAACTGGACCCGCATCTCGTCGAGCAGCGTCACGCCGAACCTGCCACGCAGCGCGTCGGTCCGTACGAGGGCCGCGATCACGGCCTCGACCAGCCACGCCAGGGCGACCAGTGAGGCCATCACCGGCAGCTCAACCCACCAGTGCCGGACGATCACGGTCCCGTCGGCGAGCGGACGGAACACGCCCGCCACGCATGCGACCGCCAGCAACCGGGCCGCCATCCCCGCGAGCCGCGACGGCCTGCCGACCGCGAGATGCGGCAGCGCGCCGACGATCATGCCGATCGCGGCCACCGCGACGACCTGCTGCGCGCCGGCCGCGGCCCGATGGTCGCCGACCCGGAGCAGCAGTGCGTACGCGAGTGACCCGGCGGTGGCGATCGGCGCGGCCTCGCGGTCGCCCGGCATGTTCAGCCGCAGCAGCTCACCGAACGCGATCAGCGCACCGAACACCAGCGCTGTCGTCGCGTCACGCGTGCCTATCGCGGCGGTCTGCGCGACCGACGCCACCAGCAGCACGCCCGCGAACAGGACTAGAACCGACTGCCCGGAGTCCAGGATCTGTCGCGGGAATCCCCGTGTCTCTTGCGCGCGCCCGGCCACGTCATCTACAAGCTTTCGATCGCGCGCAGCGGGTCGCTCGGGTCGTCATCGGGTGCTCCCTCGGCGGGCACCGCGAGCGAGTCGTCCGCCAGCGGGTCGTCGTCCACGCCGGCCGACGCCGCCTCCGGAGCCTTCCAGCCGTCGCGCTCGATCGCGCTGACGAACGCGTCGACGAAGGCGGGGTCGAACTGCCTGCCCGCCCATTTCCGGAGCTCGGCGATCGCCTCCGGCACCGGGCGCGCGCCGCGGTAGGAACGAGTGGACGTCATCGCGTCGAAGGCGTCCGCCACGGCGAGCACCCGGGCGAACTCGGGGATCTCGTCGCCGGCGAGCCCCATCGGGTATCCCTTGCCGTCGATGCGCTCGTGATGGTGCATGATGCCGGCCAGGGCTTCGTCGAGGAAGCCGATCTCCCGCACGATGTCGAGCCCGCGCATCGGGTGGAGCTGGATGGCGGCGTACTCGTCATCGGTCAGCGACCCGCTCTTCTGCAGCACGGACGTCGGCACGCCCAGCTTGCCGACGTCGTGCAGCATTCCGGCGAACCTGATCGCCTCGACGCGCTCCTCCCGCATCGCGATCTCGCGCGCGATCATCACCGAGCCGCGTGACACCCGCTCGCTGTGCCCTCGCGTGTAGAAGTCCTTGGTCTCCACGGCCTGGCAGAGCGCGCTGACGGTCGCCTCGTACGCGTGCTGCTGCGCGGCGAACTGCGTGACCGCCCACCGGGCGACAAGCAGCGGGATCAGCACCAAGACGGGCGCGAACGGGCCGAGCACCTGCCACAGCGACGCAGTGAGCAGCGCGAATGCGCCGTATCCCAGGTCGGTGAGCAGGAGCTTGCAATCCAGGCCGACGCGACTGCGCGAGCCAGGCTCCCTTGTCAGCCAGAGCACGCCGCGCAGGAGCGAGAAGTTGACGACGACGTGCACCACGTCGGCGCCCGCGAAGGGCCCGATGATGCCAGGGAAGGAACTCGCCTGCGGGGTGCCGACATGCCCGCCGAGCAGCAGGAAAGCCCTGCCCGACAGATAGGCGCTCAGGGCGAACATCCCGGTGTTGAAGAGCCGCTGCGGCAGCGACGGGCCCCGCCGGAGACAGAGCAGCGTGCAGCATCCGACGAGCGCGCCGCCCACTGGACCGGTCAGGACTACCGCGGCGAGGCTGGAGATGCTGGCGGCAGACCAGGCCAGGCTGCGCGATTTCAGTACCGTCGCGGAAGATTCGCAGACGACGACCAGCAGCCCGAGGGCGGCCACCTGGTCGGTGTCCACGCCGTGCAGCGGGCCGCGAATGACGAGCGCCGCCGCGGCGATCACGACCACGCAGACATAAACCCACGCACCCCACCAGAGCCTGCCCACGCTCCCCCCTAGCAGCCCGCGATACCGGGCCCACGCCGCACCGATCGCCGTCGCTACCCCCAGGACACTCCGAAGGCGCCGGTCATCGCTGGCATGACCCTGGCCGCCGCATGAGCCTGCATTCGGGTAGACCTCCCTCGCGCAAATGCCGATGGCGGCCCACAGCACGCCGCCCTGCACAGAATAACGTGGCAGCTCTATTTCCCGCAGACCCAACTACCATCCGTATGCAGAAAGCAAACAGATGGTCACCCTAAGCAACCGGTGACATCCCCGTGCATAATCTCTCGTGATCGGCCACTTGGCGCCATCTTAGTCGTATGCAGGCGCGCCCGGCGCGGCTATTCGGTGAGTTCCATCTCCGCCTGAACCTGGCGGATGCGGACCAAGACCTTGCTCCGCAATTCACTGGGCACAGGATCGCAGCCGCAATGCTTGGCGACCAGACGTTTCACCGCTTCCTCAAGGCCGAACTCCCTGAGGCACGGGCCGCATTCGTCGAGATGCTGACGGATGGCCTCGCAATCGTCCTCGGAGATCTCGCCATCGAGATACCAGTAGACGCGGTCGAGCACCTCACTGCACCGTACTTCGTGCGGGTCTCCGCAGCTCATGCCCTGTCCTCCTCGGCCTGAGCGCCGCCGTTGGCCTGCGACCGGACGAGACCGCGCTCGGCGGCGTAGTCCTGGAGCAGGTCCCGCAGCTGGCGACGACCACGGTGCAGCCGTGACATCACGGTACCTATTGGAGTGCCCATGATGTCGGCGATTTCCTTATACGCGAAACCTTCCACATCGGCCAGGTACACCGCGATGCGGAATTCCTCGGGCAAGGACTGCAGCGCAGTCTTGATGTCGGAGTCCGGAAGCCGCTCCAGCGCCTCGGCCTCGGCGGATTTGAGTCCCTCCGAGGTATGCGACGCCGCGCGCGCCAGTTGCCAGTCCTCGACCTCGTCCGCGCCGGACCGCTGCGGCTCACGCTGCCGCTTGCGGTAGGTGTTGATGAACGTGTTGGTCAGGATCCTGAACAGCCAGGCCTTAAGGTTCGTCCCTTGCTGGAACTGGTGGAACGACGCGTACGCCTTCGCGAACGTCTCCTGCACCAGGTCCTCGGCGTCCGCCGGATTACGCGTCATCCGGAGAGCGGCGGAGTACAGCTGGTCCAGGTAAGGCATCACATCGGCTTCGAAGCGCTCACCGCGATCCTCAAGCGTCTCTGGAACGGAACCCACCCCCTCTCGGTTTTCATGATGTGACACGACAAGACCGTACGAGGATACCCGTCCGCGGCACCCAGGCTGCGGCCGGCGTGACGGTGGCCGACGATCGGCGAGCTTTCCGCTCGCTCCCGTCGAGAGAGGGGCAACTGCCATGCCGCGTTCAACAAGGCGCGCCTGGAGAAGATTCCAGGGTTACCGGTGTGGTTAGACCAAGGCAGGTTAAAAGCTAGGCCAAGAACGCGGCAAACAATGGCACCTTCGGCAGGGATGGATCGTCTAAACGGGGGGAACGGTAACTAATAAGGGTACCCCGCGAGCGGGTACCCGGCCAGGAGTCAGTCCGTGCAGGCAAGCGCCACCGCCGAACAGGACACCGGTCCTGCCGCGGCGTACTCACGGTTCCGCGCAGCGGTTGCCCAAGCTCAGTTCGAACAATGGCTGGCCGGGCTAGGTCCGCACGGGCGCCTCATCGACGTCTCGGGCCCGGGTGCGGGCATGTGGGCAGCCGAGATGGCCGCCCAAGCCGGCCATTCCGTCCTTCGCGTCATCCCTCTCGACGAATCCGCCGGCGCACCCGCGACCGCGAAGCCCCGCCAGGCCCGGCTGCGCCTGGTCACCGCCGACGGCGGCCTGGACTTCCTCGCCAGCCGCTGCGCCGACGCGGTGATCGCCGAGGACCGGACGCTCTCGCGCAACCTGGCCGCCGAGGCGGTCGTCAGCGAGATCGCCCGGGTCCTCAAGCCGGGCGGCAGGGTGCTCGCCAGCGTGGACTCACTCACGCTCGGCATGTCGGTGCTCGCGCAGCAGCATCACTGGCCCCATCTCGTCGACCTGCCGCATGCCGACGTCGTGCTGGTGCCATGGCCCGACGGCAGTATCACTCGCTGCTACGGTTCCGAGCATCTCCGTGAGCTCTTCACCAGCAGCCGATTCGAGGTGAGCTGGATCCGTCCCCGGACTGTGTTCGCTCCCAAGACGGTCAGCTACCTGCTCGACCGAGACCCGGGCAGCTTCCGGAAACTGCTCAGCGCGGAGCTTTGCGCACGCGGCGACGACTCCGTCGGCGACCAGCTCATCATCTCCGCGGTACTGGCCCGCTGACGGCACCGGCCAGCCAGCAGCACCGGCCAGCGGCACTGGCCGGCTATCGGCGCTTGCGGTCCCTCTTCGACTGGCAGGGTACGCAGCGGGCGGTAGCGGGCCGGGCCTCGAGTCGCTCGTCCGGCACCGGGTTACCGCAGTCGACGCAGCGCCCGTAGCTGCCGTTGTCGATCCTGGCCAGCGCCGCCAGGATCTCGCCGCGCTGCGCCACTGCCGTCGAGACCGACGCGGCGTTACGGTCGGCTTCGGTCAGGTTCGCGCCAGCGTCGCCCGCCTCCGCGACCCCGCCCCGGACCAGCGGATGCTCCCCGCGCAGCACCGCGACCGTCCGATCCAGGTCGTCGCGTATCTCCTCTAGGTGCTTACGGGCAACGCTGATTTCCATGAGAAGTCCTCGCTTCCTGTCCGCTGGTGCCGCGACGGCACGGACATGACCGCCGACCGCGTGCGCCGCGAAACTCAGAACAGGGACGGCTGGTCCGCTTCGCCAGGGGAGCCAGGCCCCCCGTCACCCAGCCTCGCGATGAGGCCGGGCCCGTTGTTCCGGACGGAGTTGACGGCCGTTGACACAAGGTGCGACGTGAGCCCGCCCGTACCGGAGAATGGGGCTGGGCGCATCGTCGCCATGAGCAGGTCCTTGTCGCTATTGAACGGGTCGAGCCAGTCCGCCCAGGCTTCGGGCGTTATGACCATCGGCGTACGGTCGTGGATCTTCCCGATCTCGTCGGTGGCATCGGTCGTGATGATCGAGGCCGTCCATAGCCAGCTTTCGCGGGGGGTCCCCGGGGGGTCACCCCCCGAAGCCGACACGTCCTGCTCGCTGTCGGAGGGCAGCGACCCGTCTCGCCGGAGCTCGTAGATGCCGGCGAAGGCGAGGACACCACCGTCCGTTCGGTATATGTAGTGCGGTTGCTTCGGTGCTCTGGTGCCTTCCGGTGCCGCCTGCCACTCGTAGTAGCCGTCGGCCGGGATAAGGCAGCGGCGTTTCGCGAACGCGCTGCGGAACGCGGGTTTAACCGCGACGGTCTCCGCGCGCGCGTTGATCATCCGCGCCCCGACCGAGGCGTCCTTCGCCCAGGACGGGACCAGGCCCCAGCGCACCAGCCTGAGTTCCCGTTGCGGTTTTCCCTCTTCCACGCGGTCGAGCACCGCGTAAATCCGCTTCGTCGGCGCCACGTTGTAATCGGCGTGGTCGGGATCCCGGTCAGCGGGCACGAGGTCACGCTCGACCGCGAACTCCTCCAGGAGTTCGAGCCGTTTTCGCGCCGAGACGAACCGACCGCACATATCTTCCCCGATAGCTTCACTTATGGCCCGAACGATGCCGGATTGGCACTTCATAACCAGAAATCACCCCCGCCAAACCATGCCGTCACAGTGAGGCCGACGGCTGGCGGTGCACTACGCTCGAGACATGGATTCCGGACGCTGGAAGGCACCTTCCGCCTCAGACCCGGTGCGCGCCCGTCTTCGGCTGCCCGGTTCCAAGTCGATCACCAACCGCGCCCTCGTGCTGGCCGCGCTCAGCGCCTCCCCCTCCGTGATTCGCGGCCCCCTAGACGCACGCGACACAACGCTAGCCGCGACCGCGCTGCGTGTCATGGGCTGCGGCGTCGTTTCGTCCGGAACGGACCTCGCTGTCTCCCCCGGTTCCCTGCCACCCGGGACGTCGGTAAGCGTGGACGTGGGCAACGCCGGCACCGTCATGCGATTCCTGCCCGCGGTAGCGGCGCTCACCCCCGCGTCGGTGTCGTTCGACGGCGACCCCCGGGCGCGGGAACGCCCGGTAAGCGCGCTGCTCGCCGCGCTGCGGGAACTCGGCGTCTCCATCGACGACGGCGGCCGGGGCGCGCTACCGTTCACGATCGGCGGCACCGGCTCGGTACGCGGCGGATCGGTGACACTGGACGCCTCGGGCTCCTCGCAACTGGTGTCCGGCCTGCTGCTCGCCGCGCCGAGGTTCGCCGCGGGCGCGGAAGTCCGGCATGAGGGCCCGCCGGTCCCGTCCCTCCCGCACATCGAGATGACGCTGCGGATGCTGCAGATGGCCGGGGCCGAAGTCTCGTCTTCCGGCGAGCCGCGGCCGAATGCCTGGCGTGTCCAGCCCGGAGAACTCAACCTCGGGGACTTCACGGTCGAGCCGGACCTGTCGAACGCCGGCCCGTTCCTCGCCGCGGCGCTGGTCACCGGCGGCTCGGTGACCGTGGCCGACTGGCCTTACGGGAGTCTCCAGCCCGCCGACGCCATCCTCGGCGTACTGACCCGCATGGGCGCGACCTGCTCACTCGGTCCCGACGGGCTCACCGTCACCGGGTCAGGGGTCATCCGCGGGATCGAGGCGGACCTGCGTGACATCCCCGAACTCTGCCTCCCGCTGACCTCGGTCGCGGCACTGGCGTCCGGGCCTTCGGCGTTCACCGGGGTCGGGCACACGCGGGCGCAGGAGACCGACCGGCTCGCGGCCATCGCGAAGGAGATCAACGCGCTCGGCGGCAACGTGACCGAACGGCCCGACGGCCTCGCGATCACTCCCCGCCCGCTGCGTGCCGGACCCGGGCACGCGTTCGAGACCTACGACGACCACCGCATGGTCATGGCCGCGGCCGTCCTCGGCCTCGCGGTTCCCGGCATCGAGGTGCTGAACGTCGCCACCGTGGGCAAGACCTTCCCGAACTTCACCAGTTCGTGGGGAGAGATGGTCGGGGAGCCGGGCAACTGAGGAATCGTTCGGCCTACCTCGACGAGGACGACGTCCGGGTACGCGCGGGCAAGGGATCACGCCCGCGCACCCGCCACCGTCCCGCGCATGAAGGCGCCACGGAGGCATTCGTCGTCAACGTGGACCGCGGCCGCTACGGATGCCTGACGGGCATATCGGGCATCCCGCCAGCCTCCGCGGACGGCCGGATCGTGACGGCGATGAAGGCCCGGGAGCTTGGCCGCAACTCGGTCGTGGTCGGCGACCGGGTGGCACTGGCGGGCGACACGTCCGGGTCGGCCGGGTCGCTGGCGCGAATCGTACGCGTGGCGGAACGGACGAGCGTCCTGCGCCGCTCGCCGGACGACAGCGACCCAGCGGAGCGGATCGTCGTCGCGAACGCGCAGCAGATGGTGATCGTCTGCGCGCTGGCCGACCCCGAGCCGAAGACGCGTTTCATCGACCGCTGCCTTGTCGCCGCCTACGACGCGGGGCTTGACGTGCTGATCGCGGCGACGAAGAGCGACCTCGCGTCACCGCGGAAGATCCGTGATTTCTACCGGCCCCTCGGCGTGCCGATAATCTCCACCAGGCAGCCCGTGCCCGCCGTGACGCTGTCGCGGCTGCGCACGGCGCTGGCAGGCCGGGTATCGGTAATGATCGGCCAGTCGGGGGTCGGCAAGTCGACGCTGGTCAACACGCTGATCCCGGACGCGGCCCGTGCGGTGGGCCAGGTCAACGCGGTGACGGGGAAGGGACGGCACACGTCGTCTTCGGCGGTCGCGCTGGAGTTGCCCGAGTGGCACGGTTCGGCCGGGTGGCTGATCGACACGCCGGGCGTGCGGGGTTTCGGCCTCGGGCACGTCACGCCCGACCGCATCGCGGAGGCCTTCGGCGACCTCGCCGCCGGCATCGAGGGCTGCCCGCCGGGCTGCGACCACCTGTCGGAAAGGTGCGGGCTGGACGCGTGGGCGGCAGCCCATCATGCGCAGGCCCGCCTCGATTCCCTCCGCCGTCTCCTCCTGGCCATCACGCAATGAGCGGGCGCGCGATCATGGCCGGTCACGTCAGTCGCCGAAAACCGCCGTTCCCCCGGAACGCCAGTACGTGCCGTCGCCCGTGCGGTCCATCAGGCCCTCGTCAACCAGATAGCGGCGCAGCGCCGCGTGGTCCGCGGTGAGAGCCTTGAGCACCCCGTTGACCTCGGCTTCCGTGTAGTGATGCCCCGGCTCGAAGGCCTGCGCCACCTGGTCGAGCAAAACCAGCCGGGTCGTCCGCTTCGCCGGCATGACAGTGATCCGGCCATCCCTGACGAAGGGCTTCAACTGGTCCGGCGGACTACTGAGGACCGAACTTCCGGTTGTGTCCATAGCCGTGATTATGACCGTTTCCGCGAGAGGTCGCGGTGGCTCGGGGTTTCCCGCTAGTCAGTGGTTACCCGAGACGGTACCGTTTCGCGGGTGGAAAAATATGACGACGACCTGCGGTTCGCGCACGTCCTCGCGGACGCGGCCGACGACATAACGACACGGCGTTTCCGCGCCATCGACCTCCACGTCGAGACGAAGCCTGACCTCACGCCGGTCTCCGACGCGGACAGGGCCACCGAAGACTCCATCCGCAACCTGCTGCGCAGGTCCCGTCCGCGGGACGCGGTGCTCGGTGAAGAGACCGGGCGTACAGGCAACGGGCCGCGATGCTGGGTGATCGACCCCATTGACGCCACGAAGAACTACATCCGGGGCGTCCCCGTGTGGGCGACCCTGATCGGGCTCATGGACGGCGACGAAGTGGTGGCCGGTGTCGTCACCGCGCCGGCCCTCGGCAAGCGATGGTGGGCCGCCACCGGCGACGGCGCGTGGACCGGGCGCAGCCTCGCCAAGGCAAGCCGCATGCGGGTGTCGGGCGTGACCAGACTCAGCGACGCGTCGTTCTCCTTCTCCGGCGTCGGCGGCTGGAGCGAGACCCAGCGCATGTCCCAGTTCCTGTCGCTGGCGCGGTCTGTGTGGCGGACCCGGGCGTTCGGGGATTTCTGGTCTCACATGCTGGTGGCCGAGGGCGCCGTGGACATCTCGGCGGAACCCGACGTTTCGCTGTGGGACCTCGCCGCCCTTCAGGTGATCGTGCAGGAGTCAGGCGGGCGGTTCACGGACCTGTCGGGGGCCGCGACTCCGGGCGGCGGCAGCGTGGTGTGCACCAATGGGGCCCTGCACGACGAGGTGCTGGCGATCCTCGCGGGCGAAGGCGAGTGAGCCTCCGGCTTACGCGGGTGTTACGCGGGTGTTACGCGGACTGTATGCGGGTATATACCCCGGCCAGGCACAGGGCCGCGAAGGTCCGCCAGTGGGGGTGGTGCAGGCCATGAAGGTCGCAGAAGGAATGTCCCGGCAGGTCCTCATGGTCGGCCCGACGCACACGCTGCGCGAGGCCGCCAAGATGATGGCCGCGCGGAAGGTGGGCGCGGCCGTCGTCGTGGATCCGGACGGGAACGGCGCCGGGATCTTGACCGAGCGCGACATCCTCAACTCCATCGCCGCGGGCGAGAGCCCCGACGCTGAGTTCGTCGAGACGCACTGCACGCAGGAACTGGTGTTCGCGGCCGGAATCTGGACGCTGGAGGACGCCGCGGGGGCGATGGTCCGCGGCGGGTTCCGGCACCTCGTCGTGGTCGAGGGCCACGAGGTCATCGGGCTCCTGTCGATGCGGGACATCGTCCGATGCTGGTCCGCGGCGCGCGTTCCCACGCAGCCCACGGCAAGCGCTACTCTTGTCAATAGTTGAGCCCCGTGAAACTGCGGCAACCTGAGGTGTCCTTCAGGATCCCTCCAGCGTAGTCGCAGCCACAACGGGCATTATGTACATGAATGCGGGGTTGAGTAACCCCGCTCCAGACGCCAGGCGGTGAGTTCCCGCTCCAGCCGCCCGGCCCGCGCCCGGCTGGTTTCCCCGGCCGTCCGGGCGCCGCGGCGCCTGGCCCGGGCATTCCCCCGTCCACCGGGCCGGGTGCCGCCCTTATGTTCGCGGGAAGACCTCATGTTCGCGGGAAGAACCGCGTCGCGGGCCACCGCCCGAGAGGTCTACGGTGATTGCGTGCCCAGCGAACGCGCAGGCGGTTCCCCTCATGGCGAGCGCGCAGGCGGTTCCCCGTACGACGAGCGCGCCGAAACCTACCTGCGGCTCCTCGCCGAGTCCGTGTTGCGACCGGATACCCCCGGCGACGCCGACCGGGTCCGGCGCGCCGCCGGCACGCTCGTCGAGGCGGGCGTCCTCACCACCGCGCAGGCGGCCTTGATACTCCTCGACCTGACCACGTCCCTGCGCGCCCGCGGCGAGGACGAGCCGATCTGGAGTGGTCAGCGCATCCGCCACCTGACCGGATTCCTGCCCCAGTGCCAGGCAACCCCGGCCGAGGAGTGGCGGGTCTTCCCGGTCCATGACGCAGCGCCGGGCGGACGCCTGATGGCGCTGGTGATCACGGCCGACCGCGCGCTGGCACCCGCCACGCTCCGGCTCCCGCCGTCCGCGGGCATCCCCGACCTGCAGCTTCCGCCGTGGGCTGACTTGTCAGCCGCCGACGACGCCGGCACCGGCTACCGCCTCACGTTCGCCG
Source organism: Trebonia sp. (assembly GCA_035948445.1). Classification (GTDB taxonomy): domain Bacteria; phylum Actinomycetota; class Actinomycetes; order Streptosporangiales; family Streptosporangiaceae; genus Trebonia. The sequence continues at coordinate 20,668 of DASZJE010000107.1, read as the reverse complement.
GCGGCATATGGGCGGGCAGCACCTGGACCGGCACGATCATGCTGCACCCCGCACCGCCCGCCGCCGCCCGCACGCTCACAATCACCAGCCCGAACGGTCCCTTGTGTCTCATCCGCATCTCCCCCGGGAGAACCCCTCCGGAAGAAGCGGCAGGCATCGAAGACAGCCCGGGCGAGCGTCTCCTCACCCGGCACGCGGAAGCCGTGCTGGCGTCTCTCCCCGCCGACAGCGCCCGGGTCCTCGCCCGTGAAGAACCAGGGCTCGCGGAACTGGCCGGCATGCTCCAGGCGGCGGGCACGCTGTCCCCGCTGAGCCAGGTCCCGCGGCGGGTCGCCGCGCTCTATCAACTGCTGGGCCTGCCCGCCGAAGGCACCCTGAGCGACGTCCCCGTCCGCTGGCTCGCGGTCCTCACCCACTACGGCCGCCGCAGGCACCTCCCGCCGGCCTCCGGCACGGCGTCGATCGGCGTCGCGCTGCCAGACCTGGAGGGCGCGCGGTTCGTCGTGGCCGGCGCGCGCAGCGGCGAGCCCGGCTCGTTCCTGTACGTGGTGGCCCGCGGGCTGCGCCCGCTGCCGCATCGCCCGGCAACGCGATTCCCCGATGAGTGGGGCCTCGCCGCGGACGCCGGGTTCTCCTGGTGGTTCAAGGACGACGCCGGCGGCTGGCATCTCGGCGCGATCGAGGAAGCCAACCCGGCGGGCGGCGACGTCGTACTGCGGCTGTCCCTGCTGCCGCCTCTCGCCCAGGCCACCACGACGCTGACCGCCGAGATCACCGGTGTTTCCCGCCAGGTGACCACGACGATGGCGCTGCGCTGGTAGCGGAAACCGCGCGCAGGCAGAACCTGGACAGTTCCTCTAAGCTGTTGGCGCGATGAGTAGCGAGAGCGCCGAGACATACCTGCGGCAGTTCGCCGAGAACCTGCTGCGCCGCGTCGCGGACGGGAAGCTGACGTCCGACGAGTGCTCGTCCCGCGTGCACGCGGTCGCGACGGCGTTCGAGAGCACCGGCGCACTGGACGCCGCACTCGCTGACAGCATCCGCGGTGACGTCGAGGTGGCGCTCGCCGCCCGGTCACCGGACGCGGGAACGCTGATGCACCTCGGGCGCCGTGCCCCGTTCACGGCCAGGCCCGGGCTTGCGGGAGTGTCGCACATGGTCGGCTTCGCCATGGGCCAGGGCGGAGGGAAGAGCGGCAGTCACGAGGGATCGTTCGGGGGAATCGAGGTTGTGCCGGCAGGGGCGGTGCTGCGGGTCCGCGGGGCCAGTGCCAGGGACGACAGTGCCCGCGACGACGGTACTCGCGAGGACGGTGCTCGCGAGGACGGTGCTCGCGAGGACGGTGCTCGCGAGGACGGGGGCGACGAGGACATCTACCTGCTGGGGCTCGTGTCGAGGCCGGGGCGTGCCTGGCTGACTGTGGCGGCGCGGACGAACGAGCGGCCGGCGCGACGGCCCGCTTCCCCGCCGTCGGCGCGGAACGCCGGGGCGCGGCGGCCGACGCCGAGCACGTTCGCGGGCGGCGGGATGACCGCGGTCGACGACGCGGGGCGGCGGTACGACCTCGGCTTTTCCGGGGGCGGCGGCAAGTGGTACCTGGGACGGCTCACGCTGAATCCCGCTCCCCCGGCTGATATCGGCTGGCTCGACGTGCACTGCGGGACGGAGTCGGTACGGGTGGACATGAGGGCGCGGGCGGCCGCGGTCGAGGTGATCGTGCAGCCTTCCGCGGCCAGTCGCGCCGAGGCGTACCTGCTGCAGCGGGCCGAGACGCTCCTCGCCAGCCCGGCGCTTGTGGTCGCGGAGGCGGCTGGGATGGCCGATGCGGTTCCGGCGCTGCGGGCATGCGGCGCCCTGGCCGACGACAGCCCGGTGCCCGGGCAGGTCGCGGCGCTGCACGAACGGCTCGGCGCGCCGGGGCACAAGATCGCCTCGCCTGGTCCGCTACCTGAACGGTGGGCGAGTTTCCTGTCGGCCACCAGGTCCGGGACCGGGCCCTGGACCGGGCCCTGGACCGGGGCTGGGCCGGCGGGCTCGGGCACGCTCGATGACGCGGACGTGATCGACGCCGCGCGCCTGGCTGTCACGCTGCCCGCCGGAGGCGGAAGAACCATTGTGCTCGCGGGCCTGATCACCGGGACGGGCGGGGTCACGGTCATCTTCGGCGGGCTGTACCTCGGGGCGGATCGGGCCGCCGCGGCGACTGCCGCCAACCTCTCGATGTGGCTGCGGGACGACGCCGGAGGCTGGCACTCCGCGTCGATCAGCGGCTGGTCGAGCGACGGCAGCAACGGCGTCTCGTTCCAGGCGGTAGTGCTCCCGCCTCTCTCCCCCGCCACGCGAGCGGTGGAGTTCTACGTGGCGGGGCTTTCCGAGGCGGGGCCTTCAGGGGCGGGGCCGACCGAGGAGATCAGGGCGGCCATTCCGCTGGAGTGGTGGAGCACATCATGAGCTGGTACTTGTCGTTGCCGTCAGCCGACGCCGTAGTCCCGTGCGGGAACGGTTCGCACACGGTCCGCTGGGAGGCGGGGCAACTGACCTTGCCCGGGCATCCTGACGCAGAGGCCGAACTCGTGCTCGGGGCACTCGGCGGCGGTAAGCCCGCGTGCATAACGCTGTCCGAGACGTGGTCACGGCACGCGGACGACCTCGCGGTGCTGGCCACCGGGCCGCGTTCGGCCGCCGACCGGGTGAGCGTCACGCGGGAGCAGATCGAGGAACAACGGGCGCGCTTGCCCGGCATGGCCCTCGGCCACGTGGCATCCGGCTCCGGCCAGATCGGGACGGCGGGCTCGTTCTCGGCCATGCCCCGGCCTGGCGTGCGGAAGATGGCGGTTGCGCGGACTGTGGTCGCGCGCTCCGGCACGATGATGACGAGCCGCATGGGCGGGGAGGAGTTCATCAAGCAGGCGCGGCAGAGGCTGGAGGTGCTCGAACTGCTGACGCTCGGCACCGCGTTCCAGTTCCGGCTCAGCGGCGCGGTGGCGGCGGCGTGGGCGTCATCCGCGCGTGCCGCCGACCGGGGCAAAAACCGGCCGGCGCTGACCGCCGCGCTGACCGGCCGGTTCGCACCGGCCGCGGTGGAGTGGCTCGGCATCGACCCCGACGAAGTAACGGTCACGCCTTACGAGGGTCCGGGCTGGGGCACGCTGGCGGTCACCAGTGCCGCCGGCACGGGGCAGCTACGGGCCTGCCTGCCCGTGAGCTGGCTGTCTGACGTCTGGGCGTGCGGCCTCGCGGTCCTCGACGGTCACCTGGTCGTCGGCGTCGAAGAGCCCGGTTATCCCCGTGCCCGTGTCCTGGCGCTCCGTGCCCCCGGCGCCGACCCTGTGATACTCGATGCCGACGTTTCGCTCAAGCGTTTGGATTTAGTGTTGCTATTACCCCACTCAGCACAAAAGGATCAGCCGGCATGGCAAGGTGGGTGTGTGGGCGATCGGGAACTCGCGGCATGGCTCGGCCAAGCCGGTGTGCGGCGCGGGGACCTGGTCGGGCTCGTGGTCACGCCGGACGGGACAGCGGCCGTCGCTCCGGATCCGGTTACCGGGGATACCGCCCGCGGCCTGGTGACGACTACGGAGCAGGTGGCCAGGGCGGATGCGGAACTTCGGCCGCGATGGGCGACCTGGTCACAGGAGACCGCGCGGCGACTCGTCGCGAATCGCGTCCGGATGGCGACGTGCTGGGACATCGCCGCGGTGCACCGGCTCATCTACGGCGGCTGGCGGGCCGATCCGGGGTGGACATGGGCGCACCTGCACGGGCTGCCCCTCGACGAGGTGCCGGCTGTCAGCGATGAAGACGACGGAACACCAGACCTGTTCAGCTTCCCCCAAGCGAACGAGGCCGACGAGCCGATAGGCGCCGACGGATACCTCGAGCCGGCGTTCGCACGCGGCGGGTGGGCCCGGACACCGGAAGCCCTCCTGAAATGGGCGCGACTGGCCCGCGAAACGGCGCAGGCGCAGCACGCCGCCATAACGGGGGCGGCCAGAGTGGCGACGGCTTGTTCGGAATCGACGGCCGAACTGCTGTGCGCGGAGCTTGCCATGGACGGCCTGCCGGTAAGCCTGAGTGCCGTGGAGGAACTGCTCGCCGGCATCATCGGGCCGCGTCCGCGCGGCGACCAGGAGGCGTACGCCATCCGTGCCGCCAGGGACGCGGAAGTGCTGAAACACGCCCCGCCGGGGTTCACCGCCGATTTGCGCAGCCCGGTCCAGGTGAAGACGCTGCTGTCGGCGGCCGGAGCAGACGTACCCGACACGCGGGCGTGGCGCCTGGAACCGCTCGCGGACACGAACCCCCTCGTGAAAGCGCTTCTTGAGTGGCGCAAGGCCGAGCGCATCGCCACCACGTACGGCTACACCTGGCTCGACGCCCATCTGGGAAAGGACGGGCGGCTGCGGGGAGACTGGACCGGCAGCGACGGCGCCGCCGGGCGGATGACAGCGTCGGCGGGGCTGCACAACATGCCGGCCGTGCTGCGGCGGGCGGTCGTCGCCGAGCCCGGGCACGTGTTCGTCCGCGCGGACCTGGGACAGATCGAACCGCGTGTCCTGGCCGCGGTGTCCGGCGACAGGGCTCTCGCACAAGCGACGCGGGACGACGACATGTACCTTCCGGTCGCGAAGGAACTCGGCGTCGACCGGCCGACCGCCAAGGTCGCGATGATCGCCGCGATGTACGGCCAGACCACCGGGCACGGCGGCGAGGCCGCGCGGCGGATGCGGAAGGCCTATCCGGTCGCCATGGGCTACCTCGACGACGGCGCCCGGAAGGCCCGGAACGGGAATGACTTGCGCACCTACGGCGGCCGGCTCGTGCGCATGTCGGAGGGCGGCAGCCCGGCACAGATCGCTGGCCGCGGGCGTTACGGACGCAACGCGCTCATCCAGGGAGCGGCGGCGGAACTGTTCAAGATGTGGGCGGTGACAGTGCGGGCGCGGGGAAACGACCTGGGCGCGGCCATCGTCATGTGCCTGCATGACGAACTCGTGGTGCACGTCCCGGAGGAAAGCGCCGAGGCCGCCACCTCACTCGTCGGCGGCTGCCTGGCCGAGACGGCACGCAGGTGGGCACCCCGCGGGGACGTGCGGTTCATCGCCGACATCAGCGTCGTCCGAAGCTGGTCCGACGCGAAAGGCTAGAAGTTCATACCTACCCGGGGGCCGGCACGTGCAGACCTCCCAGACTGATAACGTTACCGACAGAAAATCATGGCTGTGATAGGGGGAGAGGCGTGCCGCGGTATCGCAGAGTGGTGGTAAAGCTCAGCGGCGAGGCGCTCGCCGGTCCCGCCGGCGCGGGTGCAGATCCCGCCAGCCTCGCGCGTGTCGCCGACGAGGTGCTGTCACTGCACGAGATCGGCGTCCAGGTCGCGGTCGTCGTCGGCGGCGGCAACTACTTCCGCGGGCGGATGGCCGACGGCTGGGGCATCAGCCGGGCCGAGGCCGACAACATCGGCATGCTCGCCACGGTGATGAACGCCCTCATGCTGCGCGGCGCGCTCACCGCGCGGACCGACGCCGACATCCGGGTCATGACGGCGCTGTCGATCCACGCCGTCGCCGAGCCGTTCATCCGGCTGCGCGCGGTTCACCACCTGGAGCGGAACAAGATCGTGCTGCTCGCGGGCGGCATCGGGCAGCCGTACGTGACCACCGACTACCCGGCCGTCCAGCGGGCGCTCGAGCTCGAGGCGGACGCGCTGCTCGTCGCCAAGCACGGGGTCGACGGCGTCTACGACTCGGACCCGAAGAAGAACCCGAACGCGACGAGGTACCACACGCTCACCTACGACGAGGCCATCGCGGCGGACATCCGTGTCATGGACACCAGCGCGTTCGTCCTCGCCAACGAGCAGGGGCTCACCATGCACGTCTTCGACGTCGCGGCCATTGGTGTGATGCTCGGGATCTGCGAGGGCGAAGAACTCGGCACGCGGATTACGAATAAGGACTGAGCTCGCCGCACACTAGAGGCATGACTGACAATCCTGTCGCGGAAGCGCTCGGCGTCGCGGTCGCGGCCCGGGTGCCGGTACTGCTGTGGGGCGCGCCTGGCACCGGCAAAACGTCCGCCATCCGCGCGATGGCCGAGGTCATGGGCTTGCCGTGCGAGACCGTTATCGCGTCCATCCGTGAACCCTCCGATTTCGCTGGATTGCCTGTTATTTCCGACAAATCGGGTAGTGAGCTAGGCGCTGCCGTGCATTTCGCGCCGCCGCGATGGGCAATCCGCCTCGCCGAGCAGGGCACCGGCATCCTCTTTCTCGACGAGCTTTCCACGGCTCCGCCCGCCGTCCAGGCCGCACTGCTCCGCGTCGTTCTCGAACGCACCGTCGGCGACCTGACGCTCCCGGACCAGATCGCCGTCGTCGCCGCCGCCAACCCGCCCGAGCAGGCCGCGGACGGCTGGGACCTGTCCGCCCCGCTCGCCAACCGGCTGTGCCACCTGTCCTGGGAGACCACTCCGAAGGCGATCGCGGACGGCCTGGCCGCCGGCTGGAAAGCCCCGGAAGTTCCCATTCTCCCCGACGGCTGGGAGGCCGGCGAGGCACTCAGCCGGGGACTGGTCGCTGCGTTCCTGCACGTCCGCCCCGCGCTCGCCCTCGCCCCGCCGACCGACGCGGCCGCCTCGGGCCGCGGCTGGCCGAGTCCGCGGACCTGGGAGATGGCCGCCCGGCTGATGACGGCGGCGCTCGCGGCGGACGCGTCCGAATCGGCACGGTCGGCACTGGTCCGCGGCGCGGTCGGCGAGGGCGCGGGCGTGGAATTCCTCGCCTGGCTGGTCGAGATGGACCTGCCCGATCCCGAAGAAGTCCTCGCGGACCCGGCGTCCTTCAAGCTCCCGGAGCGTGCCGACCGCGCCTATGCGGCGCTCGCGTCGATCGCCGTCGCCGTCGCCGCGGTGCCCACTCCGGAGCGCTGGGTGGCCGGCTGGCAGGTCCTCGGCCGCTGCGCGGACACCGTCCCTGACGTGGCCGCGACCGCCGCCATGATCCTGGCGAAATGCCGGCCGCCGGACCTGACCGAGATGCCGCCCGAGATCAGCATGTTCCTGCCGCTGATCAAGAACGCCGGGCTGATCTGACGTGGATTCGGCCGGGACACCGCCGGGCCTGGCCGCCGCCCGCCTGTGGGCGGCGCGGAACTTCCCGTACCTGGCGACAGGGCTTTTCGGCGCGGAGGTGCGGGCGGCGCCCGGCAGCGGGACGGTCAGCGTGGACCAGCGCTGGCGCATGCACGCCGACCCGGACCTGACGGCCACGTGGACGCCCGCGCAACTCGGCAGTGTCCTCGTTCATCACGTATGCCACCTTCTGCGGGATCATTCCGAACGAGCGCTGGCGGCTGCCGTCTCCTCCCCCGACTCGTCCGTGTGGGTCCGCGCCGCCGACGCGGAGATCAACGACGACCTGATCCCGGCCGGGCTGGATTTGCCGGGCGACCCGGTGGTACCGCGGGACTTCGGGGCGCCAGACGGGAAACTGGCGGAGGAGTACTACGCGCAGCTGAAGGAGAATCCGGAAGCGCCGTCCGCACCCTCTCGGACGAATGCGGGGGGACGTTCAGGCGAATGGCTTGACTGCGGAAGCGGTGCGGATGGCCAGCCTCGTGACGGGGAGGAGCCGGGCGGACTCGACCAGTGGCAGGCCGACCTGCTGCGGCGGCAGGTCGCGGAGGACGTCGCGCGGGCGGGACGGGAACCAGGGACGGTGCCGGCCGGGCTGCTCCGGTGGGCGCGAGAGGTGCTGCAGCCCACGATCGACTGGCGCCGGGTGCTCGCCGCCGAACTCCGCCGGGCCGTCGCCGATGTCGCGGGCGCGGTCGACTACTCCTACCGGCGGCCGTCGCGGCGGGCATACGCGGTGCCCGACGTGGTGCTGCCCGCGCTGCGACGACCGGTGCCGGAGGTGGCAGTGGTGTGCGACACGTCCGGATCAATGAGCCCCGAACTCCTGTCCATGGCCCTCGCCGAGGTGGAGGGGCTACTGAAGGGGCTCGGGCTACGGCGGCAACTGCGGGTCCTGGCGTGCGACACGGCCGTCGGGCCCGCGCAGCGGGTGTCCTCAGCGCGCCAGGTGACGCTGGTGGGCGGGGGCGGGACGAACATGGGCGCCGGGATCACGGCCGCTTACTCGCTGCGGCCCCGGCCGGCGGTGTGCGTGGTGCTGACCGACGGGTACACGCCATGGCCGCGGATCCCGCCGAAGGGCATGCGGGTGGTCGCCGGACTGCTCGGCGACAACGCCCCGGAGGGACCGGCGTGGGCACGTTGCGTGCGGGTGAGCGCGGACTGAGGTCGAGGCGACCTCAGTCGCGGTGACGACGGATCAGCTCGACGGTTCCGCCTGTGCGGCGGCCGCCGAGGCTGGTGAGCAGCGTGACAGACGCTTCGTTCTCGTCGTCGGCTTCGGCGATGACGCTCTCGTCGCCGCGTTCGTGGAGGACCTGGAAGGCCTGGCCGAGCAGCGCCCTCGTGATACCGCGCCTGCGGTAGGGCTTCTTGACCGACATGAAGCCGAGGCGCGGGAGGCGCCAGCCCAGCCAGACGCGCACGATGCCGACGTAGTCGCCGCCGGGCGCGATCGCTATCAGGTACGTCTCCGGATCGAATCCCCGGCCGAACGTCTCGTCCTTGAAGTCCTGTGGCGCCCAGCGCCAGCCGTCGCTGCCCGGGGTGTCCTGCCGGAGGGCCTCGTCGAGCAGCCTGAGCCGGTCAATGTCGGCTTCCTTCGGGGAAATGACCGATATGCCAGGCGGAAGAGATGCCGTGCTCAACCTCGTTACGGCGGGGTCTGTGGAGATCTTGTAATAGCTCTCACGGCGGTTCACCGTGAAGCCGGCGCCGACGCAGGCGTCGAACGCGTCGAACTCCGAGTCGTCCAGGACGGTGTAGAGATCCTGACCGAGGTCATGCGCGACCGCTAGCGTCAGGGGCAGGTAGGCGTCGGGGCGCCACGTGTCGAAGAACAGCTGCTTCCTGTTGTCCGGACGGCGCCAGACGCTGACCTCGCCCGCTACCGTACCGCGGTCCAGCGCCTGCCATGTGTCGGCGGTGCCACTCCTCGTGACGTGGAATGCTTCGGTGGCCACGACGTGACCGTAACAACGTTCATCACTCAGGGCTAGCGCTTTACCCGTGGCATGTAGCCAGCCCAGGCGATCAGCGAGTAGGTTCGGGCTCGTGACGCCTTCGGCAGGCCACCCGCTATGCCTTTCCCCCGGCTGATGTTCCCGCGCGTTCCCTGGCCGGCGTTCGCGCGCGCCTTCCCGCTCGGGCGAGGCAAGGCTGGCGGGAGGGACCGGGCGAGCCGGCCGGCGCCGCGCGTGCTGGATGCGATCGCCGTCCTGCTCACGTTCGGCTCCGGGGCATCGGACGTGGCGAGTTTCACCAGGCTCGGGGGCGTGTTCACGAGCGTGATGACGGGGAACATCGCCGTATTCGGCCTATCACTGGCGCAGGGGTCTTTGTCGTTGGCGCTGCACACGCTGCTTGCCGTGTGCGGATACGTGCTGGGCGTCGCGGCGGGTGCACGTTTCGGGTGGCTGCGCACCAAGTCAGGCACCGAGGACGGCTGGCCGCGGCACATCGCGGTGACGCTGCTAGCCGAGTTCGCGCTGTACGCGGGCGTCGTGGCAGGCTGGGAGATCACTGGATCGCGGCCGTCCGGCGTGGCCCAGTACGTGCTGCTGATCCTTGCGGCGTGCGCGATGGGCATCCAGTCCGCGGCGGTGAACCAGATGGGCTTGAGGGATGTGTCCACCACGTACCTGACGGGCACGCTGACCGGCCTGGTCAGCGCCATCGCCCGCCGGGACGGCAAACCGGTGGGCTGGCGGCGCCAGTTCGTGCTGCTCAGCCTCCTCGCCGGCGCGACTGCTTCCGGGCTGTGCGTCGCGAACGCGCCAGCCGTCGTCCCGTTCCTCCCGCTCCTCGCGATCGGCACCACGACTGCCCTTCTGACCCTTTCCGGAGCGCGGAATGAGTAACCGAAGGGCAACTCGGGCGCATGCGCGCGTGCGCCAACCGCTTGCGGCAGGGGCCCGGCGGGGGGCGGGGGCCCGGCGGGGGGCGGGGGCCCGGCGGGCGGGGGCGGGGCGTCAGAATATTCGGTCGCGGATGCGGTGGGGGCTGATCTTGACCGGGGCGTTCCAGTTGGCCTCGCGGACTGCCTTCATCGCTTCCTTGCGCGTCGCGACGTCCATCCGGTCGATAAACAAGACCCCGTCCAGATGGTCCGTCTCGTGCTGCAGGCAGCGCGAGAGCACCTGGGTGCCCACGACCTGAACCGGGTCGCCGCGGTCGGTGAAGCCCCTGGCCACGGTGTTGAGCCGCCGCTTGACATCGAAGTAGATACCCGGGAACGACAGGCAGCCCTCTTCCCCCTCCTGTTCCTCATCGTCGGGGAAGTCGAGGGACGGGTTCACCAGGAATCCGCGCTCGTCGCCAACGGCGTACGCGAACACGCGCAGGCCCACGCCGATCTGCGGCGCGGCGAGGCCGGCGCCCTGGGCGTCATCGAGCGTCTGCTCGAGGTCCTTGACGAGGTTGCGGAGTTGCTTGTCGAAGTCGGTCACGGGGTCTGCCGCGGTGCGCAGCACCGGGTCGCCGAACAGCCTGATCGGACGGATCGCCATGGCTCAAGGGTAGCCGCAGCAACGCGACCAACACGATCGATAAGAAGTTTCTTGACAACACCAACTCAAGGAATATACAACTGAAGTTGCAAGTTACCTAGCAGCGGAGGGTGAAGCCAAGGTGGTGTCCCTCCAAGGAGGCTGACAAAGATGTACCTGACCACTCTCGACCGTGACTTCGATCGAATCGTGCGCCGCGCCTTCAACCCGGCGAGCGCCTTCGGCACCGGCTTCACGAGCCCGGCGCTGCCGATGGACACCGTGCGCCGCGACGGCGAGGTCGTGCTGCGGTTCGACGTTCCCGGCGTCGACCCGGAGAAGATCGACGTGACCGTCGACCGCGGCGTCCTCACGATCAGCGCCGTGCGCGAGGAGACCAAGACTGAGGGCGACCAGCCGGTCGTCCGCGAGCGCTACCACGGCAGCGTCACCCGCCGTGTCCGTCTGTCGGACAACCTGGACGCGGAGAAGATCGAGGCGTCGAACAGCAACGGTGTCCTCGAGATCCACATCCCGGTCCGCGAAGAGGCCAAGCCCCGCAAGATCGAGGTCGGCAGCCACAAGGAGCTGGCCAGCTAATAGCTGACGGGATCAGGCAACGCCCAGCGGCCGGCGGGTACTAGACCTGCCGGCCGCTTACCATTGCCTGGAGGTGAATCTTGGAACCGTTCGATGACGAGAACCAGCCGCTCTACACCGTCGGGCAAGTCGCCGAGATGCTCGCGGTCAAGCAGGCGTTCCTGCGTCGCGTCGACCAACTCCAGGTCGTATCCCCGAGCCGCTCGACAGGCGGGCAGCGGCGCTACACGCGGATCGAGGTCCGCATTATCCAGCAGGTCGCGACCATGGCCGACGAGGGCATGACGATGGCCGCCATCCGCAAGATCATCGAACTCCAGGAGCAACTGGCCGAGATGATCCGCGAACGTGACGAGCTAGCAGCCCAGCTCTCCAAGGTCTCTTCCGAGCGAACCAGGCTGGCTCACCAGCTAACCATCCTGCTCAAGGAGAACGACGCCGCTGCGCAGTCTCCCCGGCGCCCCGCCGATTGAGGTTACCGGGCGCCGGCGCAGGTACCCCGCGGTCCGCCCGACTGCCCCGGGCGGCCGCGCCGCCGGCCGGTGGGCGCGCCGCGGACAGACCTACCGGCCGCGCAGGACGGGGCGTAGGGTCTCCAGGACAGCGGGGTCGTCGATAGTCGAGGGGACCGGCTCGTCGCGGCCGTTAGCGAGTCCGCGCATGGTCTTGCGGAGAACCTTGCCCGAACGGGTCTTCGGCAGCGCGGAGACGATGTCGAGGCGGCTGAGCGCGGCGATCGGGCCGATCCTGTCCCTGACCATCTGCGCGAGTTCGCGCGCCAGCGCGTCCTGGCCGGCGTGCGCGCCCGCCTTCAGGACGACGACGCCGCGCGGCATCTCCCCCTTGATTTCGTCCCGCACCCCGAAGACCGCGCATTCCGCCACCGCGGGATGGCTGGCGAGCACCTCCTCAATCTGTCCGGTGGACAGACGGTGGCCCGCGACGTTGATGACGTCGTCGGTGCGGCCCATGACGAACAGGTAGCCGTCGTCGTCCTTGAAACCGCCGTCGCCGGTCAGGTAATAGCCGGGGTAGCGGCTGAGGTAGGAGCTCCGGAAGCTCTCGTAGTCCTGCCAGAGGGTAGGCAGGCAGGACGGCGGCAACGGAAGCTTGATGACGATCTGGCCGGACTCGCCGGGTTTGGCCTCGCCGCCGTCCTCGTCGAGGATCCGGACGTCGTACCCGGGCGCGGGGAGCGTGGGAGAGCCCGGCTTTGTCGGCTTCCTGTCGAGGCCCACGGGGTCGGCGGCGATCGCCCAGCCGGTCTCGGTCTGCCACCAGTGGTCGATGACAGGGATGTTCAGCAGGTCACTGGCCCACTGGTAGGTGTCAGGGTCGAGGCGCTCGCCCGCGAGGAACAGGTACTTCAGCGTCCCGATGTCGTATCTGTCCCTGAGCTCGCCGCCGGGGTCTTCCTTGCGGATCGCCCGGAACCCGGTGGGCGCCGTGAACAGCGTCTTGACCTTGTGCTCGGCGATCACGCGCCAGAAGGCGCCGGCGTCCGGCGTGCCGACCGGCTTGCCCTCGTACAGGATCGTGGTGCAGCCGGCGAGCAGCGGCGCGTACACGATGTAGGAGTGGCCCACCACCCAGCCGATGTCGGACGCGGCCCAGAAAACCTCACCGGGATGCGTGTCGTAGATGTTCCGCATCGACCAGCGCAGGGCGACGGCGTGACCGCCGTTGTCGCGGACGACGCCCTTCGGCTTACCGGTGGTCCCGGAGGTGTAGAGGATGTAGAGCGGGTCGGTGGCGTCGACCTCTTCGCACGGGATCATCGTCGGCGTCGCCGCCACCAGGTCGTTCCAGTCGGCGTCCGCCTCCCCCATCGCCGCGGTCGCCTGGGGGCGCTGGAAGACGATCGTCTTGTCCGGCTTGTGCTCCGCCTCCCCGATGGCGGCGTCGAGGATCGGCTTGTACTCGACGACGCGCTTGCCTTCGATGCCGCAGGAGGCGGCGACGATGACCTTGGGCTTGGCGTCGTCGATCCTCAGCGCGAGTTCGCGGGCGGCGAATCCGCCGAAGACGACGCTGTGGATCGCGCCGAGCCGGGCGCATGCGAGCATGGCGACGACAGCCTCGGGGATCATCGGCATGTAGATGACGACCCGGTCGCCTTTGGCCACGCCTTGCCCTTGCAGGGCGGCGGCGAAAATCGCCGTCTCGTCGCGCAGCTTCCTGTACGTGTAGGCGCGTTTCGTGCCCGTGACCGGGGAATCGTAGATCAGCGCGTCCTGGTCGCCGCGCCCGTGCGCCACATGGCGGTCTAGGGCGTTGTAGCAGGTGTTCAGCGTGCCGCCCGCGAACCATCGCGGCCGCTCTTTGTCGCTGTCATCAAGAATGGTGGTCGGCTCGGTGTACCAGTCGATGCTCTTGGCGGCCTCTCGCCAGAAGCCTTCGGGATCATCGAGACTGCGGCGGAAAACGTCTTCGTATGCGCCCATGACCGGAGGGTAAGCCCCGGTCACGGGCGCTGGCTAGCACCAGTCCGGCCGGCTTCAGGCAACCCGGGCGAGGACTTCGCCGTTCACGATGCAGAACCATCCGTCTTGGTCCTGCGCCCAGTCACGCCAGGCTCCGGCGATCCGTTCCAGATCGCCGGCCGTGGCGAGCCCTCGGGTCACCGCGGCCTGGGCGTAGGACGACTTGAGCGTGCGGTCGGCCCAGAGGCCGCCCCACCACTCGCGTTCCTCCTTCGTCGCGTAGGTCCAGGTCGACGTGGTGATCGTGATGTCGGTAAACCCCGCTTCGCGCGCCCAGACGTGCAGGCGGCGGGCCGCGTCAGGTTCCCCGCCGTTGCCGCGGGCCACGTTCTCGTACAGGTCCCGCCACTCATCCAGGACCGGGAGCCGCGGATGCCAGAGCATGCCGCCGTAGTCGGCGTCCCTGACGGCGACCAGGCCCCCGGGCTTGGTGACGCGGCGCATCTCCGTCAGGGCCTTCACGGGATCGCCCACGTGCTGGAGCACCTGATGGGCGTGGGTGACGCAGAACGTGTCGTCCGGGTAGTCCAGTGCGTAGACGTCGCCCACGGCGAAGTCGAGGTTCGTCTCGCCGCCATCGGCCGCGCGCTTTTCGGCAACAGTGCGGCGGGCCTGCTCCACGATGTCCGGCGAGTTGTCAATGCCGGTCACGTGCCCGTCCGGCACGTAGCCCGCGAGGCCCGCCGTGATCGTGCCCGGCCCGCAGCCGACGTCGAGGATCCGCATGTGCGGCTTGAGGTGCGGCAGCAGGTAGGCGGCGGAGTTCTCGGCGGTGCGCCAGGCATGCGCCCGCAGGACAGACTCGTGATGACCGTGCGTGTAAACCTCAGACATACGGCTATCGTAGACTGAGTCTTATATCCTGATCAAATTCGTCTCACTATCTGAACATTAACAAGACGCCGGCAGGGTCAGAACCGGCGCCAGCGGGCTTCGCAGCAGTTCCCGGACGGCGGGGAGCCGCCTGGGACGTGATGGGTAAGGATCTCTCGAATTTCGCCGTCAGCGAGGGCGGCGCGACCGCGAGCCAGCCATCCACGAGCGCCTCCCGCAGGGCCTCGGCGGTGACATTCTCCAGTTGGACGAGGTACGCCTTGTACCCGTCGAAGTGCGGGATCGTGAAGAAGGCGCCAGGGTTGGCGGCGAGAATCGCCTCCTTCTCGTGCAGGTCGGCGGTGCGGATGGCGACGATGGCGCCCGCGGGCGGGATCACGTCGCCGAAGCGCTTGATGTCGGCCTTGCTGAACGGGCGTTCCCAGGCGAACGCCTTGCCGTCGACTTCCCAGGTCCGGGTGGTTTTGCGGTGCTTGTCCACACCTTCGGCGACCTCGGGCAACGCGAGGGCGAGGCGGGCCACGTCGTCGAGCGTCTGCACGAATAAATACGTTAGCGCTGGTCGTGGCGGCGGGCCATCATGGTGGGCGTGGCGGATGAGAAAGACGTGGCGGGGAAGGCTGCGGTGATGATGCGGATCGTGCCGATGACCCTGGCCTATGCGGAAGATATCGTGACGTGGCGGTATCCACCGCCCTACGACTGCTACGACGTGACCGGTGCGGCGCCTGAGTTCTTCGCCGATGCCGCCAACGGGTTCTTCGCGCTCGTTTCCCCCGGTGACGGGGTGCTGCTCGGGTTCCGGTCGTTCGGGGCAGACGGACGGGTGCCGGGCGGGTCGTATGACGACTCGGCGCTCGATACCGGGGGCGGACTGCGGCCGTCGCTGACCGGGCAGGGGCTGGGGCGCTCGGCCATCTCGACGGGGCTGGAGTTCGGGCGTGAGCGGTTCGCGCCAAAGGCGTTCAGGGTGACCGTGGCCAGTTTCAACGTCCGGGCGCTGAAGGTCGTGGAGTCAGTCGGGTTCGTTCGGGAAGGCGAATTCCATGCGGCGACGGACGGGAAACCCTACCGAATCCTCGTGCGCCCCGAGCCGGCATAAGCTCCGCTCCCTGCCGTTCAGCTGAAAGCCATCACGATCGCGTGCAGGGCCAGGCCGACGCCGGCGCCGACCACCGTGCCGTTGATGCGGATGAACTGAAGGTCCCGTCCCAGCAGCAGTTCGAGCTGGCTCGACGTCTGCGTGGCGTCCCACCGCTCGATGGTGCCCGTGACCAGGCCGGCGAGCTCGTCGTGGAACTGTTCGGCGAGCGCCCTGGCGGCCGACTCGATCATGCGCTCGAGGCTGTCCTGGATGCGCTGCTCCGACCCGAGGCGCCGGCCGGCCGCCGCCAGCGCCTCGGCCAGGCGCCTGTGCAGCTCCGACTCCGGGTCGGCCGCCTGGACCCGCAGTGTCTTCTTGACGTTCTCCCACAAGGTCAGGGACAGGTCGCGCAGCACGGCGCTGCCCAGGACGTCGCGCTTAATCTGGTCACCGCGCTCACGCAGCTGGGGATCCGTCGCCAGGCGCTCGGGAAGCGCGAGAATCCACCCCTCGAACTGCCGCCGGATCTCGTCGTCGGGATCATCGGCGATCGCGCTCAGCCGGTGACGCAGGTGGCTATAGAGGCGCTCGAAGACCTGCCGGTAGGCGATGTTCGGTATCCAGCGCGGCGCCTCCGCCTCAAACCGCTCCCTTAGTTCCATGTAATGCTCGTCAAGATACCGGTCGGCAGCGGCCACTGTCGTTTGGAATAGTTCGTTGTGGTTTCCGCTCTCGATGACGACCTGCAGGGCGCGCCCGGCCAGCGGCGCGACGTCCACGGCGTCCACCGCGCGGCTCAGTTCGGCGGTCAGCATGCGCTGGGCGTCCTCGTCGCGCAGCGCCTCGGTCAGCGCGACGACCGCGTCCGCGGCGTACCCGGCGAACCTCGCCGCGTTGGCCTCGCCGGACAGCCAGCCGGCGAGCCGGGTGCTGAGCTTGGCGGCACGGAGCCGGTCGGCGAGTACGTCCCCGTTGAGGAAGTTCTCCTGGACGAACTGGCCGAGGGTAGCGGCGAACTGGTCCTTGCGCTCGACGATCAGCGCGGTGTGCGGTATCGGCAGCCCCATGGGGCGCCGGAACAGCGCCGTCACCGCGAACCAGTCCGCGATGCCGCCGACCATCGCCGCCTCGGCGCCGGCCTGCACGTAGCTCAGGAAGGTGCCGTGAGCCCCGGCGGCCGTCACTCCTATGAAGACCAGCGTCACCACCGCGAGGAACGCGGTGGCCCGGCGCCGCGCCGCGGCAAGACGGCGCTGCCGCCGCTCCAGCGACTCACGCTCGATCCTGGACACCGGCGCGGCGGCCGTCGTCGCAGCAGGTTCCATCTAGCAGCCCCTTAACACCATTTTCCCGAACGACAGTGGTGACTCACCCACTACAAGTCCACCACACGGCGGGGATACGATCCGCCTTGTGGCTGGTTCAGGTGCCAAGGTTACGACGGCCGGCATTCGCCGCGTCGCGCTGTCGCTGCCCCGGGCCTACGAAGCGCTTGCCAGGGACCGGATCAAGTTCCGTGTCGGCCGGATCGTGTTCGTCGCGCTCAGCCGCGACGAGACGACCATGGGGTGCGGCTTCCCGCGGGAAGAGCGAGCCGCGCTGGTCGCGGCGGAGCCGGAGAAATTCTTCATGCCGGTCCCTTCGGAGATGCGCTACCAGTGGATCGAGGTCCGGCTGGCCGCGATCGACGTCGGCGAGATGAGCGAACTTGTCACGGGCGCGTGGACGATGTGCGTGCCGAAACGGGTGGCCGCGGATTACTTCGGCGCGGCCTAGTGCCGGCAGGACGCCGGCTCAGCGGGACCGGAGGCACGGTGACCCCGCTGAGCCGGCGAGTCCGGTCGAACTCCGCTCAGGCCCCGGCGGGCTGCCTGGCGTGCTTGAGCTCGGTGCGGGCACCTTCGGCGTCCAGTACCTCGGCCTGGGCCCGGGCGACCGACTGGATCAGCGCCGCGTAGGCAGGCATGACCGCGGCGTGCAGGCCCGCCCAGTCCAGGGCGTCCGGGCGGTTCCAGGTGTGCTGCCACTCGGAGAGGACGCCCTCGACGTCGGTGATGACCACCCCGGCGCGGGACATCCGATCGACGGCGGCCCGCTGGGCCCCGTCGGAATACGTCCCCGACGCGTTGATGACCGCGTGCACCGTGTACCCGTCGGCGAGGGCGGACAGCGACGGCTCGACCACGCATACGTTGGTGATGATGCCGGCCACGACCACGGTTCGCCGGCCGGTCTCGCGCACGGCGTCGCGGAAGGCCTGGACGTCCCATGCGTCGATCTCGCCCTGCCGGGCCACATAGAGCGCGTTTGGCGCGTTGTCGAAGACCTCGGGCAGCAGCGGCCCGTTCGGGCCGTCCGGGACGGAGGCGGTGGTGATGACGGGCACCCCGGACAATTCGGCTGCCTTCGCCAGCGAGGCGAGGTTGACGCGCAGTTCGGGCTGCGCGATGTCCTGCACGACCTGAAGCAGGCCGCTTTGGTGATCGACGAGGAGCAGGACGCTGTCGGAGGCGTCGAGCAGGCCGCTTGCTGTTGTCATGGCGTTTCCTTCCCGGCCAGGGAGCTTTGCGCTCCCGGATACATGGGACAACCACCCGCGCACATCACGACTTCCGGGTAATTCACGATGAATATAGAACTGTATGATCGAGAATGACGATTAGTTGACAGACGGGTGAACCGATGGACCTCAGGCAGCTTGAGTTCGCGCTCGCCGTCGCCGAAGAGGGCGGCTTCACGGCCGCCGCCCGTCGCCTGCACACCGTGCAGTCGACGGTATCGAGCATGGTCAGCGCCTTGGAGAAAGACCTGGGCGTGACGCTATTCGAGCGGACAACCCGGCAGGTCGGCCTGACCGAGGCCGGCGAGGCCTTCGTCCCCGCGGCCCGCCGTGCGCTGGCCGCGAGCCGGGAGGTCCGCGCGGCGGCACGCTCGACAGCGCCCGGGATGCACGGCACGATCACCGTGGGGACGATGCAGGGCCTGTGGCCCGGCCTCCGCCGGGCACTGCTCGTCATGTCCGAGGAGCACCCGGACGTGATCGTGGAACTTCACCAGGCACCGGCCGCGGTCATGCAGGAAGAAGTCCGGAGCGGGAAGATTGACCTCGCCGTGGTGGCGCTGGCTCCGCAGCAGGAGCTAGGGCTCGCCGCCCGGCTCCTGTGGCAGGAGCCCATGCTGCTCGTCACCGGGCAGGCGGATCCCCTCGCCGGCGCTGACCCTGTGTCCCTTTCCGCCGTGGGCAGCCGCCCCTTCGTCGACTTCCCCGACGGATGGGCCGTCCGGCGCGAGGTCGACCGGGCGTTCCGCGCCGCCAAGGCGGCCCGGGGCCGCCGCTTCCAGGTCAACGACCTGCTGAGTGCCGCCGACCTGGTCGAGTACAACCTGGCCGTCACGATCCTCCCCAGGTCCCTCGCCCAGCGGTTCCCGCGGCTGCTCGTCCGGCCGCTCGCGGATCATGTGCCGAGCTGGCGCGTCGTGCTGGTCCGCCGCCCCGGTGAGCTTTCGGAACCCATGCGGACGTTCTTGAACCTTCTCCGGTGAAGGCGCGGCAGGTCAGGCATGGCCCGTGCCGTTGACATGCGGCTTTACTCGGCATCCAATGAGTCACAGGCCCCCGGGCGGACCTGCGAAGCGGAGGATGCGATGACCAACTTGGCCGGGATCGTCCGGGAAGCACTCCCTGACTACGAGAACAAGGCCGCCATCAGGCAAGGCGACCTGGTACTGACCTACGGCGAACTGGCGCGGGCGGCGGGGCAGATCGCCTCCCGGCTCCGCGCCGAAGGCGTCGGTCCCGGCGAGCGCGTGGGGTTGATGACGCCGAACGTCGCCGCGTTCCCCATCCTCGCCTACGGCGCGCTGGCCGCGGGGGCGGTTGTCGTGCCGATGAACCCGCTGCTCAAGGGACGTGAGGTCGCCTACTACCTGAGCGACTCTGGCGCGCAGCTGATGTTCGCCTGGGAACCCGTGGCCGCCGAGGCGGGGAAGGGCGCGGCCGAGACCGGCGCCCGGGTCATCCCGGTCGCCGACGCGGACGCGGCCGCGCTGCTCGACGGAGAGCCGCTGGCCGACTGGGCGCGGACCCGCGATGACGACGACGCGGTCATCCTGTACACGTCCGGCACCACCGGGACTCCGAAGGGCGCCCAGCTCACGCACGGCGGCCTGCGCCGCAACGCCGAACTGACGGCCAGGACGCTGATCCGCACGGGCCCGGACGACGAGATCATGGGCTGCCTGCCGCTGTTCCACGTCTTCGGCCTGACCTGCGGGCTGAACGCCGCGATGATCAGCGGCGCCTGCCTGACCCTGCTCCCCCGGTTCGACGCCGGCGCTGCCCTGGAGATGATCGCCCGCGACCGGGTGAGCGTGTTCGAGGGCGTGCCGACGATGTACACGGCGATGCTGCACCATCCGGCACGCGAGCAGGCCGACCTGTCCTCGCTGCGCGTGTGCGTCTCCGGTGGCGCGGCGATGCCGGTCGAGGTGCTCCGGGGCTTCGAGGCGGCGTTCGGCTGCATGATCCTTGAGGGCTACGGGCTGTCGGAGACCTCCCCCGTCGCGTCGTTCAACCACCCGGGCAAAGAGCGCAAGCCCGGGTCGATCGGCACCCCGGTCGAGGGCGTCGAGATGCGCGTGGTCGGCGCGGACGGGGAAGACGTGCCGGCCGGCGAGGTCGGCGAGATCGCCATCCGCGGGCACAACGTGATGAAGGGATACTGGCGGCGTCCGGAGGCGACCGCCGAGGCGATACCGGACGGCTGGTTCCGCACCGGGGACCTGGCCAGGATCGACGAGGATGGCTACTTCTACATCGTCGACCGCAAGAAAGAGCTGATCAAGGCCAGCGGCTTTCAGGTCTGGCCGCGCGAAATCGAAGAGGTGTTGGCCGCCAACCCCAAGGTGCGCGAGGTGGGCGTGGCCGGCATTCCCGATGCCTATCGCGGGGAAACGGTCAAGGCCTGGATTGTATTGAAAGAGGGTGAGACGGCCACTGAGGACGAGCTAAAGGACTGGTGCCAGGACAAGCTGGCGCGTTTCAA
>DASZJE010000106.1:0-3469 GCA_035948445.1 Trebonia sp. | reverse complement strand
GGTCGAACCGGTCCCGGGAATCGAAACGCAGCACCATCGGCAGCACGTACACGTCGCCGCCGCGGTCCGCGGCCATCAGGTGATGGAAGAAGATGCCTTCCTGCAGCGGCGCCAGCGGATACACATCGGCGATATTCTCCGCCCCGCCCGGCACCCGGGCGACGATGGCCGCCACCTCCTCGCCGGTCAGATCCGCCAGCGGCAGCATGTCCGGGGTGATCGAGCGCGCGCCAGCAGGAATCCGGTTCGCCGGCACCACCACCCCGGCCCGGCCGGCGGCCGCCGCCAGGCCGGCCACCGTCGGAGTGGTGAACAACGCCCGCACGTCCACCGCCACCCCGCGCTCACGCAACCGCTCCACCAGCGACACCGCCAGCAGCGAGTGCCCGCCCAGTTCGAAGAAGGAGTCGTGTACGCCGACCCGGGGCACGCCAAGCACTTCGGCGAACGCCGCGCAGAGCAGCTCTTCCCTGGCGGAACGCGGCTCGTCGTCCGTGATCTTCGCGCTCAGGCCGGGCGCCGGGAGCGCCGCGCGGTCCAGCTTCCCGTTCACCGTGAGCGGCAGGGCCGCCAGGACCACGACGGCCGACGGCACCATGTAGTCCGGCAGCGCGGCGGCGATTCGCGTCCGTACCGCGGCCGCGTCGAGGTCGGGCGCATCGAGTTCGCCTGCATCGAGTTCGGCTGCATCGGACGCTGGCACGACGTACCCGACGAGACGCTGGTCACCGGGGGCGTCCTCGCGGACGACGACGGCGGCCTGGGCTACGCCGGGGCAGGCCAGCAGCGCGGCCTCGACCTCGCCGGGCTCGATCCGGAAACCACGGATCTTCACCTGCTCATCGGCGCGACCGAGATATTCGAGATTCCCGTCGCAGGTCCAGCGGGCCACGTCCCCCGTGCGGTACATCCGCTCACCCGGGCCAGCGAACGGGCAGGCCACAAAGCGCTCCGCCGTCAGTCCCCGTCGCCCCAGATACCCCCTGGCTAGCTGAGCACCCGACAGATACAGTTCGCCGGCACTGCCCGGCGGAGCCGGCTGCAAGGCTGAATCGAGGACGTAGGCGCGGGTGTTCCACATCGGACGGCCTATCGGAACCGTGCCGCCGGCACCGGATGCGCGCAGAGCGGCGTCCAGGGGATAGTCGGTGCATCCGACGGTCACCTCGGTGGGACCGTAGTGGTTCACCAGCGACACACCCGGGTGCCGGGCAGCCCACTGGCGCAATTGCTCACCGCGGGCGGCTTCGCCGCCGACCATCATCCGGCCCTCGGGAGCGCACTCCCCCGGCAGCGCGCTCATGAGCGCCAGGTGACTCGGTGTCGCTTTCAGGAACGTCAGCCGCCCGCCCGCGAGCAGCGCGGGAAGGTTGCCGTCCAGCGTGCCGACCACGACGCGCCCGCCAGATGTCAGCGCCCCGTACAGGGAGGTGACTCCGGCATCGAATGACACCGACGCGTGGAGCAACGTCGTCCCGCGCAGCTCCGGATACGCCTCCCGGCACCGGACCACGTAGTTGACCAGCGCGCTGTGCGGGATCACCACGCCCTTCGGCCGCCCTGTGGAACCGGACGTGTAGATGACATAAGCCGGGTGCGAGGGCAGCAGCGGACCGGCCCGCTCGGCGTCGGCGAGCGAGGAGCCGTCCAGGCGCCTGAGCTGGCGTGCCACGGCGGCGTTGTCTACCACCAGCTGGTCCAGGCCGGCCCAGCCAGCCAGATCCCGCAGCTCTGGCCGGGTTCCCCAGCTTGTTACCATCAGCGCGGGCTGGGCGTCCCGCAGCATGTCAGCGACCCGGGCGGCCGGATAGTCGGTGTCGATGGGCAGGTAGGCTCCGCCCGCCTTGAGCACGGCGAGCAGCGTGACGATCAGCTCCGCGGAGCGCTCCTGGCACACCGCCACCAGCGACTCAGGTCCGACGCCCCGCTCCGCCAGCAAGCGCGCGAGGCGGTTGGACGCGGCGTCGAGCTCGGCGTACGTCAGCGCGGAGGCCGCGTCCTGCACGGCGACGCTGTCAGGTGTCCGCCGCGCCTGCGCGGCGAACAGGGCCGGAAGAGTCGTCACCGGAACCGGGCGGGCAGTCGCGTTCCAGGTCCTGAGGACCTGTTCCCGCTCGGTGCCCCGCACAATCGGCAGCCGGCCGAGCCGTTCATCCGGGGAGGCACCGGCGATCCAGTCGAGCGCGCCGCGGAAGCGATTCGCGTTCGCGGCGTTCGCTGCCGCGCTGTAAAGTTCGGGGTTCCCGTCGAACGCGATCTCGATGCTGCCGTCGGAGGCGCGGTCGTACACGGAAATCGACAAGTCATTGAAGTGGAAGCCACCGAGCGGGTGGGCCCGGACGGAGCAGTCCCCGAGCCTGATGTCGTAATCGAACGGCATCGCGGTGATGACCAGGCTGAAAAGGCCCTGGCGGCCGATGACCCGCAGATCGCGGAGCATGTCCTCATAGCGGTATCGCTGGTGTCGCAGGCCCTCGCGGACCTGCGCGGTGACGTGCCCGGCTAGCTCTCGCAGGGACATCCCCGGCTTTACCGCGAGCCTGATGGGGAGGATGTTCGCCGTCATGGCGGGGATCCTGCGCTGCGCGCTGCTGGTGCGCCCGAGAACGGGTACGCCGATGACCATGTCCTCGGCGCCCGTGCGGCGGTACAGGTAGGCCGCGGCGGCGACGATGGCCAGGCCGGACAGCGAGGTCCTCAGGCCCCGCGCCGCGGCCCGGAGCCTCGCCGAGGCCGCGGACGGGATGACCTCCATGTGCCTGGTCAGGGACCGCGGAGTGCCAGCGGGCCGCCCGCCGCTTATGCTGACGGCTTCCGGCGCGGCGCTCAGGACAGTGTTCCAGTAGTCCCGATCCGCCGCGAAATCCGCGGACGCCCGGTAGGACGCGTCGGCGTCAAGGAGGACCGATAGAGGGGGAAGCGCGTTCCCGGCGAAGTCCTTCCGCTCGAGCAGCGCGTTGTAAATCTCGGCGACTCGGACAGTAAGGATCGATCCGCTGAAGCCGTCCGCGGCGACGTGGTGGCAACGCTGATACCAGCGGAAACTGTCTTCGCCTAGTCGCAGCACGGCGTACGTAAAGAGCGTGTCCGCACGCAGGTCGACCGCCCTGCCCATGTCGGCACGCATCCAGCGCTGAGCCGCTGCCCGCGGATCGGCCTCCTGGGCGAGGTCCACGACATGGAGCGTCCAGTCGTCACAAGCGGAAACATACTGACGCAGCGAATTCCCGTCACCGGCAAAGCGCAGCCGCATGGCCTCCGCCTCGATAACGACATGCCGCAGCGCGGACTCGAAGATACCCAGGTCCAGCTCACCCTGGATATCGAGGTATTCGCCAATATTGTAAATAGCGTTATCAGGCTCAAGTTGCTGAGCCTGATAAATACCATATTGCCCGGCCATGAGCTGACGGAAATTGTCTTCAGACGCGAAACTTCCCATTACCTCACCATTCAGCAGGACACGCGG
>DASZJE010000105.1:0-51859 GCA_035948445.1 Trebonia sp. | reverse complement strand
GTCGCGGCTGGGGCGGCACCGGCGGGTGCCCCGCTCGGGGCGGCGCCGGCGGGTGCCCCGGACGGGGCGGCGTCCGGGGAAGTCCCTGGCGAGCCGGCGTCACGGGCGGGGCGCGGGCGGGCACGGCGCGGCGCCGCCGCCTCGCGCGCCACCTCTGTGTCCTGCCCGGGAACGGCGGATTCCCCCCGCTCCGGGTCGGACTGGGTGACGTCAGCGGCGGCCGTGCCGGTCGTTGCTACGTCACCAGCCACATGCGCTCCTGTCGTCCGCCCAGGCATCCAGTCTATCGGCGCCTGTCAGAGCGGTCCGCCGGGTTGCCCCACCGGCGCCGCTCGATGACGAGTACCAACGCGTGATGGCAGGCTTTTGTGCCCCGCCCGGGCGGTCAGACCGCCAGCAGCGCGCGGACCGGCTGGGCGCCGAGCTTGGCCCGGCCGGCCAGGAAGGTAAGTTCCAGGATGACGGCCAGGCCGACGATCTGCGCCCCGGCCCGGCGGACCAGGCTGGCCGTCGCCTCGGCCGTCCCGCCGGTGGCCAGCACGTCGTCGATGATCAGCACGCGCTCCCCCGGGCTGAAGGCGTCCCGGTGCACCTCGATGGTGGCGGTGCCGTACTCGAGCTGGTAGCTCTGCGCATAGGTGGGCGCGGGCAGCCGGCCTTCCTTGCGGACCGGCACGAACCCGGCCCCCAGTTCGCAGGCCGCCGGCGCGGCGAGGATGAACCCGCGCGCCTCGATCCCGACCACCTTGTCGATCGGGCCGTACCCGCTGGCCAGGGCGGTCACCACCGCCCGGAACGCCGCGGCGTCGGCGAGCAGCGGGGTGATGTCCTTGAACACGATCCCCGGCTTCGGGTAGTCCGGGATGTCGCGGATCCGGGCGGCAATCAGCTCAGCCAGCCCGGCGCCCGCGGCTGCTGCGTCCGCTGGCAAGGCCGCTACCGCCGCCGCTTCTTGCCGCTGGGCCGGCGCTTGGCCGCGCTGCTGCGGCGGGGCTGCTGGCGCGGGCCCGGCCGCGGCGTGCTGCGGGAGGCGGACTGGCCCGCGGCGACGGGCTCACCGGGCGCGACGGCATCGGTGTCCGTGCCCTCGACGGCCGCCTCGTCAGCCAGGTCGTCCACGGTCTCGTCGCCGGGACCGGCCGCGGCGAGTTCCGGGTCCTCCGGGCCGCCGGTGACCTGGCGGCCGGGCCGGCGGGACGCCCCCGGCTTGGCGGCCGCCGCCTTGGCCGCGGCGCGCTGGGCCGCGCGCCCGCCGGAGGCACGCAACTGCACCCGCTTGGCCAGGG
This sequence comes from Trebonia sp., assembly GCA_035948445.1. GTDB lineage: Bacteria > Actinomycetota > Actinomycetes > Streptosporangiales > Streptosporangiaceae > Trebonia. Next base: position 50,573 of record DASZJE010000105.1, on the reverse strand, counting down.
CCTTGTACTGCGGCTCGCGCTCCTTCAGGTCGGCGAGGACCGGGGTGGCGATGCAGATGGAGGAGTAGGTGCCGGACAGCATGCCCACGAAGAGCACCAGGGCCAGGTCCTTCAGTTCGCCGGCGCCGAGGATCCCGGCGCCCACGAACAGGATCGAGGCCACCGGCAGCAGGGCGATCACCGAGGTGTTGATCGACCGGACCAGCGTCTGGTTGAGCGCCTGGTTCGCCGCCTGGCTGTAGGTGGACCGGCTGGAGGCGAGCAGCCCGGCCGTGTTCTCCCTGACCTTGTCGAACACCACCACCGTGTCGTACAGCGAGTAGCCGAGGATCGTCAGCAGGCCGATCACCGAGGTTGGGCTGACCGAGAAGCCGATCAGGGCGTACACGCCGACCGTGATCAGGATGTCGTGCAGCAGCGCGACGAACGCGGCGACCGCCATCTTCCACTCGAACGCGATCGACAGGTAGATCACGATCACGACCAGGAAGATGATCAGCGCCTCGAGCGCCTTATCGGTGATCTGGCCGCCCCAGCTCGCCCCGACCGAGGTGACGACCAAGTTCTTCTGGGCGACGTGGAACGCGTTCTCCAGCGCGGTCTCGACCGCGCTGTTCTGGGCGTTGCTCAGGATCCCCGTCTGCACCTGCCACGACTGGCTGTTGCCAATCGTGCTGACGACGTGCGTTACCTGCGCGCTCCCGCCGCCCGCGTCGGTCACGACGCGGGATATCTGGCCCTGGGTGCTCGCGGAATACGTCCCCGGGAACTCGAAGGTCGAGCCGCCCTTGAAGTCCACGCCGAAGTTCAGGCCGCGGACCAGCAGCGCGATGATGCTGATCAGCAGGATCAGGCCCGAGATCGCGTACCACATCTTCTGGCGGCGGACGATCTGGAGAGAGACCTCGCCGCGGTAGAGCCGCCCCGGGATTTCGCTGAGGCGTGCCATCATGCCTCCCTGGGAGTGGTCGAGGTGGAGCCGGCCGGGGACGAGAAGTCGGTCCCTGATGACGAATTGCCCCTGCCCGTGGACGAATTCCGCTGGGTGCGGATCGTCCGCCGGCCGCCGCCGCGCCACGGCGCCCGCGCGCCCAGGCGTTTCGGATCGAGCCCGGACCAGGGATGGCCGCCGCCGAAGAACTTCGTCTCGGCCAGCAGGGTCACCGCGGGCTTGGTGAACAGGAAGACGACGATCACGTCGATGAGGGTGGTCAGGCCCAGCGTGTACGCGAAGCCCTGTACCTCGCTGGTGGCGAAGTGATACAGCAAGACCGCCGCGAGGAAGGACACGGTGTCGGACACCAGGATCGTGCGCCGGGCGCGCTTCCAGCCGCTTTCCACCGCCGACCGCAGCGACTTGCCGTCGCGCACCTCGTCACGCAATCGCTCGAAGAACACGATGAACGAGTCGGCGGTGATGCCGATCGCCACCACGAGGCCCGCGATGCCGGCGAGCGTCATCGTGAAGCCCTGGTACAGGCTCAGCAGCACCACGGCGAGGTAGGCGATCAGGCCCGCGATCAGGAGACTGGACACCGACACGATGCCGAGGCCGCGATAGTAGGCGAACAGGTAGATCACGACGAGCACCAGGCCGATGAGGCCCGCGAGCAGGCCCGCGACCAGCGAGTCATGGCCAAGCGTCGGGGAAATCGAGCTGACGCTCTGCTGGGAGAAGGTCAGCGGCAGCGAGCCGTACTGGATGACGTTCGACAGGTAGGTCGCGTACGACTCGGTGAACGGGGTACTGCCGCCGTTGATCTCGAACGAGGAGGACAGTACCGAGTCCGTCTCAGGCGCGGCGATCACGTCGCCGTCGAGGACCACGGCATTCGAATCGAGGTACAGGTCGTCAGGGTTGGTGGTGGCGCTGGGGTAGTAGTCGTCGTACTGCTTCTCGGTGAGCGTCTGCCACGCACTGGCGGCCGTGCCGTTCAGCGTGACGTTCACGATCCAGCCGGTGCTGCTGGACTGCAGGCCGGGGGTGACCGCGGTCACCTCCTTGCCGGTGAACGTCGCCGGGCCGAGCACGTACTTGTTGCCCGTCGCGTCACACGACACGATCTGGTCGGCGGTGTTGTCGTACTGGTCCTTCTGCAGCGTGTACCCGACCGTGCTCTTCCAGCTGTCGTTGACCGTGGTCGAGTTCGAGCCTGGCTTGCACACCAGCTTGTCGAACAGCTTCATCGTCGCGGCGTTGACCTCGCTGGGGTCGCCGTACGAGCTGGAGGCCGCGGACGCCGTGGGGGTCGCGCTCGGGCTCGGGGTGGCGCTCGCGGTCGACTTCGGGGTGGCGGTCGAACTGGCCTTGGGGGACGACGTGGCAGTGGGGGACGACGAAGCGCTGTCCTTGACGATCTTGGCGGAGGTGGAGGCCGTGGCGGTGGCACTGGGCGAGGCGCCGACCGACGGCGACGGCGACGAAGCCGGGCTGGCCGTCCCGGACGACGACGTCGACGGCGTGGCTGTCCCGGACGACGACGTCGACGGGGTGGTCGGCCCCGCGTACGGCTGGAAGAGCAGCACCGGGCGGAACCGCAACTGGGCGGTAGTGCTGATGAGGTTGATCACCGCTTGCGGGGCCTGGCCCGGGACCGACACGTTGATCAGGTTCGTGCCCTGCTGCTGCACCGTCGCGTTGCTGTTGCCGGTTCCGTCCACGCGGGACTGGATGACGGCGATCGCCTGGCTCATCTCGCCGGACGACGGCGTCTGCCCCTTGGGCAGGTCCGCCTGCAGCACGACCTGGGTGCCGCTGGACAGGTCGAGCCCGAGACCGACCTTGAACCGCGAATCCCAGTTGCCGGGGCTGAACGTCTCCTTGCCGAGGATCCCGATCAGCATGACCAGGATCAGCACGACCAGCACAGCGAGCGCCCGTCCGGGACGCGCGCCGACTCTTCTAGGGGGTGCCACTTATCGCCTGCCTCTAAGTTCACTGAGAACGCGCGTTAATCCTTCGTGCCGGCTGTCGCGTCCGCATCCGCGTCCGCGTCGTGGAGATCGCCGAGCTCGTCGCCCTCGGTCTCCTCGCCGGTTTCCTCAGTCTCACCGGTTTCGTCGGTTTCCTCGCCCTCGCCGGCTTCCTCGAAGGCGTCGTCCGCGTCCGCGGGCTCCTCGGCCTCCTCGGACTCCTCGGGCTCGTCGCCGGGGCTGTCCACCGACATGATCGCCTTCTTCATGAAGCGGAGCTCCACGCCTGGGGCCACCTCGAGCACGACATCACCGGTTTCGTCGTCGACCGCGACGACCGTCGCCCGCATGCCCGCGGTAGTGGTGACCCTGGCGCCCGGCTGCAGGGAATTCTGCTGCTGCTGCGCCTGCTGCTGGCGGCGCCGCTGCGGCCTGATCAGCAGCAGGTAGAACCCGATCACTACGATGACGATCAGGATCAGATCGCTTGAGCTGAAGCCTCCGCCGGACGAGCTACTCGTCGCGGCCAGTACGTCGAAACTCCCCATCACCGGGGCATCCTTCCGGGTTGACTTTCCGCTCGCAGGCCAGTGCCGTCATTGACGGCTACTTGCCAACCTGCGAAGTGTAGCGGCGATATTAAAAACGCAACTACACCCTACGAGGTTTCCGACACGATCGTTACATCCGGAATGCCGAGATGTACGGACCGGACGGAGGGGCCAGTGTCGTTTAGCTGAAAAGGGTTGGAGTTTCCGGGCCTGGTGGGGGCGTGAGACCGAGATGTTCCCAGCCCGCGCGCGTGGCGACGCGGCCACGCGGAGTGCGCGCGAGCAAGCCGTTGCGCACCAGGAACGGCTCCGCGACCACCTCGACCGTCTCGCCTTCCTCCCCCACCGCGACGGCGAGCGTGGACAGGCCCACCGGGCCGCCGCCGAAGCGGCGGATCAGCGCGTCGAGCACGGCCCGGTCCAGGCGGTCCAGGCCCATTTCGTCGACCTCGTACAGTTCGAGCGCCGCCCTGGTGAGGTCACGGGTCACGGTGCCGTCGGCGCGGACCTCCGCGAAGTCGCGGACCCGGCGCAGCAGCCGGTTGGCGATCCTCGGGGTGCCCCGCGACCGCAGGCCGAGTTCTTCCACGGCGCCGTCGTCGATCCGCACGCCCAGCAGGCCGGCGGAGCGGCGGACGATGACGCCGAGCTCTTCCGGCTGGTAGAAGTCGAGGTGGGCGGTGAAGCCGAACCGGTCGCGCAGCGGCGCGGGGAGCAGGCCTGCCCTTGTGGTGGCGCCGACCAGGGTGAACGGCGCGATGTCGAGCGGGATGGCGGTCGCGCCCGGGCCCTTGCCGACAACGATGTCGACGCGGAAGTCCTCCATCGCGAGGTACAGCATCTCCTCGGCGGGGCGGGCGAGCCGGTGGATCTCGTCGATGAAGACGACCTCGCCCTCGGCCAGCGTCGACAAGACCGCGGCGAGATCGCCCGAACGCTCGATCGCGGGGCCGGACGTGAGCCGCAGCGGCGCGCCGAGCTCGGCGGCGATGATCATGGCGATCGTTGTCTTGCCGAGGCCGGGCGGGCCGGACATCAGGACGTGGTCTGGCGGTCGCCCCCTTCGCAGGGCGCTCTTGAGGAGGAGGGACAGCTGCTCCCTGACGCGGGCCTGGCCGACGAAGTCATCGAGGCGCTTCGGGCGCAGGGCGCCCTCGATGTCGCGCTCGTCGCTGTCGGCGAGCGGGGAGACGATGGCGTCCGCTTCCGCTGCGGCTCCTGCCCCGGACTGGGCCTGGCGGCGCAGACGGTCGAGCTCGGCTTCTTCGGCGTCGCTGAAGGAGTCGCTCACGGCTTGCTGAGTTTCTTCAGGGCGGCGCGCAGCGCGCTCGCCACGTCAGGCGCGGTATCGTCGCCGGCTTCCTGTCTGTCGGCTTCGACCGCGGCGACCGCCAGTTCCGCGTCGCGGGCGGACCAGCCGAGGTTGACCAGGCCGGACTCGACCTGGTCGCGCCATGTCTGCTGCCGCGGTTGCCGCGGGCCGGCGCCGGTCAGGTCCAGGTCGCCCGGCGTCCCCAGCCTGTCCTTCATCTCCAGAACGATCCGTTGTGCTCCCTTTTTCCCTATCCCCGGCACCATGGTCAGGGCGTTCAGGTCCTCATTCGCGACAGCCTTGCGCAAGGCGTCCGGCGAATGGACGGCGAGCATGGCAAGGGCCAGCCGCGGCCCGACTCCGCTCGCGGTCTGCAGAAGCTCGAAGACGTTCCGCTCGTCCTCGCTGCCGAAGCCGAACAGGGTCAGTGAGTCTTCCCGCACGATGAGGGTCGTCTGGACTGTGGCCGGCTCGCCCTGCCTGAGGCCGGCGAGGGTGTCGGGCGTGCACTGGACGCGCAGCCCGACGCCGCCGACATCGATGACGGCGCCGTCCGGGCTCAGGCCGGCCACGGTTCCGCTCAGGTGCGCGATCATCAGGGTGCTCCTCTTGCTGTTCTTGCTGCTGCTCTTGTCGCTGCTGCTCTTGTTGCTGCTGCTCTTGCTGTTATCAGCGGCGGCGGGGTGCGCCACAGGTGACAGATCGCCAGGGCGAGCGCGTCCGCGGCGTCCGCCGGGCTCGGTCGCTCCGGCAGTCGCAGCAGCCGCGACACCATCGTGGTCACCTGGTCCTTGTCCGCTCGCCCGTTCCCGGTCACCGCCGCCTTGACCTCGCTCGGGGTGTGCAGCGCGACCGGCAGTCCTCTTCTCGCCGCACAGACTATGGCCACCGCTCCGGCCTGCGCCGTGCCCATGACGGTACGCACGTTGTGCTGACTGAACACCCGCTCGACCGCGACCGTATCCGGCTGGTGCTCGGTCAGCCAGCGCTCGATCTCCTCCTCGATCGCCAGCAGGCGCGCCGCGATGTCGTCGTCGGCCGGAGTGCGGACGACGCCGACGGCCACGAGTTTCGGCGGCCTTCCCGGGACGCCCTCGACGACGCCGAGGCCGCACCGCGTCAGGCCGGGATCCACCCCGAGCACCCGCCGTGCCGGCGTGCGGCCGGGCCCGCGGCTAGCGGGCGCGTGGCTAGCGGGCGCGTGGCTTGCGGGCGTGCCGCCGGGCGCGTGGCTCGCGGGCGTGCCGCCGGGCGCGTGGCCGGCCTCGGGGGCCGGCGGCCGGTCGGCGTGGGAGGTCACGGTTAGCGTCATCCGATCGTCAGGCCAGCATCCGTATGCGAGCTGGCGAACACCTGTTCGCGTACGAACTTACCGTCCCCGGGAGGCCGTGTCGTCAACCCTCACCCGCGTGTCGGCGCGTGGTCAGAAGTCGTCGAGCATGAAGGCCGGTGCGCCGAAGGCGGCGTCGAGGGCCGCGTCGGTGTCCGGAGTTCCGCCGCTGGCCAGGCCCGCCATGCGCAGGGTCCGCACGGGCGTGCCCCCGTACAGTGCGGCGAGGCCGCGGGCGCCGACGGTAAACGGCGCACCGTCACCCGCGGCGGATGGGGTGAGAGTGCCCTTGCCGCCGGTGATCGTGAGTTCCCAGGCGCCGCTGTTCGACGGGCGGGTCTGGTCGGCGATGACCAGGGGCACGCTGAGCGACACCGCGGGCGGGAAGCCGCGGGCGGCGATGGCGGCGGGCGCGTCGACCACGCGGAGCATCCACATCGACCGCCGCGCGACGGCCACATCGCGTTCGCGGGTCAGCCACCACAGCGGGTCGAGCGGCCCGAGTCGCGCGGTCACGGTGTCGGCCGTCGAGGAGTGCGAGGCCACGACCGACCACAGCGCGCGGGCCGTCACCGGGGCCGCGGCGTGGATGCGTTCGATGTGCAGGTCACCGTTTCCGCCCGCCCACCGGTAGGCGATGAATCCGTCGTCGGCCAGGTACGCGTACAGGCCGTCTCGTGCCAGCCAGTCCGCCATTGTGCCCGCGTCGCGCGTGAGGGGGCCGTTGTCCCGGGCCGCTTCGTGGGCTCTGCTCGCGACCGCGATCACCGCGCCGGCGTCGGCCGGCCCCGCACGGCGGATGTCCACCGCGTTCACCGCCGCCGCCAGGTCCCGCGCCGGCGCCGCCCCGCCAGGAACCCCGCCACCCGGAAGATCGGCACCCGGAAGATCGGCGTCCGGGGCCAGCAGCGTGCGGAGTTCGCGTGCCGGGACGGTCATCTGGTAGCGGGCACCCGCGAGTTCCCAGCCCAGCGACCGGTAGATCGCCATCGTCGCGGGGTACAGGGCGGACAGCGGGTAGCCGCGCTCGGCGATCTGCCCGAGGAGTTCGGTCATCAGGCGCCTGCCGATGCCGCGCCCCCGGTATTCGGGCGCCATCTTCACGCCGGCCACGCCGGCCATGGGCACAGCCCGGCCATGCCACCACTGGCGCATGTCGTGATAGTTCGCGGCGCCGACCGGACGCCCGCCCGCGAACGCCCCGAGAAAGGCGCCGCCGTTCACGCGGCCGGCATGCGAACGCTTGAAGCTCCCCCGCTCCGACTCCGACATCTTCCCGAAGGCGCGCTCCGACAAATCGGCCTGGGCGTCCATGTCGTCGCCGGGCCGCAGCGGCCTGATCTCCACGTCAGTCACGAGCATCCACGATAAGCCAGGCGTCACCGGGCAGACCACCACGAGGCCTTTTAGCGAAGGTGGTCGATCGCGAGCAAGCGAAAGCCGCCTGCCCCGCGGGGACAGGCGGCTTTGCCGGCAGAGGCCCTAGGCCTCGATCTTCTCCATGATCTCGTCGGAGACGTTGTAGTTCGCGTAGACGTCCTGGACGTCGTCGGAGTCTTCGAGGGCGTCGATCAGCCGCAGGACCTTACGCGCATGGTCCTCGTCGAGGTCGATCTCGACGCTGGACAGGAAGGCCGCGTCGGCCGACTCGTAGTCGATCCCCGCATCCTGCAGCGCGCTCCGCACCGCGACCATGTCCGTCGCCTCGGAGACGACCTCGAAGGCCTCGCCGAGGTCGTTGACCTCCTCGGCGCCGGCGTCGAGGACCGCGCCTAGCACGTCGTCCTCGGTCAGCGGGCCCGTCTTGCTGACGATCACGACGCCCTTGCGGTGAAACAGGTACGACACCGAACCGGGGTCGGCCATCGAGCCGCCGTTGCGGGTAAACGCCACCCGGACATCGGAAGCCGCGCGGTTCCTGTTATCGGTCAGGCACTGCACCAGCACGGCCACCCCGCCGGGGCCGTAGCCCTCGTACGTGATGTTCTCGTACTGGGCCCCGCCGGCCTCCTGGCCGGAGCCGCGGCGGACGGCACGGTCGATGTTGTCGTTCGGCACCGAGCTCTTCTTCGCCTTCTGGATAGCGTCGAACAGCGTCGGGTTGCCAGCCGGGTCACCGCCACCGGTACGCGCGGCCACCTCGACGTTCTTGATCAGCTTGGCGAATAGCTTGCCGCGCTTGGCGTCGACCACCGCTTTCTTGTGCTTGGTGGTGGCCCACTTGGAGTGGCCGCTCATTTGGTTCCCTTCACCATCGATACGAAAAGCCCGTGTACGCGCCGGTCCGGAGTGAGTTCCGGGTGGAACGCGGTCGCGAGCAACGCGCCCTGCCGGACGGCGACGATCCTACCGCCGTCCGAGGCCAGCACGGAGACCTCCTGGCCCACGGCTTCCACCCACGGCGCGCGGATGAACACCGCGCGCAGCGGCGACGGCCCCGCGCCGGGCAGCGCTCCGGACAGCACGCTGTCAAAGGAGACCGTCCGCTCGAACGAGTCCGCCTGGCGGCCGAACGCGTTCCGCCTGACCGTCATGTCTATCCCCCCGAACGTCTCCTGGCCCTCCGCGCCGTCCGTGATCCGGTCCGCCAGCATGATCATCCCGGCACACGAGCCGAACGCCGGCATCCCCTCGCCGAGGAGCTTGCGCACCGGTTCCAGCAGGTCGAAGGCCACCGTGAGCCGCCACAGTGTCGTCGACTCCCCGCCGGGGATGACGAGCCCGTCGACGGCCTCGATCTCCGGCAGGCGCCGCACGCCAACCGCCCGCGCCCCCGACTCCTCGACCGCCCGGATGTGTTCGCGCACATCGCCTTGCAGGGCGAGCACCCCGATTACCGGCAAACCGGTTCCCTCCCCGCGAAAATCCTTGCCACCCCGCCACCATTACCGAAAAGATCATTTTACCGGAAGACGGCATGCGGATCGGCGGAGGTAATCGTGCCCGACATGATCGACTGCCACCACGCGGATGGGAGGGCCGCCGGCGGAGCGCGGCGCGGACGACGGAGGCGATCCGCACCGGCACCGCGAAGCGCGTCTGCCACCAGGGCTGGCCAGCCTGCTTAACATGGAGGCATGTCTAACCAGATCGACTCTTCTTCGTCTTCCGCCGAGACCGGTACCGCGCGCGTCAAGCGGGGCATGGCGGAGATGCTCAAGGGCGGCGTGATCATGGACGTGGTCACGCCCGAGCAAGCCAAGGTCGCCGAGGACGCCGGCGCCGTCGCGGTGATGGCACTGGAGCGAGTGCCCGCCGATATCCGGGCGCAGGGCGGCGTCGCGCGGATGAGCGACCCCGACATGGTCGAGTCGATCATCAACGCGGTGTCGATCCCGGTGATGGCCAAGTGCCGGATCGGCCACTTCGTCGAGGCCCGGGTCCTCCAGGCGATCGGCGTCGACTACATCGACGAGTCCGAGGTGCTGACACCCGCCGACGAGGCGCATCACGTGGACAAGTGGAAGTTCACCGTGCCGTTCGTGTGCGGCGCGACGAACCTGGGCGAGGCGCTGCGCCGGATCTCCGAAGGCGCCGCGATGATCCGCTCCAAGGGCGAGGCAGGCACCGGCAACGTCGTCGAGGCGACACGGCACATGCGCGCCCTCTCCGGCGAGATCAAGCGGCTGTCCGGCCTGCCGGAAGAGGAACTGTTCAGCGCCGCCAAGGAACTCCGGGCCCCGCACGACCTGGTGGCCGAGGTGGCCAGGGCCGGAAGGCTCCCTGTGGTGATGTTCACCGCCGGCGGCATCGCCACCCCGGCAGACGCGGCGATGATGATGCAGCTAGGAGCCGAGGGCGTATTCGTCGGCTCGGGCATCTTCAAGTCCGGCGACCCCGCGAAGCGGGCGGCGGCGATCGTGAAGGCCACCACGTTCCACGACGACCCGGACGTGGTCGCGAAGGTGTCCCGCGGCCTCGGCGAGGCCATGGTCGGCATCAACCTCGACGCCCTCCCGTCCGGCGAGCACTTCGCCACGCGGGGCTGGTAACGCAACGCGGGACGCCGGGCCCGCGGGTCAGGCGCGGGGCGCCGGCCCGCGGGGTCAGTCGCGGACGTCGGTTTCGATGAGGGCGTCGTCTATTTCGAAGAATTCCGGGGCGATCGCGGTGCCGGAGAGGCGGAAGACGCGGGCCAGGGGGCGGGTGCGCGCGTACATCGTGCGGCCCGCGATGTCGTTGTAGAACTTCCGGGCGATGTATACCTGGTGGGCCGCCGCCTCTACCTCGGCGACGAGTTCGGCGGCGGTGCTGCCGCCGCCGTTCAGTGAGGGCCGGAACTCCGGCAGGCCGAACGTCGCGCGCAGCGCACGCGTCAGGTCGCTCTCCGCCAGGTCACGCTCGTCCGGCCGCGCGTCCTTGGCGCGCCGCACCGCGTCCGCGAGCAGCAGGCTCGTCGCCGGGTCGAGCAGTCCGCACGACGCCAGCTCGTAGGCCACCGAACTGCGCCGCTCCATCGCCAGTTCCAGCCCTGTGCGTGCGCCTTCCACCCGGTTGTGCAGCCCGTCCAGCCTGGTAGCCCGCCAGGATACGTAGAAGCCCCACAGCACGAGCACCAGAAGGATCGCGACGATCAGAGTCCAGATCACCGCTACACGACCCCCACCGTGGCGCGACCGAGCACGACGGTCTCGTACACGCTGAGCACGTTCTTCGCGACGACGCCCCAGTCGTATTCGGCGACCGCCTTCAGTGCCGCCGCCGATAGCTCCGCGCGGCGTGCCGGGTCATCCAGCAGCCTCCCGGCCACCCGCGCGAGGTCGGCCGCGTCGCCGTTGGCGAACAGTTCGCCGGCGCGCCCGTCCCGCAGCACCTGCCGGAATGCCTCGATGTCGCTGGCGACGATGGGCAGGCCGGCCGCCATCGCCTCGGCGGTGACGATGCCGAAGGATTCCCCGCCGGTGTTCGGGGAGCAGAACACGTCGACGGAGTGCAGGACGCGGATCTTCTCCTCCTCTGTGGTCTCCCCCAGGAAGACGGCGCGGTCGCGGATCGCCGCTGGCAGCTTGTGCCGCCATTCGCCGGTGTCGCCCCGCCCCGCGATCAGCAGCCGCAACCCTGGCCGCGCGGGCGCGAGGATCTCGAACGCCTTCAGCAGCACGGCGAGGCCCTTGCGCGGCTCGTCGATACGGCCGAGAAATCCGATCGCGCCGCCCTCCCCCGGGACGTCGGCCGGGACGTCGGCCGGGGCTGGCTGGCCGGGGGAGCCTGGCTGGCCGGGGAGGCGCTGCCATCCGTCCAGCGGGAGCGCGTGACGGTACTTGCTGGTGGCGACCCCGTTGGGGATGAGGACGGCGTCGCCGCCGAGATGATGCACGAGCGTCGTGCGCGCCGATTCCGAGACCGCGATCCGCCCGTCGATCTTCTCCAGCGCGCTGCGCAGCACCGGCTGGGTCAACAGCAGCACCCGGGAACGCGGCATGGCCGTGTGCACGGTCGCCACGATCGGCCCGGTGGCCGCCCAGCACGCCAGCAGCGACAGGCTCGGCACCGAGGGCTCGTGCGCGTGCAGCACGTCGAAGGCCCCCTCACGCAGCCAGCGGCGCACCCGGTTCAGCGACAGCGGGCCGAACGACAGCCGGGCCACCGACCCGTTGTAGGGCACCGGCATCGCCCCGCCGGCGGGCACGACGTAGGGCGGCAGGGGCCGGTCGTCATCCGCCGGGGCGATCACCGAGACGTCCTGCCCGAGCCCGATCAGCGCCTCGGCGAGGTCCCTGATGTGCGACTGCACCCCGCCCGGGACATCCCAGGAGTAGGGGCAGGCGATGCCTATTCTCAAGAGCTCTCCCTGGCCGCCGCCCGGCGGCGGCTGCGCTCGAGACGCTCTGGGTCGAGGTCGTTCAGGAAGACCTTCTGGAGCATGTGCCAGTCTTCGGGGTGCTCGCTGATCCCTCGCTCGAAGACGGTGGCCATCGCCTGCGTCATCGCCGCGACCTTCTCGCTGCGGGTACCCGTCTCCGGTACCGGGATCTCGTCGAACACGTGCGCGCTCCACTCGCTCTCGCCCTCGAACCAGCACGACACTGGCATCAGCGCCGCGCCCGTCTGCACGGCGAGGCCGGCCGGCCCGCTCGGCATGAGCGCCTTCTCCCCGAAGAAATCGACCTCGACGCCGGTGTCGGACAGGTCCCGGTCGGCCACGATGCAGACCATTTTCCCGTCCCGCAGCCGGCGAGCCATGACGCCGAACGGATGCGGGCCGCCTGTGGTCGGCAGCACCTCCATGCCGAGGCTCTCGCGGAACTTCAGGAACTTCTGGAACACGGATTCCGGCTTGAGCCGCTCGACCACGGTGGTGAACGACCCGGCTCCGCTCAGGGTGACCCACAGGCCGGCCAGCTCGAAGTCGCCCATGTGCGGCAGCGCGAAGATCACGCCGCGGCCGTTCTTCATGTACTCCAGGGCCCGGTCTATGGCGTCCTGGTTGACGTGAAATCCCTTCAGGATCGTCTGCGGCGGGATCGCCTGCAGCCGGAACGTCTCCGCGTAATAGCGGGCGTAGGACCGCATGACCTGCCGCGACAGGTCGCGCAGCGCACCGCCGTCGACGCCGGCGGAACCAGACTCACCCGTCTGTTCCGCAGCGACGATGCCCCCGTATCCGGACGTCGGTGAGGAACCATCGATCGTCCGGAGGACCCTGACGAGATTGCCCTCGAGGACCTGCACGCCGGCGCCCTGCCTGCGCCAGGCGATGTCGGCGCCGAACGCGAACAGGCCGCGCGCCCATGATTCGGGCAGGCGGCACACCAGGCCCCAGCCCGCGCTGAACGCCGCGCTGAGCAGCCGATCCTGAAGCACCTGACTTCAGCCCTCCTCGTGAGCCCCGACGTCAACAGTGCTGGGCGCCGCCTCCGCCGCCTTGGCCTTCGCGTCCGCGTAGACCGCGCGCATCCGCTGTCCCAGCGTGAACAGGCTCCCCGCCGCCAGCGCCCACAGCCCTACGGGCATGATGTACGGCACGCCCAGCCCGGACAGCCCGACAGAGGTCAGGCTGATCAGCATCCGTTCCGGCCGCTCTATCAATCCTACGTTGGCGGACAGGCCCACGCCCTCGGCGCGGGCCTTGACGTAGGAGACGCAGAATCCGCACGCGAGGCAGAACAGCGTCACGATCGCCAGGGTGAGATCGTGCTCGCGGATGAACCAGATCGTCAGGCCCCCGAATATCGCCGCGTCCGCGACCCGGTCCATGGTCGAATCCAGGAACTGGCCCCACAGGCTGGTCGTGCCCTTGATGCGCGCGAGGGTGCCGTCGAGCATGTCGGTGAGCACGAACACCGTGCAGCCGAACGCCCCGGGGAACATCTCCCCGATCGGGAACAGGGACAGCGCGCAGGCGGACAGGCCGACAGTGCCCGCCACGGTCACCATGTTCGGCGTGACGGGCGTGCGGGCGAGCGCCCGCCCCACCGGGTTGAGCACCCGGGCGACACCCGGTCGGAGGAAGTTCAGCATGACGCACAGATCCTACTGTGGGAGATACCCGGTTCCTCCCGTCACCACAAGTCCGGGACATTCGTCACCTGCTCGATACCTCTCAGATTGATTACAGGGGTCTTGTGGTAACGCCGTCGTCGGGTTCACGCTTTGAGTTACGACAGCTCATCCAGCGCAAGGAGGCGAGGGAGTGATGAACGACGCGGGCAATGTACGCAACGTCGTGCTAGTCGGCCATTCCGGATCCGGGAAGACGACGCTCGTCGAGACTCTGCTCGGATATACCGGAACGATCCAGCGACCGGGGCGGATCGAGGACGGCACGACGGTCAGCGACTTCGACGATGTAGAGATCCGCCAGCAGCGTTCGGTGAACCTGACGCTCGCGCCGCTGGTTTTCACCGGCGACAAGGGCAGCGTCACGGTGAACCTGCTCGACACGCCCGGGTACGCGGACTTCATCGGCGACCTGCGCGCCGGGCTGCGCGCGGCTGATTCGGCGCTGTTCGTCGTCGCCGCGACCGACGGCGTGGACGGCGTCACCCGGATGTTGTGGGAAGAGTGCGCGGCCGTCGGCATGCCGCGAGCGGTAGTGATCACGAAGGCCGATCATCAGCGGGCGGACTTCAGCGTGGCGCTTGAGGCATGCCGTGCGGCGTTCGGCGACGCGGTGCTGCCGCTGTACCTGCCGGTTGCCCCGGCTACGGGAAGCGCCGCCGGAGGGTCGGGGGTCACGGGGCTGATCGGGCTGCTGTCCCGCCAGCTTTACGACTACTCGGGCGGGTCGCGGGCCATCGTTCCCGTCCCCGATTCGGAGTCAGGGAGAGTGGACTCCGCCCGGGACGAACTGATCGAGGGGATCATCCAGGAGAGCGAAGACGAGACGCTCATGGACCGGTACCTGTCGGGCGAGTCCATCGCGACCAGCGTGCTCATCGAGGACCTGGAGAAGGCCGTCGCCCGCGGCAGCTTCTTCCCTGTGCTCACGACCGCTTCCGCGACCGGGATCGGCATGGCCGAGCTGATCGAGATCATCACCCAGGGCTTCCCGTCCGCGCTCGAGCACCCGCTGCCGCCGGTGACATCCGTCTCGGGCAAGCCGGTCGCCGGGCTGAAGTGCGACCCGGACGGACCGCTGCTGGCGGAGGTCGTGAAGACCACCTCCGACCCCTACGTCGGCCGGATCAGCCTCGTCCGGGTTTTCTCCGGCACGCTGCAGCCCGACCTGCCCGTCCACGTCTCGGGACACGGACGGGTCGGGCGCGGCCGCGCGGACCACGACGACGACGAGCGGATCGGCGCGCTGAGCTCCCCCCTGGGCAAGCAGCAGCGGCCCTTGCCGGAGTGCACCGCGGGGAACATCTGCGCGGTCGCGAAGCTCACGACCGCTGAGACCGGGGACACCCTGTCGTCGAAGGAGCAGCCGCTGCTCATGGAGCCGTGGACGATGCCGGAGCCGTTGCTGCCCGTGGCGATCGTCGCCAAGTCGAAGGCCGACGAGGACAAGCTGTCCCAGGCCCTGTCGCGCCTGGTCGCCGAAGAGCCCGCCATGCGCCTGGAGATGAACGCCGAGACGCACCAGCTCGTGCTGTGGTGCATGGGCGAGGCGCACGCCGACGTGCTTCTCGACCGGCTGTCGTCCCGGTACGGCGTCACCGTGGAGACGGTGAGCCTGCGGGTGCCGCTACGGGAGACGGTGTCGTCCGCCGCCCGCGGCCTCGGGCGGAACGTGAAGCAGACCGGCGGGCACGGCGAGTACGGAATCTGCCAGATCGAGGTGGAGCCCCTGCCCGCGGGCAGGGGTTTTGAGTTCGTCGACAAGATCGTCGGCGGCGTCGTGCCGCGGCAGTTCATCCCGTCGGTGGAAAAGGGCGTTCGCGCGCAGATGGAGCAGGGCGTGCTGGCCGGCTACCCGATGACGGGGGTGCGGGTCACGTTGTTCGACGGCAAGGCGCACTCGGTGGACTCCTCGGACATGGCGTTCCAGAAGGCCGGCCGGGCCGCGCTGAAGGACGCCGCCGAGAAGGCGGCGCCCCTCCTGCTTGAACCCGTCGACGAGATGTCGATCCTGGTGCCGGACGACTACGTCGGCGCGGTCATGTCGGATTTGTCGGGCAGACGCGGGCGTGTCCTCGGCACCGAGGCCATCGGCGTCGGGCGCACGCTCATCCGGGCCGAGGTGCCCGAACTGGAGATCACCCGGTACCCGATCGACCTGCGCTCGGTCTCCCACGGCACGGGCTCGTTCACCCGCGGCTACCTGCGCCACGAACCGCTGCCGTCAAACCTGGCGACGAAGGTAGCGGCGCAGTCCCGGCCCGAGTAACGCGGGCCGGAGCCGGGCGGGGCGCTGGTCAGTCTGCGGGCCAGGCGTCGGCGAGGATTTTGCGGGTGTCGGCGACCAGTTGGGGCAGCACCCGGGTGCGGCCGACGACTGGCATGAAGTTGGTGTCGCCGCCCCACCGCGGTACCACGTGCTGGTGCAGGTGGGCGGCGATTCCGGCGCCGGCGACGGTGCCGAGGTTCATGCCGATGTTGAACCCGTGCGGGCCCGACGCCGCCCGCAGCCCCTCGATCGCGCGCCGCGTGTAGTCGGAGAACTCAGCCGACTCCGCCACCGAAAGCTCCGAATAGTCCGCCAAATGCCTGTACGGACAAATCAACATATGCCCGGAATTGTATGGGTACAGGTTCATGATCGCGTACACCAGCGAGCCGCGCGCGACGATCAGGCCTTCCTCGTCCGTCAGCGTGGGCGCGACGCAGAACGGGCAGCCCTCGTCCGCCCCGGGGCCGGTCGGCTTCCCCGCACCCTGGATGTACGCCAGCCGGTGCGGCGTCCACAGACGACCGTACGCGTCCGGCACGCCCGCGCCCGGCAGGCCTCCCGGGGGCATATCCGGGTTCGGCTCCGCGGGCACCCCGGGCGAACTCTGCTCGCCGCCCGCGGCAGGCACGGGACCTGCCGCACGAACCCCGGATCGTTCGGTGAAGGGTGGCGGAACCACGCTCACACCTGCACGCGGTCCCGGACCGCTGCCACGATCGCTGCCACCGCCTCGGCCACCGGCACGCCGTTGCGCTGCGAGCCGTCCCGGTAGCGGAAGGACACCGCCTCGGCCTCGACGTCGGAATCCCCGGCGATCAGCATGAACGGCACCTTCTGCTTCTGCGCGGTGCGGATCTTCTTCTGCATCCGGTCGTCGGAGTCGTCGACCTCCACCCGGATCCCCTCCAGGGCGAGCAGACCGGCCACCTTCGCAAGGTAGGGCACGTGGCTGTCCGCGATCGGGATGCCCACGACCTGCACCGGCGCGAGCCAGGGCGGGAAGGCGCCCGCGTAGTGCTCGATCAGCACGCCCATGAACCGCTCGATCGAGCCGAACAGCGCCCGGTGGATCATGATCGGCTGCTGCCTGGTCCCGTCCGCGGCCTGGTACTCCAGGCCGAACCGGGCCGGCTGGTTGAAGTCGAGCTGCACCGTGGACATCTGCCAGTTCCGGCCGATCGCGTCGCGCGTCTGAACGGAGATCTTCGGGCCGTAGAACGCGGCACCGCCCGGGTCGGGGACGAGTTCGAGCCCGGACGCGGTGGCGACCGAGGCAAGCGTCTGCGTCGCCGCCTCCCACTGCTCGTCGGACCCGATGAACTTATCGGAGTCGTCGCGGGTCGACAGCTCCAGGTAGAAGTCGGACAGGCCGTAGTCGCGCAGCAGGTCGAGGACGAACGAGAGCACCGACGTGAGCTCGTCCTCCATCTGCTCCGGCGTGCAGTAGATGTGCGAGTCGTCCATGGTCAGCCCGCGCACCCGGGTCAGGCCGTGCACGACACCCGACTTCTCGTACCTGTACACGGTGCCGAACTCGAACAGCCGCAGCGGAAGTTCCCGGTATGACCGCCCCCGGGCCTTGAAGACCAGGTTGTGCATCGGGCAGTTCATGGCCTTCAGGTAGTACTCGCTGCCCTCGACCTCCATCGGCGGGAACATCGTGTCCGCGTAGTACGGCAGGTGCCCGCTGGTCTCGAACAGGTGCCCCTTCGTGATGTGCGGGGTGTTGACGAACTCATACCCCGCCTCGGCGTGCCGCTTGCGCGAGTACGCCTCCATCTCGCGGCGGATGATGCCGCCCTTGGGGTGGAAGATGGGCAGGCCGGAACCGATCTCCGGCGGGAACGAGAACAGGTCAAGCTCGGCGCCGATCCTGCGGTGGTCGCGGCGCTCGGCTTCCGCGAGCATTGTCAGGTACTCGTCCTGCTTGTCCCTCGACTCCCAGGCCGTCCCGTAGATCCGCTGGAGCTGCGGGTTCTTCTCGCTGCCGCGCCAGTAGGCGCCGCCTGTGCGCATCAGCTTGAACGCGGGGATCTGCCTGGTGGACGGCAGGTGGGGACCCCGGCAGAGGTCCTTCCAGCAGAGGTCGCCGGTCTTCGGGTCGAGGTTGTCATAGATCGTGAGCTCTGGGCCGCCGACCTCGACGGACTCCTCTCCGTCTTGCGCTCCGGGCGACCCTTTTATCCCGATAAGTTCCTGTTTGTACGGCTCGCCCTTGAGCTCTTGCCTGGCTTCGTCCTCGGCGACCACGCGCCGCGAGAAGAACTGGCCTTGCTTGACGATCTGGCGCATCCGCGCCTCGACCCTCTTCAGATCCTCCGGCGCGAACGGCGTGGCGACGTCGAAGTCGTAGTAGAAGCCGTTCTCGATCGGCGGGCCGATGCCGAGCTTGGCCTCGGGGAAGATCTCCTGCACCGCCTGCGCCATGACGTGCGCGGTGGAGTGCCGCAGGATCGCGCGGCCGTCGTCGGTGTCGATGCTGATCGGTTCGACCCGGTCCCCGTCGGCCAGGACGTAGGCGAGGTCGCGCGGGGTACCGTTCACGCGGGCGGCGATCACGGTGCTCCCGCCGTCCAGCGCGGCGCCCGCCGTCGTCCCGGCCCCGGTCACATGCTCGCGGCCGGCGAGGGTGATCCGAAGCTGCTGGCTCGACACGGTGGGCTCCTCGCTGTCTGTAGGACTGGATGTGCGTCAGGTCTGCTCAACCGATGCTATCGGTGCCCGGGAGCGAACGCGTGCGGGTATCCGCCGGTGCCGCTTTTCGCCGATTATGCCGAACGATCCGTGGTGACTGCCGGCCGGACGGCGGTCTAGGCTGTCCCCATGCCGGAAACCCCCGCCGATCAGGCGCTGCCGCCGGAAATCGACATCACCCGCCCGCACACGGCGCGGATGTACGACTACTGGATCGGCGGCAAGAACCACTTCGCCGCTGACCGGGCGGCAGCGGACAAGCTCATCGCTCATTTGCCCGCGATACGGACCATGGCGCGCGAGAACCGCGCCTTCTTGCGCCGGGCCGTGCGGTTCCTCGCGGCCGAAGCCGGCATCCGGCAGTTCCTCGACATCGGCACCGGCCTGCCGACCACCGAGAACGTGCATGAGATCGCGCAGCGGGTCACGCCGGGCGCGCGCGTGGTCTACACGGACAACGATCCGCTGGTGCTCGCCCACGCGCGGGCGCTGCTCACATCCTCGGCGGAAGGACGCACCGCCTACGTCCACGCTGACATCCGGGATCCGGAAGCGATCCTGTCCGACCCGGCGGTCACCGGCACCCTCGACTTCAGCCAGCCCGTCGCGCTGATGCTGGTCGCGCTCTTGCACTTCATCCCGGACGCCGACGGACCCGCCGACATCATCGCCACGCTCCTGCGCGCCCTGCCGCCCGGCAGCTACCTGGTCGCCTCGCATGTCACGGCCGAACACGCCCCGGACAGCTTCAACGCCGTGAAGGGGGACTACAGGGTGCCGGGGGTGGCGCCGCAGCACCGGGATTCCGGCGAGTTCGCGCGACTGGCGTTCAGCGGCCTCGAACTGGTGCCGCCCGGAGTCGTGCTCGTCTCGCAATGGCGACGCGACGACGACGGCCCTGTCCCCTCCCCCGCCGAGGTGAGCTGCTACGGCGGCGTCGGGCGCAAGCCGCTCCCCTGACGGCTCGAGCGCCAGGCCGCGAGCCTGGCTGGCTAGGCTGGCAGTCCCGCGAGGTCGAGGAGGTCGTCGAGGATCTCTCCGATGGCGGCGAGGGTGAGCGACAGGTGCCCCTCGCCGGGCATCAGGTGGGCCCGGGCACCGGGGATGTGCCCGGCGAGCCATACGCCGTGCGCGTAGGGGACCATGCGGTCCTGGTCGCCCTGCCAGACGGCGACGGGAGCGGCGAGATTCCCGAGGCCGAATCCCCAGTCCGCGGTGAACGCCAGGTCGTCGTCACGCCAGCCCGCGATGCCGTTCGACAGGGCCGCGCGCAGGCTGGAGGCGAGGTTCGCGGCGTACGTTCCCGTGAGCACGGCCTTATCCGCGTCCGCGACCAGTCCGCCGAACGCGGCGATGATGTCATCGGCGGTCACGTTCCCGAGCGCGGCCGCCTCGCCTTCCAGGTACGGGGTCAGTTCCGCGCTTCCCCGCAGGGCCCTGGCGAACTCCTCGACGTTCTCCGGCCCCATCCCCGCGAGGAAGTCCAGGCGTTCGGCGCCGTAGGGGGCGACCCCGGCGACCGACGCGGCGGCCAGGCACCGGCCCGGCAGGTTCGCCGCGCAGGCGAGCGCGTGCGGGCCGCCGCCGGATACCCCGTAGGTGATGAACGTTTCCGCGCCGATGTCGTCGAGGACGGCCGCGATGTCCTCGGTGACGTCGCCGACGATCCGGCCGGGTCGCGGCGTGGACCCCTCGTACCCTGGCCGTGCCGTCATGACGACGCGCAGCCCGCGCTTCAGCGCGGCTTCCGCCGTCGGCGGGTAGAGGACGAGGCCACCAGGCGTGCCCTCGTGGATGACTAGCGGGAGCCCGTCCCCCGCCCCGACCGTGAGCACATCCATGTCCCGCCCGTCGGGGAGCGAGACCAGCCGCCGCTCAGTTACCACGCTCACCAGATCATTCCTCTCTTCGGCATTCCTGCGCTGCGACGAGGCCTGCGTTCTGTCATCGGGCCGGGTTCGAGTAGACGCGATCGGGTTTGACGAACACGGCGGTCCGCCCCTCTTCCCGCATCACCCGGTCGTAGGCGTCGAAGTCCTCGTGCGTGCCGCCGGCCGCGGTGAAGATCTCGCGGAGCAGGATCCTGATCCGCTCGGCGTCGAAGCCGGGATAAGGGTCGGCCGGGCCGATGAGGTCGACGGATCCTTCGGCGGCGGCCCACTGCCACCCGGCCCGGACAACGACGTTCGCGTACGGCCGCTTGCGCAGCAGCGAGAGCTTGCGCGTCCCGCCGCGGATCACCATCCCGACGACCGTCTGCCCGGTGACGGGATGCGCCAGCACCCCGGCGTTCACCACCGACGACGAGATCGTCCCGTCCTCGCGCGGCACGGACACCACCACAAGCCCGTGATCGTGCCCGATGAGTCCCGCAAACTCCTCGATACCAGCCACAGCCCCATTCAACCCCATGCCTGGCTCCCGGACTTCGTCGCCGTGCCGCATGACGTCGCTGCCGTGCCAGGAAAATTCCCGCGGGCCGACGGGCGATGAAGGCAGGCGATCAGTGATCACCGGCCGGAGGCGGCGGCGGCACGGGCCAGGGCGGCGGGGAGACGGGCGGTCGCGTCTTCCACGCGTTGCGACGGTTGAATTCCACCAGCCAGGTGATGAAGGCCGTGGTCAGCAAGGCCAGCACGCCGACGCTCGCGACGGCGCCAACCGCGGGCCACTTCTCCGCCAGGAACTGGGACGCGTCCCAGAGGAAATGGATGACGATCAGCGGAATGATGCTTCCATACCGCAGGAAGAGCCAGACGAATAGCGTCGCCCAGACAGCGACTCCGATGACGCCAACGCCGTAATAGATGTGGTAGGAACACCGGAGGAGCACCGCGACGATGAATATCTCCGGCACCGGCCTGCGAGCCTGCCGGAGCGTGGTGACGACGAATGCGAGGGCGATCATCTCCTCGACCACGCCGCTTTGCAGCGACCCCGCGACGGCGTATACGAAATAGGCACCGGTCGGGTAAGCCGGCTGCGCGAGGTGACCGGTCTCCAGCCGGACCATGAACACGGCCCCGATGATCAGGGCCACGAGCGCCAGGGCCCCCATGCGGGTGGTCCGGCCGGGCGACGCCGTGCCGTCGGCCTGCCGGGGCAAGCCGAGTCCCAGTTGCCTGAGCGTCATCCCGCGCCTGGCCGATAGCAGGATGGCGACAAGGGCGGCGAGACCCGCGTAGGTCAATTCCTGGACGGCGGCGGGGGCGAATTCGGCCCAACTGCCCCCTGGCGATGGCAGGCGGCCAGCCAGCATCTCGCCGGCGTTGATGATGCTCCCCGCGAAGAACAGCCCGAACACGAGGACCACTTCGGCATATGCCCGGCCCGCCGAGATCGGAGGCGGGGGCTGGACAGCAGGCGCAGACTGAACTGCAGGCGGGGGCTGAACGGAATGCGAGGGTTCCCCCGGTCCCCCGTAACTTGTCATGAGCCGACATTATGCCACGGAATATGCGAGCTATGCCGGTATCGCCTCAATGGAGTGCTACGAGCATAGATGCGCGCGCTGATTACACCATTCACCTTTCGGCTTGCGACACCGGCACCGTGCGGCGTAACGCGTCAGGGGCGGTCCTTGCGGCGGTCTTGCGTGCCGCCGCCGCCGACGAGTCCTGCCTTGCGCAGGGCCTCGGCCATCGCGCTATTCGCCGGGGCCGCGCCGCCACCACGGGCAGAGCCGTCGCGGTTAGCGCCGTGGTTCCCGCGGTTGTCGCGGCCCTCACGAGACCCGTCACCGCGGCGGTCGCCGCCTCCCCTGCCACCTCGATCGCCGCCGCGCCGGTCACCGCCGCGCTGGTCGCCGCCACGCTGGTCACCGCCGCGCCGGTCGCCGCCGCGCGGGTTGCCGCCACGCTGGTCACCGCCACGCTGGTCACCGCCGCGGGCGGAGTCACGGGGGGGCTGGGAGTCACCACGGTTCGTTCGGGGGGCAGGGCGAGAACTGCGTGCGGAGCCGCCGCCCGCCTGAGGACCGCCGCCCGCCTGAGTACCGTCGGCGGGATCGTCGAGGCGCATCGTCAGGGAGATGCGCTTGCGCGGGATGTCGACGGACAGGACCTTGACCCGGACGACGTCGCCTGGCTTGGCCACCGAGCGCGGGTCGGAGACGAAGTCGCGGGACATCGCGGACACGTGCACGAGCCCGTCCTGGTGGACGCCTATGTCCACGAAAGCGCCGAACGCCGCCACGTTCGTGACCTGGCCCTCCAGCACCATGCCCGGTTCGAGGTCGTCGAGCCCGACGACACCCTCGGCGAAGGTCGCGGTCTGGAATTCCGGGCGCGGGTCCCGTCCCGGCTTTTCCAGCTCGCGGAGGATGTCATTCACGGTCGGGAGGCCGAACGCCTCGTCGGTGAACTGGGCCGGGTTCAGGCCGCGCAGCACGGACGTGTTGCCGATGAGCCCGCTCACCTCGGCCCCGGTCGAGGCCAGGATGCGGCGGACCACCGGGTAGGACTCGGGGTGCACTCCGGAGGCGTCGAGCGGGTCCGAGCCGCCGGGGATGCGGAGGAAGCCGGCGCACTGCTCGAACGCCTTCGGGCCGAGGCGCGGGACCTGCCTGAGTTCCTCGCGGGTGGTGAACGCGCCCTTGGCGTCGCGGTGGGCGACGATCGAGCCGGCGAGCCCGTCGGTAATGCCGGACACGCGGGCGAGCAGCGGGCGGGACGCGGTGTTGAGGTCAACGCCGACCGCGTTCACGCAGTCCTCGACGACCGCGTCGAGGGACCGGTCCAGCTTGCCGCCCGTGATGTCATGCTGGTACTGGCCGACGCCGATCGACTTCGGGTCGATCTTGACGAGTTCGGCCAGGGGGTCCTGGAGGCGGCGGGCGATCGACACGGCGCCGCGCAGGGACACGTCGAGGTCGGGAAGCTCACCGGACGCGTACGCCGAGGCTGAGTAGACGGACGCGCCGGCCTCGGAGACGACGACCTTCGTCAGGTTCAGCTCAGGCTGGGCGTTGATGAGGTCGAGGGCGAGCTTGTCGGTCTCGCGGGAAGCGGTGCCGTTGCCGATGGCGATCAGATCGACGTGGTGCGCTTTCGCAAGCGTGGCGAGGATACGGAGCGATTCGTCCCACTTGTTCTGCGGCACGTGCGGATAGATCGTGTGCGTCGCGACCACCTTGCCGGTGTTGTCGACGACCGCCACCTTGACGCCGGTGCGGAATCCCGGGTCGAGGCCCATCGTGGCTCGCTGTCCCGCCGGGGCGGCCAGCAGCAGATCGCGGAGGTTGGCGGCGAAGACGTCGACCGCTTCTCCCTCGGCCTCCTGCCACAGCCGCATCCGCAGGTCGATGCCGAGGTGGACGAGGATGCGAGTGCGCCACGCCCAGCGGACGGTGTCCGTGAGCCACTTGTCCGCGGGACGGCCCAGGTCGGAGATGTCGAAGCGGGCCGCGATCGGCCGCGTGTAGTCCGCGTCCGGCTCGATCTCCAGGGCGCCCTCCACGTCGGCCGCGGTGACCGGGCTGAAGGTCAGGTCGAGGACCTCTTCCTTCTCCGCGCGGAACATCGCGAGGATCCGGTGGGCCTTCAGGCGGCCGAACGGCTCGGCGAAGTCGAAGTAGTCCGAGTACTTCTTGCCGTCCTCATCCTTGCCCTCGCGGACCTTCGCGACCAGCTCGCCGGAGCCCCACATCCGTTCGCGGAGTTCGCCGATGAGGTCGGCGTCCTCGCCGAACCGCTCGACGAGGATGGCGCGCGCGCCGTCGAGTGCGGCCGCCGCGTCGGCGACGTTCTCGTTGAGATACGCCGCCGCGGCTTCCCGCGGGTCGTTGTCCGGTGCGGACAGCAGCAGGTCAGCCAGCGGCTCGAGGCCGTTCTCACGGGCGATCTGGGCTTTGGTGCGGCGCTTCGGCTTGTAGGGGAGGTAGAGGTCCTCCAGCCGTGCCTTGGTCTCGGCCGCGTCGATCTGCGCCCGCAGCTCGTCGGTCAGCTTGCCCTGCTCTTCGATCGAGGCCAGGATGGCCGCCCGGCGCTCGTCCAGCTCGCGCAGGTAGCGCAGCCGCTCTTCAAGGGTGCGCAGCTGGGCATCGTCGAGGGTACCGGTCGCTTCCTTGCGGTAGCGGGCGACGAACGGGACGGTGGCGCCACCGTCGAGAAGCTCGACCGCGGCGGCGACCTGCCAGTCGCGGACGGCGAGCTCGCCGGCGATCCGCTGGACCACGGAGGGCTTCTGTTCCGCCGGCCGCGCCGTGGCCGGCCGCGCCGTGGCCGGCTGCGCCGTGGGTGTCGGCTGTGCCGTGGTCGTCTGCTCGGTGGTGGGCTGGGTGGTCACGATCGGGTGGGGCCTTCCTGGCGGTGCGATGTACAGCTGTGCGGTGTACAACCGTGAGCCTAGTCGGCCGACCGAGGGTACGCCCCCCGGTCGGGGGGGTATCTCCGGAGATCACGCTCCCGGGATCGCGCTCTCAGCGGATGCGCGGCATCGGGCCGCTCGGGCGCTGCACCGGCAGCGGCCCGGTCGGCGGACCGAACGACAGCACCGACCTCTCGCCCGCCGGTTCGAAGCCTAGCTGGGTGGCGCGGCGCAGCGGCCGCAACTGGTCGGCGAGCACAATGACCTCGCGTGCCCGGCCGACCAGCGCGGCCCGGCAGACGGCGACCATCACGGCGCTGCCGTACCCGCGGCCACGGTACGCGGGCGGCGTGTACACGTTCGCGACGCGCACCACGCCCGCCACCGGGCGGGTCACGACCGCCATCGAAACCGGGGCGTCGTCGGCCTCCCAGAGCACGGCGCCGCCGTAGCCGAGAAGGTCGTCCGTGGAGGCCTCGGGGGCGCCGCCGAGATTGCCCACCTCCGTCCCCATCGCGCTCAGCCACGCCACGAGCAGGCCCCGGTCGGCCCACGTGGCGGGGCGCGCCCGCCCGGCCGGGCCCTCGTAGCCCCTGATCACGCTGGTCAGCCGGAACAGCTGGCTGTTGCGGATCACCCTGACTGCCATGCCGGACCGCTGGCTCCAGGCCGCGGCGAAGGCGTCGGCGGCGGCCGAGGGCGCGTCCACCGCGGACACGGCCAGCCCGGTCCGCCCGGCACGCGCGAGCGTTGCCGCGAGCGCCGCGGCGGGCTCGGGCGCCCGCCCCGCGATGATGAGCCGCCCCGACGCGTCGTGCAGGAACGCGCCCCGCGGTTCGATGCCGTCCTGCGGCGCCCACCAGCCGTACAGCGACGTCCTGGCAGGCCCGGCAGCCCTGGCGGGCCTGCCAGCTCCGGTGGGCCCGGCGGCTCCGGTGGCTCCGGTGGGTCCGGTGGGGGCGCCGAGGGCGTCCTGCGCCGCCGACAGCAGCGTGAAGTTCTCCGCGGCGTGCTCACGCAGATAGCCACCTGTCGCCGTCAGGAACTTGTCCAGTTCAGCGGTGGTGTACCAGCCCATGCCTCATGCTTCCCGTAGGGAATCGCCGACGCGAGTTCGCGGGCGCGGCGCCCTGTGGCATACCGCGGTTTGGCGCGCTGCGGTTTACCGGGCGGAGCGGGGTTCAGCAGTAAGTAACATAACGCCTACAATTATCCAGCGCGACACAGCGAGCGCGCAAGGCCGCGTTGCCTTCCGCCCACATACTCCGCGGACACTCATAGTGATATGCCCACAGCATCGTGCACATACGGTGACTGGATTGTTGACAATTCTCCCGGGATGTCGTTAGCCTCGCCGTATGCCCAGACCTCAGCCGGACGGGTCACGTGCGGGCAGCCTCAGTTCGGACAGGCCCCGTGCGGGGGAGCCGGCGCGGGCGCACGCCATTACCGCTCTTCGGCAGGCTATCCTCAGCGGCGACGTCGCGCCTGGCCAGCGGCTGGTGGAAGAGGAACTGGCGGCGCGGCTGCACGTCACCCGGGGGAGCCTGAGGGCCGCGCTCATCGAGCTCACGGCCGAGGGCCTCGTGGAACGAGTGCCGAACAAGGGGGCACGCGTCCGCGTCGTGACAGCCGAGGAAGCCGTCGCCATCACCGAATGCCGGATGGCCCTCGAAGCCCTGTGCGCCGTCAAGGCCGCTGAGCGGGTGACCGACCAGCAGGCCGCCGCTCTCCTCGAGCTTGCCGAACGGCTCAAGCGCTGCGTCGCCGACGGTGATCCGCGGAAGTACTCCGAGGCCAACCAGGAACTGCACAGGACCGTCCGCGTCATCTCCGGTCAGTCGGTCGCGGTCGCCCTGCTCGACCGGCTCAACGCCCAGCTCGTCCGGCACCAGTTCCAGCTCGCGCTGCGCCCGGGACGGCCCGGGCACTCCCTCGGCGAGCACCTGGCGATCATCGACGCGATCACCGGCCGCGACCCCGAAGCCGCCGATCAGGCGACCCGGCGGCACCTAGCCAGCGTGATCACGGCCCTGCGTGCCGCGGGCACCGCGGGCACACCGGGCGCCGCGGGCCGCAATGACCATCCCGACGACACTGGCAGAACTGCGGCAACAGCTCGAGCGGCGCCAGGCGAGTAGAGGTGGACCTGGATACGACGGGGACCCAACGCCTTGGAGGCAAACATGTCACATCCGCCACTGCACGACATCGCGCACCTGTCGTACGTTGAGCTGCTCACGCCCGAACTGGAGAAATCCCGCTGGTTCTTCACGGAGGTGCTCGGGCTGACGGAGGTCAGCCGCGAGGGCGACTCCGTGTACCTGCGGACCTGGGACGACTACGAGCGGCACACGGTGAAGCTCACCGGGCACACCACGTCCGGCATCCGCCGGGTCGGGATGCGCGCGGAAAGCCAGGAGGCCCTCGAGCGCCGCGTCAAGGCCCTGGAGGCCGCCGGGCTCGGGATCGGCTGGAAGGACGGCGACCCCGGCATCGGAAAGGTCTACTCGTGCCATGACCCGGACGGACACGAGATGGACCTGTACTACGACAGCGAATGGTACGTCGCGCCCGACGAACTGAAGCCGACGCTGAAGAATCAGGCACAGGCCTACCCAGCGCGCGGCGTCTCCGTCCGCTACCTCGATCATGTCAACTACCTGGCCGAGGACTCCGCGTCGTGCGGCGACTTCATGGTCGGGCAGCTAGGGGCGCGGATCACCGAGCGGATCCAGCTGGACGACGGCACCTACTCGGCGGTGTGGACTCATTTCGCGCAGAAGTCCTACGACGTCGTCTACACCAACGACTGGAGCGGCTCACGCGGGCGGCTGCATCACGTCGCGTTCAAGACCGACACGCGCGAGGACATCCTCCGCGCGGCGGACATCGCCCTGGAAAAGGGCGTGTTCATCGAGACCGGGCCGCATAAGCACGCGATCCAGCAGACGTTCTTCCTGTATCTGTACGAACCGGGCGGCAACCGGATCGAGCTGTGCAACCCGGTCGGCCGGCTGATCTACGCACCGGACTGGAAGACCATCACCTGGACCCAGGCCGAGCGCGCCAAGGGGCAGGCGTGGGGCCTGCGGACGATCGAGTCGTTCCACACCCACGGGACGCCGCCGGTCGGCGAGTAGGCATCGACCTTCCCCGGATTGCCCAGTGCCCCGGCGAGCGATCGCCCGCCGGGGGCGCCGGGTGTCAGTCGCCCGCGGGCGTCGAGATCAGGCTGAATGCCGCTCCCTGGTCGTCGGTGACGACGGCCATCCGGCCGTAAGGGCTGTCGCTGGCCGGGCGGATGATCGCGCCGCCTGCCTCTGATACCTGCTGCACCGACTTGTCGGTGTCCGCGGTGCCGAAGTAGGTGTTCCACATCGGCCGCATCGATTCCGGCGTATCGGCCGGGTAAGCGCCGATGCCGCCCACCTCGTGCCCGCCAAGCAGCAGCGTCGCGTACGTGAACTGGTCGCTGCTCATGTCGCCGAACTCATAGCCGAACACCGCCGCATAGAACGCCTTCGCGCCCTCGAAGTCCCGGCTGAAGTGCTCGTTCCAGGTCAGCGCGCCGGGCGCGTTGGCGACGCCCACCCCGGTCTGCTTGTTCCCCTGCCACACGCCGAAGACCGCCCCGGTGACATCCGCCGCGACCGCCATCCGGCCGAACTCCATGACGTCCATCGGCTCCATCAGCACTGTGCCGCCGGCGCTCTTGATCTTGGCGACGGTGGCGTCGGCGTCGTCCGCCGCCAGGTACACCGTCCAGGCGCTCGGCGCCTCCGCCGGGCCCATCTTGGGCCCGATTCCCGCGACGTCACGGCCGCCGGCGCTGGCGATGGAGTAGCCGCCCGCCTCGGGCGGCCCCTGCGAGACGTTCCAGCCGAACACGGCACTGTAGAAGGCGATCGCCTTCGGAATGTCGCCTACGCCGAGGTCCACCCAGCACGGTGTCCCCTCAGGCCAGACGGTGTCGCGCTTGACCATGGTTCCCCACCCCTTGTTCCCTGGCAACTTGCGTCCCGAGCAGCGCGCCTGCGGCGGCGGGCCGCTTTTACAGGCGACCGTAACACCTGTTCATCCGGCCGCCTAGCAGGGCACGCTCCACTCAGCGGGAACTCCTACTCGAGAACCCCTGCACGAGAACTCCTACAATGGCCTTCTTACGCGAAAGGCGGACGATGTACAGCAAGACCAGCCTTGGCGCCGACCAGCTTGCCGGGCCGTCGCTCTCCCCGCGCGGGAAGAAGATCCTGATCGCCGCTGGCGTGGCGGTCTTGGCACTGTGCGCGGGGCTGGGCGTATGGGGCGCGGTCGGCCACGACAGGTACGGATCTTCGGCGAACGGCTGCGTGAACTTCACGATCGCGAGTTCCACGGGCGGTTCGCTCATCCACTACTGCGGCGCCGGCGCCAAGTCGTTCTGCCGCTCCGCCTACATTCACGACGACAAGATCTCCCTGCTCGGCCGCCCCCAGTGCGAAGCCGCCGGGCTTACCCCGTCAAAGCTCTCCGCCGGCTGACCCCGCGCCCCGCCCCGCTGCCCCGGCGCCCGAGCGGGTTCGAAGGCGCATTTGGGCGCGTTCCCGGTCCTCGTCGCGTCTTACAGGTCGAGGATGATGGTGACCGGACCGTCGTTGATCAGGGCGACTTTCATGTCCGCTCCGAAAATCCCGGTCTCGACATGGGCGCCGAGCGCCCTGAGCTCGCCGACAACGCTGTCCACCAGGGGTTGCGCGACGGGTCCGGGGGCGGCGTTGCTCCAGGCGGGCCTGCGGCCCTTGTTCGTGTCCGCGTAGAGCGTGAACTGGCTGATCACCAGAAGCGGGGCGTTCACGTCGGAACAGGATTTCTCGCCGTCGAGGATGCGCAGTCCCCATAGCTTGGCAGCGAGTTTCTTCGCCTTCTCCGGCGTGTCGTCATGGGTGATCCCGACAAGGACGGCAAGCCCTGTCTCGTCGATCGCACCCGCCACCCGTCCGTCGACGGTCACGCTCGCCTGGCTGACCCGCTGCACGACTGCCCGCATGGTGCCCGAGCCTACCGGGCCTTCAACAGACGCTCCACGAACGCAGGCTCCCCGAATACACGCTCCACGAACGCGCAGGAGAAACGCGGACTCGGGGGACAGTCCGGTACGTATTGCCCACAGCGCCCGCGGGCTGCCGCGATAATGTGCCCGTGATCCTGAATGACATGTCCGCCAACCCGGTGCTCGCGGAGGTCGTGCGGTCCGGGTTTACCGAATCCCGGCACCGCGGCGCGGTCGCGGCGCTGAACGCCGACGGGACGTTCGCGTTCACCGCGGGCAACGCCAACACGCCGGTGTTCCCGCGATCGTCGAACAAGCCGATGCAGGCCGCGGCGATGCTCCGCGTCGGCCTGCCGCTAGAGGGCGAACTGCTCGCGCTCGCCGCGGCCAGCCATTCCGGCGAGGACTTCCATGTCAAGGGCGTGCGCGACATCCTCGACATGGCCGGGCTCACCGAAGACGATCTGCAGTGCCCGCCGTCCCTCCCCGGGGACGAGAAGACGGCGCGGCGCCTGATCAGGGAGAGCGATGAGCCGGAAAGCCGGGTCAGGTTCAACTGCTCCGGCAAGCACGCCGCGATGCTCGCCACCTGCATCGCCAACCAGTGGCCGACGGCGACCTACCTGGAGCCCGGCCATCCGCTCCAGCGGCACATCCGCAAGACCGTGGAGGAACTCGCCCACGAACCCGTGCTCGTCACTGGCGTGGACGGGTGCGGGGCGCCGATCTTCGGCCTGACACTGGCCGGGGTCGCCCGCGCGTTCCGCACCCTGGTACTCGCCGGGCCCGGCACCCCCGAGCGCAAGGTCGCCGATGCCATGCGCAAGTTCCCCGAGTGGACGAGCGGCACCACCCGCGACGAGTACAAGCTCATGACCGCGATCCCCGGACTGCTAGTCAAGGCCGGTGCGGAAGGCGTTGACGCGTTCGCCCTCGCCGACGGCAGCGCCGCGGCGATCAAGATCGACGACGGCAACGCGCGCGCCCGGACGCCGGTCAGCGTCGCCATCATGCGCGCATTGGGCGCGGAGCCGCCGGGAGAACTCGCCACGACGACCCTGCACGGCGGCGGACGTCCCGTCGGCGAGATCGTGGCCACGGGATTCACGCTCCTATAACGCACGATCGTTATCTCATATTGTGATCACGAATACGTAGAATGTCGCGGTGACCACCCCCGCGATAGGCAAAAGGCACGAATCGGAAGCTCGTTCCGAAGACGGCATCTACGGAGATGACCGCCCGGCGCCGCTCGAGGCGACCCTTGCCAGCGTCATCGGCCTGCGCGTGAAGCAGACGCGGCGGCGCAAGGGCCTGCCGATCCGGACGCTCGCCGACAAGACCGGTATCTCCAAGGGCATGCTGTCGAAAATCGAGAACGCTCAGGTTTCGCCCAGCCTCAGCACGCTCGCCCGGCTAGCGGCGTCCCTCGAAGTCCCGCTCACCTCGCTTTTCCGTGGCTTCGACGAAGAGCGGGACGCGGTGTTCGTCAAAGCGGGACACGGCGCGGAGATCCGCCGCGAGGACATCATCGGGCATCACTACCAGCAGCTCGGTTTGATGCGGGGCCAGCACCGGCGGCTGTCCCCGCAGATTGTCACGCTCACCGAAGCCGCGGAGGTGTTCCCGCTCCGCCAGCACCCCGGCACCGAGTTCCTCTACATGCTGTCCGGCATCGTGGCCTACGGCCACGGGCGGGCGGTGTACGTGCTCGAGCCCGGGGACGCTCTCCAGTTCGACGGCGAGGCGTCACACGGCCCGGTCGAGCTGATCGACCTCCCCGCCCGCTTCCTTTCCGTCACCGCGACCGGCATCGTGCACGATCCTTCGTGACATCGCCGCGAGATCATGACCTTTAAACGCGCCACCGCGAAGGTCAGCGCCGTTTACCCCGCTCCGCTTGCCGTTCACAGCGATGCGCGCGGCGACCCGCCCGGGATAGTCGCCGCGAGGTGGGCGGCGAGGGTGAATCGCGGGTCCGGGGACGGCTTGCCGGTGGCCAGGTCGACGACGATCTCGCCGAGGAGCGGAGCGAATTTGGCACCGTGACCGGAGCACGCGGAGGCGACCACGAAGGGGCCGTGACGGTCGAGGATGAAGTCCTGGCCGGCAGTGGTGGTGTAGAGACAGGTAGTCTCGCTTCGCATCTTGCTGTTATCAAGCCCCGGGAGATAGCGGGCGGCGAAATCCCGGATGCGCTGCCTCTTGGCGGGGTCGAGGGTGAAGTCACGGCCGGTCGCGGTCGTGGGCTTGCCGGCGTGGTGCTCGCCTATCTTGACCGCGCCGGGGACTCCCCCGTCCCGGCCCCCTAGAAGGCCATAGAAACAGCTGGTCTCATCTTCGTAGATGAACGTGGGCCAGGGGCCTTCCGGGGGTCTCTGCTCGAGATGGAGGATCTGCTCCTGGGTGACCCTGAGTGCCGGGAGCGGCACCTGGTTTCCGGCCAGCGGCTCAAGCCAGGCCCCGACGGCCAGGACGGCGACCGGGGCGGCGAAGTCACCCTGCCCCGTACGGACTACCGCCCCGGTTCCCGTCGGCTGGATACTCGTGACCGCAGAGCCGAAGTGGATTTTCGCGCCACGGCGCGCGGCCAGGCGGAGCATGGCCGCCATTGTCCGGTCGGCGTCAATCACGCCTGCTTCCGGGTGGAACAGGACGGGGCCGGCACCGAAGTCGAATCCCGGCCAGCGACGGCGCGCTTCCCGCGCGGGCAGCAGTTGAGCGCGGACGCCGCAGGCGGTGAGCGTTTCGCGCAGCCGCTCCGGATCGCGGAGCGGGCCGAAGTCCACGCCGCCGGTCACGGTAATGAGCGTCTCGGCCGCCTCATCCTCCAGCGCGTCCCACAGTTCGCGGGCGGCGCCGGTCATCCGGACGTACAGCGGATCGGCGTACACGCGGCGGAAGATCCGGGCGCTGCCGTGCGAGCTGCCGTTCCCGTGGCCCGGCTCGAAGGCCTCGAGAACGACGACGTCCAGTCCACGCTCGGCGGCAGCCCAGGCGGTGGCGGAGCCCGCGAGCCCGGCCCCGACGACGATGAGGTCGGTCACCGCGCGCGGGTGCCCCGCGCCTTGGCTGCCCGCGCGACGGAGCCCGCGACGGCAGGAGCGGGTGACCCGAAGACCGTGGTGTGCCAGAGTGCCATCACGCCAGTATCCTCCAGGCGTTCGGCACCGACGACAACTCCCTGGGCGACCCTCGTCACAAGCCGCGGACCTACAGAACGCGCTTGTATGCGCATTCGTACACATAGCCGAATGTGTTCAAATGCGCATTCGATCACGCTATAGTCGGCTCGAATGCGTATTTGGGCCGGCACGGGCGGGGCGGCGGCGCAGGCGGCCGGCGGGCCCGCCGGCGGGCCCGCCGGGCGGCGCGGGCCGCCGGGTGGGCCGGCGGGGGCGGGTTAGCCGATGACGTCGATCGGCGTACCCGGGGGGACATCGGCTAGCTGGGTCAGCGCCTTGACGTGCAGCCGGACGCAGCCGCTGGAGATCCGGGCGCCGGTCGTGCCGATCTCGGCGTCGTCGCCGAGCGGGCCGTGGATGCCGATGATGGCGTCACCGGATCTCTCCCAGTCCGCGATGGTCGTCGAGTGGTCCGACGTGACGACGATGAACGGGCCGTAGCCGGGATTGGGCTGCGGCGGCTGCTCGTCGAAGGCGACGAAGTAGTCCCCGGTGGGCGTGGGATCGCCGACGGCGCCTACCCCGGCCGGCGCCGACATGACCAGGCGGTCGCGGTCGTACAGTCGCAGGTGCGTCGTGGCCAGGTCGACGACGATCCGATAGGGAGTGGCGCCGAGCGTGACGTCGCTCGCGCGCACCCACGCGGTCGAACCGTTCGGCCGCTGCGCCAGCCTGACCCGCACCCAGCCGGGTGCGGTCTGGAGGACCGGCAGCACCGACTGGCGGTTCCACCAGGACAACGGCACCGACCCCGCTTCGCGCACGCCCGGACGGGCGTACTTCGGCGCGGCGGTGACGATCGTCGCCACCTCGGTGACCCCGGGCGCCTGCCGCGGTGCCTGCGCCGTCAGGGCCTTCGCCTGCGCGGCGTGCGCCGGCTTCGCGGGCGGCCGGGTGATCTGCGCGGCAGGTTGCCCGCTCCCGCCGCACGCGGAGACGGCGAGCACCACGGCCGCCGCCACCACGGCGCCCGCCGGGGCTCCCGTGATCCCGCGCCGTCCCGCGCGCGTCGCCAATAGCCTGAACGTCACGAGTCCATCCCCTTTCGCGGCGATTCCGGCGGATTACCGCCGGCTAAATTCAAGCTGCAGAACCAGGGGAAATTACGGTAGCAGCAATTAGCGCACTATGGAAACGAACGGGAGTCACCAGTATCGTTCGAGATAAATTTAACGGAAATTCCGCTGCAATCCCGACCATACCGCGTCGTAGTCCGGCTGGCGCCAGGCCGCTTCCATCGCCTGCCGCGCGGGAATGATGGTCCAGCGGCTCTCGAACATGAAGGCCAGCGTGTCGTCGAGCTTCTGCGGCCCGAGTTCCGCGGACGACGCCCGGGCGTAGGTCCGCGCGTCCGGGCCGTGCGAGGCGAACGTGTTGTGCAGGCTCGCGCCGCCCGGCACGAAACCCTCCGCTTTCGCGTCGTATTCACCGCGGACCAATCCCATGTATTCGGACATAATGTTACGGTGATACCACGGCGGCCGAAATGTGTTCTCGCCGACAAGCCAGCGCGGCGGGAAAATAACGAAATCGACGTTGGCGAGCCCTGGCGTGTCACTCTGCGAGGTGAGCACGGTAAAAATGGACGGATCGGGATGGTCGAAACTGATCGTTCCTATAACCATAAAACGAGCCGTGTCATATTTGTAGGGCGCGTAATTCCCGTGCCAGGCGACCACGTCGAGCGGCGAGTGGCCGTAATCGGCCGCCCACAGGTTGCCGCCGAACTTGTTCACCACCCGCACGCTGCCCGCGCGTTCCTCGAAGGCGGCGCGCGGCGCCAGGAAGTCGCGCTCGTTGGCGAGGCCGTTCGCGCCGATCGGGCCGCGCTCGGGCAGCGTGAACGCGGCGCCGAAGTTCTCGCACAGGTACCCGCGCGCGAGCCCGTCGGGCAGTTCGACGCGGAACCGGATGCCGCGCGGGACGACGGCGATCTCGCCCGGCCGGACGTGCAGCGGCCCGAGTTCGGTGTGCAGGACAATCGCGCCGAGTTCGGGGACGAACAGCAGTTCGCCGTCGGAGTCGACGAAATATCTGTCCGTCATGTCGCGATTCGCCGCGTATATATGGATAGCCAGCCCGTTGCGGGTTTTGCTGTCGCCGTTGCCCCCGACGGTGTACAGCCCGTCGATCCAGTCCGCGGGCTCGTCCTCGCGCGGCAAGGGGCGCGGATCCCAGCGCAGCCGGTTCGGGTCGGGGTCGATCTCGTCGAACGGCGTGCTCTTGAGGTTCTTAGAATCTATTTTCCTGAACGATCCGTGCGCAGCCGATGGCATCACCCGATACACCCACGTCCGGCGATTGACCGCCCGGGGCTGCGTGAAGGCCGTTCCGCTGATCTGCTCGGCGTAGAGGCCGAGCGGCGCGCGCTGCGGCGAGTTGCGTCCTTCGGGAAGCGCGCCCGCGACCGCCTCGGTCGCGAACTCGTTACCGAAGCCTGACTGGTAGCGGAACTCGTCGTCGGCCATCGCCGCGCCTCCTCGTGCCCGATTGCCTGTGTCGATCATGCCTCACCCGCGCGGGCACAGAAGTTACGGTAGACGCGTGGGCCCGCTCGGGAGTGAACCGGGAGGTTGTTATGGACGGCGACAAGTGGCTGACCTTTGACTGCTACGGCACCATCGCGGACTGGAATCTGGGCATGCGCGCGGCGCTGACGCAGGTCGCGGGCCTGGGAGCGTCCATCTTGCTCACCAACTACCACCAGGCTGAACTGGTCCTGGAATCCGGGCCGTGGCGCCCGTACCGGGAAGTCCTCACCGACGGGCTGCGGATCGCCGCGCGGCGTGCCGGCATCGCCCTGGACGACGCGGACTGCGGCGCCCTGGTGCGCGAGTGGCCACGGATGCCGCTGTTCGACGACACCGGCCGGGCCCTGTCCGCGCTCGCGTCAGAAGGGTGGAAGCTCGCGATCCTCACGAACTGCGACGACGACCTGTTCGCCACGACCGCGTCCAGGATTCCCGTGCCCTTCGATGTCGTGGTGACCGCCGAGCAGGCTCGCTCGTACAAACCAGATCTCTGCCATTTCCGGAAATTTGCCGAGATAACGGGCGCGACGCCGGAGAACTGGATCCACGTCGCCAACAGCTGGGTCCATGACATCCTGCCCGCGGCCCGCCTGGGATTGCGTTCCGTCTGGGTGGACCGCGACCTGACCGGGCACCCGGCCAGGCTCGCCGAGCGGCGCGTCACCGCGATGCGGCGACTCCCCGAGACGGTCGCGGACGTCAGCGCCCTGCCGGTAACGGGCTGAGCCGGTCAGGGGATGAGCCGGCGGGACGAGCCGGCGGCCGGTGGGACGAGCCGGCGGGACGAGCCGGTCAGGGGCTGAGCGGGCCGTCGAAGGCGCTGGCGTCGCTGCCGCAGCTCGCCTCGGCCGTGATCCCGCCGCCGGACGTGGCCAGCGAGCCGATGCCCGGCGCCGTGGCCGACGCGTCCGGGGACGGGGACGCGGACAGGGACCGGGACGGCGTGACCTGCAGGGCGGGGGTGCGCGCCGCGGCCGATGCCGACGCTGACGCTGACGTTGACGCTGACGCTGACGCTGACGTTGACGGGGAGATCGCCGGGGAGGGGGACGCGGTGACCTTGCCGGACTTGGCGATCGTGGCGTCGCGGGCGATGGCGGAGAATAGTTCGCCCGCCTGCGGCTGGGCGAACTGGACTGTGTTGTCCGGGTTGGGAGGGTAGGGCTCATTCGGCACCGTGACGAACACGACGTCCTTGCTCGAGATGCCCCGCAGGGTCTCACCGACCTGCAGCAGATCGGTGAGAGACATGTCGCTATCGGTGCTCAGGTCGGGGGCGGCGCCGGAGAGCACCTTCAGCAGCCCGACAGGATTCGATAGCAGCCCGCTGTTCAGGATGCCCTTCACGACCTGCGCGGACATGTACTGGTCCCGCTCGATCCGCTCGAGGTCCGATCCCGTCCCGATGTCTTCCCTGGTCCGCCAGAAGTCCAGCGCGGTGACCCCGTCGATGTGTGCTCCCCGGCCGCGAGGCTCAGGCCGGACACGGGGTCGTCCACGGTGAACGGCACGCACACGTTGACGCCGCCGAGGTCGTTGACGATGTTCACGAAGCCCGCGAGGCTGATCTCGATGAAGTGGTCGATGCGGATGCCGGTCTGCTGCTCGACGGTCTTCCACAGGCACGACGGGCCGCCTGCCTCGAGGATGGCGTTGATCCGCCCTTCGGCGTTCGGGTCCGCCTGCTGGCCGGGGTAACCGGGGCCGCCGGCGCACTGGTAATAATGCACCATCGTGTCGCGCGGGATGGACATCACCGTCACCCTGTGCCGTCCGGGCGAGATGTGCACCAGCATGATCGTGTCGGTGTTCCCCAGCCCGCCGCTGGCCCCCGTGCCGCCCGTGTGCAGCAGCACCTGCATGTGGTGGTCGAGGCCCACCCGGCTGTCGGAACCGAACACGAGGATGTTCATCGACGCGGTGCTGTAGTCCGGCGGCCGGTTGCCGAGGTCGGTGACGGGGACGCGGCGGATGCTGTCGTTGATCGCCTTGACCTTGTAGTACGCGATGAACAAGGCCGCGATCACGACCAGGACGACCACCACCGCCGTCCACCGCATAATGCGCCGCCAGAGTTTGGCGCGGTGTATCCCGGCGAAAGGCGACCGCTCTTTTTGCGTCACCACTTCGGGAGCACTTCCTCGCGTTCAACCCGCTGATAACAATAGTTATTGGTACATTACATGATTTAACTGGAATCAGGGCAGTGCGGTACCCGGGGCCTCGCCCTGGCCGTGGAGTCTGGACGGCCCTGTCGTATCGTCAGGTGGGAAGGCGACATAGGGAGGATGCCATGACGAGTGCGGAACTGCTGGCCGACGCCTTCGGCCGGATCCGGGAGAGCGTCGTGAACACGCTCGACGCCATGTCCCCGGCACAGCTTGAATATCGCGTCGACTCGGACGCGAACCCGGTGGGCTGGCTGATCTGGCATCTCACCCGAATCCAGGACGACCACGTCGCCGGGGCGTTCGGTGTCCCGCAGGTGTGGGAGACGGGGGCATGGGCGAGCCGGCTCGGCATGCCGGAGGACACGCTGGATACCGGGTACGGGCACACGTCCGGCCACGTGGCCTCGGTCGCGAGATCTGTTTCGGCGTCGCCGTCGCGACTGCTGGAATACCACGACGCGACGTACGCGCAGACGCTTAAGTACGTGTCGGAGCTCACCGATTCGGACCTGTCGCGTGTGATCGACACCTCGTGGACCCCGCCGGTGACGCTCGGCGTGCGCTTCGTCAGCGTCATCAACGACGACATGCAGCACGTCGGCCAGGCGGCCTTCGTCCGGGGCATCCTGCTGCGCCAGTAAGGCAGGCTCATCTGGCGAGCGGTGTTCCCGGGTCGGCGCAGATCAGGCCCCAGGGCTTGTCGCCGACGCGGGTGAGCACGACGGTGGCGCGATGCGGGCCGCTTAGCTTGAGGCGGCGCCGGATCTGATCCACGTCGCCGGCGAGGCCGCGCCGGCGGAGGTCGGCCGCGCCGACGCCGAGTTCACGAAGGCGCGCGGCGAACCGCTTCTCGTTCCAGGGGGCGGAGTCGACCACGCGCAGGGTGCGGGCGAACGGAGTCGATATCTCGCGATTTATCGAGATAAAGGCGATCTGATCATCGATTTTCCAGCCGCCGACCGTCCGGGCCAGGTCTTCGACCAGACCCGCTCGCGTCACCGCCGGGTTGGGGTCGAGCAGGTACTCCCCTGGCTCGCCCACAGTGACCGGATCGCCGGGCACAGCGACGAGGGTGTGCCCGTCCGGCAGGATCGTCGCCCGCCGGGGCCTGGCCAAACCGTCGGCGCGGCCGGTGAGGGCGTCCCCCCGCCCGGCCTGCGCCGCGGCCTGCAGCGCGGCCGACAGCGCGGCGGGCACCGCTGCCGGCGGCGCGGTCGCGAACGCCGGTGACCACAGGACCGCTTCCTTCAGGTCGCGACCGTCAGCGATGAATTCCGCCTCCCAGCCGGGCGGGATCAACTCGGCTGGCAGCCCCGGCGCCGCCTTCACGCACACGGCCGGCACCTGGTCCGCGAGGGCGAAGCACCAGTCGAGCGGCGGTTCCGACATGCCGGCGCGGAACCGGCCAGGACCGGCGCCGGCACCGCGGGCGTCAGAGCGCCGCGCGGGGTCGATGAACACGGCGTCGAAGCCGCCGACCGGAACATCCCGCACGTCGGCGACGCAGGCCCGCGCTTCCCCGCCCGCCCCGGAGACGGCAGCCCCGGACACGGAAGCCCCGGACACGGAAGCCCCGTACACAGCAGCGTTGTGCAGCGCGAGCCTGGCATGCGTCTCGTCGCGGTCGACCGCGAGTACGTCGCGGCCCGGCACGGCGGCGAGCGCGATCAGGTCACCGCCGATCCCGCAGCACAAGTCCGCCACCCGGCGGAAGCCCTCGAAACGCGAGGAACGGTGCCGCGCGATCACTTCCGACGACGACTGCTCGTAGCCGCCGCGCGTGAACAGCATGCCGGCGGCACGGGTGAACTTGGCCCGCGCCGTCTCCCGCAGTTCCCGCTGGGCCATGGCCGCGGCGGCCAGGTCTGCCGGGTACTCCTTCCTGAGTTCGGCGGCGATCGCGAGTTCGGAGCGGCTCCGGTCCCGACCCGCGCTCGCGTCGCTGCACAGCACCGCCAGGCGCGCCAGCACCTCCTGCCCCAAGGGCGAGAGCAGGGCGACCGGGTCCGCACCGGAGCGCCTCACGGTCATGCGGGCACGCGCACCGGAAGTTCCACGCGGCAAGACTATCCTCGCTTGCCATGCGGACCACTCCGGCGGCCTGGGACGTCAACGCGCTCCTGGCAGAGATCGCGGACATAGGCCGCGACCGCCTTCGCGGCGGCTACTCGCGGCACGTCTTCGATCCTTCCGAACGATCCCTCCGCGAGTGGTTTGTTACCCGATCCCGCGACCTTGACCTGGACGTCGAGCACGACAAGAACTCCAATATCTGGTCATACTGGGGTCCTCGCGGGAACGACACGATCGCCACCGGCAGCCATCTCGATTCCGTCCCGGGGGGCGGCGCCTTCGACGGCCCCCTCGGCGTGGCTTCCGCGCTGTCGGCTGTCGCCGCCATGAAGGCCGACGGGATCGGACCGCGGCGCCCCCTCGCCGTGGTCGCGTTCGCGGAGGAGGAAGGATCCCGTTTCGGCGTTGCCTGCCTGGGCTCGCGCCTGGCGACGGGCGCGATCGACCCCGCCAGGGCACGCGCGCTCACGGACGCCGACGGCGTGACCTTCAGGGAAGCGGCGGCGGAGTTCGGGCTCGACCCGGATGGCATCGGACGGGACGACGCGAGGCTGGCCAGTCTCGCCGCCTTCGTGGAACTGCACGTGGAGCAGGGCCGCGGCCTGGTGGACATGGGCGCCCCGGTCGCGCTCGCGTCCGGCATCCTGGCGCACGGCCGCTGGCGCCTGGCGTTCACCGGAGAGGGCAATCACGCGGGCACCACGGTGATGGCGGACCGCCGTGACCCCGTGGCCGCCGCGGCGGCGGCGATACTCGCGGCGCGGGAGATCGCGGCGGCACGCGACAACCCGGCCGCCGGGTCGCACGCCCGGGCCACTGTCGGCAGGGTCGTTCCGCTCCCGGGCGGAACCAATGTGATCGCGTCGCGCGCGGACGCCTGGCTCGACGTCCGCGCCGGCACCGACGCGGCGGTCCGCGACCTCATCGCCGAGATCGCCGGCGCGATCCGCGCCGGCGCCGCCGAGCACCGGTGCGACGTCGAGATCACCGAAGAGTCCTATGCCGGCGCCACCATCTTCGACCCCGCCCTGCGGGACCGGCTCAGCGCGGCGCTCGTCACCCGGCAGCCGCCGCGCGGGGAGCCGTTCGGCGGGGAACCGCTGCGCGGGGAGCCGGCTTTCGCAGCCCCGCTGCGCGGGGAGCCGGCTTTCGCAGCCCCGTTCGGCGAAGAACCCGGGGCCGCTCCCCCGGTCCTGGCGACAGGCGCGGGTCACGACGCGGGCGTGCTGGCAAGCGTCCTGCCCACGGCGATGCTGTTCGTGCGGAATCCAACCGGCGTATCGCACTCACCGTACGAAACGGCTACGGCGGCCGATTGCAGGGCGGGTGCGGACTCACTGCGGAGCGTTCTGGAAGCGTTGCTTGGCTTAGGGCTTCGGCGAACCCCTTCTTACACCCTAAGGCGCGGGGTTACCGGCAACGGCCCGCGAAGTCGGCGGCGCCGGGAGTGACGAAGGTCATGTCCGTACTGGCAGGGTCGTCACGGATACCCTGCGGGGGTAAGGTACGGTTGGACGAGCGGGCGGCAGTTGAGGCGTCCGCCTAGTCACATCCCGGCAAGAACATCACGAAGGAGACAGATCATGACCACCACGACGTATGCGGTGACCGGCATGACGTGCGAGCACTGCGTGCACGCGGTCACCGAGGAACTATCCGGCCTGGACGGCGTGTCCCGGGTCGAGGTGGACCTGGTGCCCGGCGGCGCGTCGAAGGTGGCGGTGACGAGCGGAGCCTCGCTCACCGAGGACGCGGTCGCCGCCGCTCTGGACGAGGCCGGGGACTACCACCTGGCGGGCTGACCGCCCCCGACGCACACGAAGGCCCGGCCCGCGAAAGGCCCGGCCGCGGAAAGGAGTACACGCTCATGGCGACGATCGCCGGGAAAGACCCCGCGGGGGCGGTAGCCGAACCGGAACGCGCCGTGGATCTGACGATCGGCGGGATGACCTGCGCCTCCTGCGCGGCGCGGATCCAGAAGAAGCTGAACAAGCTGGCCGGGGTGACCGCCACGGTCAACTACGCCACGGAGAAGGCCCGGGTGAGCTTTCCCGCCGCGGTGACCCCGGAGGATCTGATCAAGGCGGTCGAGCGGACCGGCTATACCGCCGCGCTGTCCGCCCCGCTGGCCGCCCGGCTGGCCGCCCCGCTGGCCGCCTCACCGTCGGCCGCCTCGCCGGCCGCGGGAGCCGGGGCCTCGCGCGAGGAAGCGGAACCCGATGAGGCGCGCGCGCTGCGACGGCGGCTCGCGACCGCCACGCTCCTGGCGGTACCGGTCGTGGTGCTCGCCATGGTTCCGGCACTGCAGTTCCGTGACTGGCAGTGGCTGTCGCTGGTGCTGGCGGCGCCGGTGGCGGTCTGGGCTGCCTGGCCGTTCCACCGGGCCGCGCTGGTCAACGCGCGGCACCGCGCCGCCACGATGGACACGCTGATCTCGGTCGGGGTGGCGGCGGCCTTCGCGTGGTCGGTGTACGCGCTGTTCTTCACCAGCGCGGGGTCGCCGGGGATGCGGATGGGCTTCACCCTGCTCGCGCGGCACGCCGGAACCGCCAGCATCTACCTGGACGCGGCCTCCGGGGTGACCGTGCTGGTCCTGCTCGGCCGCTACCTGGAGACCCGCGCCAAGCGGCGCTCCGGCGCGGCGCTGCGGGCGCTCGCCTCGCTCGGCGCCAAGGACGCGGCCGTGCTCCGCGACGGCCGGGAGATCCGGATACCGGCAGAGCAGCTTGCCGCCGGCGACCTGTTCATCGTGCGGCCCGGGGAGAAAATCGCCGCCGACGGCGTCGTGGAATCCGGCAGCTCGGCAGTGGACACCTCGATGCTCACCGGCGAGCCCGTGCCGGCCGAGGTAACGGCCGGGGACCCGGTGACCGGCGGGTGCACCAGCATCAGCGGACGCCTGCTTGTCCGGGCCGCCCGGGTCGGCAGTGACACCCAGCTCGCCCAGATCACCCGCCTGGTGGAGGACGCGCAGAACGGCAAGGCACCGGTGCAGCGGCTCGCCGACCGCGTCTCGGCGATCTTCGTCCCGGTCGTCATCGGCATCGCGATCGCGGTCCTGGCGGCCTGGCTGGCCGCCGGGCAGGGCCCGGGCGCCGCGTTCACCGCCGCGGTCGCGGTCCTGATCATCGCCTGCCCCTGCGCGATGGGCCTGGCCACCCCCACCGCCATCCTCGTCGGCACCGGGCGGGGCGCCCAGCTCGGCATCCTGATCAAGGGACCGGAGGTGCTCGAGTCCACCCGGACGATCGACACCATCGTGCTGGACAAGACCGGCACCGTCACCACCGGCAAGATGTCGCTGACCGACGTCACGGCCGCACCCGGCGAGGACCCTCAGGAAGTGCTCCGGCTTTCCGGGGCGGCCGAAGACGCCTCCGGCCATCCCATCGCCGCCGCCATCGCCCACGGCGCGCGGCGGCTGGGCACCGCCTTGCCGGCAGTAGACGACTTCACCGACCACCAGGGCCTCGGGGTCTGCGGCGTGGCCGATGGCCACGCCGTGGCGGTGGGCCGGGCCAGCTGGCTGGCCGCCGAATGGGCACTGCACGCTCCCGCCGCCCTCAGCGAACGCGCCGCCGCGGCGGAGGCGGCCGGGCAGACCGCCGTGTTCGCCGGCTGGGACGGCAAGGTCCGCGGCGTGCTGATCGTCTCGGACACGGTCAAGCCGACCTCGGCGCGGGCCATCGCGGAACTGCGCGGCATGGGGCTGCGCCCGGTGCTGCTGACCGGCGACAACGAGCGCGCCGCCCGCGCCGTCGCCAGCCAGGTGGGCATCGAGGAGGTCATCGCCGGCGTGCTGCCCGCCGGCAAGGCCGCGGCGGTCAGGGAACTGCAGGCCGCCGGGCGGGTCGTCGCGATGGCGGGAGACGGCGTCAACGACGCCGCCGCGCTCGCCCAGGCAGACCTCGGCCTGGCCATGGGCACCGGCACCGACGCCGCGATCGAGGCCTCCGACCTGACCCTGGTCCGCGGTGACCTGCGCGCCATCCCCGACGCCATCGGCCTGTCGCGCCGCACGCTCGCCGTGATCAAGGGGAACCTGCTGTGGGCCTTCGGCTACAACGCCGCCGCCATCCCGCTCGCGGCCCTGGGATTCCTGTCCCCGCTGATCGCCGGCGCCGCCATGGCCTTCAGTTCCGTGTTCGTAGTCACCAACAGCCTCCGGTTGCGCCGCTTCCGCCCCGCCCGAGTTACAACGGGAGCGAATACTTGAGCACGAAGTTCAGCGCCACGGCGAACGTGAGGTACATGAGCCAGAACCCGGTGCCGAGGCGGAAGAAGCCCATTGCCCTCGTCGCGATGGCGCCGACCGTTTTCAGGTCAGGCCCGAGGCTGACGAAGAAGTCGCAGACGTAGACGCAGGCCAGGCCGATGAAGACGCCAGCGACCGGATCATCGCCGACGCCGAAGAAGACGATGATTCCCAGGATCGACAGCAGCGCGAAGGCGACGGCCATTCCGACGCTGACCCGCGGGTCCACCTGCCGCATCCGGGTCCAGCCGATCGCGAACCAGTGCACGCCGAACGCCGTGAACGCCAGGGCAGCCATGTAGAACGCGGGCGTCTTGAACGTGCCGAACAAGGTAAGCCCGGCGAACAGGTACATGCCGGCGAGGAACTGCATGAAGCCCTGCATCCAAATGCTCCAGACGCCGAGACCGAGATCGACGTTGCTGTCGCGCCTGGGATAACCGAAAAACTCCTGCGTCCCCCAGACCAGGTATCCGGTCCCGAGACCGAAAAACCCGACCGCGAGAGGAGGATAAGGAGACTGCGGCAGGGCGACCACTGCCTGGGCTAGGTTTACCGACATCTTTCCCCTCTACCGATGCATTGCCATCCAGCAGTTCCAGCGTGGCGCAGGGGACGATAAACGGCATCACACAAACCTGGTGATTCACCAATCTCGATTGATTATTTACGACATTTCCCCGTAAATAC
Source organism: Trebonia sp. (assembly GCA_035948445.1). GTDB lineage: Bacteria > Actinomycetota > Actinomycetes > Streptosporangiales > Streptosporangiaceae > Trebonia. The sequence goes on along the minus strand of DASZJE010000105.1, from coordinate 5,758 downwards.
CACAATGGCTGACGATTCGGTGCGGCGGCAGGCGCGCCACCTCGCTGTGGTACACCGACGCCTCCATCGTCGTTCGTCCGCATGCGGGCCCGTCAGGCCGCACGGCCCCCGCTTTCCGGGCCGGCATCACATGATGCTTGTGAGTCGCGGCCGGGGGACCGAAGGGCGGAGCGGGCATCACATTGTTCATGTGATGCCCGCTCACAATTGGCGTGACGGCCCCGGCCCGCGAGTAAACGTTTAGTACTTAGCGGGGTAATAGCCACACTAAGTACAAACGCCGCGGCTGAGAGACGGTTAGGTTTATGAACCGCCTCCTCAGCCCGCGGCTGAAGAGGCGCGGCGGGCCAGGCGCACCCGGGCGTTCGGGTGCTCACGCCAGGTAGCCGCCCCGGCGGCGGCGGCGCTCTTGGCCTGTTCCCACCTGAGCCTGGCGAGCTGGTCGGGCGGTGTCTCCAGTTCCTTCATCCACTCGCGGGCGGCCATGGCCACGTGCGTTCCGGCGACGGCTACGCCCGCCAGCGCCACCAGAGCCCCGATCCCGATGAGGATCCCGCCCGTCATGAGCGGGCCGGATCTCACCTCAGGCCAGCCCGCGGCCGCCCGGGCCGTCTCGTCCTTATTAGCCATGACGCATCCCCCTGTCCGTGTGCTGCACGGGAACATCCATCAGAAGGCTTGGTACCCCGCCTGGGCGCCGGGATCGCATATTCCTCGTGATTCCCGCCGGCCCGCGGGCCAGCCGGGGCAGGTCAGCGAGACCTTAGCCGGCGCGCGAGTTCAGTGAGCACGCCCAGGCCGACCACCACGGCCCCGACGATCTGGGCCATATGCGGGTTCCGGAGCTGCACGGGAGGGGCCGGCGGGGGCTCGGCGTGGCGGCCCGGGGCGACGGCGACGGCGACGGCAGGCACTAGTCCGTGCTCGTCCCCGCTCAGCAGGCGGCGGCCCTGCATGAAGAACAGCAGGACGAAGGACGGGACGACGAGGATGACGGCGGCGATGGCTATCACGACCAGTGCCACGAATGTGGCCTGGGTGGCGCCGGCGGTGGTCAGCGTGACGCCGGTGCCGGGCAGCAGCACCGGGTACTGGGCCACGCCCCAGCCCCAGATGACGGCGGCGACGCCGAGCGCGGCGATGATCTGCGCGCTTTTCGCGCGGCCGACGGCAAGCAGGGCGAGGACCGCCAGGCCGCAGACGCCGGCGACCACCACCAGCGGCAGCGCCCGTCCGGTGAGGCGGTCGAAGAACGCGGGGTCCGCGTTCTGCAGTTCGAACAAGGCGGCCAGGGACAGCGCCCCGGCCACGACGGCGGCGGCCTGGGCGCGGCGGGTGAAATAGGCCTGCATGTTCTGGTCGCCGCGGCGTCCGGCCTCCACGACGAGGTAGACGGCGGCCAGGTACCCGCCCGCGGCGACGAACAGGAATCCGGCCAGCAGCGCGGTCGGGCTGGTCCAGGCGGCCAGGCTGGCGCGGCTGGCGTCGGCGGGAACGGCGCCGGCCGCGATGGCGCCGACCACGGTGCCCATGAAGAACGGGGTCAGCAGCGAGGAGAACGCGAACACCGCCCCGGCCGCGCGCTGGTGGCTGAGCTGGGTCAGCTCCTTGCGGAAGGCGAACCCCGCCCCGCGCAGGACGACGCCGCCGAGCGCCAGCCACAGCGGCAGCGCGAGCGTGGTCATGACGGTGGCGAAGGCGTGCGGGAACGCGGTCCAGAAGATGACCAGGTCGAAGACCAGCCAGACGTGGTTGGCTTCCCAGACGGGGGTGATCGACTCATCGATCAGGCCGCGCGGCGCCCGGCCGCCGGCGCTGGTGCCGGCCAGCAGGTCCCACAGGCCGGCACCGAAGTCGGCTCCGGCCAGGACCGCGTACAAGGTGACGGAGGCCAGCAGGATGGCCCCTACCGCATCAGCCATTATGACTCCGCCTGACTCGCGGGCCCGTCCGCGATAATGCCGGGCAGCCCGTAGGGCACGGGAGCCTCGTCACTGTCGTCGCGGCGCCAGTGGCGTGACAACATCAGCAAGATCGCGATCGTGGCCACGCCGAGCACGGCGTACAGCACGATGATGATGCTCAGGCTGGTGAGCACGCCGCCGTTGGTCGTGGCCGCCTGTGCGGTGGTCTGGAGCTGGTAGACGACCCACGGCTGCCTGCCCTCTTCGGTGACCACCCAGCCGCACTCCATCGCCGCGATCGCCGCCACCCCGCTGACCGCCCCGGCCAGCCAGAACAGCATCGGCCGCGGCCAGCGGCGTTGCCGCCACCAGGTCCAGGCCGCCCACAGCCCGGCCAGCAGCAGCAGGGACCCCAGCCCGATCATGACGTCGAAGCACATGTGGATCAGCCACACCACCGGCGGCCGGTCCGCGGGCGACACGCTGTCCCACCCGATGACCTTGGTGCCCGGCCCGAAACCGACCAGCAGCGAGTCCAGGTAAGGGATCTTGATGCCCCCGTAGATGTACCCGTTGACGTACACCCCGCCCAGCCACTCCGGTACCTGCCGGGAAGTCTGCGCCACGTATTCCATCGCCGCGAACTTCACCGGCTGGTCGCTGGCGACCGCCCGTGCGGCTGTGTCCCCGACGAAGAGCTGGAACGGAGTCAGGATCGCGGCCGGGACGAACCCCAGCGCGAACCCGGTGTAGTGGTAGCGGTCGCGGCGGCCGCGCAGGATGCCGACCGCGTACACCGCCCCGACGCTGAACCCGGCGACCATGTAGGCGGCCAGGATCATGTGCGGCATCTCGTAGATCGCCGAGCGGGGGAAGAACACCCCCCACACGTCGACCGAGGTGATCTGCCCGTTCTTCGCCGTGAACCCGCCCGGGGTGTTCATCCACGAGTTGACCGCGACCACCGATATCGCCCCGAAGATCCCGCTGACCGCGATCGGCATCCCGGACCACCAGTGCGCCCAGCCCGGCAGCCGCCGCCAGCCCCACAGGTAGATCCCGGAGAAGATCGCCTCCAGGAAGAAGAACAGGCCCTCCGCCCCGAACGGCACCCCCAGCACCGACCCGTACTGGCGCATCAGCCCCGGCCACAGCAGGCCCATCTCGAACGACAGCACGGTACCCGTCACCGCGCCCACCGCGATCAGCACTCCCATCGCCTGCGACCACCGCCGCGCCAGCCGCATCGCGGTCGCATCGTGCCGCCGCAGCCCGACGAACTCCGCCAGCAGCACGATCGACGGAAAAGCAATCCCGAAGCAGGCCAGGATGATGTGAAACCCCAGCGTGGTCGCCATCTGCGCCCGGTCCGGGACATCATTCCCGCTTACCTGCGCGGCGGCCAGCAGGACCGTTTCGCTAGCACGCATGCCGTTTCTCCTCAGGGCATAGGACAGTGCCCGGCCGCCCACATCTCGATCAGACCGCGCTAAGCGTCGCGCCGGCCCTAGTGATTCGGCATCACCAGTTCCATGTGATTAATGCGGGCGTTTCCCGCTACCCGCGTTCGCCATCGCGACACCGCCTGATCACGGGCGGGCACGTCAGGCGCTAATCACACGGCGCGTCAGCAACCAATCACATAGGTGATGTGGTGCCGGGTCATCAAGCTAGCGCGGACTGTTGTCGCATGCACCTCAGACACCACTCCGTCGCATCGTCCGCGGCCGCCGGACTGGCCATCGCATTGCTGGCCATCGCATTGCTGGCCACGGGCTGCAGCGGCGGCGCAAGCAGTCATCCCTCGGCGGCAACCGCGACGAAATCGGCGCCGGCCGCGGCATCCAGCACGGTCGTGGTAACGGACCGGGAAGACTCCAACTGGGCCGGCTACGTCGTCACCAGCGGCGCCACGGCGAACACCAGCTTCTCAAGCGTCGCCGGCAGCTGGACCCAGCCGGCGGCGGACTGCGGCGGCGGCTACCCGTCGGACTCGGCCTTCTGGGTCGGTCTCGGCGGATACACAGGCGACCACCTGGAGCAGACCGGGACATCCGCCGACTGCTCCAAGAGCGGACAGCCCGTCTACTACGTCTGGTACGAGCTCGTCCCGGCCGCCCAGGTGGAGGTGAACATGACGGTGCAGCCGGGCGACCAGTTCAGCGCGCACGTCTCCGTCAGCGGCGACAGCGTCACGATCTCGATCAGCAACCTGACGGCCCACACCACGTTCAGCAAGCAGTTGCGGATGAGCAGTCCCACCGTCTCCTCGGCCGAGTGGATCGCGGAAGCCCCGTCGCGGTGCCTGTCCTCCTCCAGCCAGGACTGCCACATCCTCTCGCTGGCCGACTTCGGCAACGTCACGTTCACAGGCGCGAGCGTATCCGCCAACGGCCGGACCGGCTCGATCACGAGCGATCTCGGCCCGGTCAGCGCGCTCACGCTCGAGGCGAACCCCGGTTTCGGCCGCCTGTACGACACGGCAGCGGAGGGGGACGCGTCGCCCGGCGCCCTTTCGCCCAGCGGCTCGTCGTTCACCGTCGGCTGGCAGCGCCCGCAGATACAGCAGCCGAACCCGCCCGACATCGTCATGTCGACCGGCCCGATCTACAACTGACTCATCCCGAACGAACCGTGGTGTTTGCGTACGGAGCCCTTCACCGGCCGATGGCGCATGCCCAGATCTAACGGCGCCGCCCACGACACCAAGGCCACGACCGGCACGCGCCGACCGTCACCGTCTGCCGCGCCGGCGGCGCCGCGAGGAAGCCGGCGTCACCGGCCTGGTCCGCGTCGATGACGCAGTTGCCGTCGGCGTCGAACGTCACCACCGGCCCGGAGATCGAGCACACCGGCGTGCTGGCGGCATCGATCGTGAAGGTGACCGGGTTGCCCGACCCCCCGCCGGTCGCCGACACCGAATAGGTACCGCCCACCACCGGTGCAGCCGGCGGGGCCGACGTGAAGGTGATCACCTGGGCGGCGTGGTGGCTGATCACCGAGACCGTGTTATCGCCGGAGTTCGCCACGTAGACGGTCCCGGCGCCGGGGTCGGCCGCCACCCCGAACGGATCGGAGCCCACGGGGACGGTAGCGGTCACGGCGTTCGTGGCCGCGTCGATCACCGACACCGTGCCAGAACCGGAGTTGGCCACGTAGACGTCCCCGGCGGCGGGGTCGGCCGCCACTCCGTACGGGTAGGAGCCCACGGGGATCGTGGCGGTCGCGGTGCTGGTCGTCGCGTCGATCACCGACACCGAGTCAGAGCCCTGGTTGGTCACGTAGACGGTCCCGGTGGCGGGGTCGGCCGCCACCCAGTACGGGTAAGTGCCCACGGGGACGGTGGCGGTCACGGCGTTCGTGGCCGCGTCGATCACCGACACCGTGCTAGCGCCGGTGTTGGTCACGTCGACGGTCCCTGTGGCGAGATCGGCCGCCACCCCGTACGGGTAAGTGCCCACGGAGATGGTGGCGGTCACGGCGTTCGTGGCCGCGTCGATCACCGACACCGTGCTAGCGCCTGAGTTGGTCACGTAGACGGTCCCGGCGGCGGGATCCGCCGCCACCCCGTAGGGGCCGGAGCCCACGGGGACGGTGGCGGTCACCGTGTTAGCGGCCGCATCGATCACCGACACGGTGTCAGCGTCGGCGTTGGCCACGTAGACGGTCCCGGCGGCGGGATCCGCCGCCACCGCGTACGGGAAGGCGCCCACGGGGATGGTGGCGGTCACGGCGCTGGTCGCCACGTCGATCACCGACACCGTGTTATCGACGGCGTTGGCCACGTAGACGGTCCCGGCGGCAGGGTCCGCCGCCACCCCGTAGGGGCCGGAGCCCACGGGGACGGTGGCGGT
>DASZJE010000104.1:0-2702 GCA_035948445.1 Trebonia sp. | reverse complement strand
ATCACGCGGGTAACGGCCCACGATAAGCGATCCGGGACGGGATCTCCCCCGGAAAGCGCCCGGTTGATGACGGGGTATCCGATCTGGCGGGCACGGCGCAGCTATCGCATTCGCCGGGCAGCACGCCGCCAGCGCACTTTGTCTTGGAACGCTTACCCCGTGACAGCAACGGTCCATCGCTGCCGTACGTCCACCACCGTCGACGATCTAAAATGGACCAGTAAGTCCAAAAAGAGGCTGGGATGCTCACCGCCAAAGGAACCGCGACACGCCAGCGCATCATCGACGGCGTCGCGGCGGAGATCCGCGAGCGCGGTGCGGCGGCGACCACGTTGGACGACGCGCGCGCACGGCGACGAGCAAAGGCCAGCTAATCCACTACTTCCCGTTCCCGGGTGGCCGGGAGGAACTGCTGCTCGCGGTGGCCGGGTATGAGGCCGAACGTGTCCTGCAAGACCAGCAGCCCCACCTGGGCCAATTGGACTCCTGGCGGGCGTGGCAGGCATGGCGCGACGCGCTGGACACCGCCCTGCTCTTCCTGCGCGACGGCGAGAGCTAAGACCGCAGCCCGCCCGCGACCTGGGTGACGGCGGCAGCGATCACTGGTGCCTCCGGCGTGACCACGACGCCGTCGACCAGTACGGTCGGCGTGCCGCTGACGCCGACTGCGTCGGCGCGCGCGGTGACGTAGGGCGGCCAGTCCAGGTAGTGCCCTTCGGACAAACACGTGGTGAACGCAGCGTCGAGTCCTACGCTTCGGCCGATGGCGGCGAGTTCGGCGTCGCTCAGCCCGGCCCCGCCCTCGGGCGGCTGGTTGACGAAGAGCGCATGCGCGTACTCGGTGAACCGGCCCTCGTCGGCGGCGCAGCCCGACGATGCGGCCGCCCGGGTTGAGTAGTGAGTGGTGGAGGCCTCGTCGAGGAAGTTCATGGGATGGTAGACCACGCTGGCCAGCCCTTCGGCCACTAGGCCAGCCAGGGTCGGCCCCGAGGACAGCTCGAATCGCTTGCAGAACGGACACAGGAAATCGATGAAGGCGTCGATGCGGACCGGGCCCGACCCGACGACAACCCCGTCGCCTTCGGGGGTCGCGCCGACGGGAACGCGGTCTGGGATGGTCGGGTGCGTCATGGTCCCTCCGTAAGATTCGGCCGGGTTCCCCAGCTGTCTCCTCGTCAGGATCACACACCTGATCCGTGTCGACATCACACACCCTGACTGGAAAGCGCCGGCCCGGGCCGCGGCACCGGGGCCCGCCCGCGACCCGTGGCGGATCGACATCCAGGTGGATTGTTGCTGAACAGGGGAGATCTATAGGACTATCTCGCCATGAGGACACGTGCACGGGTGGTCAGATGCGCCTTCTGCTGATTGGCGCTCCGGGCGCCGGCAAGGGAACGCAGGCGGAGCTACTAGCCACCCATTTCGGCATCACTCATATCTCCAGCGGCGACCTGCTGCGCCAGCACGTCAAGGACGGGACGTCGCTCGGGCAGAAGATCAAGTCCTACGTTGACCGCGGTGATCTGGTTCCTGACGGTTTCGTCATGGATATGCTGCGCAAACCCGTGGCCGCCGCAGCCAAGGCCGGTGGCTACGTCCTCGACGGGTTCCCGCGCACCGTCGAGCAGGCCCAGGCGTCCTTTCCCACGGCTCGTGCCCTCGGCGCCGAGGTACAGGCCGCGATCCATCTCGACGTGGCGCGCGAGGAGCTCGTGCGCCGGCTGCTCGCCCGGCGTCGCGGCTCGGACGATACTGGAGCCGTCATCGACAACCGCCTGCAGGTCTACCTCGACAAGACCGTGCCGTTGCTCGAGTATTACGCCGGCCGGGAATGGATGTTCACGGTCGACGGTTCCCAGCCGCCCGACGCCGTCCACGCGGACATCCTCGCCCGCCTGGCAAAGCTGGCGGACTTCGTACCACCAAGCGACCGTTTACCCCTCCCCGCTGGCACAGGAGGGTCGGCGCCTGAGCCGGAGAGCGACTGCCCAGACACCTGCCCGGGGCGGATCGAGGCTGGGATCCCCGGTGGTCTAGCGTGATACGTGAGCCTGGGCTCACTCGCCACTCTCGTGAAGGGTTGCCAACGTCGGAGTGTCTTGCTGCGCGGTCGGCTGGGGTCTGAGTCAGGCAGAGCTCCGTGACCACCGCACGCGAATGCTTGACCCCGCCACCCGGTTGGCAGGAAAGTCAGGGAGTCATATGGAAGTCACGAGGCAGCATGTTCTCGACGTCCTGCATCGGGCGGGATTCACGGAAGCGGCGGATGAGCTCTCGGAGGTCCTGCCCGATACGGTTGATCTTGATAAGATCCAGCCGTTTCTTACGCCGTACGGTATTACGAGGGACGTGCTGACCAGCGAGATGGGCGGCAGCCCGTGACCTCGGCCGCTGGGTGGCCGGACACCGGCAGGGCACGACCCATGGCCCGGGATCATCGTCATGCAGCTCGGGGCAACGCTACACGCGCGGCGTCGAGTTGCTTGGAGAGGAACTGGCCGGTGTAGCTTTCCTCGACGGTGGCGATGTGCTCGGGCGGGCCGGCGGCGACGACCGCGCCGCCGCCTGCGCCGCCTTCGGGGCCGAGGTCGATCACCCAGTCCGCGGTCTTGATGACGTCGAGGTTGTGCTCGATCACGATGACCGTGTTGCCGGCCTCGACCAGCCGGGACAGCACGCCGAGCAGCTTGCGGATGTCC
>DASZJE010000103.1:0-1999 GCA_035948445.1 Trebonia sp. | reverse complement strand
CCCTGCAGGCCGTCGCGTCCGAGGGACTGGGTGCGTTCTCGCTCGCTGATCCGCCGACCGTGACGGGAATCCTGGAGGCTGCGGGGTTCGCCGGCGTCACCTTCACCGACGTCCGCGAGCCGGTCTACTACGGCCCGGACGTGGCCGCGGCACTGGACTGGGTCCGCGGCTTCAGGTGCACCAGCGACGTACTCGACCGGCTGGATCCCGCCGACGCGGCAGGCGCGCTCGGGCGGCTGGGCGAGATGCTCGCCACGCACCTGAGCGACGACGGCGTCTGGTTCGATTCCCGGGCCTGGATCGTCAGCGCCCGCCGCCGCTGGACTGGGCTCAGCGGGTAGAGGCCGGGGCCTCACTCGGAGTCGGACGGGACGAGGAGCCAGGATTCTGTTACGGGCGGAGCTGGCGGCCCGGCGGTCAGCCAGGCATCGAACGCCCGGATCAAGGAACCAGGATTCTTCCTAGACCGGGGAAAAGCCCGGCTACTGGTAAACAAGAGCCCGCAGCCGGGCGGTCCGGCCGACAAGGCCCGCAGCATGATCGGCCTGAAGTCTTTGACGTTCTCGGTGAGCAGCCACCGCTTCTCCGCGTTCGCCCAGGCAAATATCTCCTCGTCCGACTTCGACCGCAGGTCGGGCCGGTCCGCGACCGCGATGACATCGTGGCCGAGTTGGCGCAGGTCCGCTGCGATGGCAGGCGAGAACATCTCGTCCAGTAGCAGCCTGGCGTCCGGCCGAAGGTTCATGCGATGAGCTGTTGCTGGACAAGCCATGCCGCTTCGGCGCGCGCCGAAGCCTCATCCGCCTCGGTGATCTCCGCGTCGATCTCGTCGGCGAAATCCCCGTAGTAGCTGATCGCCGTACTGATCCGGCTGGTGTCGACGGCGAATACCTCGGCCGCGGCGTCGATCGCGCCAGGCCCGCGCTCATCGACCTCGCGCAGGAACTTGATGACCTCCCAGACGTCGGGCCCGTAGGACAGCGCAGCCCGCCGACCGGATGGCCCGTCCTTGAAGATCACCCCTGGGTGGTCCGCCATCCGCAGCCCCTCGTCGATGAGCCGCTGCGCCAGCCCGGCGGCACTTGCTCCGGGGGTGGCGTTGGCGCGCTGCCGCAGCCGGGCCAGCAGGGACGGCGTGAAGCGGATGGACAACGGAGTCGTCATAACTACATTGTAAGTGTTGCACTACACGTTTATGCCGGGGTGGCCAGTCCCGCACGGTTCGCCGGCGGCGTGGCGGTAGCTTGACTGGCAGGTATGTCAGGTGTCCGGGAAGGAGACAGGCTTGGTCACGACTCCCGGGCCGAACGATTCCGCCGAGGGCAGCTACGATCCGATGCGGCAGTTCGCCCAACTCGCGGGCGACGTCCGCGACCCCTACCCGATGTTCGCCGGGATCCGGGCGGATACCCCGGTCATGGAGATCCAGTTCGGCGCGGGGTACGGCGGCCGGTATCGGCGCGACGAGAAGGCTCCCCCGATCACGTCCCTGTTCACCGTCACCAGTCACGCGCTCGCGCAGGAGGTACTCACCGACAACGTGCGGTTCTCCTCGGCCGCCAGCGCGATGACTACCGGGCAGGTCATGGGCCGAACCATCCTGGGGATGGACCCGCCCGAGCACCAGCGCCACCGCGCCCTAGTGGCCAAGGCCTTCCGCGCTCGCGTCCTGGACCAGTGGAGCGAGACGATCATCGGCGCGACCATCGGCGAGCTGATCGACGCCTTCGCCGGCGACGGCCGCGCCGACCTCGTGCCGCAGCTGACCTTCCCGTTCCCGGTCCGGGTCATCGCCCGCATCCTCGGCCTGCCCGAGGCCGACTGGCCCCGCTTCCTGCGGCTGTCGACCGAGCTGATCGGGCTGATGCGCAACTGGGACCGCGCGGTCGCCGCCAGCCGCGAACTTCGCGGCTACTTCGCGGAGATCATCGCTGACCGGCGGCGGCACCCGCGCGGTGACCTGGTGAGCCAGCTGATCGAGGCCGAGGTCGACGGGCAC
>DASZJE010000102.1:0-1853 GCA_035948445.1 Trebonia sp. | reverse complement strand
CGGCGGCGCCGGCATTTCCTCCTTTATCGGCGCGTATCGCTCCGGCTATGCTGCATGCGCTGCCCCGGGGAAATGGCGGCCTGAAGCAACCGGGGACCACGCCGACGACGGGAGACCGCGATGCGCAGTCCCGGCCCTGCGACCCCCAGCCCGGCCCTCGACTTTCTCGCCACCATTCACGCCAAGGAGCGCATCGGAGGTGGTACGGCCGCCTTCGCCGTCCTTGACGACACCGACCGCGCCAGGCTGGAGAGCCTGCTTGGTACCTACCACGACCACGGGCTGACCCCGACGCTTGAGCGTCAGGCGCGGACGTTCCTGATCTCTTACCGCGAGATTGACAAGCACGCGGGCGTGCTCGACGCGGCGGAGCGCGAACGGCTCAGCCGCATTCTCGACGAGCCCCCGGGCTCGGCCCGAGCGGCCAGTGCGCCGCGCCGGCCGGGCATTCGCTGGCGCTGGCGCTGGGTCGGCGCGGCGATCGCCGTTCCCCTGATCGTCGGGCTTGGCGTCGGCGTGGAAAGCTACGTCAGCTCACTTCAGTCCGGACCGCCGCCGGCGGCCGGACCGCAGCCGCCTGCGCAGCAGGTCCCGCCTGGAGCCACGGACCTGCAAAATCTCGAGCGAGAATGGGGACCATGGCGGCAGCTGACGCCATCCGACCAGCGTCCGCAGACCGGGAGTCCCGCGCTGCTCCTGCTGGAAGGCGGCGTGTCCCTGGCCTCCGGGCAATGGACCGTGCCGTCCGGCGCGCCCGGGTGGCAGCCGGATGTCGGCGGCAGCGTCGCCGCCGTGAGCGTGCACGGCGATCACGCCGACATCACCGATGCGGACGGCAATCCCTACATCGTGGGCATCAACCAGCCATTTGTCATCTCTAGCAACCCGGACACCGTGCTGCTGATCGACCGCACCGGCACCGTTAGGTCCGTCTCCCTGGCGCAGGCGACCGCCGTGCGCCGTTCCCTCCGGAAGTAAGCAGGCGGATAAGCATGCCGGCCGTACTCGGTATCCTCTGGGCTCTGATATTCGGCATACCGCTGACCTTGCTCGCGGGGCTGCGCCTCCGCTCATTCCGGGGCGGCTCTTCCCTCCTCCCGCACCGAGGCGCCGCCCCGGGCCACGCGGCCCGCGTCGGTCACGGACCCGCCCCGGCCCGGACCGCGCGTTCGGCCCGGGTCGCCGTGGTCCGCAGCCTGGTCATCGTCGTGGTCCTGTTGTTCGCCGTGGACAGCCTGGTCTTCTACCACGCCCGGCCCATGATGACGTTCGGCGGCCTGGTGCCGTTGATCATCTTCAACCTGGCCGTGGTCTTGGTCGCTGCCGTGGTGAGGGATTTGAGGCGGCGCAGAATCAGCGTCGGCAGCGCGGTCGCGCTACTCGGCGTCATCACCTTCGGTGTCATCTGGATCGTCAATCACAACGGCGGCCATGACGCCTACCGCGCTTCGCACCTCGTGAGCGTCACGGTCGAGCCGGGCGACCGGCTCCCGGCCAGCAGCACGAACAACATGGTGATCGTCTCGCCCGACATCGCCACCACCAAGGCGTCACAGGCGATGGCGACCGGCATCGCGGGCCAGCGTAACTACAGCACCTACCTCCAGCTCGGACCGGCCACGCTGCAGTACGTGGATGGCCACATGTGGTACGTGTTCCCGCTGGAATTCGACGGCGCAGGCAACAAGGCCCGCCTGAACGCCGTCGTCCCGGGGTACATCATGGTGTCGGCCGAGGACCCGAACGCCATTCCCGTCGAGCACTATGACGGCGCGTATTCCATGATCGTCAGCCTCGGCGGGGGCCAGGGCAGCGAGCCCGATCGCTGGGCCTATGACCATGGCTACAGCGGG
>DASZJE010000101.1:0-3054 GCA_035948445.1 Trebonia sp. | reverse complement strand
GCCGGCCGTAGCCGGAAGCTCACAGCTCACCGTCGTGCCGCGGCCTGTCGGGCTGTGCACGGAGAACGTCCCGCCCAGCGCCTCGATACGGTCCTTCAGCCCGAGCAGCCCTGAGCCCCGCACCGGGTCGGCGCCGCCGATGCCGTCGTCACGCACGCGCACCCGGACCCTGCCGTCGGAGGTCTCCGCGCTCACCTCGACAACCGAGGCGCGCGCGTGCTTCTCCGCGTTGGCGAGCATCTCCGAGACGACGTAGTAAACGCCGACTTCGACTGCCTCGGAAAGCCGACCATCGACCCGCACGTTCAGTTCCACCGGGATGACGGAGCGCCGCCCGAGCGCGCGCAACGCCGGGCGCAGCCCCGCTTTGGACAGGATCGCCGGGTGAATGCCACGGGAGATCTCCCGCAGGTCATCGATCACGCCCATGAGCTCCGCGGCCGCGTCCGCCATCTCGGTACGCGGCTCGCCACGTTCGGTGGATGGGTCCGCGGCCATACGCAGCCTGAGGGCCAGCGCGAGGAGGCGCTGCTGTGCGCCGTCGTGCAGGTCCCGCTCGATCCGCCGACGGGCCTCGTCCGATGCGGCGACGATCCGCGCGCGGGAGGTCATGAGCTCAGTCCGGCTCTGCGCATTCGCGACCGCCGTCGCGACCAGCTCGGTGAACTCGGTCATCCGCTGCTCGGTGTCGGGCGGCAGTGACCCCTGCCCGGACCCGACAGCGATCATTCCCCACAGCCGGCCCTGGACGTGGATCGGCATCGCGACCGCGGACCGTAGTCCCTCGGCGAGATAAGGTTCCCCGCCCGGGATGTCGCGATAGTCATCGACTCGGGCAGCCCGCCCGGTCCGCAAGACGGTGGCGGTCAGCCCGGTCGGCGGATAGCGCTCCCAGCGTTCACCGACCCGCACATGGGGGGCCGTCGAGCCTTCGTTGGCGACGAGCGTGGCCGTCCCGTCGAGCTCAAACCGGATCATCCGGGCGGTGCCGTTACCGAAATGCCGCAGAGCCTCGCTGGCCACGGCCGCGAACACCGCCTCGGGCGACTCGCCCCGCGCGACCAGCATGGCCAGGCGGCGCAGGGACGCCTGCGTGTCGGCGAGCTCGCGCAGCCTCTGCTCGGCTTCGGCATTAGCGATGGCCATCCCGGCGAGCTCCATGAAGTCCGCCATGCGCGACTCGGTGTCGGCCGGGAAGTCCTCCCGCGAGGTCGCGGCCACCGTCACGCCCCAGTAGTGCCCCCCGGCCACAACGGGCGTGGCCACGGCGGCCCGTAGGCCCAGCCTGCCGACGATCGCGCCAAACGGGCCCTTCGCCAAGCGCTCACCGGTGATACGCGCCGGGTGACCGGTCCGCAGCGCGATCGTCATCACCATCCCGGCGCTCAGCTTCACCCGGAAGCCAACCGGCACCTCATCACGGATGCGGCCATACGAACCGACGACGGTGACATACCCCTCGGGCTCTGCGCGTTCCCCGGACGGGTCGGCTACGGCGGCCCCCCGCGGGTCGGCACCGAGAAGGTCAACGCGGGACACGAACGTCGCCTCGACGCCGATCAGCTGGCCCAGCTCGTCCGCGACTGCGCTGAACACCTCGGCCGGCCGGGCGCCGGCGGCGACCAGCGTGGCCACGCGCCGGAGCGCGGCCTGTTCATCGGCAAGCTGACGTGGCCGGGCCTCGTCCGGCTGATCACGGCCCGGCCCCGCGTCGGCGGTGCGGCCCACGCCGGTTCCGGCGCCTGGCGTGCTCACAAGGCTGACGGTAGCCCGATGCCCAGCGCGAAGCTACTCCGGGCCGGGCGCCAGTATCTCGATCTGGCCTTCCCGCACTCGCGTGCCGAACACGGTCAGCTGGCAGTTACCCGGATTGGTGCCCCTGCCGGTCAGCGCGTCGAATTCCCACTGGTGGTTCGCGCACGTCAGCGTGCGCCCGTCAATGTTGCCCTCACTGAGCGGGAAACCTAGATGGGGGCAGCGGTCCTCGAAGGCCCGAATCTCGCCTCCGACGTTGACCAGGACGACCTTCTTCCCGCCCAGCTCCACTCCGGTCAGTTCTCCGGCCCAGAGGTCTGCGGCCGGCATCACCACCTGCCACGTTGGCATGAAGTAGTCCTATCCCGCGAGCCCCGCCTCGTTGAGTACCCGGCGCCGGGCCGAGTTGGCGACGTTCTGCACGGTCTCCGCCGAACGACCCCCGGATGGCAATTGCTCGAACAACTGGCCGAGCCCGGCTGCCGCAGCCTCCGCGCGAGGTGTCCACCGGGCGATCCAGCGCTGTAGAACGTCCCGGTTGCCCGCCCGCTGTTCGATCGCGTACCTGGCGAGCGCGAGGCTCCAGCGGGTACAGCGGTCGGCGTCGGTGGCGAGGTTGCCGAGCAGCAGCCAGGTCAGGTCGTCGTTATTGTCGCGGGCGGCGGCAGCGAGTTGCCGGATAAGCACCTGGTCCAGCGTGGGACGAAGCACCAGGTTCATCGCCGTGAAGCACTCGCCCCAGTCGTAGGCGGTCAGCAGCTTCTCCAGCGCTTCCCTGGCCGGCTGCCAGGCCTCATTCCGCTCCCACACGACACGTTCGGTGCTGCCGATGGATGAGCTGGTCGCGTCGGCGAGCTGCCGCGTCCGGTAAGCCACCAGCGACACCCGGCGCAGCAGGTCCCCGGCCCCGAAGACGGCGCAGTTGGAGATGTAGGACGCGGGTGCCATATGTCCCAGATAGGCGGTGCACATCTGCAGTGCGTGCACCGGGAACCGGGTGGGCGTGAACAAGGTCGCGAGGCACTCCACCCACCGCTTGGGCAGCGAGGCATCGTGCCCGGCAGAGCCGTACTCATCCAGGACCCGCTCGATGGCGGTTTCCTGTTCGTCCTGCATCGTCACGTACTTGCGGTAGGTGATCTCGTCCGGATCGCGGAAGCCGCGCCAGTCATCCGCCTGCAACGGCGACTTGTCCCGGTAGGTCAAAAACCACATGTTCGCCGGAGTGGTGGGATTCGACTCCAGTGCCGAGGTGCGATTGGGGCGGGTGGTGTAGTTGAGATTGTGCGTGACGATCTC
>DASZJE010000100.1:0-2775 GCA_035948445.1 Trebonia sp. | reverse complement strand
CTGGGTCTTGCCGGTGGGCGTCATGGGGAGCCCGTCGACGAAGGTCCAGAACACCGGGATCTTGTGCGGGGCGATCTGGTCCCGGAGGAACTCGGTCAGTTCCGCGACCGTCGGCCGGGCGAAATCCGCCCGCAGGCGCAGGACCGCGGCTACCTGCTCCCCCCATTTCTCGTCGGGCACCCCGATCACGGCGGCCGTCTCGATGGCCGGATGATCCTGCAGGACCGCCTCGATCTCGGCGGGGTACAGGTTCATCCCGCCCCGGATGATCATGTCCTTGACCCGTCCGGTCACCCGGAGGAAACCACGCTCATCCATCGACCCGATGTCGCCCATGTGCAGCCAGCCGTCGCTATCGATGGTGGCGGCCGTCTCGGCGGGCATGTTGTAGTACCCCTGCATGTTCTGGTAGCCGCGGCAGCAGATCTCGCCGCGGGCGTCCACCGGGACCGGCTCCCCCGTGGCCACGTCGGCGATCTTGACCTCGAGCCGGGGCAGCGGCTGGCCGACGGTATCGGCCTGGTCCTCGGGCGTGTCGGTGACCCGGGTCTGGCTAATCACGCCGTGAGTCTCGGTCTGCCCGAACAGGATGCTGAACTGGCAGTCGAGCAGCCCGATGGTCTTGCGGACCAGCGAGGCCGGCACCGAAGCCGCGCCGCTCATGATCGTCTGGAGGCTGGACAGATCGCGCCGGGCCAGATCAGGGTGATCCAGCATCGCGATCAGCATCGTCGGGACCACCAGGGTGTGCGTCCCGGAGTAGGCCTCGAACGCTTCGAGCAGAAGGCCGGGCTCGAAGCCAGGAAGTATGACGAACGTCCCGCGCTTAGCCCAGATCCCGAAGGATGTGACCGCCCCGCCGCCGATGTGGTACATCGGCATCGCGTTGACGCAGACTCCGCCGTCGCCTAGGCCGGCCCGCTCGGCGACGAACGTGGCCTCGTTGACCAGGCCCATGTGATGCAGCATCGCGCCCCGGGGGAAGCCCGTCGTGCCGGACGTGTACTGGACCTGGATCATGTCCCCCGGCGCGACCTGCGGCAGCACCTGCCCGGGGTCGGCGCTGGCCAGGAACTCAGCCCAGGTCGCCAGCGACACGATCTCCCGCAGTCCCGGCAGGCTGGGCCGGATGGCCTCGGCCATGCCCAGCATGTCGAAGCCCCGGTAGGAGTCGGCGCAGAAAAGCCCGGCGGCGCCGGACTGCTCGAGCACGAACTGCATCTCGCGCGTCCGGTACGCCGGGTTGAGCGCGACGAGCACCATGCCGGCCAGGCTGATGCCCTGCTGGAGGATCACCCACTCGGCACTGTTCGGCGCCCAGATCGCGATCCGCTCGCCGGGCGAGAATCTCGCCAGGAGCGCCCGCGCCGCCTGCTCGGCGGCCGCCACGAACTCCGCGTACGTCCACTGCCGGCGGGCGGCGGCGTCCGCCACGCAGTCGACGAGGGCCAGCCGACCGGGCACCGTCGCCGCCGCGTGGTACAGCGTCTCGCACACCGTGATGTCGCGGACCTGGCCGACTTCCGCCGGCCAATACGAGGTCTTCAGAACCGCCCTGGCGCCCATGACGCTCCCTTGCGATCGGGACGGCAAATAGTCTAATGCTCGAATGTAGTCGTTTAGAGTAGTCTTGTAAACGGTCTGGCGAACACCGGAGGTGCCCATGCCCGCTCCCCTGGTCCGGGACTACCCGGAATCCGCCGTCGTCATCGCCGGGGGAACCTCCGGAGTAGGCCTGGCCAGCGCTTTCCGATTCGTCGACGCCGGCGTGCGGCGACTGGCCCTGCTGGCCCGCGGCAAGGAACGCGGCGAAGCGGCCCGGCAGGCGGTTTCCGCGCGCTGTCCGGAGGCGCAGGTGGCATTCGTCACGGTGGACGCCGGTGACGCCGACCAGGTGCAGGCGGCCATCGCCGAGGCGCGCCGCGCGCTCGGCGCCATCGACGTCCTGATCAGTTCCGTGACGGCGCCCTACCGGCCAGAACTCCTGCATCGGACCGCGATCACCGACATCGCCGCCATCCTGCTGAGGCAGGCACTGCCGCCGATGCACCTGACCCGCGCCGTTCTGCCCATCATGGGTGAACAGGGCGGGGGAAGCATCGTCAACATCGCCTCGGACGCCGCCAAGGTGGCTACTCCCGGCGAGAGCGTACTGGGTGCCGCCATGGCCGCGATCGTCATGTTCTCCCGGGTGACCGCCATCGAGGCCAAGCGCGACGGGATCAGGGTGAACGTCATCACGCCGTCCCTGATCGCCGGCACCCCGACGGCCGAAGCCGTGCTCCGGGACGGCTTCAGCAAGAATCTCTTCGAGAAGGCCGCCTCGCTGGCCCACCTGGGCGTCGCCGAGCCAGATGACCTCGCCTCGCTCGTGGTGTTCCTGGGCGGCCCCGGCTCGGCCCGTCTGACCGGCCAGGCGATCAGCGTGAACGGCGGGATCTCTGCGGCCTGACTATACTTGGTCTACACTCAAAGTGATTGAGTGTCTCTGTGTGTCGAACGTAGCGAAGGAGAGCGATGCCGGCGCAGAGCGACGCGCCTTCCGCCCTCCTGAAGCCGGAAGGCGCATCCCTGGCTCCCGGGAGCGCCAGGTCACTGCTCATGACCATTCTCGGCGAACTGGTCTGGCCGACGGGACAGCCGGTGTGGACGTGGGCGCTGCTCTACGTGCTCAGGGGACTCGGCGTGGAGGAGCAGGCCGCGCGGCAGGCCATCGCGCGCGCGGCGGCCTCCGACTGGATGGTCCCGGAACGAAGGGGACGCGAGGTCTGCTGG
>DASZJE010000099.1:0-43025 GCA_035948445.1 Trebonia sp. | reverse complement strand
CCACGTGATCTTCACGATCGACGCCCCGCCGGTGGACCACCCGTCGATCTCCGACGCCTCCCGCGCCGAGGGCGAGGAAGAAGACGAGACCGGGGTCGCGGCCCTCGCGGGCGGCAAGTCGCTGTGGACGGCGCGGGTGGCGGCCCGTTCGGCGGCCCGCCCGGGCAGCGCCCTGGAACTGGGCGTGGACACCAGCCGCCTGCACTTCTTCGACCCCGACACCGGCCTCGCCATCGGCTAACCCGGCCCCGTCCGCTTGCGTTGGCTTGCGAACGGGCCCTGCGCCGACGGCGCCCCCGCGCCGCTCGCGCCCGCGGCGCGCCGCCCGCGCGGCGCGCGGCCCGCGCGGGCTCGGAGAAGCATGCAGGTGCCTCGAGTTGCATGGTCCGGTGCATCCTGGGCAGTAACGGCTACACAGAGCTGTTAGCCGTTATCCTTGGAGTAACCGATGGCACGAGAGCAACGGGCAGTGGCGGACGAATCCGCGACGGTGCCAGACCAGCGCCAGGAGCCGACCGGGTCAGACGCCCCTACGGCACCCGACCCGGCGACCGGGTCAGACGCCCCCACGGCACCCGACCCGGCGACCGTACGGGACGCACCCGCGCGGCCCGCCTCGCCCCTTCAGCATCACAAGCTGGGGCATACCAGGCTCAGCGGCACCTGGATCGCCGTCATCCTCTTCGCCGTGATCCTCGTGCTCCTGCTGATCTTCATCCTGCAGAACGGCTACACGGTGGAGATCAGCTACTTCGGGGCTCACGGCCACCTGCCGCTTGGCGTCGCGCTCCTGCTCGCGGCCGTGTCCGGCATCCTGCTGGTCTCGCTGGCCGGCAGCGCCCGGATCATGCAACTGCGCGCGACCGCCCGCAAGCACCGGCGCACCGACGCCGCCGCGGCGGGCCGTCGCTGACGCGCAGTCCGCTGTATGCCCTCAGCTGTATGCCCTCAGCTAGCCAGGCGTCAGCGGAAGCCGGCGATGGAGTGCGGCGCGTACGGCTCTTCGAGGTAGGCGGCCTCGTCGTCGCTGAGGGTGACGTCGACCGCGGCGATGGCCTGCGCCAGTTGCTCCGGCTTGGTGACGCCGACGATCGGCGAGGTCACGGCCGGGTTGCGCAGCAGCCAGGCCAGCGCCACCTGCGCGGGCGCGAGTTCACGCTTGGCGGCGACCTCAAGCACGCGCTCGACGATCTGCCGGTCCTCGGCACGGTACAGGTTCCTGCCGAACTCGTCAGTGTCGGTCCGCGCGGTCACGGCGTCCCACGCTCGGGTAAGCCGGCCGCGGGCGAGCGGGCTCCACGGGATCACGCCGACGCCCTGGTCGGCGCAGAGCGGAAGCATCTCGCGCTCTTCCTCGCGGTACAGGAGATTGTAGTGGTTCTGCATGGACACGAACCGCGTCCATCCGTGCAGGTCGGCCAGGTAGAGCGCCTTCGCGAACTGCCACGCGTGCATCGACGACGCGCCGATGTAGCGCACCTTCCCGGACTTCACCACGTCGTGCAGCGCCTCCAGGGTCTCCTCCAGGGGCGTGCCGTAGTCGAAGCGGTGGATCTGGTACAGGTCGATGTAGTCGGTGCGCAGCCGGCGCAGCGAGGCGTCGACTTCCGCGAAGATCGCCTTGCGGGACAGGCCGCCGCCGTTCGGCCCGGGGCGCATCGGGTTGAACACCTTCGTCGCGAGGACCACTTCCTCGCGCGGCACGAAGTCCGCCAGCGCGCGGCCGACGATCTCCTCGCTGCTGCCCGCCGAGTAGACGTTTGCGGTGTCCAGGAAGTTGATGCCCGCGTCGAGGGCCTGCTTGATGATGTCACGGCTAGCCGCCTCGTCGAGGGACCAGGCGTGGCTGCCCCGGTCCGGCGACCCGAAGCTCATGCAGCCGAGGGTGACGACGGAGACTTCAAGGCCGGTGTTGCCAAGCTTGACGTAGCGCATGCGCAAACTATATCTAAACGGACAGTTCCGAAAATACGGCGCCCGGCCGGGAAGAAGACCCGAGACCCTTCCGTTATACGATACACGTAGTTTTGAAAATCAAGGAGAGATCGGAACATGACTACTCCAGTACAGCCCGCGAAGGCCTCCGGCGAATTCCTCATCAGCGGCAAGCTCCCGGTGACACGCCTCGGCTTCGGTGCGATGCAGCTCACCGGCCCCGGCGTGTGGGGAGACCCCAAGGACCCCGACGAGGCGGTGCGCGTGCTGCGCCGCGCCGTCGAGCTGGGCGTCAACTTCATCGACACCGCCGACTCCTACGGCCCTTACGTCTCCGAGGAGCTGATCAGGAAGGCGCTGCACCCGTACCCGGAGGACCTGGTCATCGCGACCAAGGCCGGCTTCGTGCGTACCGGGCCCGGCGTGTGGGTGGAGGTCGGGCGGCCCGAGTACCTGCGGCAGGAAGCCGAGATGAGCCTGCGCCGCCTGGGACTGGAGCAGATCCCGCTGTTCCAGCTGCACCGCGTCGACCCGAAGATCCCGCTGGAGGAGCAGGTCGGCGAGCTGAAGAACCTTCAGTCCGAGGGCAAGATCGCGCACATCGGCCTGTCCGAGGTGACCGTCGGCCAGATCAAGGCCGCACAGGCGGTGACCCCGATAGCGACCGTGCAGAACCTGTACAACCTGGCGAACCGCTCCGCCGAGGACGTGCTGGACTACAGCGCGGCGGCCGGGATCGGCTTCATCCCGTGGTTCCCGCTGGCGACCGGCGAGCTCTCCAAGCCCGGCGGCCCCCTCGCCGACCTGGCCCAGCGGCGCGGCGCCTCCCCGTCGCAGCTCGCGCTGGCCTGGCTGCTGCACCGCTCGCCCGCGATGCTGCCGATCCCGGGCACGTCCAGCGTGGCGCACGTCGAGGACAACACCGCCGCCGCGCAGCTCACCCTGTCCGGTGACGAATTCGCCGCACTCGAATCCGCGGTCAGCTGAAACCCTTACCCATACCGAACGATCCCTGGCGCCTGCCGTCCGCCCCCTCTCCGCCCCGGTGCCACCTCCCTGATCGCCTCGCGCGCGTCTCAGGTAGCGCGGCCGGCGGGGGATGGACGGCAGGCCTTCCTGTGGGCCGGCCAGAGCTCACCGCCCAGCACCTGGAAGGACCGGCGCGGGCCGGAAACTTCCAGGACGATCTCAGGATTCCGCCAAGCCGTCTTCATCCGGGGGGCCGATGCTGAACATAAGCAATCAGGTCGCTTCACGGAACCGGAGGATGGTCATGAGCGGTGTAGGAGCAAAGCCGGGCAGTGCCAGGGACGCATGGCTGACCACTTTCCTGCGCCCGGCCGGCGAGCTTGACGAGCCTGCCATGCGACAGCTCGGCGAAGCGCTCTCCCACCTCGCGGCCAGCAGTGACATGGCCGTCCTTGACCTGAGTGCCGCCCGCGTCCCCCTCCCCGGCGCCTTCGCCGCGCGACTGCGTGAGCCCGCCGCTGAGTTCGAGCGGGCGGGACGGTGCCTGCTGCTGGTGGGCGCGCCCGGGGAACTGACCGCGGAACTCAGCCGGGAAACCATCCCCGTCGTCACGCTCGACGCCAATGTGCTCGCGCGGCCCATGACGCCCGCGGCATAATCTGGCTGCGGGCCGGACCCCCGTCCGTATCTGGCTGCGGGCCGGCGCCCCGTCCGTCCACCGCGGAAGCGCCGTCCGGCCCCGCGCCCCGCGGCCGCGCACCGCCCCGGTCTCCGGTTGCGGCGGGGTGGCCCGCCAGTCCCGGTCTCCGGTCGTTACGGCGGGGTGGCCCGCCAGCCCCCGCCCCGGGATCATTAATCTGTTACAAACATCTTCCGACTCGGGAAGACTTTGGCGACCACTTCGGTTGCACCGTAATGGTTGCCGACCGCTACGAAGGAGACACGAACCCTATGACTCAGCTGGCGACGCTCGACGAGGCTGGCCGCGCGGTGCTGTTCACCGAGGCCCGGACCGCTAACACGTGGGATGGCACCCCGGTCAGCGACGAGGAGCTCGCCTCGATCTGGGAACTCGCGAAATGGGCGCCCACCTCGGGCAACACCCAGCCGCTGCGCGTGCTGTACGTCCGCTCGGGTGAGGGCCGCGATCGTCTCGTCAAGCAGCTGAGTGACGGCAACAAGGCCAAGACCGAGTCCGCGCCTGCCGTCGCCGTCCTCGCGGTGGACACCCGGTTCCACGAGCACATCCCGACCGTGTTCCCGATCCGGCCGGAGATGAAGGACCTGTTCGAGGCCAACGAGGAACTGCGGGTCAAGGGCGGCAACTTCAACGCCGCGCTGCAGGCCGGGTACTTCATCCTCGCGATCCGCGCCCACGGCCTGGCCGCCGGCCCGATGACCGGGTTCGACAACGCCGGCCTGGACGCCGAGTTCTTCCCGGACGGCCGCTTCAAGTCCATCCTCGTCATCAACATCGGGCATCCCGGCGAAGACGCGTGGTTCGGCCGGCTCCCCCGCCTGGCCCACGAGGACGTCATCACCTGGATCTAGGCGTCATCAGCTGAAGCTAGACGTCAGCACCTGAAGCTTGCTGACCGTAATTTAGGGGGCTCTAGCCCCCTAAATTACGGTCGCACCGTGGCGGACAGGGCTTTTTCGGCCTCGCGGCCTGGGGTTACGCCTTCACCAGTTCGCGCTCGATCTCCTGCAGGCTGCGGCCCTTCGTCTCGGGGACGCGCCGCCAGAAGTACCCGAGGGCCACCAGCGTCAGGAATCCGAACAGGAAGAACGCGCCCACGCCGCCGACCGCGGACAGCAAGGACAGGAACGAGATCGTGACGACGAAGTTCGCGCCCCAGTTGGCCATCGTCGCGACGCTCATCGCCGCGCCGCGGATGCGGAGCGGGTAGATCTCGGCGATCAGCAGCCAGAACACCGGACCGAGGCCGATCGCGAAGCTGCCCGTGTAGACCAGCAGGCCGAGCACGGCCACCACGGCGAGCGCGCCGGTCAGGTGCGAGCCGCCGAGGAAGCTGAGCGCGGTGATCGTCATGCCTACCGCCATGCCCACGGTGCCTGTCAGCAGCAGCGGACGGCGGCCGACCTTATCGAGCAGCCATACGGCCACGATCGTCATGCCCACGTTGACCGCGCCGTTCACGACGTTGGCGAGGAGCGCGCCGGAATTCCCGAAGCCGGCGCCCTGCAGCAGCGAAGGCGCGTAGTAGATCACCGTGTTGATGCCGGTGATCTGCTGGAATACTGCCAGGAGCACTCCGACCACGAGCAGCGGCCGGACCTTGTCGGTGAAAAGATCCCGGATGGTGCCCTTGGTGCCGGCCAACGCCTGGACTTCGCGTATCTCGGCGTCGATCGCGGCTTCCGTGGCCGCCTGATCGCCGCGCACGTCCCTGACACGCCGCAGCACGGCGCGCGCCTCGTCCGTCCTGCCCTGCCGGATCAGCCAGTGCGGGCTCTCCTTCTGGAAGATCATTCCGCTGAACAGCGCCGCCGCCGGGATCACGGCGAGCCCGAACATCAGCCGCCAGTTTCCGGTGGACGAAAGGCCGTAGTCGATGAGGTAGGACCCGAGGATGCCCGCCGTGATCGCTAGCTGGTTCAGGCTCACCATCGCGCCGCGGACGCGCGGCGGCACGACTTCGCCGATGTAGAGCGGCACGAGC
This sequence comes from Trebonia sp., assembly GCA_035948445.1. Classification (GTDB taxonomy): domain Bacteria; phylum Actinomycetota; class Actinomycetes; order Streptosporangiales; family Streptosporangiaceae; genus Trebonia. The sequence goes on along the minus strand of DASZJE010000099.1, from coordinate 37,437 downwards.
ATCGACGCGGAGCCGACGGCGAGGCCGATGATGATCCGGGCCACGAGCAGCACGGGATACGTGGGCGTGAACGCCGCGAGCAGCACGCCGACGATGAACACCAGGGCCGTGGCCATCACGGCCAGGCGGCGCCCGATACGGTCGGCGACCCGCCCTGCGGCGAGTGCGCCGGCGACGGCGCCGACCAGCAGCAGGCTCGTCACGAGTTCCTGCTGGAACGACGAGAGCCCGCCGAAGTCCTTCTTCACGAACAGCAGCGCGCCGGACACGACACCAGTGTCGTAGCCGAACAGCAGCCCGCCGAGAGCGGTGATCGCCGCGCTGAAAACCACATGCCTGTGCACGCTCCGGCTATCCTGCTCGGTCACGTGCCTAGCTATCAGAGCCATACCGACGCCTCCTGTCTGGACGCCTTTGTTCTGGGCGTACCGGTATATGTCCCACCAACTACCCATAAGGCCAAGTCCATGCCAGCTGTCCGTGTCTCTTTCGTCACAGCACGGGACGGCGACCTCGCGCGTGCTCCTCGATCTCCCTGCCCGCCCCGGCCTCGTCACCGCCACCTGACCGGATTACCATCGAGTCCTGGGGTTGTTGCCGCGGAAGCCAGGGTGGGGTCATGCGCAGTAACGGGTCGCGATTCGAGTGCATGAGGATGCGCCCGCATGACCACATCGGCTGGGTGTTTTCCGGCGCGGCCGCGTTCGACGAACTGGCCATGCCGTTCCTGGCCGAGGGGGCAGCGCGCGGCGAACTGCTCATGTACGTGACAGGCGCGCCCAGCCCGGCGACGGCGTCGGCGTTGCGCAACCTGTACGGAACCCAGACGGTCCAGGTCGCGAGCATCGGCGAGGTCTACGGGGAATCCGGGATCGTCGATGCCATGGCCCAGCGCGCGACGTTCGCGTCCGTGCTCACGGACGCGCTGGCCGCCGCTTTCTCGGGGATCCGCGTCGCCGCCGATAACACCGCGCTCGTCGCCGATGAGGAACGGCTGGCCGCGTGGATACGCTGGGAGCACGTCGCTGACCGGTTCATGGCGGAAAGGCCAGTCACCGGCCTGTGCGCGTTCGACCGGCAGCAGGTAGACGTGAACCGCCTCCGTCACCTGGCCACCTTGCATCCCCTGTCGTCCTGCGCCGAACCGGAACCGCAGTTCCGGATGTTCGCCGACGACGGGAACCTGCGGCTGGAAGGGCAGATCGACTCGTTCGCGGTCGGCGAGCTTCCGCTTGCCCTCGACGTGCTGCCGCCGGAGACCGGCGTGCTCATCGACGTCTCCGCCGCCACGTTCGTCAGCAGGGCCCCGCTGGCCCGGCTGCGCCGGCTAGCCAGCAGCGGGGTGTCCGTCACCATCTGCGGCGACCCGGCGGCCCTGGAGTCGCTGGAGCTTAACGGGCTCAGTCACGGCGAGAACCTGGTCCTCATGGCGACGTGAACTCGATGGCCGCGCTCAGTTGCCGCTTTCGGCCTGCGGCGGGAGCATCTGGCCGGGCAGCGTGCGTTCCGACAGCGCCCAGCGGCGCAGCAGGGAGGACGCCCGGTAGTGGCCGTCGCGGTACCAGTTCTCCAGGCCGTCAAGCACCGTGAGTACCGACCGCACGCCCCAGCGGCCGCCCCATGCCAGGGGGCCGAGGGGGTAGTTGACACCGAGGCACATCGCGACCTCGATGTCGTCGGCGATCGCGACCCGCGCGGAAAGGGCGTCGGCGGCCAGGTTGACCAGCATCGAGACGGTGCGGGTCACGATGAGGCCGGGCACGTCGTCGATCACGAAGACTGACAGGCCGCCGGCCTGCAGCAGCGCGACTGCCTCCGCGAGCGTCCCGGACGGGCAGCCGTCCGACGGGGCCACCGCGATGGCGGTCGCCGTGGCGGGGTCGAGCACACGGTCGATGACGATCACGGGCCGCTCGAAGGCCGCGGCCAGGGACGTCGCCGTCGCTCCCGCGCACTGGGCCAGGAGCCCGCCCGACGGCAGTTCGACCAGGCCTTCTGGCAGGCCCGCGAGGATGTCGCCGGCGCCGTCACCCACGCGGACGGTCACGCCTGACCGCGCGAGCAGGGGCGCCAGCGGCGAGGTACCCCGGGAGACGACGCTGACGGGTGCCGCGACGCCCGGCGTGGCGGCGGGCGACGCGGCCGGCGGCTCGCCGTTGGCGTATACGCCCCGGCCGCTCTTGCGGCCGAACCGCCCGGCCTCGACCAGCGCCCGCTGCGCGAGCGACGGCGCGAACCGCGGGTCGCAGCCGAACGCCGACCACACCGACCGGGTGACCGCCTCGTTGACGTCGTGCCCGACCAGGTCCATGAGCGTGAACGGCCCCATCCGGAACCCCCCGGCGCCGGTCAGCACCGCGTCGATGTTCTCCGCGACGGTCGCGTGCTCCTCCAGCAGCCGCCACGCTTCCGCGTAGAAGGGGCGGGCGATCCGGTTGACGATGAACGCCGGGGTCGCGGCGGACCGCACCACCGTCTTCCCCCACGCCGCCGCGAGATCCGCCGCCGCGTCGGCGACGGCCGGGCTCGTGGCCAGGCCGGAGACCACCTCCACGAGTTTCATCGCCGGGACAGGGTTGAAGAAGTGCAGGCCGACGACCCGCTCAGGGTGCGCGAGCCCGGCGGCGATCGCGGTCGGGGACAGCGACGACGTGTTCGACGCCAGGATCGCGCCGGGCGCCACGACCTCCTCGAGCGAAGCGAACAGCGCCTTCTTGACCGCGAGATCCTCCACGACGGCCTCGACGACGATGTCGCACTCCCCCAGTCGCTCCACGCTTGCCGCCGTTATCTGGAGGGCGTCGGGGTCGACGGACAGGCGGCCCTTGGCGACCCGCTCCTTGACCCGCTCGCGGATGGCGGCGATCGCGGCCTCCGCCGCGCCGGGTGCCGAATCGGCGAGCAGCACGCGACGGCCCGCCACGGCGGCGATCTGGGCGATGCCCGCGCCCATCGTGCCCGCACCCACAACGCCCGCCGGCGCGGCGGCGGAGGCTGGGTCGCTCATCGGTCTCCTTCCGGAAGCTTCAGGTTGTAGACGTGGCAGGCGTTGCCGGCGAGGACAAGCGCGGCGGTCTCCTCATCCGGGCACTGCGCCGCCACCGCGCGGGCGTTCTTCGCGATGCCGGGGACACCCGGCCAGTCCGTGCCGAAGATCATCCGCCGTATCAGCCTGCCCCAGTTCTGCCGGGAGTAATAGTCCCGCAGCCGGGACGGCGGCAGCCCTGACAGCTCGATCCACACTCGTTCGCTGCTCAGAGCGTAGAACGCGGCGGCGTCGTACCACCAGCCGCGGCCGCCGTGCGCCAGCACCAGGGTGAGCTCGCGGAAGTCCCGCAGCACGTCGTCGAGGAAGACCGGATCGCCGAAATTGTTGCTGGCGCCGGGAAAGGTCGAGGTGCCGCAGTGCACGACCACGGGCACCCCGGCCGCCTGGCACGCCTCGTAGGCGGGATACAGCGCACGGTCGTTCGCGGCGACGCCGGCGTGCACCGGGTGGATCTTCAGGGCGATGGCGCCGAGGTCCAACTGGCGGCGGACCTCCTCGTCCACCGGGTAGTGGTAGTGCGGGTTGACGTTCCCGATGACCTTGACCCGGTCCGGGTTCGCCGCGGCGATCGGCAGCATGTCCTCGATGACCTGCATGCCGGTGACCTTCGGGCTGTATTCGCACATCAGCATCGCGACATCCGCGCCCTCCCCGGCCAGGAACGCCCCGAACGCCTCGGGGACGACCGTGCCGCCCGCGTCATACAGGCGCGATATGAGCCCGGGGTCGCCGACTTGCAGCCATTCCCGCCAGCTTAGCTTCAGCGTCGGCAGTCGCGCCGCGTGCAGGTGGACGTCGACGAGCGGCAGGCCGTCGATCATGCCGTCTCCCCTGACCGCCCTGACGGCCGCCCGGCCCGCACGAGCACGGTAGCCGCCATCTCCCGCAGTTCCACCCGGCGTATCTTCCCGGTCGCGGTCGTCGGGAAGCCTTCGGTGAACACCACGGCGCGGGGCCGCTTGAAGGACGGCAGGCCCTCGCGGCAGTACTCGATGAGTTCCTCCGCGCTTGCCGAAGGCACGCCCGCCTGCCGCACCACGTAGGCCACCGGCTTCTCCAGCCCGTCGGCGTCGTGGGCGGCGACGACGACCGCCTGCGCGACACATGGGTGGGACAGCAGCCGTTCCTCGACTTCCATCGGCGACACCCAGATGCCGCTGGCCTTGATCATGTCGCCGGTGCGGCCCAGGCAGGCGTAGTAGCCGTCGCCGTCGCGCACGTAGGTGTCGCCGGTGCGCAGCCACTCGCCCTGGAACACCTGGCGGGACGTGTCGTACCTGGCCCAGTAGCCGGTGGCCGCCGACGCGCCGCGGACGAACAGGGTGCCGGGACGGCCGGCACCCGTGATCTCCCCGCCGGTTTCCTCGTCGAGGAGCTTCAGGTCGTATCCCGGCACGGCGACGCCCGTGGTGCCGGCCTTGACCGCGCCGGGCCGGTTGGACAGGAAGATGTGCAGCATCTCGGTCATGCCGATCCCGTCGAGGACGTCCACCCCGAAATGCGACGTCCACCGCTGGTACAGGGTCGCCGGCAGCGCCTCGCCGGCCGAGGCGGCCAGCCGGACACCGCCGAGGGCGTCGGCGGGCAGCCCGGTCCGCAGCATGTTCGCGAAGAACGTCGGGCCGGCGAAGAACAACGTGGCCCCGTGCTTGACGGCGGTCTCCGCGATCAGGTCGGGCCGCGACGGCGACGGCGCCAGCACGCTCGCCGCGCCCGCCGACAGCGGGAACAGCACCGAGTTGCCCAGCCCGTAGGCGAAGAAGGCCTTGGCCGCGGACAGGCACCGGTCCTCGGGCCGGATGCCGAGCACCTGCGCGCCGTAGGTCTCGCAGACTTCGCGGACGGACGCGTGCCGGTGCATGGCGCCCTTCGGCGTCCCCGTGGTGCCGGAGGTGTACAGCCAGAACGCGGGCGAGTCACCGCTCGTGCCGTACACCGCCTCGTCGGGCGCCGCGGCGGCCAGCGAGTCGAGTTCGGACTCGCCCAGCGTCTCGCGCAGCTCAGGCGCCTGCGCGGCGGCCGCCCGGCCCGCGGACGCGAACTCATCGGTGACGGCGAGGAACCGCGCCCGCGAGTCGCGGAGCAGTTCGGCGATGTCGTCGGCGCGCAGCATCGTGGACACCGGCACCGGAATCGCCCCGATCCGCATGGCCGCGAGATAGGTGACCACGAAGTGCGGGGTGTCCGCCATCACCATCATGATCCGCTGCTCGGGCTGCAGGCCCAGCGCCCGCAGGCCGGCCGCGGTCCGGCAGACCCGGTCGTGCAGTTCCGCGTACGTGACGTCGCCGGGCGGGCCGGTCAGGGCGACCCGCCTGCCATCCCCGGCGGCCAGCCGGCGATCGAGGAGATACTCACTCGCGTTGAACATCCGTCCTCCTTCGGCTCGATCAGGGGAGGTGGACGTAGTCGTAGTCAAAGGGCTTGCCGTTGATCCCGTTGCGCGGCGGCGCGATCCAGGCCGCGATCTTGCCGCGCTCGTAGACCGGTTTCATCAGCGACCGCACGAACGTCTTCTCCGTCTGCGTCGGCAGCCATTCTCCCTTGCGCGCCTCCCACTGACCAGCCGAGAGCATCTCGCCGGCGGGCGAGGCCTCGATCGGGGCGAACGCGCCGACCCGGCGGTTGAACGCGACGTGCGGCAGGTGCAGCCGCTGCGGCAGCCCGGCTTCGGCGAGGACCCGGTTCCACCGCTTGAGCCCGCCCCGGCAGTCATCGGCGTACTCCCGGCGCAGGTCGGTGTTGAGGCCGGTCAGGGCGGGCACCTCGGTCTGGCCGATGCCCTGCTCGCCACCACCGGCGTCGACCAGGGCGTCCACCATGATGGAGTCGTCCGTCAGGACATGGTCGTCCTTGCGCCGTTCTTCCAGCCAGCGGCCCTTCAGCCCGGTGCTGTAGTAGTTCGCGACGTTCGTCGACGTCTCGCCGCCGAACAGGTCGAGCGACACCGAGAAGTGGAAGTTCAGGTACTTCTGGATGACCGGCAGCGGGATGGCGCCGTACCCCGCCACGTCGTCGGTGTCGTTTTCCGCCATGACCTGCGCGGTCCGCTCCACCACCCGGTCGACGCCGGTGGTGCCGACGAACATGTGGTACGCCTCTTCCTTGAGCATGAACTCGGCCGTCCGCGACAGCGGGTCGAACGCCGACTCCTTCAGCGTGCCGAGCTGGTACTTGCCGTCCCTGTCGGTGAAGTAGGTGAACATGAAGAACGACAGCCAGTCCGGTGTCTCCTCGTTGAACGCGCCCAGGATGCGCGGCGCGTCCTCGCTGCCGGAGTTGCGGCGCAGCAGTTCCCCGGCCTCCTCGCGTCCCTCCCGGCCGAAATACGCTTGCAGCAGGTACACCATCGCCCACAGGTGCCGGCCCTCCTCCACGTTCACCTGGAAGAGGTTGCGCAGGTCATACAGCGACGGCGCGGTCAGGCCGAGGTTGCGCTGCTGCTCGACGGACGCCGGCTCGGTGTCGCCCTGGATCACGATGAGCCGCCGCAGGTCGGCGCGGTACTCACCGGGCACCTTCTGCCAGGCGGGCTCGCCCTTGTGCTGGCCGAACGCGATGCGCCGGCCGGGGTCGCGCTCGGCGAGGAAGATGCCCCACCGGTAGTCCCTCATCGGGACGTGCCCGAAATGCGCCCAGCCGTCACGTCCCACGTTGACCGCCGTGCGCAAGTACACGTCCTGTGTCGGCAGCGTGGGCCCCATGGTCTGCCACCAGGACAGGAAGTCCGGCTGCCACGACTCGAGCGCCCGCTGCAGCCGCCGGTCCTCGTGCAGGCTGACGTTGTTCGGAATCTTCCCGGCGTAATCGGGTGTGGTCATCTCAGACCCTCTTCCGGTCGAAAACGGCGCGCTGCCCCGTGCCGTATTTGCGCAGCGCGCCCTCGGTGCCCGAGGCATTCGGGCGGTAGAAAATCCAGTTCTGCCAGGCGGACAGGCGCCCGAAGATCTTGGTCTCGACGGTTTCCGGTCCGGCGAACCGGTAGTTCGCCTCCAGGCCCGTCAGCGCATCCGGACTGAACGACGCCCGTTCCTCGATCGCGATCCTGACCTCTTCTTCCCAGTCGAGATCGTCCGGGGCGAACGTGACCAGGCCGAGCTCCTCTGCCTCGCCGGCCTCGATGTCGCGGCCAGCGGCATCGCCCGCGCGCGCGAATGCCGCTTCATCGCCGTAGAACCGGCTGGCAAGACGGCTCAGGTCGTTCGCCATCGGCAGCGGGCCGAGGTTGGCGGCACCGAGACGGATAACGGCCAGGTCCTTGCCGTCCGGGCCGGCGGAGGGCGACGAGCCGGCGGAAGGCGACGGGCCAGCGGAGGGCGACGGAGTGAGGGGCCCGTCCAGCATGTAGGACCGGTCGGCGGCCAGGGCGAGTTCGAGCAGCGAGCCCGCGAAGCAGGAGCCCGGCTCGATCAGCGCGATCAGGGACCGGCTCGTCACGTCCAGCCGCTTCAGGGTCCGCTTGAGGTACAGCACGATCTCGTTCGCGAGCCAGTCGCTGCCCTGGTGCGCGAGCAGCAGTTCGTCGTGGGCGAGGACCTTCCCGGGGTCGCCCTTGGTGCGGAAGACCCAGGTGCCGATCTCGGTCTCGTTGGTGCGCAGGTCCAGGATGAGGTCGTCCAGTTCGCGGGTGGCGGCGAGCGTCCAGAACGCGTCCCCGAGGGCGTGCATCCCGGCGGTGGAGGCCGGCGCGTCCGCCTCGGGGCCGGTGACGGTGATTTCCGCGACGCCGCGGTCGTGGTCCAGCGCGGCCGCCACGTGCGTGTAGCTGACCGAGCCGTCGTCACGGGACTTGGCCAGGGGTGTCAGCCGGATGCCCGGACCCGGCGATGCCGGACGCGCAGACGAAGCCGCAGCCACCAGTGCCCGTTCGGAAATACGATCCTGCCATCGGGCCCGGGGCACTACCTCGTCGACGAGTTTCCAGGCGACCGCCTTCCGGCCGCCGATCCCCTCGGCCTTGGTGGCGAAGTAGTCGGCGAGGTCACGGCGGACGTGCCGCTTGTCGACGACGCGGGTGAGACCGCCGGTGCCGGGCAGCACGCCGAGCAGCGCAAGCTCGGGCAGCGACACGACCGAGGACCGGTCGTCGACGAGCACGATGCGCTCGCAGGCGAGCGCGAGCTCGTAGCCGCCGCCGGACGCGGTGCCGTTCAGCGCGGCGATGTAGGTCTGGCCGGAGTTCGCGGTCGCGTCCTCGATGCCGCAGCGGGTCTCGTTGGTGAACTTGCAGAAGTTCACCTTCCACGGGTGGGAGGAGGCGGCGAGCATGCGGATGTTCGCGCCCGCGCAGAAGATCTTCTCCTTGCCGCTGGTGACGACGACCGCCTTCACCTCGGGGTGCTCGAACCGCAGCCGCTGCACCGCGTCGTGCAATTCGATGTCCACGCCGAGGTCGTAGGAGTTCAGCTTGAGCTCGTAGCCGGGGACGAGGCCGCCCTGCTCGCTGACGTCCATCGTGAGCGTCGCCACCGGGCCGTCCGTCGACAGGCGCCAGTGCTCGTACCGCTCCGGATCCGTCCGGAACTCTGCCCTCATAATGAAACCCTCTACTGACTAAGGACTTTCCGTCAATAGTGTGTAGCATTTTCTTCCGGTCGGCCGTGTCGTCGTTGAGGCGGGCCCACTCCCGCCGGGCGTCCGCCCGCCACTGCTCGTGACGGTCGGCGAAGATCCGCGCCGCCTCGCCGCCGGCCCACCGCCGCGGCAGCAGTTCCCTCGGCAGCGCCGGGTCGACCGCCGGAAACCGGCGCCACGCGTGCACGAGCTCAAGCTGCCTGACCAGGACGTCCTTCGGGGCCTGAGCGCGGAACTCGGCGTTGAACCGCTCGTATTCCGCGTCGATCGCCGACAGGTTCCACGCCTCCGCGACCATGGACTTGACGTCACCGAGGCCGGTCCGCTCACCGGTGAACACGTGGGCGCCCTCCGTCACGCCGGCGTCCTGCAAGACCTTGATCGCCTCGGCTTCGCGGGAGGCGTGCGGGCTGATCCACAGGCCGGCGCCGAGCGAGCCGAAGCCGGCCCAGCTGAGCCGGGTGCGCACCATGTGCCGTGATCCGCGGTCGCTGTCGGGGATGCGCGCCTGCACGACCACCCACCGCCCGTCCCAGTCCCGCGCCGGGCCGAAAGAGTAGATGCGCTCGGCGCCGTCGGTCAGCAGCTTGCGCGCCGCAGGGGTGAGCAGCCACCGGGTACGGCGGCCCTCCTTCTGCGACCGCAGCCAGCCCGCGTTGCCCGTGCGCATCAGCGCCTGACGGGTGGCCTTCTCCGCGACGCCGAGGCGCTCGAAGACGGCGAGAACGGCCGAGGTCCAGGCCGCGCCCTCATTCGGCAGGACATACTCCCCCAGCAGGGTGAACATCATGCCGCGGGCGCTCGACGAGCCGCCTGTTACCCGGCGGGACACCGACGGCGAGGACTGCCGTTCTTCCACTGGAGGCCTCCCAACCCGCAATAGGGACGCAGCATAGCAAGAGCGCTGATGGTCCATGCGGGCTGAGAGGCCTGGCCGCAGACAGGATCCGGTCAGGTAGACAGGATCCGGTTAGTGAGTGAACGTCCCGAAGGTAACCGTGTCGCCGCCCCAGGCGTACGACTGCCCGATCACCATCCCGGCACCGAACGAGGCCGCGACCATTCCGTACCCCCCCTCATAGACGCCGACGTGGTAGACGTAGCTGTCCGGGTCGCTGTCCACGTGAAAGAAGACGAGGTCGCCGCCCCAGACACGCGACTTGCTGATGGGCCGTGACTCCAGGAATTGCTCTTCGGCGGTACGCGGGATCCGCCTGCCGAAGTGGCGGTAGACGTACTGCGTCAGGCCGGAGCAATCAAATCCGGCCGGGGTGGTGCCGCCCCATACGTACGGCACCCCTTCAAGCAGCTTGACGTACGTCGCCACTTTCTGGTTGAAAGACTCCTGGTGGCGTGCGCTGAGTTCCGCAGTTGCCGCGGCCGGCTTCTGCTCGCCCGCCCGCGCGGCCGCCGCGCTGGCGGCCGCGGTGGTCCCGGCGACGGCTCCAGCCACCGGAACGCTGATCATCAGCGCCGTGACCGCCGCGTGGGCCAGCCTGACGCGCCGCATCCTTAGCCGCCTCCGGTTGGCTCGCCGCGGACCCCGACGTATGAATGGCTCTCCCCGATACCGATTCGGCTGGTCATTACTTAGCCCCCCCTGAGCGTTTTACGCCGGTTGGCGTAACGGATTTCTCTTTGTGCCGAGATACTGGCGTATCATCATTGTGTTGCACTTGTCGTGCTTAACGGCACATTCAGTCCCCCGTCCCTACGCCAATCACAGACGCATAACTTCCCGCAAAATGCGCACGCCACGCAAGATAGGGCCAAAAAAAAGATAAGGCAGATAAGCGGGACTCGGATCACGTTTGACGGCGGGCCGGGGCGATCGTCTGCAGGGACCTCTCGTTTTCCTGGCCCGACGGCACCCCTGTTCTCAAGGGCCTGAACGCTGCCTTCTCCCCTGCCCGCACCGGCCTGATCGGCGCCAACGGCGCCGGGAAGTCCACGCTGCTGCGGCTCATCGCCGGGCGCCTGGTCCCGGCGTCGGGCAGCGTGACCGTCAGCGGCGACTTCGGCTACCTGGCACAGGACCTGACGCTGGAGGCGGCCGCCGAGCAGGCCGCCACCACAGCGGCCGCGGACTTGCGGCGGGAAAAGCGCGATTTCACCGAGGCCCAGGCCAAGCAGGCGCGCCGTGATCGCCAGGGACGGCAGCTCGCCGCCTCTGGCAGCCACCCGCGCATCGTCGCGCACGGGCTCAAGCGCAAGGCCGAGGCGACCGCCGGCAAGTCCCGCGAACTGCACGCGGAGCGAATCGATGCCGCCGCCGCCCGGCTGCGCGAGGCCGAGGACGCGCTCAGGGACGACGCGGAGATTCGCGTGGACCTGCCGGGAACCGCCGTGCCCGCGGGGCGGACGCTGCTCACCGTAACCGGCCTCAGCGGGCCCTGGCACCCGGCCGGCGATCGTCTCGGGCGTGCCGTCGGGGAGGCCGGCCGAGTACCTCGGCATCCTGTCCGAACTCGTCGTACGCGGACCGGAGCGGATCGCCCTCACCGGCCCGAACGGCGCGGGCAAGACCACCCTGTTCCGCGGCGCCCGCGCGGACCAGATCGCGAACGGGCTGTCCGGCGGCGAGCGATTCCGCGCCGTCCTCGCCGCCTTGCTGCTCGCCCAGCCGCCGCCTCAGCTCCTGATCCTCGACGAGCCCACCAACAACCTGGACATGGCCTCGGCCCGCCAGCTCTCGCAGGCGCTCCAGTGCTACCGCGGAGCGGTGGTCGTGGTGAGCCACGACCAGCCGTTCCTGGAAACGATCGGCGTTACCCGGTGGCTGCGGCTGAACCGGGCCGGACGGCTGACGGGCACGGGACCCCGGTGACCACGGACCGTTATCTCGCGATCGTAGCGGGCGGGCTAGACGCCCAGCGCCGCGCGGATGCGGAAGCTGCCGGGCACGAGCTCGCCGTCGGCGCGCGCCTTCTCCGTTGCGGCCGACCACCAGGCGAGGTCGTCGAGCAGCACGTCGAGGCTGGCCGTGGTGATGGTCTTGACCGGCTCGCCGGCCTCGTCGAACAGGCTCTGCACCTCGGGGAGGACCACGGTGCTGCGGACGGGCACCGACTCGGTCTCCACGAAGATGTGGGCGAGGTGCTCGATCGCGCGGATCCCGCCGCTGACGCCGCCGCTGTAGCCGACGAAGGCGACAGGCTTGTTCCGGAAGCCGAAGGACAGCCACACGTTGTCGATGGCGTTCTTCAGGCCGCCGGGGGCACTGTGGTTGTATTCGGGCGTGACGATGATGAAGGCGTCGGACTCCTTGATCTTGTTGTTCCACGCCTTCACGATCGGGTCGGAGTAGGTCGGGTCGTTGAAGTCGCCGATGGTGCCGGAGTGCTCGGCGAAGATGGGCAGCGGCCAGTCACGCAGGTCGGCTACCTCGACGTCGAACGCCTCGTGCGCCTTCGCGGTCTTGACGAGCCAGGGAATGACGGTGTCCGCGGCGCGGGCAGGCCGGGTACTTCCGATGATGATCAGCAGCTTGGACATACCGTCTGTCTATCATTAATCATTGGTGATACGCAAGCTATTGGCCCGGCACGGTACGATAGAAACGTGCCGGACCAAGATGTGACGGCGGGACGGCAGATCCTGCCGCTGATCGATCACCTCGCCCGCCTCGGCCGCCGCGCCGCCGACGGCTGCGAGTCGTCCGGCTGCCTGCGGCCCCGGCATCTCATCGCGATCAAGGTCCTGGGCGATCGCGGGCCGATGACGCAGCACGCGCTCGGCGAGGTGCTGAGCCTGGACCCGAGCAACGTCGTCGGCCTGCTCAACGAGCTTGAGGAACGCGGCCTGATCGAGCGCCGCCGCGACCCGGCCGACCGCCGGCGCCACATCGTGTCGCTTTCCGCGGCAGGCGCCGGCTCCCGCAAAGCCAGCGACTCCGAGTTCAGGCAGATCGAGGACGACCTGCTCAAGGCCCTCACCTCCGGGGAACGTGCACAGCTCTACGACCTGCTGGCCCGCGCGCTCGGCGGCGTCATGCCGGGCCCGTGCACGCCCCAGCCTCGCGACGACGCTTAGCCACGAGCCCAGATGCGCATGCACGCCGCGGGAACTACCGGTATTCCGCCAGACGGCGGGTGAAACCCCAGAAGCAGGCGAGCGCCATCAGCAGCGATGCCACGATCACCGTCGGCAAGAGCGGGCTGAGCGCGCCGGCGCCCGTAGTCGCGGCGGACTGGAAAACCGCCTGATCGCCGGTGATCGCGTTGGCGATGGCGTCCTCAACCGCGGCGAACCCTGCCGCTGAACTGCCGGGCCCGGTGCCGATGACCATGGTGCGCTCGGCGGCGTAGTTGGCGGCCACGCCGAGTCGGTACGCTCCCGCGTTCGTCGTGTACCAGATGCTCGCCTGCTGCTCCGCGGACGTCACGTCCGCCCGCGCGCTGGCGCCTGACGCCGCGGCCGCGCTGGCGAGCAGGCTCCCGCCGCCAGGGCCGACCAGCCTGCTCGCGGCGAGGAAGTCCTGCTGGAAGGACGCGTCTCCGCTGCGGGAGATGACGTTGAGCACCGCGTCGCTCCTGATCTGCTGCACGCCTATGCTCGCCTGCGCCAGCGTCTGCGCCGGACGCGAGCCCTGGCCGATCCCGTGATCCAGATCCTGGCGTGCCGTGAGGAACCCGGCGGCCAGCCATACGGTACTGACGACGAGCAGGACCGACGCCGCCAGCAGCCCCGGGTTGAGGATCCGGTTCGTCCGGCGGGTGAGCCACCGCTGCGCCCGCAGCAAGGTGAATCCGGTGATGACCGCGATGACGAGGGCGACGATCTCGGCTGGCAGCCCGGTCGCCTGGCCGCTCGCGGCCGACACCGCGGCGTTCTCCTGCAGGAAGACGGTCCTGGCGGCGGGCAGCAAGGTCAGCTGCGCCTCTTCGGACGCCACCTGCATGAACGAACTGCCCGTCAGCGGAAATCCCAGCGAGTACTCGCTCTCAGCATCCGCGACGTAGCCGGAATACGCCGGCAGGCCGCTGATCAGCGTCGCGAGGGCGTTATCCTGCGACGTGCTGCCGCCGGCGGCACGCAGCCTGGCGATATCGGCGGTTGCCGTGGCGATGTCGTCCTGATAACGCTGGAGCGGCTGCAGCGACGGCTGGGAACTCTCCAGGTACGCCGCGGTGATGGTCACGTCGGAGTCCGCGATCGACTCGTACATCTGGCTGGCGTTCAGGCTGAGCGGCTCGTCGACGGTGAGCGCGGCGTGCGCGGCGGAGCTGTGCTCGCTGGCCACCCAGCCGCCGAACGCGCCCCAGGCCAGCGACAGCAGCACCAGGGCGGCCAGCAGCGTCCGCATCGCGACGGGCGTGGTGGAGCGGAACCTGGCGCGCGCGGGGGTTACCAGCATGGCGGTCACGAGCCGATCCTCGCTATCTGCTCCGCGCTGAGCTCGGCCACCGAGGCGGGCAGCGGCGCGAACCCGACGGCGTCCACGTACGAAGCGGCGTTTCCCTTGGTGATGACCCAGTTCAAGAACGCCCTGATCGCGCTGGCGCGGCGTGCGTCCGGCTGCCGGGTGCTGACGACCGCGTATTCGTAGTTGACGAGCGGATACCCGTCGACCGAGGGGCCGTCGATCATCGAGATGGTCTCGTTCGGCGGGGTGATGGACTCGAAGCTCCCGACCGAGTCCTGGATGGCGCCCGCGGTCGGGAGCGTGAAGTGGTCCGCGCCGTTGGCGAGCATCGCCTCGCCGAGTCCGTCCCGCAGGGCCTGCGACAGGTAACTCACCCCGGCATAGCCGACGCAGCCGGGCGTCGAGGCGCAGAAATTCACCATCGCCAGGTTGCCGGTCTGCGCGGCGGCCCCGGGTGCCCTCGGCCAGTCGACCGTCGTGCCGTAGCCGATCGCGTCGTTCCATTGCTGGTCACCCATCGACAGGTAGCTCGTGAAAAGGAACGTGTCCCCGGAGCTGTCGGCGCGGTGCAGCGGCACGGTCTTGATCGCCGGCAGGCTCACGCCCGGGTTGAGCGCGGCGATCGCCGGGTCGTTCCACATCGTGATGGTCCCGTCGAAGATTCCGGCGAGCACGGCGCCGTCCAGCTTGAGATGCGTGCCCGCGCTCACCTGCGGCACGTTGCAGATGATGGTCTGGGCCGAGACGGCCAGCGGGATATTGAGCAGGGTGGGGTTCTTCACCAGGTCACCGCTGGACAAGTAGGCGTCGGACGCGCCGATGTCGGCCTTGCCCGCGGACGCCATCGCGATGCCCGCGCCGGAACCGGTCGACTGGGTCGTCACCGTCACGCCTGGGACCTGCTGGTGGTAAGCCCCGGCCCAGACATGGACCAGCGGGTACAGCAGGCTGCTGCCCGTCTCGCTGATCGCGGTGTCCGGCCCGCCGCCGGCCGCGACTGTCTTAACCGTCGCCCCGGTGGTGGCCGTGCCGCCCGCCGCGGCCGAAGCACACGCCGAGGTTAGCCCGATAAGCGCCGCGATCCCGATACGCAGCACGGTCCCGGTAAGCCAGGGCCGATGTCGTTTTCCCGTCACCATCGGTGGCTCCTCCCTCGCGCAGCCACGCGTTACCTAATGGCAGTCTGCCGGTGAGTTATGCCACTCATGGCGACGATCTGGACCGCTGCGGGAGATGTTCACCAACTGGACGGAAATCGTTCATCAGCCGACGCCAGTCTTCATTCAGTGATGGAACAGGCGGAGGCCGGTTTGAACGTGGACAATGCCGCGGGCGGCCGCGCTGTCGGCGACTTCGCTCGTGCGGGTTGACCCTCCGGGTTCCACAATTGTGGTGACGCCCGCGGCTGCGGCGTGCTCTACGTTGTCACGGAAGGGCAGATAGCCATCGGAGGTCATCGTGACGCCGCTGAGGGTGGCGATCCACACGTCCCTCCAGGTCGCGTCTTCGTAGCGGCTGCGCGCCTCAGCGCCGAACAGGGACCCGAATTCCCCCAGCTGCGCTGTGGTCATCTCCTGGCCGGCGAATCTGATCTGCCAGTTGAGACGGTCTTGCCGGCCCATGCCGCCCGCAGCGGGCAGATCATCGACGAACGGATGCTTGCGCAGCCACCATGCGCGCGCCTTGGCGCCCGCGAGCCGCACGCAGTCAACCCGGTTCTGCTGACCCGCGACAATCGAGGCGGACTGGTGCGGGTTCATCCCGTATCGCATCGGTGTTTCCCTTCGGTCTGCTGCCAAAGGGACACCCAGGCGGTCGATGCCACTCGTTCGCTCCACGCCGGTCACATCCGGCTACGCCAGTCGCGACATCTACGGTACTGTCACGTGCCTTTGCCCGGCTGGCGGCTGGCGGCTGGCGGTGCGGCGCTCTGTGCAGCGCATAGGGCTGGGTCGCGGCGGTGGCTGTGCGGTTAAGTAAGGTGGGAACGCTCAAGCCCCGACGGAGAAGGTGGTCGTGTCCGCGCCCGGTGTGACGCTCCAGTTGCTCGACGGCCCGCAGGCCGCCGCGCATGAGGACGAGATGCTCGCCGTCCGCGCCGAGGTCTTCGGCAAGGAAGACGAGACCTTCCCTGGGCAGCTGAGAGTATGGCGACGGCAGCCAGGTTTCGCGCTGGCCGGCGTCTGGCACGGCGGCTACCTCGTGGGGTACGCGTGCGGGATGCCGCTGCGGCCCTCGACGTCGTGGTGGCGAGAGCTGACCACTCCGCTGCCGGACGACGTCACCACCGAGCATCCAGGCCGGACATTCGCCCTCACCGAGATCCTGGTGCGCGCGCCGTGGCGGCGGCAGGGCATCGGCGCGTCCCTGCACGGCCTGCTGCTCGGGGGCAGGAAGGAGGAGCGCGCGACGCTCGCTGTCGCGCCGCGGGCCAGCGCCGCGCAGCGCGCGTTCCGTAACTGGGGCTGGGAAAAGATCGCGCGCACACGCGGTTCCGATCCGGACATGCCGGTGCTCGACGTGCTGGTTCTTCCGCTGCCGGCCAGCACCCGCGCCTGGTTATCAAGGGCCAGGGCAAGGGCAAGGGACAGGGCCGGGGCAAGGGCCACCTTGCGCTGATCCTTGTTGCCCCAGGCGGCCTGCAATCGTTAGCGATCAGCAAACTCCAGCGCAAGGTGAGCTGAGGGCCGTCCGGCTTCAGCGGCCAGTCATCCGGGTACGCACGCAGCAGGGGGTAATCCGATGGCGGCACAACACCCAGAGCGCGCGGCCGCGGGCAAGCCGGCCGGCGGCACGACGGCAGCGCGGCAAGACGGCGGGGAAGACGACTCCTCGCGGCGCTGGCTGATCCTGAGTGTTGTCTGCCTGGCCCAGCTGATGGTCGTGCTTGACGCCACCGTGGTGAACATCGCCCTGCCGACTGCTCAGCACGACCTGGCCTTCTCCAACGCGGACCGGCAGTGGGTCGTGACCGCCTATTCGCTCGCGTTCGGCGGGCTGCTGCTGCTCGGCGGGCGGCTGTCTGACCTGTTTGGCCGCAAGAGGATGCTGATCATCGGCATGGTGGGCTTCGCCGCGGCCTCCGCCTTCGGCGGCGCGGCCACGGGCTTCGCCATGCTGGTTATCGCGCGCGCCATACAGGGCGCGTTCGGCGCGGTGCTCGCGCCGGCCGCGCTGTCCACGCTGACCGTGACCTTTACCAACCCCGCCGAGCGCGGGAAGGCCTTCGGCCTGTTCGGCGCCATCGCGGGGGCAGGCGGGGCCGTCGGGCTGCTGGTCGGCGGCCTGCTGACGCAATACCTGTCCTGGCGCTGGTGCCTGTACGTCAACGTGGGCTTCTCGCTGATCACGGTTCCGGCAGCGATCAGGCTGCTGCGCAGCGAGCCGCGCAACACAGGGGTGCGCCTTGACCCGCCGGGGACGGTGCTCGTCGTGGCCGGACTGGTCTGCATCGTCTACGGGTTCTCCGAAGCCGAGCTGCACGGATGGGGGGCGACCACGACTATCGCCCTGCTCGCGGCCGGGGCGGTTCTCCTCGTCGCGTTCGCGGTAGTCGAGCGTCGTGTGGCGCACCCGATGCTGCCGCTGCGGATCGTCCTCGACCGGTTCCGCGGCGGGGCGTACCTCGCTATCGGCCTGTCCGCCGTCGGCATGTTCGCGATTTTCCTCTTCCTCACCTACTTCCTGCAGGAGAGTCTGCGCTACTCGCCGGTCAGGACCGGTTTGGCGTTCCTGCCGATGATCGCCGCGCTAATCGCGTCGTCGACGACCTCGAGCGCGGTCCTCATGCTCCGCGTCGGCCCGCGCATCCTCGTCCCGGCCGGGCTGGTCATCGCCGCCGGCGGCCTGGTGATCCTGGCGACGCAGCTAGGCACGGACGCGACCTACACGGCTTCGGTCCTGCCCGGGCTGATCGTGGTGGGCGCCGGGCTCGGTCTGGTGTTCGCCTGCGGGATGAACACCGCGACGTACGGCGCGGCCCCCGAAGACGCCGGGGTGGCATCGGCGATGGTGAACACCTGTCAGCAGATAGGCGGGTCGATCGGCACCGCCCTGCTCAACACCATCGCCGCCAGCGCGCTGGCCAGCTATCTCGCAACGCACGGGACCAGTCCGGCGGCCACTGCCAGCGCGGCGGTGCACAGTTACGTGGTGGTGTTCTGGGTGTCCGCCGCGATCTTCGCGGGTGCCGCCGTCGTTTGCGGGCTGGTACTGCCGCCGGGTGTGCTGGCCCTCCGGAGCACCGCGGCCGCCGTTCCAGTCTCCGCGCAAGCGACAGTGACGGCAGCCACCGGAAGGAGTTGAGACTGTGAGCTCGGATCGGATCCGCCTGGTCACGGTGTCGGCCTCGTACGGCGCCGGCGGCAGCGTGGTCGCGCCGGCGCTCGCGGAACGGCTCGGCGTCCCGTTCCTGTACCGGGTAACGACCACCACGGGCAACCTCGCCGAAGGCGACCCGTGCGCCGAGCGGCTGGCAGCGCACGAGACGGAAATCGCGCCTGTGCACCGGCTGCTGGCCGCGCTCACGCAGGCGACGCCGACCGGCCCCACCCAATCGCCTCCGTCGGCCCGTCATCAGGACGAGATCCTGCGCCGCCGCGGCGAGGAAGGCATCCGCCGCCTGGCGGCAGAGGGCGCGGGCGTGATCCTGGGCCGCGCCGCGGCGGTCGTGCTGGGCAAGGAGCACGGTTTCCACGTGCGGCTCGACGGGCCGGCCGACCTGCGCGCGGCCCAGGGGGCCGCGATCGAGGGCATCAGCGACGACCAGGCCCGCTGCCACCGGGACGCCGCTGACCGTGCCCGCACCACCTACGTCCGCCACCTGTACCGCGCGGACCCGGCCAATCCGCGCCATTACCACCTGGTGATCGACTCCACGGCGATACCGCTCGATACCGTCACCGAGATCATCCTCCGGGCATTGTCGTCATTCCCGGCCACGTTCGCGGCGGCGAAGCCGGATCCGCTCGCGCCGGGCACCTTACGGGGAGCGCAAGCGAGGCTCGGAGGCTCGCAGGCGGACACGGAATGTCAGACCCTGGCGCTATACCGGTGACATGAGATTCTCCATCGCACCGGACGGGCCGTTCTCGCTGGCGGCCGCGGCGGGGTTCGGCTTCGGGCCGTATACGGGGCGGCCGGACACCGGGCAGCCGGACACCAAGCGGCCGGATACCGGGGGCCCGGGGCCGGCTTGGAGTGAGATGCGCCTCGCGTTCGTCACCGACGACTTGTCTCACCACGCCGGCGCGCACGTCACCCAGGACCCGGACGGCACCGTTACCGCCGACATCGACACCGACGGGGATCCGGAGGCCGCCTGGCGGCAGGCGCTCCGCGTCCTTTCACTCGACGGCCCGGCCGGAGAGTGGGCCGGGGTCGGCGCCCGCGACCCGGTCATCGGACGCCTCAAGCACGAGCACCCTGGCCTGCGGCCCGTGCTGTTCCACTCGCCGTACGAGGCCGCCGCCTGGTCGATCATCAGTGCCCGGCGCTATCGGGGACAGGCCGCCGTCATCCGGGACCGCCTGTCCGCGGAACTCGGCCGGACGTTCACGATCGCGGGCGAGCAGGTGCACGCGTTCCCGCTCCCCCACCGGCTGCTGAAAGCCGACTCGCTCCGTAGCGTCGCGCCGCAGCGCGTCGAGTGGCTGCACGCCGTGGCCCGTGCCGCGCTCGACGGCGCCCTGGATCCGGGAACGCTGTCGGGGATGGACCCGGCGGACGCGCTTGCGCGGCTACAGGAACTTCCCGGCATCGGTCCCGCATACGGGACGCTGATCCTCATCCGCGCGACGGGGGTCAGGGACATGCTGACGTTCGGGGAGCCGCGGCTGGCCGAATATGCTGCCCACTTCTACGGCACCGGTCCCGGCCCCGTTGCCCGGGAGGAACTGGAGCGGATCGCGGAGAACTGGCGGCCGTTCCGCACATGGGCCGCGGTCCTGCTCCGCGTCGAGGGCGACCGCCTCGGCCTGCCCCTCGCCGCGTAGTCTTACGGGCCGACGCGGGCTAACGGTTTGCGTGCCACCGCCCCGTACAGCGGCATGGGCATGGCGAACTTCGGGTCACCGCGCTCGGGCCGCCATTCCGGCACGGCCACGATGCCGGGCTCGACGAGATCGAGGCCGTCGAACCAGGCGGTGACCTCCGCCAGGTCGCGCAGCGCGACCGGGGTCTTGGCGATCTGGTTCCAGCGGCGCTGGGCCTCGGGCAGCTCGCTGTCGATGTCGCTGGCCGGCTGCATGATCGCCAGGTAGCTCCCGCTGACCATCGCGTCCATGAGGACGGACAGGATGGAGCGGACTTCGGCGTCGTCGGGAATGAAGTTCAGGATATCGATCAGGATCACGGCGGCCGGCTCGCCGAGGCTGAGCGTCGAGCGCGCCTGCTGGAGGATCTTGGCCGGCTCGCGTGCGCTGGCGTCCACGTAACTGGTGGCGCCTTCGGGTGCCGAGCGCAGCATCGCGCGGGCGTGAGCGAGCACGACCGGATCGTTGTCCACGTAGACGATCTTGCTCTCCGGCGCGACTTCCTGGGCGACCTCGTGCGTGTTTCCCGCCGCCGGGATGCCCGTGCCCACGTCAAGGAACTGCCGTATCCGCGCCTCGCCGGCCAGGTAGGTCACCGCGCGGCACAAGAACGCGCGGGACGCGATGCCCACGTGCTCCATCACGGGAGCGCTGGCGATCAGCTGCCTGGCCGCCTTGCGGTCCGCGTCGAAGTTGTCCCTGCCTCCGACCAGGTAGTTCCAGACGCGCGCCACGTTGGGAGCGCTGGTATCAATCTGGGCTCTTCTGACGGGGCGAGTTGCCTCTTTCAGCCACTCGTCCGTCACGCTGGCCACTCCTCGCCGGTGCTATAGAGCTGTCGCAATCCGTGCCGCGCGCAATCCCGTCAGGCGGAACCGCATAAGCATTCTTATCACATACCGACACGACATACGGGAGTTGATCCAGGCACGCGTAGGTATGAATACCTAGCGCGCGAAATATCTGACAGGCAACACAGGCCCAGGAACCCGGCCGGCGCGAATCAGCGTACGGCCGGGTCCTCGGTAATGTCTATCCGCATAGATGGCTAGCCGCGGAACGGCGATCCCGTCACCTTGGCCGCGATACCAGTGCGGTCCAGGTAGGGCGTGATGCCGCCGAGGTGGAACGGCCAGCCCGCGCCCAGGATCATGCACAGGTCGACGTCTTCGGGCGCGGCGACGACGCCGTCGTCGAGCATGATCCGGATCTCCTGAGCGAGGCCTTCCAGCGCCCGCTGCAGGACCTCGGTGCCCGTCGACGGGGACGGCCCGCCCGACAAGGCGGCGAGGATCTCCGGGTCGACCGAGAAGTCCGGCAGGTAGATCGCGGTCTTGCCGGTCTCCACGAGCGCCCGGAGCTTCGGCGACACCGAGAACCGGTCGGGGAACGCCGCCGCCATCGTCTCGGCGACGTGCAACGCGATCGCCGGCCCGACGAGCTGCAGCAGCATGAACGGGGACATCGGCAGGCCCAGGCCGTCGGCGGCATGCTCGGCCACCTCGAACGGGGTGCCCTCGTCCACCGCCTTGGTGATCTCGCCGAGAAAGCGGGTGAGCAGCCGGTTCACCACGAACGCCGGCTGGTCGGCGACGATGACGCAGTTCTTCTTCAGCGTCTTCCCGATGCTCAGCGCCGTGGCCAGTGCCGCGTCGGACGTGACCGCGCCGCGCACGACCTCGACCAGCGGCAGCACCGCGACCGGGTTGAAGAAGTGGAACCCGACGACCCGCTCGGGGTGCGCCAGCTTCGAGGCCATCTCGCTGACCGACAGCGAGGACGTGTTGGTGGCGAGCACGCACTCCGGCGAGACGACCGCCTCAACCTCGGCGAACACCTGCTGCTTGACGTCCATGCGCTCGAACACGGCCTCGATGACGAAGTCGGCGTCCGCGAACCCGTCCTTCGACACCGCCCCGGAGACCAGGGCCGACAACCGGTTGGCCTCGTCCTGCGACAACCGGCCGCGATCGAGCAGCCTGGCGATCTCCGCGTGCACGTACCCGACGCCCTTGTTCACCCGGCCGGTGTCAAGATCGGTCAGCACGACCGGCACCTTGAGGCGGCGGACGAACAGCAGCGCGATCTGCGCGGCCATCAGGCCCGCACCGACGATTCCCACCTTCGTCACCGGCTTCGCCAGGGCCGCATCCGGTGCCCCGGCGGGCTTGCGCGCCCGCTTGTTCACCAAGTCGAACGCGTACAGCCCCGCGTGCAGTTCCTCGCTCAGCAGCAGGCCGGCGAGGGCCTCGTCCTCCGCCGCGAACCCCTCGTCACGGCTCCGGGTCCGCGCTTGCGCCACCAGCGAGATGGCCCGGTACGGGGCCGGAGCCGCGCCGTGCAGCTTGCCGTCGGCGGCGAACTTCGCCGCGCCGGCCGCGGCTTCCCACTCCTCGGGGGTGCCGACGGGCTCGGCGGACGGGCCGACCGGACGCGACACGGTCACCGAACCAGCGAGGACCGCGGCCGCCCAGCGCAGCGACTCCTCCAGGAAGTCGGCCGGCTCGAACATGGCGTCGGCGATGCCGAGCGAAAAGGCCTCGGGACCGCGAATCATCTTATTCTGCGCGAGCGCGTTGTCGATGATGAGCTTCAGCGCCGGGGCGGGCCCGATGAGCCGCGGCAGCAGGTAGGTACCGCCCCAGCCGGGGACGAGGCCGAGGAAGCACTCGGGGAACGCGATCATCGGCACGCCGGAGGAGACTGTCCGGTAAGTGCAGTGCAGCGCGACCTCGAGGCCGCCACCGAGCGCGACCCCGTTGATGAACCCGAAGGACGGCACCGGCAGTTCGCCCAGCCGCCGGAACACCGCGTGGCCGAGCCTGGCGATCGCGAGTGCCTTGTCCGGGGTGTCCGCGAGCGCGGCGCCGTCCAGGTCCGCGCCGGCGGCGAGGATGAACGGTTTGCCGGTGACGCCGACGGCGGCGATCTCGCCGGCCGCGGCGCGCGGCGCGATCGAGTCAAGGGCCTCGTTCAGCGACAGCAGGCTCTTCGGCCCGAACGTGTTCGGCTTCGTGTGATCGAACCCGTTGTCCAGGGTGATCAGCGCGAGGATCCCGGCGGGACCGAGGTCCACATCGCGGACGATCGCCTTCGTCACGACCTCCCCGAAGTCCGGGATATCCGAAATCAGCTCGCTCACTTGCTGCCCTCCCAGCCGGTGTTCTCCCAAAGAACGGTGCCGCCCATGCCCATGCCGACGCACATCGTCGTCAGGCCGTAGCGGATGTCCGGCCGCTCGGCGAACTGGGCCGCGAGCTGGATCATCAGCCGCACTCCCGACGAAGCGAGCGGATGCCCGAACGCGATCGCCCCGCCCCACTGGTTCACCCGCGGATCGTCCTCGGCGATCTTGAAGTGGTCGAGGAACGCCAGCACCTGCACGGCGAACGCCTCGTTGATCTCGATGAGGCCGATGTCGTCTATGGTGAGGCTGTTGCGGGCCAGGAGCTTCTCCGTGGCCGGGACCGGTCCGATGCCCATGACCTCGGGCTCGACACCGGCGAACGAGAAGTCGACGAGCCGCATCTTCGCCGGCAGGGCCAGTTCGGCAGCCACGGACTCGGCCGCGATGAGGCACCCGGTCGCGCCGTCGTTGATGCCGGAGGAGTTCCCGGCGGTGACCCGCCCGTGGGCCCGGAACGGCGTCTTCAGGGTAGCCAGGGACTCCGCGGTCGTGCCGGGCCGCGGCGGTTCGTCCCGGGTCGCCCAGCTCCACCCCAGTTCGGCTGTCCTGATGGCCATCGGCACCAGGTCCGGCTGGAGCTTCCCGGCTTCGTAGGCGGCCGCCGCCTTCGCCTGGCTGGCCGCCGCGTAGGCGTCGGCACGCTGCTTCGTGATGCCCGGGAACCGGTCGTGCAGGTTCTCCGCCGTCATGCCCATGAACAACGCGGATTCGTCGACAAGTCCCTCGGATATGAACCGGGGATTGGGGTCGACGCCCTCCCCCATCGGGTGGCGTCCCATGTGCTCCACGCCGCCGGCGACGGCCACGTCGACCGCGCCGAGCGCTACCGCGCCGGCCACCGTCGTCACCGCGGTCATGGCGCCCGCGCACATGCGGTCGATCGCGTAACCGGGCACCGACTTGGGCAGCCCGGAAAGCACCGCGGCGGCACGCCCGATCGTCAGTCCCTGGTCGCCGATCTGGGTCGTGGCCGCGACCGCGACCTCGCCGACCCGCTCCGGCGGCAGCGACGGATTGCGCCGCATGAGCTCCCTGATCACCCGGACCACCAGGTCGTCCGCCCTGGTCTGCGCGTATATGCCCTTCGGCCCGGACTTGCCGAACGGCGTCCTTACGCCGTCGACGAAGACCACTTCGCGTGCCCTCATTGGCCACCTTCTCTCAGTGCCTGCCGTTAAATGCTACTTGCAAGTAACATACATGCGTCAACTAGCCAGGGAAGGTTTCACCGAACTCTTCAGCTCTTATCGAGGAATTCCAGCAGCCGGTCAAGAGGCCAGCAGTTGATCACGTCGTCCGGGCCGAGCCACCCCCGCTGGGCGGCCCCCACGCCATAGCGCATGTTGCCCAGGTTAGGTACCGAGTGCGCGTCGGTATCGATCGCGAACTTCACCCCCGCGTCCCGCGCCGCCCGGATGTGCTCCGACGGCAGGTCGAGCCGCGACGGCGACGCGTTCACCTCCAGCGCGGTCCCCGTCCGCGCGCACGCCCGGAACAGTTCCCCCAGGTCCACGTCGACCGGCGGCCGCCGCCCGATCTTGCGGGTCAGCGGATGGCCGATGACGTTCACCCGCGGGTTCTCGCACGCCGCGACGAACCGCCGCGTCATCTCCCGCCGCCCTGCGTCGAAATGCGAGTGCACCGACGCCACGCACATGTCGAACCCGGACAGGAAATCGGCGTCCCAGTCCACTGACCCGTCCGGCGCGATGTTCAGCTCCGCCCCGTGCAGCAGGCGCATCGAGGACGATATCGCCCGCAGCCGCTCCCGCTGGGCGAGGATCTTCTCATCCGTCATCCGCTGCATGACGAGGTTCGGCGCGTGATCGGTAACCGCGTAATAGTCATAGCCACGACGCTCCGCCGCCGCGATCATCTCCTCGAGGGAGGCAACCCCGTCCGTCAGGTTCGTGTGCGTGTGCAGGTCCCCGCGAAGATCATTTTCCCGAACGACAGTGGGTACTTGCCCCCGCGCCGCTGACTCGACTTCGCCGGTGTCCTCGCGGAGCGCGGGTTCCATCCAGGCGAGCCCGAGACCGGCGTACACCTCCTCCTCGGTCGCCGACGCGATGAGCATCTCGCCCCGGAACAGCCCGTACTCCGAGAGCTTCAGCCCCTTCCTGACGGCGATCTGCCGCACCGCTACGTTGTGCGCCTGCGAGCCGGTGAAGTACTGCAGCGCCGCGCCCCAGACCTCCGGCCGCACGACCCGCAGGTCGACCTGGAGCTCGTTGCTCATCCGCACGGATGTCTTCGCGGGCCCGGACACGATCACCTCGGGCGCGAGCGCGCGGAAGGCCGCCATGATCCGTTCCGCCTGCTCCTGGCTCTCGGCGGTCGCCAGGACGTCGACGTCGCCGATCGTCTCCCGCATCCGGCGCAGCGACCCGGCGTAGGCGACGCGCTCGCTGAGCGGCTTCAGCGCGTCGATGATCCCGGTCGCGGTGTCCAGCGCGACGTCGAGCAGCACCCGGCCGGTCGTCATGACCGAGATGCCGCGCAGGATCCGCTCCTCGCTCTTGGCCCCGAAACCCGCCAGGTTCCGCAGGCTGCCCGACCGCACCGCTTCCGCCAGGCCCGCGACATCCGTGACGCCGAGTTCCTTCGCCAGCTGGGCGGCGCGTTTCGGGCCCAGGCCCGGCACCCTCGTCAGGTCGAGGACACCCGGCGGGATGCTGGCGCGGAGTTCCTCAAGCGCCGCGAAGGTGCCGGTGCGCCGGTATTCCGTGATCTTCCCGGCGATCGACTTGCCGACGCCACCGATCTTGACCAGGGCCGCCTCGCCGAGCCCCGTCACGTCTTCGGAGTGGCCGGCGACCGCCTTGGCCGCCTTCTCGTAGTTCCGCGCCCGGAACGGATCCCCGCCGGTGATCACGAGCAGTTCGGAGTACTCGCGGAGCGCGGAGGCGACCGCCTCGTTCGGGCTGGGCATGACCCCGATTCTCGCACCGATAAGTTGCCGGCGTCAGGCCTGGTGAGCCGCAGGCCGAGGGACGCGAACTGCTCGAACGGGCGGTGATAGCCGCGCTCGATGTGGTGGACACCGTGCAGCGTGGACGGGCGGTCGGCGACCGCGGCGGCGAGCACGGCGGAAAAGCCGGCCCGGACGTCGGGCAGCGTGACCTCGGCGCCGCGAAGCTTGGAGACGCCGCGGATGACCGCCGAGTGCGGCGAGTTCCCGTCGTGGAAGCGGCACGCGGGGCCGCCGAGGCAGGCCGCGAAGACCTCGATCTCGCAGCCCATCTTCTTCAGCGCCGGCACGTAGACCAGGCGGTTCTCGAAGACCGTCTCGTGCAGCACCGACATGCCGTCGGCCTGGGTGAACAGCACCATGAGCGGCTGCTGCCAGTCGGTCATGAAGCCGGGGTGGGTGTCGGTGTGCACGGCGGCGGACCGCAGCCCGCCAGGCGCGGACGCCGTGATCCACTCGTCGGTGATGTCGAAGCGGGCGCCCATGCGGGCGAGCGTGGTGATCGCGGTGACGAGGCGGTCCTGCGGGCAGCCGTGCACCCGCACCTCGCCGCCGGTGATCAGGCCCGCGACCAGGTAGGAGAACGCTTCCAGCCGGTCACCGGCCAGGCGCGTGCTCGCGGCCCTGAGTTTCCCGACGCCCTCGATGACGATCCGGCGGTCAGGGCTGAGCTCGATATGGGCGCCCATGCGCTGGAGGAACAGCGCCAGTTCGACGACTTCCGGCTCGGTGGCGGCGTTGCGCAGGACGGTCTTGCCCTCGGCGAGCACCGCGGTCATCAGGACCGTCTCGGTCGCGCCGACGCTCGGGTACGGCAGGGTGATGCGGGCGCCGTGCAGCCCGGCCGACTTCGCGGTGATGCCGGTCGGCCCGTGGACTATCTCGGCGCCGAGCGCCGCCAGGGCGTCAACGTGGAAGTCGACCGGCCGGCGCCCGATCGGGTCACCGCCGACCAGGGGGACGAATGCCTCGCCGGTGAGGTGGAGCAGCGGGCCGAGCATGAGGATCGGGATGCGGTTCAGGCCGGTGAATGCCTCAGGCACCTTCGGCATGACCTCATCGCCAGGGGCGACCGTGATCACTCCGTCTTCACGGCCGACGTGGAAGCCGACGGACTCCAGCATGGCCGCGGTGATGTCCACGTCCCCGACCTGCGGCGCGTTGCGAATCACGCTAGGCCCGTCGCCCAGCATCGCGGCGACCATGTGCTTGGTCACGCCGTTCTTCGATCCGCGTACGGCGATGTCGCCGCGCAGCGGCCCGGAAGGCTCAACCACCCACGTATGCGTGCCCGGAGGGGATAGCTGCGTCACGCGGTTTACGATATGCGGCTTTTTTCATGGGTGACGGCGACTTGCCCTAAGTCGACGCGACTGTATCCGGGATCGCCTCGGCATCGGCGCCGGTCGCGGCCGGCGCGTTTTTCCGCAGCCGCCAGGCGATGCCGCCGAGCAGCAGCATCAGCGCGATGCCGCCGAGGATGTACGCGTTGCCCGTGAGCAGCCAGATGCCGTGCCAGTGGTATTCCACGAACGACGGCTGGTCGCCGTGCAGGGTGTACTGCTCCGGGTTGGTGTTCGGCGGCGCCCACAAGAAACCGAGGGAGAAGTTGCCGAGGTTGCGCGCCTTCTCCCACAGCGCGTCCGGCCAGGGGCCGTAGACGAAGATGATGCAGGCGGCGAGAGCGACGAGCCATCGGGCTCTGACGCGGTCGCTGCGCCAGTACCGGATGGCGTAGTGCGCGGCGACCGTGACGCCGAGCGCGACCCAGACCCAGTGGTGGTCCCAGCTGACGGGCGAATCCAGCAGCCCGGTCAGCGCGGTGACGAGGATCGCCACGACGTGGTGCCCGGCCCGCTCGAAGTAGTAGGCGGCGCCGATGCCGATCACGGTGGCGATCACGGCGGCGACCAGCCACGGGTCCTGTCCGGCGTTGACGCTGCCGGCGAACCGGGTGATGATCGCCCGGAGCGACTGGTTGCCCGCCCAGCCGATGAAGCCGGTCCGGGTGCCGTCCTTGACGATCAGCAGGTGCGGCGGCAGCCACCACTGCCCGGAGTCGCCAGGCAGGAAGATGAAGCCCACCACGACCGTGAACAGGAAGCCGGCCACGGCCATGGCGGCCTGACGGAATTTCCGCGTGATCAGCAGGTAAGGGATGAAGATCAGCGGGGTCAGCTTGATGCCGGCCGCGACGCCGGTCAGGAAGCCCTTCCACCAGCGGCCGTCGTCCGGCTGGCACAGGTCCCACATGATCATCGCCATCAGCACCAGGTTGACCTGGCCGAGGTAGATCGTCCGGATCTCCGGCTGCAGCCAGAACGTGAGCGCGGCCGCGAGCAGCGTCACGCCGAGCCTGACCCGCCAGTCGCGGTAGCTCTCGCCGAGGGCACCGAGCGTGAACCACAGGGCCACCGGCAGCGCCGCCATGTTCACGATGATCGAGAAGCCGAGCAGATGACTCATCGACAGGTACGACAGCGGCGCGAACGCGACGGCGGCGAACGGCGGGTAGGTGAACTTCAGCGCGAGCGCGCTGTAGCCGCCCCAGGAGTACAGCGGGGTAGACGTGTTCGGGTGATAGCCCGGCAGGGCACCCCGGACGATGAGGCCGCCGTCCCGGTACACCGTCAGGTCGACGGCGTGCGTGCCGCCGTTCACGCCGGTGAGCGCGTCGAAGACCACCCAGCTGGCGATCACCGCGGCGAAAGCGAGGATTCCGGCAACGAGCAGCCGGGTACGGGATCTTTCGGCGACCAAATTCACACCCGCCACAATATCGGCTACGTGACGGCCCCGCGTGCATTACTACACGCTGTCGGTAATACATTAAGGGGCATGTCGACGATGACCGAGCCGAAGGCGGGACACCAGTCCGGCGCGCAGGCTAACCGGCTCCGCATGGCGTCCTTCGGCGCACTGACGATGCTTATCCTCCAGTTCGTGCTCGGCACGGCCTACAACCTGTACGGGACGGCCCCGGCCGCCGGCAAGGCCATCGGCATGTTCTCCAGCCCCCTGCTCGCGATCCACGTGATCGTGGGCATCCTCATCGTGCTGGCGGCGATCATGCTCGTGGTGCGGGCCGTCCAGGCGAAGATCCGGCCAGTACTCGCGACGTCCGTCGTCGGCCTGCTGGCCGTGCTCGGCGCGTTCGGCGCCGGATCGGCGTTCACCCAGCAGGGCGCGAACGGGGCATCCCTCGGCATGGCCATCGCCACGGCCGTCGCGATGCTCTGTTATGCCGCTGGCCTCGTGATACTCGGCAAGCCGCGGTTGTAGGCTCATCCGGTGAGCATCGCCACCCTCGTCACCTCGGGACCGCTGATCCTGGCCATCCCGGTGGCTGCGGCAGCCGGCGCGGTGACCTTCCTTTCACCCTGCTGCCTGCCCCTGGTTCCCGGCTACCTGTCCTACATAACGGGCATGTCGGGCGCGGGAACGGGCACCGCCGGCACGGGCACGCGGGGCGCGGCAGCGAGCACGCTCGCCACGGCCACGGCGAGCGCGGAAGTGTCCGTTGCCGTCACCGGCGGTGGCGCGGGCGGGGTCACCACCGCGGAGCGGACGGTCCCGGCGAAGCCGGCCGCCGCGGCGAAGGGCCGGGCGGTCGCCGGGTCCGCCTTGTTCATCCTCGGCTTCTCGTTCGTGTTCTCGACCTACGGGTTCGCCGCCGGCGGCATCGGCCACCTGCTCCGTGCCCACGACACCGGGCTGACCCAGATCCTGGGCGGGATCACGATCCTGCTGGGGCTGTTGTTCGCGGGGGCGTTCGACCGGTTCTCGTTCGCCGGCCGGATCTTCAAGCCGTCCGCCCGGCCCCAGGCGGGCCTGGCCGGCGCGCCGCTGCTCGGCGTGATGTTCGGCTTCGGCTGGTCGCCCTGCCTGGGCCCGACGCTGACCGCCGTGATGGGGCTGTCGGCGTCGTCCGCGTCGGCCGGACGCGGCGCGTTTCTCGCGTTCATCTACGGGCTCGGGCTCGGCATCCCGTTCATGATCGTCGCGGTCGCGTTCCAGCGCGTGGTAAACGTGCTCGGCTTCTTCCGCAGGAACGCCCGGATGATCAGCCGCATCGGCGGCGCCCTGCTGATCATCGTCGGGCTCCTCGAGGTGATCGGCGGCTGGACCTCAGTCATCGACTGGATGCACACTCACTGGATCCAGGGCTACGAACTCCCGTTCTGACCACGGGGCGCCTCAACCGCGGGGCGCCTCAACGGCGGCCGGCGGCTCCGGCCCTGGCTTTCCCGGGCTTGCGGGCACCGGACGTGCCGCCTGACCGCCGTGTGTCCGGGGAGGACGGGCGGCGCGATTCGGCGGCGGCCACGACGAGCGCCTCGAGCAGGCGCGCATCGTCGCCCTCTTCCGGGTGCCAGTGGACGCCGATCGCGAATCGGTGGCCGTCCACCTCGACGGCTTCCGTCACGTCGTCGGCCGCGGACCAGCCCGCGAGGGCGACGCCCTCGCCGAGGCGGCCCGGGGCCGGCGCCTGGTGATGCGCGGCCCGCACCGTGAGCGCGGTGCCGAGCAGCCTGCCAAGGGTGCTGCCCCCGGTCAGGTGAACCTCGTGCGAGGTGTACTTCACCGGGTCCGGCCGGTGGGCGGGCAGGTGCTGGATCAGCGCACCGCCGCGGGCCAGCGTCAGCACGTGCATGCCGCGCCCGATCGCGAGGACCGGGATCCCGGCGTCAAGGGCGGCGCGCATCAGTTCGATCTCGAACCTGTCCCGCCGCCGTTCGGGCAGGTCGGTCTCGTCGAGCCGCTGCTGGCCGTACAGGGCGGGGTCAACGTCCCGCCCGCCGGCGAATACCAGCCCGCCCACGCTGGCGATGAGCGAGCTCACGGAGGCCGGCGGGACCGGGGGGAGCACGATCGGCGTGCCGCCCGCCCGTTCGACGGCGCGCGTATAGCTGACAGGGGACACCACGGCCTCCCGGATCCAGGTCCCCCAGTGAGCCGCGTCAAGTTCGCTGGTGATGCCGATGATCGGGCGGCCGCCCATCAGTTCCTCCCGTCCGACAAGCCCCCCATCCGGGGCATATCGCCATTCTTCCCGACCGAAGCGTCTCCCGGCGCCGCGATGACCTATTTCTGACGATCGGGGTTTCGCCGGGTCAGCGAAGACCGGGGGCTAGAGCGTGACGGTGCCCGTGATCAGGGTGATGGTGTCGCCGCCGACCCAGATGCCGCCCTCGTCGTCGACGGACACGTGGACCCGGCCGCGGCGGCCGAGGGCAGTGCCCTGGCTGGCCACGTACGGCGCGGCGGCCCGGCCGGTGCCCAGCAGCCACTGGGCCAGGGACCCGTTGAGGCTGCCGGTCACGGGGTCCTCCGCGGTCGCGCCGTCCTTCGGGAAGAACGCGCGCACCTCGAACGCCTCCGGCGATCCCGCCGGGTACGGCCCGGCCACGCCCAGGTCGAGCGGGACGTACCCGGGTCTCAGCGCGAGCACCGCGGCCGCGTCGGGCAGCAGCACCGCTACCCAGCCGGGCCCGTTGTCGGCCCACTGCGCGTCGACGATCTCATCCCGCCCGATCCGCAGCACGGACGCGATCTCCGCCACCATCGACGGCTCGACCGGCCCGCTGCGCAGCAGCGGCGGTGTCGCGAAGGCCAGCCGCCCGCCCGCGGTGCGGCGCACCGGCACGAGGCCAGCCCCGCATTCCTGCGTGACGACGCCGCTTCGCGCCGGGCGCCCGCCCGCCTCAAGCCACGAGTGGCACGTCCCCAGCGTCGGGTGCCCGGCGAACGGCAGTTCCTGTGACGTGGTGAAGATCCGCACCCGGTAGTCGGCGCGCGGATCGCGCGGCGCCAGCAGGTACGTTGTCTCCGACAGGTTCATCCACCGCGCGAACCGCAGCATCTCGTCACCGGTCATCCCGTCGGCCTCGTGCACAACGGCGACCGGGTTGCCGGCCAGCGGCGTGTCCGTGAACACGTCCACCTGGCGGAATTGACGTATCACGAAGACTCCCTGAGGACTCGGTCCAGTGTCCGCTCGCCGATCGCGAGCATTCGCGGATTGTCCGCCGAGAACGCCAGGAACACCAGCCCCAGCCTCAGTGCCCACCCTCGCGCCCGCGCGAGGAGCGTGTCATCCGCTTCCCCGTACGCTGCCCAGAACTCGCCGTGGCACGACAGCGGCAGCAGCATCCACGCCACGGACAAGTCACACGCGGGATCGCCGGACGTGATGTCGCCGAAGTCGATCACCCCGCTGATCTTCCCCTCGTGCACGAGAATATTCGCCGGGTGGAGGTCGCCGTGCAGCCACACCGGCGGCCGGGAATGCCGCGGCGCGGCGACCGCCGAAGACCACACGCGCAGCGCCCCCTCCTCGTCCACCCGGTCCGCGACGGTCCGCAGGTTCGTCATGAGGACCTGCTCCCGCTCGCCGACCCACACGCCGCGGTACGGGTTGTACGGCGCGTCCGCGGGGGCGGGCTGGTGCAGCGCGCGCAGGAAACCCCCGATCGCCGTCGCCGCGGCCGGGTCCAGCGCCGGCACGTCCGCGGCGGGAACCCCGGGCAGGTACGGGACCACGGACCACGGCCAGGGGTATCCCAGGGCAGGGGCCCCGGTTCGTTCGGGATAAGGAATGTGCAACGGCAGGCCGGGGGCAAGCGAGGGGAGCCAGCGCTGTTCGTTGAGCATGATCGGCGCGGCCTGGGCACGGCGCGGCAGTCGCGCGACCAGCCGCGGGCCGACGCGGAACAGCGCGTTGTCCCAGCCGTTGGCCATGAATTCGACCGGCAGGCCGGCGAGGTCCGGGTGCTGGTCCGCGAGCAGCGTGCGCACGAGGCCGGCGGTGACATCGACTTCGGCCGCGGGCATGAGGTTAGCCATCGGGATAAAAGGTTTCCGTGGCGCTGGCCGAGCAGGGCGAGGGATGCCCGGAGCGCGGCGTCCCTGATGTCGCGCATCGGGCCGCCGTCCTCCACAGTGACGGCGATGAGCTCGCGCAGACCGCCGATCAGGACAATCGCCATCTGCCGCGATATCGGGCCGATTCCGGCGGCGCGCAGTTCCCCGGTGTCGGTGAGGTCCTGGAGCAAGACGACGAACGCGTCCTGCAGGTCCCGCTGCAGCCGGCGCGTCTTGACGCCCAGGGTGGGCGAGTCGCGGATCCAGCTCAGGGTGAGGGCGGGCCGGGAATCCGCGGCCTCGATCCACGCCGTGATCGCCTGCCGGATCTGGGTCTCCGGAGGGGCCTTGCGGTCCACCGCACCGGAGATGCACCGGATGACGTCCGCGTTGGCGTCGGTCAGCAGCGCGATGAAGCACGCTTCCTTGTCGGCGAAGTGCTCGTAGAAGGTCCGCCGGGAGGTCCGGGCGCGGCGGACGATATCCGCGACCGTGGTGGCGCGGTAGCCGTCCTCCGCGATCGACTGCGCGAGCGCGTCGAGCAGCCGCTGCCGGTGCGGGTTCGCCGCGGCAGGGGCCGCTGAGCGGCCGACGTCGCGGTCTGCCTTCTGCGCGATGGTCACGGTGGCCACGTTATCTCTTGAAGTCAATATCTCTTGAAGTCAATGGTACGGTGCCGTACCATCTTCTCATGGTACGGCACCGTACCGTACCGGGAAGGTGCCGGAGGTGATCGCCATGGCAACGGTCAAGCTTCCCCCTGGCCCGCCGCAGCCCCGATTCGTGCAGGGGATTTACGCGACGGTCCTTCCGCTGCGCGGCCTGCCGCGGCTGCGCGACCGATACGGCGACGCGTTCACTATCAACGTGCCGATCTTCGGGCGGGCACTGGTGATCAGCGACCCCGCCGAGATCAGGCAGCTGTTCCTGGCGGGTCCCGATGTCGTGGAGAACATCCAGCCCAACCTCGGCCGGGTGATCGGCCGCGGCTCGATGTTCGCGCTCACCGGCGAGGAGCACCGCAGGCAGCGCAAGCTGCTCGTCCCGCCGTTCCACGGCCGCCGCCTGGCCGCCCACGCCCGGATCGCCGAGGAGGAGACGGTGCGCGAGCTGGCGTCCTGGCCTGAGGGCCGGCCGTTCGCGACGATGCCGTCGATGATGCGGATCACGGTCAACGTCATCTTGCGCGCGGTCTTCGGCGCCGAGGGCGAGGATCTCGACCGGCTGCGCGAGCACCTGCCGCGCGCCGTGAAGCTCGGATCCTTCCTGGCCGCCGTTCCCGTCCCGAAGGTCTCCTGGGGACCGTGGGGGCGGCTGCGCAGGATGCGCAGGGACTACGACGAGACGATCGGCCGGCTGATCGCCGCCGCCGAACGCGACCCGCGCCTGGACGAGCGCGATGACGTTCTCGCGCTGCTGGTGCAGAGCCGGTACGACGACGGCTCGCGGATGAGCGGCGCCGCCATCGGCGACCAGTTGCTCACCGTCCTGTCCGCGGGACACGAGACGACGGCGACGACGCTCGCCTGGGCCGTGGAACGGCTGCGCCGGCACCCGGACGTGCTGCGTGACCTCGCCGCGGAAGCGGACGGCGACGGGAACTCGCTGCGCGAGGCCGTGATCACCGAGGTGCAGCGCACCCGCCCGGTCATCGACCTGGTCGGACGCCACGTCCTCGCCGACGGCTACCAGCTAGGGCGCTGGACGCTGCCGCGGGGTTCCACCGTGCTGGTCAGCATCGCCCTGCTCCACCAGAACGCGGCGGTGTTCCCGGATCCTTTTGCCTTTAACCCCTCCCGATTCACCGGCGTCAAGCCCGACCTGCATACGTGGATCCCGTTCGGCGGCGGCACGCGTCGCTGCCTGGGCGCGGCGTTCGCGAACATGGAGATGCATGTCGTGCTGCGCACGATGCTGCGCTCTTTCACCCTGGAACCCGCCACCGAGCCGAACGAGCAGCGGCGCTCGCGCGGGATAGCCAACGCCCCTGCCAGGGGCGGGGTAGCGGTCGTCCGCCGCCGGATGCCCGCCACGACCACATCCGCTACGGCAACATCCACTGCGGCACCGGGAGTTCGCCCATGACGAAAGGCCCCAAGATCGCGGGCCGGCCGGTGGTGATCACCGGCGCCGCGTCCGGCATCGGCCGCGCCCTCGCCCAGCGCCTGTCCGGGCTAGGGTCGCCGGTGGCCATCGCGGACGTGGACTCCGACGGGCTGGAGAAGACCGCCGCCTCACTGTCCGGTCCGGCACTGTCCGGTCCGGGCCTGTCGGGTTCCGTGCTCGCCCGGGTCCTCGACGTCCGGGACGCCGCCGGCCAGCTTCGCTTCGCCCAGGAAGTGCGCTCGTGGCTGACGGCACCGCTCGCCGCCGTGTTCAACAACGCGGGGGTCGCCGTCGGGTCGAGCGTCCTGGCGGCCGTGCCGGAGGACGACCAGTGGCTGTGGGACATCAACTTCCACGGCGTGGTCAACGGCACCCGGGCGTTCCTGCCCGTCCTGGCCGCGCAGGACAGCGGCGTCGTCGTGAACACCTCCAGCGTGTTCGGGCTGATGGGCATCCCTTACCAGAGCGCGTACTGCGCGTCGAAGTTCGCGGTCCGCGGGTTCACCGACTCCCTGCGCCAGGAACTGCGGGGCACCGGGGTCCGGGCCGTCACCGTGCACCCGGGCGGCATCAAGACCAACATCGCGCGGAGCGCGCGGATACGCCAGGATCCGTTCGGCCTGGGGCGATCGCCCGAGGAGGTAGCCGCCGCGTTCGAGTCCATGTTCCGGACCTCTCCGGAGAAGGCCGCGGCGGTCATCCACCGCGGCGTCGAGCACGGAAAAGCCCGGATCCTCATCGGCCCGGACGCTTACCTGGTCGACGCGCTCGCCAGGATCGCGCCGACCCGCTACTTCGACCTGGCCGCGCCTCTGGTCGAGAGGCAGCTGGGCAGACCGCGCGGGGGAAGCCCGCGCAGGGAGGAGTCCCTGTGACCGCTCACGCCTCGGTGACCGCTGACGCCTCGGTGGCCGCCGACACCGGGGGGGCTGCCGCCGTGGAAGCCGTCGACGTCCTGATCGTCGGGGCCGGGCTGTCCGGCATCGGCGCGGCACGGCATATCCAGTCGGCCTTTCCGGACCGGACGTACGCCATCCTCGAAGCGCGCGGTGCGATCGGCGGGACGTGGGACCTGTTCCGTTATCCGGGAGTGCGCTCGGACTCGGACATGCAGACGCTGGCCTACCGTTTCCGGCCGTGGACGGGGAACACGTCCATCGTGGACGGGCCGTCGATCCTGGAGTACCTCCGGGAGACCGCCGCCGAAACAGGCGTCGATTCGCGCATCCGCTTCGGGCACCGGGTGACGCGCGCATCGTGGTCGACTCCGGAGGCACGGTGGACCGTGGAGGCGGTCCGCGACGGCCAGGCGGTGCGGTTCATCACGCGTTTCCTGTACGTGTGCAGCGGCTACTACCGCTACGACGGCGGCTTTGAGCCTTCCTTCCCCGGCATTTCGCAGTTCCAGGGGACGGTTGTCCATCCACAGCACTGGCCGCAGAACCTGGACTACACCGGCAAGAAGGTCGTCGTGATCGGCAGCGGCGCCACCGCGATCACGCTGGTTCCCGCGATGACCGACAGGGCCGCGCACGTGACCATGCTCCAGCGCTCCCCCACGTACATCACGTCGCTGCCGCAGGCGGATCCGCTCGCGGCCAGCCTGCAACGGCTCGTCGGCGCGCGCCGGGCGTACCCGATCGTGCGCTGGAAGAACATCGCCGTGCAGACCCTGTTCTACCAGCTGTGCCAGCGACACCCCGGCTTCGCGCGGTCGCTGCTGCGCCGGCTGGCGGTCCGGTCGCTGCCTCCCGGCTTCGACGTGGACACCCACTTCAAGCCGGACTACAACCCGTGGGACCAGCGGCTGTGCGTCGTCCCCGACGGCGACCTGTTCCGCGCGATCGGCTCGGGGAAGGCCCGCGTCGTCACCGACCAGATCGCGACCTTCACCCCGGGCGGGGTGCGGCTGGAATCCGGGGCCGAACTGGACGCGGACATCGTGATCACCGCGACCGGGCTGCGACTGCTGGCGCTCGGCGGCATGACGCTCAGCGTGGACGGCCTGGACGTGAAACTGCCGGAAACCATGGCCTACAAGGCCATGATGCTGGGCGGCGTGCCGAATTTCGCGTTCACCATCGGCTACACGAACGCGTCCTGGACCCTGAAGGCCGACCTGGTCAGCGAGTACGTGGTGCGCCTGCTGCGGTACATGGACTCCCGCGGCTACGACCAGTGCGTTCCGGTCAGCGACGACCCCGCGGTGACGGCGCGGCCGCTGCTGGACTTCCAGGCCGGGTACGTGCTGCGCTCGGTCCGCGAGTTCCCGTCGGCCGGCTCGAAGGA
>DASZJE010000098.1:0-2632 GCA_035948445.1 Trebonia sp. | reverse complement strand
GGCATGGCCGGTGGGCAGGTCGCTTGCTGGCATCCGTGATAGACCAGATCCATGCAGCAGCGGCAGCTACCGGAGACCTGACGATGAGATGGCTGCGGCGGATCAGCGGCATCGTCTGGATATTCAGCTGGTACACGATCTACCTTGAGATTTTCCGGTGGCATCACATGACGAAATCGCTCCGGTTCAATCCACCGCCACCACCTCCCGGCACCGATATCCGATCCAAGGCAGGCGCCCCGCTCGTAGCCGTGTGCCTGAGTTCCGTGGCAGCCCCGCTGATTCTCCTTACCGCCACGATGATGGAACGAGCGCGGCAGGCCCGGCGGGACTCTCCTCGCCCGACCGGCTAGCCGGGAAACCGACCCGCGCCCCGCGCCCCTGCGGCCCGCGGCCCGCGCCCCTGCGGCCCGCGGCCCGCGCCCCCGCGGCCTGCGGCCTGCGGCCTGCGACCCGCGCCCCCGCGGCCTGCGGTGATGGCGGGCGGCCTGCCTGGCCGCCCGGCCGTGCCTGGCGTGTGAGTCGCGCTGTGTAGATTGCTTGGTGTGATTTCGGTGGTCGAGTACGACCCGGCGTGGCCGCGGCGATTCGAGCAACTCCGCCGGGAGTACGCCGCGGCGATGGCAGCCGCCGGCGTGCCCGTGGTGGCCATCGAGCACGTCGGCAGCACCTCGGTACCCGGTCTGGCGGCCAAGCCGGTTATCGACTGCGACATCGTGGTCGCCGAGCGGGACGTGGCTGCGGCGTCGCGGGCCCTGACCGGGCTGGAGTTCAAGCCCCTTGGCGAACTGGGCATCCCGCTGAGGTGGGCCTTCAAGGAGCCAGAGCGGCTGGCCGGGACCAACACCTACGTCGTCGTGGCCGGTTCGCTCTCGCTGCGCAACCACCTCGCTGTCCGGGACATCCTGCGAACCGACCCAGCCCTGCGACAGCAGTACGCCGCGGCGAAGAAGCGGGCCGGCGCCACCGCCGCGAACATCGACGAATATGGCCGTGCCAAGAACGCCATAGTCCAGAAGATCCTCGCCGCGGCAGGACTAACCGATGCAGAACGAGCCTCCATCGATGCCAATCAGGTGCCCTCGCACGAGGAGATGCCCAGATAGCAGGCCTGGCGAGATGCCTACTCAGCGGTGAATAGGGTCAGCTGCATCCCGTCTGGTGCCTGGACCCGGGCGTTGCGGTCGCCCCACGGCGTCACGACCGGCGGTGCGACCTGCGTGGCGCCGGCCGCGGCGAGTCGCCGTGCCATGTCCTCGCTGTCCGCGACCTTTACGGCGAGCCGGACCGTGCCGGACACGCGGCGGCCGGCCTCGATCGCGTCAACCGCCTCGGCCTGGGCATCGTCGAATAGCTCGATCGTCGCGCGGCCCGCGTCGAGGGCGACGACCCGGCCGGCCCCGGAACTCCAGTCGGCGATCTGCTCCAGTCCGAGCGCGTCACGATAGAACGCCAGCGCCTGGTCGAAGTCCTTCACCGTGAGCGCGACACGCAACTCCGTCACATTAGCCATAGCCCATTTTCAGCCAGCGCGCTCAGTCCCTCCGCCGAGCAGGTCGCCGCCGCCCGCCCCGGCCCCGCCCACGAGCCGTCCGCAAGGGTCGCTAAAGAGTAAAAAACGTTATATGATTCTGCCTTGTTGACGCTATCCATGGAGGGCTGAGATGGCCGGGCTGGAATACGGGCTGTTCGACTGTGACACCCACTGCTACGAGACACGCGACTCGTTCACCCGGTACCTGCCGAAACAGTGGCAGGAGCACGCCATCGCGCCGGTGCGTCTGCACGACGGCACCGAACGCATCCTCGCCGCCGACCGGATCGCGGTCTTCAACTCCGAGCAGGGCCTCGGCTTCGACCTCGCCTACCGTCCGGGTTCGCTGAAGGAGATGCTCCGCCAGATGGCGTCGGGCAACCCGGACGAGACCTACCAGCCCGAGCCGATGCGGCCGGAGTACCTCGACCGGGAGGCCCGGCTCAAGCTCATGGAGGCGCAGGGCGTGGAGCGGGCGGTGGTGTTCCCCTCGGCGATGGCGCTGTCGGTGGAGAACTACGTGAAAAACGTGCCCGCCGTCTACGCCAACATCCACTCCTTCAACCGGTGGTTCGACGAGGAGTGGGGGTTCGGCCGGGACGGCAAGATCTTCGCTCCCGCGCTGCTCTCGCTGGCCGACCGCGACCGCGCGGTCGCCGAACTCGATTTCGTGCTCAACCAGGGGGCGCGGATCGTCCTGTTCGCCACCGGGCCCGCGTACGGGCGCTCGCCCGGCGACCCGTACTTCGACCCGATCTGGGCCCGGATGGACGAGGCCGGCGCCACGGTCGCCTTCCACATCATGGAGAACTGGTACAACGAGAACGTCGCGGCGGCGTGGGGGCACGACCCGTGGCCCGGCTCCTGGCACATGTCCGCCTGGCAGTGGAACAACCTCTACGGCGAGCGGCCGATCGAGGACACGCTGTCCGCGCTGATCTTCGACAACCTCTTCGGGCGGTTCCCTAACCTGAACGTGCTCGTGGCGGAGTTCGGCGCGTCCTGGGTGCCGCACTTCATCGAGCACATGGACAAGAGCCGGGGCATGGGCCGCAACGGGCCGTGGATCGGCGGCAAGCTGACCGAACGGCCCAGCCG
>DASZJE010000097.1:0-24225 GCA_035948445.1 Trebonia sp. | reverse complement strand
GGCCGCGACACGCCGGACAAACCCAAGGCGCGTCAAATGATCATCAGCTACGCCCAGCCGCTCCCACCAGCACGAGCATCCCCCAACCGGCTCATACCAGCCCCCTGACCAGTCAATTCAGGTTGGAACGACCTGAATGAGTCGTTCGCCGAGCATCTGGGTGTCGGTGTGCGCACCGTCGCGTACTGGCGGAAGCGACCCGGCATGGTCCCGATGCAGAAGATGCAAGAAGTCCTCGACGCTGCACTTCAGCGCGCCTCCGAGCAGGAACAACAACAATTCGCGCAGCTAGTGAACCAGGCGCGTAACGTCCCCGGCGACGAGCCAGACTCGGGACAGCGATCCGCTCAAGGCGACTTTGTCCACGATGGCGCGAACTTGTCGGCGGACTCAGCGAGTGCCGTTAGCCTGCTGGAAGTCCTTACCGGCGCCGATATGGCCGACCGGGCAGAAGTCGCGCAAGCAGGCTGGCTGTCGGCGACGGTCCCGGGCGTGATCACCGGCTATCTCTTCTCATCGCCGGCCTGGCATCACGAGGTGCCGCTGACCGGCACTGCGGGTACGGCCGCCACACGAATCCGCGCGGTAGCGCAGCACCTGATGGACATCGACTTCCAGTTCGGCGGCGGTTACGTTCGCCGGATGCTCTTGTTCTACTTTCAGTCCGAGATCGCGCCGCTCCTGCGCGAGCCGCACCCGCAAGTCGTACGCCGTGAGATCTTCGGCGCCGCGGCCGAGGTGGCGCAGTTGCTGGGCTGGAGTGCTTACGACGCGGGACGGCATGGCGCGGCTCAGCGCTACTTCATGCAGGGTTTGCGGCTGGCGAGTGAAGCGGAAGATCCGGTGCTCGGCGGGCGACTGCTGTCCAACCTGAGCCACCAGGCCAACTACCTCGGCCGCTACGACGAGGCGCTTCAGTTCGCAAGGGCTGCCCAGGCAAGCGCTGCAGGGCGCGCGACCCACACCGTGTCCGCGATGTTCCTGGCGATGGAGGCCCGGGCTCTCGCCAGCAGCGGGGATGCCCGGCTGTGCGCGAAGGCGCTGAACCTGGCCGAGCAGGCCTTCGCGCTCCGCGACCCAGCGAAAGACCCTCACTGGATCGGTTACTTCGATCAGCTTGAGCTAGCCGGGGAGTCCGCTCACTGTTTCCGTGAGCTAGGCCTGGCCCGGGAAACGCAGATGTTCGCGGCACAGGCGATCGACCCGGTCGGCACCCCGGCCAGGACGCGAGCCTTCATAAGCATGGTCAACGCCACAGGCGCGTTCAAAGCCGGGAACCTCGATGAAGCGCTGGCCCATGCAACCGAGGCTGTAAGCCTGACGAGTTCCCTGCAGTCAAGCCGCTACGTGCGGTACCTCACGGATTTTCACGTCTCGCTGGCCGAGAGGCACGCTGCTGATCCTGCGGTCCGTCAGTTTGCTGAGCTCGTCGCGAGAACCTACCCAACGCTACGCCTCAGCGGAGCCGCCTAGAATGCCCGCCAAGGAGGCGTTCCCTCGCCTCGAATGGTCTGCATTCGTGTCTCGTATTCACGTGCGATTTCAGGCGATTCGTTGACGTTTTGCATGAGCCAGGTAGTCATCTTGATCTCGTGGACAGCGCGGAGCACCGGGAATCCCTCTGTCCACGACGTGACATCGTAGCCGTAGGCATCGGTGAAGCTCTCATATTCGGCATCTGTCCACCAGCCAGCCGTCTTGTACTCAGTCGCGGTCATGGATATGTCCCACTCAGGGTGTCCCCATGCGAACCGCTCAAAGTCGATTAGGACCGGATGGCCATCGCGGAGCATCAGGTTCTGTACGTGCGCGTCACCATGAGTCGGCGCCGGGGCGAGCGGGTAAACAAGGCTCGCCACCTCTGCTGTGAGTTCGTGGAAACGGCGGGACAGGAAGTCTTTATCAGCATGGGATACGGGCGCTGCTTCGATCCGCCTGCGTACGCGACCGAGAATATCTTCGTCCGGAAGATCGAACTCCCTGGGTCTCGGCATCTTGTGCAGTTGACGCAGCAGGGCGCCCAGGCGGGCGACATCTGAATGGCCTCCATTGCGGCCATTGATGAACTGCCAGAAAGTAACTGGATGTCCAGAAACCTCTATGGGCTGAGTGACTTGATGCACTCTCGCGGCCGAGATCCCCGAGTCGGCTAGCCATCGGGATACTGAGACTTCTTTGCTGGCATCAGGCCAAAAATCCATGGTGCGGGCGATGCGTACGACAACTGCCTGGGCAGGCAGGTGGAACAGGGCGTTCTCGCCGAGTCGAAGCAAACGGGCGTTGCTGGCGTCAAGGCCTGTCAACGCACAGGCCTTGACCAGGGTTTCCTTGGCGGATACAGCGCTGAGCGATGCGGTGCCGTTGGTCGCGTCGGTCATACCTGCCACCTTACGGGGCGCTGGCTGCGTGCAGGCAACGCCTGTCCTGCCTCCGGAAGTGCAAGCACGATCGCCGGGGATTGCATTGTCGTTGCATGGTCTTGCACCGGACTTGCTTGGTCGCTGCATCGGTCATCGCATTATGCATTTCGGTTGCATTGTCGTTGCATGGTGATTCGGGTCGGAAGCCGGTGAAATCAGAGTCATGGAAAAGCGATTCATGACTTCGAAAGAGGTGATGCCCGAATGAGTTACTACGCCAATTCCGAGGAACGCGACCGGCTTATCGCCGGGCTGCGCGAACTAGCGGAATTCCTCGACCAGAACCCGCAGGTTCCGGCGCCGCGGTCGGCTGACCTGCTCGTGTTCCCGCCGAACGTGAGCGATGCGGAGATGTTCGCGGAAATCGACGCCATTGCCGGGCACATCGGTGCGCTCGCCAGCGACGCGGACAGCCCGCGTGGCCATTACAGCGCGCAGCGCGACTTCGGCCCGGTCCAGTACCGCGCGGTCGCCATCCCGGACCGCGCCCGCAATCACAGTGAAGGGGCTGAGTAGCCATGCTGCACCTGATCCTCGGTTCCGTCGTGGTCCTGGGTGGCCTGTTCTCTGTTGGCCTGGTCCTGGCCGTGATCGGCATCCAGCGCGGCGACCGCGGCAAACGGCTGACCGGCCGCCCCGACGGCTGCGCGGAGGCGTTCGCCCGGCGGCTGCTCACCGGCTCGCGCGGCTGCGACGTCCCCGACGACACAAGGGGGCACTGATGAGCCGCGCTGCTGATCTCACCGCTGCCGTGGTGCTGACCGCCCGGCACTGTAACCGATTCGACTGCGACAAGTGCGCTGCCCACTACAGGTGGCGTCGCCGTAAGTCCTGGCGTTCCCGCAAGTCCCCGAACCGCTCCGCCCGCGACCAGAAGAGGTGATGCCCGATGACTGTCTCGATTCCCCTGCTCACCCTCATGGTGATCGTCGTCTACGTCGCTTACGGGCAAATGGGACTGAAGGTCTGGCACGCGCTGGCGTGCCTGGTCCTGGGGTTCCTGCTCGCCTCCACCGGCGCCGCCCCGCAGATCAGCGGCCTGATCTCCGGCATCGTCCACCAGGCGCAGATCTGGCTGTTGGGCGGAAGGGGCTGATACGCGATGACTGACCACACCAACCCGGCCCCGCTCGCAGATGGGCAGCCGTGGACCCTGTACACCGGTGACGCCCGCGCGGTGCTCGCCGGAATGCTTGACCAGTCGGCGAACTGCATCGTGACCAGCCCGCCCTACTGGGGCAAGCGGAACTACGGCGTGGCCGGCCAGTACGGCCACGAGAACAGCCCTGCCGCGTACGTGGACACCATGCGCGACGTGTTCCGCGAGGCACGCCGCATCCTCGCCGACGACGGGACGTGCTGGCTGAACCTCGGCGACTCCTACTCGGCCAGCGGCGGCGGGGCCACCGGGATGCACGCCTACCTCGGCGAGCACATCACCACCCACCGCACGACCAACCTCGGCGCGAAGAACCTGCTCGGCCTGCCCTGGCAGGTCGCGTTCGCCCTGCAGGCGGACGGGTGGATCTTGCGGAACGCGATCGTGTGGCACAAGCCGAACGCGATGCCCGAGTCGGTGCGCGACCGGCTCAACTGCCGGCACGAGCTGCTGTTCCTGCTCGTTAAGTCGCCTTGCTACTGGTTCGACCTGGACCCGATCCGCGAGCCGCACAAGACCGCGCACCAGCGCCAGCCCGGGACCGCCCGCGACCGTACCCGCCCGCCGGGTAGGCCGGGTAGCCCTACCCGGCCGCCCAAGTACGGGCCAGATACGCCCGAGGTCACCGCCGCCAGCCGCTGCGGCGGCAGCCGCCACCGCCGCGGGCACCCCAACGGGCGCAACCCCGGCGACGTGTGGTCGGTCCCCACCCGCCCGTACAACGGGCCGCACTTCGCCGCCTATCCCATCGACCTCCCGCTTCGGTGCATCGCCGCGGGCTGCAAGCCGGGCGGGACCGTGCTCGACCCGTTCACGGGCAGCGGCACCACCGGACTGGCGGCGATCCAGCTCGATCGCCGGTTCACCGGCATCGACCTGTCACCGGAGTTCGCGCGGCTGGCGGCCGGGCGGCTCGCCCAGGCAGTGGCCGACAGGGCGGAGGGCGCCTAATGAACCGCAACTCTCCTGCTGAGATCACCACGCGCAACGACATCGCCCGCGACATCATCGCCGGGTTCGCCGCGGTCACCCCGCACCTGGCCGGCATCTGGCGCATCCTTGACCAGGCGTTCGCCGACCTGCCCGCTATCCTGGCCGAACTCGGCCGAGTACAGGCGGAGCTCGAGGCGGTGCGGCTGGACCGGGCGAACATCCTCGCCGCGATCCGCGCGACGCTCGCCGCTGACGCCGAAGGCGAGCCTGACCCGCTCGCGTACCTGTACGACGAGCTCGACTCCACCGCTGCCACGGCGGGCACCCGGCGGTGGTCATGAGCACCTACCGGCAGATCCGCAGGCAGACCCGCCGCGCCCGCAAGGCGGGACTGCAGCCCATCGTC
The DNA here is from genome assembly GCA_035948445.1 of Trebonia sp. Lineage (GTDB taxonomy): Bacteria > Actinomycetota > Actinomycetes > Streptosporangiales > Streptosporangiaceae > Trebonia. The sequence continues at coordinate 19,307 of DASZJE010000097.1, read as the reverse complement.
GTCATCGACGGCCCGTCGCTCGCGCCCGCTGGGGTGCTGCTGGCGCGGTGGGCCTGGCGGTACCGCTCCGAGATCGCGCCCGCCACCACGGCGGGCGCGGTCCTGGTAGCCGGCTGGTGGCTCCACCACGGGCACGCCAGCCTGTGGGCCTGGCTGCTCGCCGCCTCCGACCTCGCCGCACTCGCGGTGTTCCTCGGCGGCGCGCGGATCGGGCTTGCCCGGCTCGCCGAACGCATCTACGCGGCCGTGATCGTGCTCGCGGCCGGCTGCTGGCTCGCAGTCGCCGCGCTGCTCGGCCCGCTCACCTCGCCCATGCCGCAAGCCCTGAGCGCCGGCGCGCTCATCCTGGCCGTGCCATGGTGGGCGCACCGGCGCCGCCGGGCGAAGGCACGAGTGCAGCGCACGATCGCCGCCTGGCCCGACATCGCCAAGGCGACCAGCCTGCCCGGCTCCAAGATCCAGTCCGCCACGGTCGACCTGTGGGGATGGCGGGCGCGGCTGCGCCTGGCCCGCGGGCAGACCATCGCCGACGTGACCGCGCGGATACCCGCCCTTGAATCGGCGCTCGGCACCTACCGGGGCGCGGTCCGCGTCTACCCGACCCGGGACGGCAAGGCCAACCGGTGCGAGCTGCGCGTACTGGACACCGACCCGCACGCCGACGCGATCAGCTGGCCCGGTCCCTCCGCCCGGTCCAACACCCAGCCGGTCGACCTCGGGCCGTTCGAGGACGCCGAGCCGTGCCGCGTGTCCTTCCTGCGCCGGCACGCCCTGCTCGCCGGCACCACCGGCTCAGGCAAGAGCGGCGGCCTCAACGTCCTCATGGCCACCCTGGCCGCCTGCGATGACGTGGTCACCTGGGCCATCGACCTCAAGAACGGCATGGAACTCGGGCCCTGGGCGCCGTGCATCGGCCGGCTCGCGACCACGCCCCAGGAAGCAGCCGCGCTGCTCGCCGACGCGGTCACGGTCCTCCAGGCCCGCGCCGCGCACCTGGCATCGGCCGGCCGGCGGGTCTGGGAGCCATCACCGGGCATGCCCGCGCTGGTGATCATCGTGGACGAGTACGCCGAACTCGCCGACGAGGCACCCGAGGCGATGAGCGACACCGACTCCATCGCCCGGCTCGGCCGCGCGGTCGCGGTCACCCTGGTCGCCGCCACCCAGCGCCCCACCCAGAAAGCCATGGGGCAGGGCGCGGTCCGCTCGCAGATGGACACCCGGATCTGCTTCCGCGTCCGCGAGCGCAAAGACGTTGACCTAGTGCTCGGCCAGGGGATGCTCAGCGCGGGATGGCACGCCCACACGCTCAACGCCCCTGGCAAGTTCCTGGTCTCCGCGCCCGAGCACGCCACGCCCAAGCGCGCCCGGGCCTACCTCGTCACCGATGACGACGTGGCCCGCGTCACCGCCTACTACGGGCCGCGTCGGCCGCAGCTAGACGATGTGTCACGCGGCGCGCTTGACTGCGGCCCGACCAGCGCCGAGCCGGTGCCGTGGTACCTGAAGAACGCCCCGCGCCTCCCTGACGAGCCCGGGGACACGCCGGGCAGTGACGACAGCAGGTCTCTGGAAGACGTGCTCTGGGACGCGCTCTGCGACGCCCCCGAGGACGGGGCCGACGTCGCCCAGCTCATGCGCATGACCGGCCTGGGCCGCTCCGCGGTCTACAAGTACCTCGCCCTGCTCGCCAGCCAAGGCCGCGCCGTCAAGGCCGGCTGGGGCCGCTGGCGCGCAGCCAGCCCAGGCGATGATGACGATGAGTAACTGTCCACCGCAAAAGTCCACGGACATTCCCCGCGCGTGTCTGCCCGTAAGGGCGCACAGACAGGCCGGCGGACAAACTCGCGGACAACTTATCCACAGGCTCGGGTGTAGCCGTGGAGCTAGCAATGTCTAGCCGCCCAGAACAGAAAAAGGCCTGTTCAGCGGCTCGCAAGACGAAAATCCGGCCATACGATAACAGGCCCAGGCCAGCCCGGGGCCGCGCAAGGCGGCACACATCGGAAGGCGTGACTGTCGTCCGCGTGATCCTCCCGGACAGCCCGCCCGTGCTCAACCCGGAGGCGGCAAGAGTGCTGTTGCGGATTCTCCTCAAGGCCCACGACCGGCTCGCCGACAGCGACAACTCCCGTGGAGGTGCCCATTGATCAGGTTCGCGTTCTACGGCCGGGTATCCACCGAAGACCAGCAAGACCCCGAGTCGTCGCGCGCATGGCAGCTCACCCGCTCGCGTGCCCTGATCGACTCGCGCGGCGGGGTGATTGTCGCTGAGTTCTTCGACGTGGACAAGTCCCGCTCGATCCCGTGGCAGCGCCGCCCAGAAGCAACCGCGCTGCTCGCCGAGCTGAAGAACCCGGCCCGCGAGTTCGACGCGGTGGTGATCGGCGAGCCGCACCGCGCGTTCTACGGCAACCAGTACGGGCTCACGTTCCCGCTGTTCGAGCACTACGGCGTGCCGCTGTGGGTGCCCGAGGTCGGAGGGCCGATCGACCCCGCCAACGAGGCGCACGACCTGGTGATGAGCGTGTTCGGCGGGATGAGCAAGGGCGAGCGGAACCGGGTCAAGATTCGCGTCCGCACCGCCATGGCCGCCCAAGCGCAGATCGAGGGCCGGTTCCTCGGCGGGCGCCCGCCGTACGGGTACCGGATCGCGGACGCGGGGCCCCATCCCAACCCGGCCAAGGCAGCCGACGGCAAGCGCATGCACAAGCTCGCCCTCGATCCCGAGGCCGCGCCCGTGGTCGCACGCATCTTCGCGGAGTTCATTGAGAGCCGGGGCATCTTCGCCATCGCCGAAGGCCTCACGCGGGACGGCATCCCCAGCCCGTCCGCCCACGACCCCGCGCGGAACACCCACCGCGACGGCATCGCGTGGGCCAAGGGCGCCGTCCGTGCGATCCTGACCAACCCCCGCTACACCGGCTACCAGGTGTGGAACCGCCAGCGCACCGACGAAGTCCTGCTCGACGTCGAGAACGTCGCGCTCGGCCACACGGCCCGGCAACGGTGGAACCCGGCGGACAAGTGGGTCTTCTCCGAGCAGCAGGCGCACCCGCTGATCATCACCAAGGAAGACTTCGACCTGGCCCAGGCGACACTCGCCGGGCGGGGCAGCAAGACCCAGCACCGGGCGCACGCCCGGCCGCGCGCCTACGCGCTGCGCGGTGTCCTGCTCTGCGGCCTGTGCGGCCGCAAAATGAGCGGCAAGTGGAACAACGACCAGTCCTATTACCTGTGCCGCTACCCCGCCGAGTACGCGCTGGCCAACAAGGTCAGCCACCCCAAGAACGTCTACCTCAGAGAGGCAGACGTGCTCAGCCACGTCGAAGACTGGCTCGCGGAGCTGTTCAGCCCCAGCGCCATCGACACGACGGTAACCCAGCTCGCCGAGCAGGCCGAACGGCTCGAAGACCCCGCCGCCCAAGCCGAGACCCGCACCGCGACCGGACGCCCCCGCATGAGCCGAGACGAGATCGAGGCCGTGGTAACCGCCCTCGGCGATCTCGCCAGGATCGTCCAGAACGCCGACCCGCAGGACAAGGCAGACATATACGCCAAGCTCAGGCTAGCCCTGACCTACCAGCCAGAGGAGAAGATCGTGGAAGCGACCATTAAGCTAGGCCTGAACATGCCCAAAGGGATTGTGTCCGAGGGGGGACTTGAACCCCCATGCCCTTGACGGGCACTAGCACCTCAAGCTAGCGCGTCTGCCTATTCCGCCACCCGGACTCGATGCATACTTCGCATCGGCTGGCTTACCTTAGCAAACCTTCGTCCGCTTGGCGAACGCTCAGACGGGTTGTCACCACTGTACTCATCCTGTGGTGCGACCATGGATGGGTGACTGAGAACGCAGTGAGCATCGAGGACGAGGTCGTCAGCATCTGCAGTGACCTGATCAAGATCGACACGACGAATCCGGGCGATCATTCGGGGCCGGGCGAGCGGGTGGCGGCCGAGTACGTGGCTGGGCTGCTCAGCGAGGTCGGCGTCGAGCCAGTGATCCTGGAGTCGCACGCCAAGCGAGCCAGTGTCGTCGCCCGCATTCCGGGCGAAGACCCCAGCCGTCCCGCCCTCCTGATCCACGGTCATCTCGACGTGGTGCCGGCCAGCGCCGCCGACTGGACGCGCGACCCCTTCGGCGGCGAGATCGCCGACGACTGCGTGTGGGGCCGTGGCGCGGTCGACATGAAGGACATGGACGCGATGATGCTGGCGGCGGTGCGCAAGCGGCTGCGCGAGGGCCGCAAGCCCGCGCGAGATGTCGTACTCGCTTTCCCGGCGGACGAGGAGGCGGGCGGCAAGTGGGGTGCGCGGTTCCTCGTCGATAACCACCCTGACCTGTTCGAAGGCGTCACCGAGGCGATCGGCGAGGTCGGCGGGTTCAGCGTTTCCGTCGGCGATCAGCGGATGTACGCCGTGCAGACCGCCGAGAAGGGCCTGGCCTGGATGCGGCTGCTCGCGGCCGGCACGGCGGGGCACGGCTCGATGATCCATGAGGACAACGCGGTGACCGAGCTGGCCGAGGCGATCGGGCGGATCGGGCGGCACGAATGGCCGGTCAAGCTGCCCGCCGCTACCCAAGCCTTCCTGGAGGCTGTGAGCGAGGCGCTCGGCGTCGAGTTCGACCCGGACGACCCGGCGAGTGTCGTCGGCAAGCTCGGCGGGATGGCCAAGCTCGTCGGCGCCACGGTCAGGAATACCACGAACCCGACGCGTCTCGACGCCGGTTACAAGGTCAACGTCATCCCCCAGACCGCCACCGCGGAGGTCGACGGGCGGTTCCTGCCCGGCGATGAGGACGAATTCTTCGCCGAGATCGACCGGCTGCTCGGCGGCGCGGTCAGGCGTGAGTTCATCCACCACGACATCTCGCTGGAGACCACCGCCGACGGGGACCTGTACGAGTCCATGACCGCCGCTTTGATCGCCGAGGATCCCGAGGCCAAGGTGGTGCCCTACTGCCTGTCTGCCGGGACGGACGCGAAGTCTTTCAGCAGGCTCGGCATCCGGTGCTTCGGGTTCAGCCCGCTCAAGCTGCCGCCGGATCTGGATTTCGCCGGGATGTTCCACGGTATCGACGAGCGTGTCCCGGTCGACGGCCTGCGCTTCGGCGTCCGGGTCCTCGACAGGCTGCTTACCGACTGCTAACCGGAGTGCTACTGGGTTGCGGAACGGGCTCGACTGCGTATTCGAGCCCGTTCGTCCACGTGCTCAAATGCGCATTCGTACACGCTATGACGTGCTCGAAAGCGCTTTTGGGCACGTTGGCGCGAGGTGGGAGCACGTTGGCGCGAGGTGGGAGCACGTTAGCGCAAGGTGGGAGCACGTTAGCGCGAGGCGGGAGCACGCTCAAGCGAGGTGGGGGTGCCGGGCGGCGCGTGGGGATTAATTAGGCCGGGGCTCGTCAGAATGTCCGCACGGCGCGTATTATGCGACGGCGGAGGGTAGCCTTCCTGCTGCCGTCGGCAAACAGCCGGAGTCTGGCGAGTTCCCAGCTACCGTACTCCGCGTGGTCGGTCAGGATGCGGCGCGCGGCGTCGCGGGACGTGCCACGTGGGAGATACAGAACTCGGTAGTCGTACTCAGCCATTGCCCTCTATTGTGCGCTTGTTCACGAAAACTTCAAAGTCGAGGGTGCAGGCAGGGCGGAGGCTCCGGGCAGGGTGAGGGACGCAGGCAGTGCGTGAGATGCCGGCGGGGTGGGAACAGTCGGGATGGCATAGAGGGTTGCAGACATAGCGGCAGGGACGGGCGTTTCGGGGCCGCGCCGCGTATGGTACTTGCGGCGGGACGTCACCGGAGGGGGACGGGCCAGCGCGCGGATGTGAGGTTGGAAAGAGCGTGCCAGCAAGGAGCAAGGCCGTCGGTAGCAAGACGGCCTCGGACAACGGAGCGGAAGCCACAGCCGGGAGCGGTGCTAACGGAAACGGCGCCCACGGCACCCGGTTGGTGATCGTGGAGTCGCCGGCGAAGGCGCGGACCATCGCCGGGTACCTCGGCAAGGGGTATGTGGTCGAGTCCAGCATCGGCCACATTCGCGACATGCCGGACAGTGCGTCGCAAATCCCGTTGAAGTACAAGGAAATGCCCTGGGCTCGCCTCGGCGTGGACGTGGACAACGACTTCAACGCCCTGTACGTGGTGCCGCCGGAGAAGAAGCAGCAGGTCACCAAGCTCAAGGCGCTGCTCAAAGACGCCGATGAGCTCTACCTCGCCACTGACGAGGACCGCGAGGGCGAGGCCATCGCCTGGCACCTGCTCGAAGAGCTGAAGCCCAAGGTCCCGGCCCGCCGCATGGTCTTCCACGAGATCACGCCCGAGGCGATCGCCCGTGCCGTCGCGAACCCGACTCAGCTCAACCACGGCAAGGTCGACGCCTACCAGACCCGCCGAGTCCTCGACCGCCTCTACGGCTACGAGGTTTCGCCGGTGCTGTGGAAGAAGATCACCCGCGGCCTGAGCGCGGGCCGGGTCCAGTCGGTCGCCACGCGGCTCGTCGTGGACAAGGAGCGGGAGCGGATCGCCTTCCGGTCCGCCAGCTACTGGGATCTTGAGGCGGAATTCGCGACAAGAGACCACAAGGCGGGCGAGCTTCCCGACGAGCCGACCAGCTTCGCCGCCACGCTCATCGCGGTGGACGGGAAGCGCGTCGCCCAGGGACGGGACTTCACCTCCGTCGGCGCCCTGCGTGATAACAGCAACATTCTGCACCTCGACGGGGAGGCCGCCGCGGCCCTCGCCGGCCGGCTGGACGCCGCCGCCGCTCAGTCGTCCGCGCCGATCTACCAGGTCTCGTCCGTCGAGCGCAGGCCTTACCGCCGCTCTCCATACCCGCCGTTCCGCACGACGACGCTGCAGCAGGAGGCGAGCCGCAAGCTCGGCTTCTCCGCGAAGTACACCATGAGCGTCGCGCAGCGCCTGTATGAGAACGGCTACATCACCTATATGCGTACCGACTCGATCACTCTGTCACAGACGGCGATCGACGCGGCCCGCGCCCAGGCTCGCGACCTTTACGGGGCCGAGTACATACCGGATGCTCCGCGCACCTACGTGAGCAAGGTGAAGAACGCCCAGGAGGCGCACGAGGCGATCCGTCCCGCCGGGGACCGGTTCCGCACGCCCCTGGAGGCGCAGCGCTCCGGCCTAAAGGGCGACGAGTACCGGCTGTACGAACTCGTCTGGAGGCGCACGGTCTCCTGCCAGATGAAGGACGCCACCGGCGAGTCGGTCTCCGTCCGGGTCGTCGGCACGTCCACGGCGAACGAGAAGGCCGAGTTCGGTGCCTCCGGCAAGATCATCAACTTCTACGGTTTCCTCAAGGCCTACGTCGAGTCCACCGACGAACAGAACGGCGACCGTGACGATCAGGAGCGCCGTCTCCCGCCGCTCGCCGAGCGCGACCCGCTGACGCCGCTTCGCCTCGGCCCGGCCGAGCACGCGACCCGCCCGCCGGCCAGGTACACCGAGGCGAGCCTGGTGAAGGAACTCGAGGACCGCGAGATCGGCCGTCCGTCTACCTACGCGAGCATCATCGGCACCATCCTTGACCGCGGTTACGTGTTCAAGAAGGGCACCGCCCTGGTCCCTAGTTTCCTCGCGTTCGCCGTTGTCACGCTGCTCGAGCGGCATTTCGGGAAGCTCGTGGACTACGAGTTCACCGCCGAGATGGAGGACGCGCTCGACGAAATCGCCAGGGGCGAGGCGGAGCGTGTCCCGTGGCTGAAGCGCTTCTACTTCGGCGAGACGGGTGCCGCTGCCCTTTCGGAAGAATCAAAGGGTTTGAAGGCCCTGGTCAGCAACATCGCGGAGATTGACGCTCGTGACGTGAGCTCATTCCCGCTCGCCGGGTCGGACGTCGTGGTGCGTGTCGGCCGTTACGGACCGTATCTGGAGCGCGATGGCCAGCGTGCGAATGTGCCCGAGGACATGGCGCCGGACGAGCTGACTCTTGAAAAGGCTGAAGAGCTTTTCAATCAGCCGAACGGCGATTACTTCCTCGGGAACGATCCCGTGACGGGGCATGGCATCGTGGCCAAGGCCGGGCGTTTCGGGCCGTACGTGACTGAGCAGCTTCCGGAGGACTCAAAGGAGAAGCCCCGGACCGGGTCGCTGCTGAAGTCGATGACGCTCGACGCGGTGACGCTGGACGACGCGCTGAAGCTGCTGTCGCTGCCGCGCACCCTGGGCGAACTGGACGGCGAGCCAGTCACGGTGCAGAACGGCCGGTACGGACCGTACGTCAAGCACGGCTCGGAGAGCAGGTCGCTGGCCAGCGAGGAGGAGATGTTCACCGTCACCCTCGCCGAGGCGAAGGACCTACTCGCGCAGCCCAAGCCCCGGGGGCGCGGACGCGCCGCCGCGGCCCCGCCGCTGAAGGAACTCGGCGACGACCCGGCGACCGGCAAGCCGATGGTGATCAAGGACGGGCGGTTCGGGCCGTACGTGACCGACGGCGAGACCAACGCGTCGCTGCGCAAGGGCGACAACGTCGAGACGATCACGCCGGAGCGGGGGGCCGAACTGCTCGCCGAGCGGCGTGTGGCCGCCCCGTCGCCGCGGGCGAAGCGGGCCACGTCGGCTGCGAAACCGGCGGCAAAGTCCACCGCGAAACCGGCGGCCAACAAGACTGCGTCGACGGCGAAGAAGACCGCGTCGACGGCAAAGAAGACCACGTCAACGGCCAAGAGGACCACGGCAGGCAAGACGACGAGCGCGCGGAAGACGACAGAATCGCCAGGCAAGTTAAAATCGGTATCAATCAACCTTTACCTGCGACGGTGCCATCTCTGTATAGCCTTACGCCGTGAACTTCCGCTCCACGCCGCCCAGTGACAGCCAGGTAGGCGGACTACCGGGCCGTCGGCAGAAGCGCGCCCGCAACGGGAACGGAGTGCTCTCCATCAAGCCGTTCCGCAACCTGTGGATCGCGCTGTCGTTGTCCAGCCTCGGTGACTGGCTCTCGATCCTCGCGCTGGTCGCGCTTGCCCCGTCCGTCACGCACGGCAGTACCCTCGCGAAGACCTCGTCGATCAGCGGCGTCTGGGTGGTCACGTTGCTGCCCGCGCTGCTGCTCGGGCCGATCGCCGGGGCGCTCGCTGACCGGCTCGATCGCCGGATGACGATGATCGTGGGCGATGTCATCCGCGGCCTGCTGTTCATCTCGATCCCGCTGTACCCGAACCTGACGTGGATCTTCGTCGCGAAGTTCCTCGCCGGGGTCGCGTCGCAGTTCTGGAATCCGGCCTGCGCGGCGTCGGTGCCGAACCTGGTGCCCAGGGAAAAGCTGGAGCGAGCCAACCAGCTCAGCCAGCTGATGACCTACGGCACCGCGCCGCTCGCCGCCGGGGTGCTCGCCCTGCTCGGTTACGTCGCGGTCGGGCTGGGCCACGTCGCCCCGTTCGCCCACACGAACAAGCTGGACCTCGCGCTGTACTTCAACGGCGCGTCCTACTTCGTTTCCGCGATCACCGTCTACACCCTGCGGCAGATCGGGAAGCGCGAGCACAGCGGGCCGATATCCGTCCCGTCGACGGCCAAGGCCATCTGGGAGGGCTGGCTGTTCATCAGGAAGACGCCGGTGGTGCGCGGCCTGGTGATCGGCATGCTCGGCGCGTTCTGCGCGGCCGGCGTCGTGATCGGCCTCGCCCCGTCCTACATCCAGTCGACCCTGCACGGCGGGTCGGCCGGGTTCAGCCTGGTCTTCGCGGTGATCCTGATCGGCCTGGCGGTCGGCATGGGCTTCGGCAGCATGCCCTTCGGCGACTTCTCGCGGCGGCGGCTGTTCGGCGTCACGCTGACGGCGTCCGCGGTGCCCCTCGCCGTGATCGCCCTCGTCCCGAACCTGATCATGGTCACGGTGTTCGTGTTCCTGCTCGGCATGATCTCGGGAATCGCGTATCCGACCGGGTTCACGATCGTCGGACTTGAGGTGGACGACGACACCAGGGGACGGACCTTCGCGTTCTTCCAGTCGACGATCCAGGCCATCCTGCTGGCGGTGATCGCGGTCGCGGGGTTCATCGCCATCGGTTTCTCCGCGGCGATCCAGGCAGTCTTCGGGTCGAAGACCAGCGACGTGCGAATCGTGCACATCACATACGGCTCGCCAGGGGCCAACCTCTTGCTGCTGCTGTCGGCGGTGCTTGTCGCCTTCGTCGGCATCCAGGCCTACAGGCAACTCGACGACCGCAAGGGAGTCCCGCTGCTAGAGGACCTCCTGGCCGCGATCCGCGGTGAGGAGCTCCGGTCAGTGCCGTCTCCTTCCGCCACCGCCGCTGGGGCCCCGTCCGATGGTGCTCGCGGCTCGGGCCAGGCGGCGCGCGGACTGTTCCTCGCCTTCGAGGGCGGCGAGGGGACGGGCAAGACCACTCTGGCGCGGCTGATCGCCATCTGGCTGCGGGAGCAGGGCTACGACGTGGTCACCACGCACGAGCCCGGCGCCACCAAGATCGGGATGCGGCTGCGCGCGCTGCTGCTCGACACCGCGCACGCCGGGATGTCGCCCCACGCCGAATTGCTGATGTACGCGGCCGATCGCGCCGAGCACGTGGCCTCCGTCATCGAGCCCGCGCTGGGGCGCGGTGCCGTTGTCATCTCCGACCGGTACGTTGACTCGTCACTGGCCTACCAGGGTGCCGGGCGCGGGCTGCGGAGCGCCGACATCGCGCAGCTCAACAGCTGGGCGACGGGGGGCCGGGTGCCCGACTTGACTATCGTGCTGGACATGCCGCCTGAGGCGGGGCTCGGACGCCGCAAGCAGTCCGCCGACCGGCTGGAGGCCGAGCCGGAGGAATTCCACCGGCGCGTCCGGGCGGGCTTCCTCGACCTGGCGCATGCGGAACCGTCGCGGTACCTGGTCATCGACGCGACCCAGCCGCTCGAAGCCGTGACGGCCGAGATCAAGGACCGAGTCCGCGAAGTCCTGCCCGACCCCGTACCGCACGCGGCCGAGGCGCAGACAGGCTCGTTCCAGGCGATCTCGGAGCAGACGATCTCGGAGCAGATTTGAGCGCGCCCGCGGGCGGTGTCCCGCCGGTCTTCGGGGAACTCGCCGGGCAGGAGCGCGCCGTCGGGCAACTGCTCGCCGCGCTGTCCGGCGGAATGACGCACGCGTGGCTGTTCACCGGGCCGCCTGGATCCGGCCGGTCGATCGCGGCGCGGGCGTTCGCGGCGGCGTTGCTGTGCCCCAACGGCGGCTGCGACGAGTGCCCGAGCTGCCGCCAGGTGCGGGCCGGGACGCACGCCGACTTGCTGCTGGTGCGTCCCGAGGGCTTGTCCTACGGAGTGAAGCAGACACGGGAACTGGTGCTGCGCGCGGCGGGCGCGCCGTCGGGCGGGCGCTGGCTGGTGGTGCTGTTCGAGGATGCCGACCGGTGCACGGAGGCCGCCGCCAACGCGCTGCTGAAGGCGATCGAGGAACCCGCGCCGCGGACGGTGTGGCTGCTGTGCGCGCCGAGCGCCGAGGACCTGGTGACCACGATCAGGTCCCGGTGCCGCGTGATGTCGCTGCGGGTCCCGCCGTCGTCGGCGGTGGCTTCGCTGCTCGTCGAGCGGGACGGCATCTCGCCGGAGACGGCGCTCACGGTGGCGCGGGCTGCCCAGGGGCACGTGGGCCGGGCGCGCCGGCTGGCGACTGATCCGACGGCCGCGGCGCGGCGACTGGCCGTGCTCGAGGTTCCGGTGAAAGCGACGTCGCTGGGGCCGGCGCTCGCCGCCGCGGCCTCGCTGGTGAAGACGGCCGAGGACGAGGCGAAGACCGTCACCGAGCAGCTTGACGAGCCGGAGCGGGAGGCGATGCGCCAGGCCTTCGGCGAGGGGTCGACGGGTAAGGGCATCGCGAAGGCGATGCGGGGCATGGCGGGCGCCATGAAGGATCTCGAGGACCGGCAGAAGTCCCGCGCGACGCGCGTCAAGCGCGACACCCTCGACAGCGCGCTCCTCGATCTCGTGGCGTTCTACCGTGACGTGCTGATGGTCCAGTTCGGCGCCGGCGCGGAACTCTTCAACGCCGACCGTTCCGACGACCTGCGGCGCCTGGCGTCTTCGAGCGCGCCGGAGGCGACGCTGCGGCGCATTCAGGCGATCATGCGCTGCCGGGAGCGGCTGACGCTCAACGTCGCCCCGTTGCTCGCCGTCGAGGAAATGACGGTCTCCCTCGCCCGCGGCTTAAGGGCTGCCGCGCGGCCGGCTTATTTCGGTTCTGCGTTACGACATAGTGACCTTTCGGCCGGGCGCGTTTACCCTAGACCGGTGGGCATGATGATGGCAGTGAGCTTCGAGCGATACGGGCGGCTGTATTACCTGGACCCGGGGGAACATCAGCCGAAGATCGGCGACAAGGTCCTGGTGCCCACCGACTCCGGTCCCGAGGTGGCCGAATGCGTCTGGGCCCCGCAGTGGGTGTCCGAGGACATCGACCTCCCCGCCTGCGAGGGCCTCGCCAGCGACGAGGACCTGGAACGCGACGAGGAGAGCAGGCACAGGAGGGCCGAGGGGCGCCTGGCCGCCAGGCGTCTCATCCGCGAGCACGGCCTGCCGATGAAGGTCACCGCGGTGGACTACATCGGCGCGACGAACGTGTTCACCGTGTACTTCAGCGCGCCGAACCGCGTCGACTTCCGCGCGCTGGTCCGGGACCTGGCCGCGCGCCTGAGGGCGAGGGTCGAATTGCGGCAGATCGGACCGCGAGACGAGGCTCGCCTCCAAGGCGGAATCGGCCCGTGCGGCCGGGACCTGTGCTGCGCCACGTTCCTCAAGGACTTCGAACCGGTTTCAGTTCGCATGGCCAAGGACCAGGACCTCCCGGTCAACCCGCTGCGCATCGCGGGCGCGTGCGGTCGCCTGATGTGCTGCCTGAAATACGAGCACCCGCTGTACCAGGACTTCAAGAAGACCGCGCCGCGCGAGGGGACACAGGTCACGACGCCGGAGGGAGATGGCACTGTCGTTGGGCATAATGTGCCTTCTGACAGCGTCGTCGTGAAGCTGACCGCGGACGGGCGGACGTGCGCCTGCGATCGTGCGAGCGTGTGCGGGTCCCGGAAGGCCTACGACTCGATGTACAAGTCCGCCCCGCCGGAAGCGTGACACAATTCGAGGAATGCGGCGTCTTGCGGCATTCCTCGGGATCCTGGTCGCGGCCTCGATCGTGGCGGGCTGCACCAGCCAGCAGCCGGGCGCCCCGAATGCGTCCGGGACGCCGTCCGCGGCGCCGTCCGCGTCGATTACGCCGTTCCCTGTGCCGTCCACGTCGCTGCCCGAGCCGACGACGCTCGCCGGGTACTACGCCCAGCATCTGGACTGGGTCCCGTGCGAGACGTATTTCGAATGCTCCTGGCTGGTCGTGCCGGTCAGTTACGCCGACCCGGGCGGTCAGCGGTTCGCGTTGCCCGTGATCAAACTGCCCGCCGCCGACCCGAAGGAGCAAATCGGGGCGCTCGTCGTCAATCCCGGAGGACCCGGCGAGTCGGGCCTGCTGTACGCGCTTGGTGCCCGCAGCGGCGAGTTCACGCAGGCGGTCCTCAACCGGTTCGACATCGTGAGCTTCGACCCGCGCGGGGTAAACGACAGCTACCCGGCACTGCGCTGTACGACCGGCCAGGAACTCGACCAGATCAACGAGGCCGGCGGCTTCCCGATGACCGGACGCAGCCTGGCGTCGGAGATAGCAGCCAGCAAGCTGTACGCGAGCAAGTGCGAGCAGAACGCGGGCTCGCTCCTGCCCTACATGGGCACGGCCAACTCGGCGAAGGACATGGACATCCTGCGGGCCGCGCTTGGCGAGTCCAGGCTCACATACCTCGGAAAATCATACGGAACGATCCTTGGCGCCTCATATGCGCAGCAGTTTCCGTCCCACGTGCGGGCCCTGGTCCTTGATGGTGCTGTGGATCCGTCGCTGACGGGCCTGTCGGCGGACATTACGCAGGCGGAGGGGTTCGAGGATGCCTTCGGCCAGTTCACGGACTGGTGCGTGACGCAGTCGGCGTGCCCGTTCGGCAAGGACGCCGCGAGCGCGGTTGGGGTGGTCGGCGGGCTCCTGGTGAAGGCGACCGATCACCCGCTGAAGGTCGCGCTGGCGGGCGATGACCAGCAGGCCGACGGGTCGATGCTCCTGTCGGGCATCGTGGCGGCGCTGTACAGCAAGCAGGAATGGCCGGTGCTGGAAACGGCGCTGTCGCAGGCGGAAGACGGGAACGGCACGCAGTTGCTGGAACTCGCGAACGACCTGCTTGAGAGGCTGCCTGACGGCACCTACTCGAACCTGGCCGACGTGCTGACGTCCGTGGACTGCGTCGACCGCCCGTGGCCCAAGTCCATGTCGGCGTACCAGACCGCGGCGAAGGAGGCGGCGAAAGTGGCCCCGATTTTCGGCACGGCGGAGGTCTGGGGGTCACTGACGTGCGCGTACTGGCCGGTTCCCGCGAGCCCCGTCCGCGTCAAGGTGACCGGGACGCCGCCGATCCTCGTGGTCGGTGACCTGCACGACCCGGCGACCCCGTATGAGTGGGCGCAGGCGCTGACGAAGGACATCGCCTCCGGCGTGCTGCTCGGCTGGAACGGAGAGGGCCATACCTCTTACATGGAGGGCAGCACCTGCGTCAACGACGCGGTCGACTCCTACCTGATCGATTTGAGGACCCCGCGCAGGGGCACTATCTGTTCATAGAGAAATACCTGGTCTCGTGATGTAACGCGGGCGGTTCCGGCGGGACTGTACGGGCACAAGCTCTTGCCCAAGGGAGGGACCAGCCTTGAAAGGCCTAACCCGATTCGTGCCCGCCGCCGCGGTGGCACTCGCGTTCGCGGGGATCGCGGCACCGTCAGCTTCCGCCGCCACTGTGACCCATGACGCGACTGGAGCCGGCGCGCTCGCCCAGACCGGTGCCGTGTTCGTGCAGACCGATAACGTGGCGGGCAACTCGGTTGTCGCCTACCAGCGCGCGGCCGACGGCACCCTGACTCAGGCGGGGACATACCCGACCCGCGGTGACGGCGGGATCCTCGCCGGGTCGGTCGTTGACCACCTGGCCTCGCAGGAGTCCCTGAACTACGACGCATCACGCGGCCTGCTGTTCGCCGTGAACGCGGGAAGCAACACGGTTTCGGTGTTCGGCGTCCACGGCGACCGGCTCACGCTGCTGCAGGTCGTCGGCTCAGGCGGTTCCTTCCCTGTCAGCGTGACCGTCCACGGCGACCTCGTGTACGTGCTGAACGCGCAGGGCGGGGGTTCCCTCGCCGGTTACCGGATCATTGGCGGCAGTCTCGTCCCGATCGCTGGCTCGGCCCGCGCGCTGGGCCTCGGCACGACGGCGTCATCTAATTTCGTCAACACTCCAGGTCAGGTAGCGTTCACGCCGGACGGCAGCCGGCTCCTCGTGACCACGAAGGCCACCGGCAACGACATCGACGTCTACAGCGTCCGCCCTGACGGCCGCCTGTCCGGCGCTCCAGTGGTGAACACTGAATCCGGCGACGTTCCGTTCGCGATTTCCTATGACCAGTACGGACACGTGCTGATCGCCGAAGCCGGGCCGAACGCGGTCGCCAGCTTCTCCCTTGGCCGGTCAGGACACTTGACTTCGCTGAACACCGCGCTCACCGGGCAGGCCGCGACCTGCTGGATCGTCCGTGCCGGACAGTACTTCTACGCCTCGAACGCCGGGAGCGGATCGGTCAGCGGCTACTCCGCCAGCTTCAGTGGCGGGCTGACGGCGCTCGGGAACACCGCGACCGACGCGGGTACCGTGGACGCCACCTCAGCGGACCATGGCCAGTTCGTGTACGTCCAGACTGGCGGTGCGGGGATCGTCGACGAGTACTCCGTCGGTTCCGGCGGATCCCTGACAGAGGTCGGATCCGTGACGGTGCCGGGGGCGGTCGGCGGTGAAGGGATAGCCGCGTCCTGATGCCCATCCATAGCCGGCTGCGGCGCCGCCTCCTGGCGAACCAGGGGGAGGCGCCGCGACCGGCCCCTGACTCCGACGAGGACCTGCTCCGCCGGCTGCGCGCCGGTGACGAGCGGGCCTTTGTCGTGCTGGTCGAGCGGTACAACGACCCGATGCTGCGCGTCGCCGGCTCGTATGTGCCCAGCCACGCCGTCGCCGAAGAGGTCGTGCAGGACACCTGGCTGGCGGTGCTACGCGGCATCGACCGCTTCGAAGGCCGGTCGTCCGTGCGGACGTGGCTGTTCACCATCCTCGTCAACCGGGCACGGTCCACCGGCGTCCGGGAGCACCGGACCATCCCCGTCGCCGACGCCGGCCCGGTCGTGGACGCCTCGCGGTTCGGCCCGTCCGGGGCATGGGCGGAGCCGCCGGAACGTTGGATCGAGGAGGCCGAGAGCCGGATGGCAGCCGGCAAGCTCGCCGCACTGCTCAAGTCCTCCATCGACGGCCTGCCTGGCCGTCAGCGAGACGTCGTGTTGTTGCGGGACGTCGAGGGCATGAGCAGTGTTGAGGTCTGCGAGGTGCTGGCGATCACCGAGGCGAACCAGCGGGTGCTGCTGCACCGCGGCCGGGGCAAGCTCCGGCAGGTGCTCGAGTCCGAACTGGGGGAGGTGCGATGAGACTGCTGCGAAACCGCGAGATCGTGTGCCGCGAGGCCGTCGAACTCGTCACCGACTACCTGGAGGGGACCCTCAGCCGTGCCGAACGCAAGCGGTTCGAGAAGCACCTGGCGCGCTGTGAGCCCTGCACCGAGTACCTCGAGCAGATCCGGGAGGCCATCAGCCTGGCGGGCCGCATCACCGCGCAGCAACTAACCCCGCAGATGCGCGATGACTTCGTGGACCTTTACCGACGCTGGAGAGCCGACGGGTAAGGGGCCCCCGGCGGTCTTCCGGCGCGCTCCCGGCGCCCAGAGGGCGCCCGACGCCCAGAGGGCGCCCGGCGGCCTCATAGCGGGCTCAAATACGCAAAAGAACCCGCTATAGCGTGCTCGAATGCACTTTTGAGTCGCCTCGCTAACGTGCTCAAACGCGCGTTTTAGCACGTTGAGTTGAGACGAGGGATCACAGCCAGATATACCGGATCTGGCGGGTGGCTCACGGTGCCCAGCCGCTCCAGCGGTCGGCTTCGATGGCGATGACGGGACCCGCCGGGCGGATCTGACGGTACTGCGTGTATTTCGCGGCGAGGACGTCTAGGGGGCCTTGCGCGTCTTCGTCTGTTTCGAGGATGCGGGCGCGGCCGTCGACGCGGACCCACCAGAGCCTGTCCCAGTCATCTTCGTAGTGGTCGGCGAGCAGAGCCACGTGTGGGTTCTCGCGGATGTTGCGAAGGCGGCGGAGGTTCGTCGTGGTTTTCGGCTTGTGGTCGATCGCTATGTAGACGCGGTCGCCATCGACGGCGAACGTGACCGGCACGAGGTGCGGCTGGCGGTCGGCCCCAGTGCTCGCGAGCCGGGCCACGCGCGCCGCTGCGAGTCGATTCCGCGCTTCCGCGTCGGTAAGCTTCACGTTCCGATTGTCCCGCTTTCGTATTGAGGTGAGTGGCATGCCGGTGGGCATCCGCGTCCGTGAACCTAGCGATCTTGACGGCTGCGTGGATGCGCTGGGTCGCGTGTACGCGACCGGCGGGTACCCGACGAACTGGCCCGCTGATCCGGCTCGGTGGCTCTCACCTTCGGGCCTCATCAAGGCGTGGGTCGCGAGTACCGATGACATTCCGGTAGCGGGTCACGCGCTCGTCTCGAAGCTACCGGATGATGTCGGCAAGACTGGTGACGGCCGCCCGGCCGTGGAGTTCGGCCGGCTGTTCGTGGCACCGGCGGCGCGGCGGCAGGGCGTCGCCCAGGTGCTCATCCGGCACGCGAAGGACTGGGCTGAAGACCATGACATGGACCTCGTACTGTGGGTGACAGACCATCTGACCGCGGCACGGACGCTGTACGCGAGCACTGGATTCACTCTCGCCACGACCGAAGTCGCGAACTGGACGGCGCCGGACGGAAGCCCGGTTACGGTACACCGGTATGACTGGCCCCAAGATGAGCGGTGCACCCCGCAGAACCGGTAGACTCTCTTGGACGTCGCCCGTAAGGGCGTCGTGCCGCCTTAGCTCAGTCGGCTAGAGCGACGCACTCGTAATGCGTAGGTCATCGGTTCGATTCCGATAGGCGGCTCATAGTGTGACCAGCGGAAACGCTGCTTTTAGGACGTCGGGCCGGAAAGTGTCGGAGCAGTTTTCGTAGCACTTCGGCCTTTCCCTCCCCTCCCGAACAGCGCGGCACCCATCCGGGCCGCAGCATCGCGGGCGACTGGCGACGACGTGTGAACGTAACCGCGAGTGACCCTGATGTCGGAGTGGCCGAGCATCTCCTGTACGACCGTGATGTCTACTCCCTCGTCGATGAGCACTGTTGCGGCGGTGTGCCGCTGGGAGTGGACACCGTGGTGCGGGACGCGCGCGGCTTTGAGGATCTCGCCCCACTCTTCCCAGTCGTTCCGATGGTCGACCGGCTTGCCGGCCGGGCCGCAGAACACGAGGTCGTGTTCTTCCCGTAGGTTCGCGGCTGCCGTCTTCTCCGCTGCCTGGCCGTAGCAGTGGCTGTGCAGGATGTCGGCAACTTGGGGTGGGAGCGGAATTGTCTTCTTGCGTTTCTCCTTGATTGGCCGCAGCACCAGGGCGCCGGACACGGGGACGTTGCCCGCGGGGAGCTTCCGCTTCTGGCAGGTGCTCGCGTGGCGCTGGCAGTCCTTCGGGCAGGGGTGGCGGTGCTTCCCCTCGGTGCACTGCTCGATGGCGGTGCACCCGTGCTCCCACGTGAGCCGCTGTAGCTGGAACCACGCGCGCAGCTCGACCACGCAGCCGCCGCCGCATTCCGGGCACGACCGTCGTGTTACCGGCCCGGTAACACGACGGTCCGTCTCTGTCGTGTCTTCCGCGCGCAATTCAGGTCCTCCGAGAAATGAGCAGGCAGCCCGCCGTCGCCAACGCCCGGCCCGGAGGGTGCAGCCCCCGGGCCGGGCGGCGGCCGGGCAGTCAGGACACGCCGCGACGGAAACAGCCGCGTGTCCCGCCGGTAATCCCGGCCGCGTCCCGCGCACCCCCATGCGCGGGAGTCCTTATGCGATACCGTGCCGAAAGTCCTCACACGGCGCGTGCGCCGCCCGGGGTCCGGTCTAACCGGGTGTCCGGGCGGATGAGTGCGCGGACGACTTTGCCGCCACGGCCGGGAGGTGCCTGCTTCCAGTCCCATCGGGCGCTGAGGGCCTGGACGATGAGCAGTCCGCGCCCGCTCTCGTCGTCGTCTGCGGCGGCAGCGGGGACGGGCGGTTCGGGGCTGGCGTCCCATAC
>DASZJE010000096.1:0-45880 GCA_035948445.1 Trebonia sp. | reverse complement strand
CCGTGCCCGGTCGAGGTGATGAAGCAGGTCATGTCGCAGATGTCGATGCGCGAGGTGTCCATCTGCTACGGCATGACCGAGACCTCGCCGGTGTCGACCCAGACCCGCGACGACGATTCGCTGGACCGCCGCACCTCGACGGTGGGCCGCGTCGGGCCGCACCTGGAGGTGAAGGTCATCGACCCGGCGACCGGCGTGACGGTCCCCCGGGGCACGCCCGGCGAGCTGTGCACGCGGGGTTATTCGGTGATGCTCGGTTACTGGGCGCAGCCGGACAAGACCGCCGAAGCGGTCGACGCCGCGCACTGGATGCATACCGGCGATCTGGCCGTCATGGACTCGGATGGGTATGTGGCCATCACCGGGCGGATCAAGGACATGGTGATCCGCGGCGGCGAGAACGTCTACCCGCGAGACGTCGAGGAGTTCCTCTACACGCACCCGGACATCCTGGACGCCCAGGTAATCGGCGTGCCGGACCCGAAGTACGGCGAGGAACTGATGGTCTGGATCCGGATGCGCCCCGGAACGACCCCGCTGACCGCCGAGTCCGTCCACGAATTCTGCACAGGCAAGCTCGCCCACTACAAGATCCCCCGCTACGTCCACATCACCGAAGACTTCCCGATGACCGTCACGGGCAAGATCCGCAAGATAGAAATGCGCGAGAAATCAGTCAAACTCCTGCGCCTCCAATAACCCCGCCCCCGACCCGCGCCCCGCCCCCGCGCCCGCCCGCCCCGCTAGCCCCGCGCCCCGCGCCCCGCGCCCGCCGGCCCCGCGCCCCCACCAGCCGGCTCAAATGCGCATTTGACCATGTAATATTCGGCTGAAATGCGCATTTGAGCACGTTTGTAACTAGGCCCAAATGCGCATTTGAGCACGCAATCGGGGGACCAGGTGAACGCCCCGTACCGGAACTTTCCTGGCGCATAACGCGGGGCAGGGCAAAGCAAACGAACTAGCTATAGCCCCGCACCAGGAGACCGTGCTATCCTAAAAAAGTTTACACAGTGACTTTTCCGCCTCGTGATACTTGTGTCTCTTATCGCCAATTTCATCTAGTGGCGCGTCGAGTCAAGTAAAACGCCCAAATGCCACCAAAAGCACTGTATGTTCTATCAGCGCGAGCGGGTGAACAATCAATGAACGTGTATGAAATCGTGGTTTTTGTAAGCTGGCTCGCAGCCCTCTGGGCGATTATAACCGCGTCGATCCAGCAAAGCTCGGCTTTTGAATCGATCGGACACGCCAAATGGAAGTGGGTCCTGATTAACGCCCTGGGCTTTATTGTCCCTTACCTGGGCCTGGTTACGGCAGGCATCTACGCCTTCCGCGTGTACCGGCATCTCCCGACGCGGTCCAGCAAAATTAAGCAGCTATTCAGTCCGGCGCGGTCACAGTCGACGATGGATCAGAGCCCCGATGGGTACCACCGGCAGCCGAATTTTCCGGCACCGCAGAACGGTTTTACTGCCAACGCTTCCAAGCCGGCGGAAGCGAGTAGGATTCCGTGCGGCGCTTGTGGCGGAACAGGGCGGGTCAACAAAGATCAGGCGTGCTACCCGTGCGGCGGTAACGGGTATGTTTAGCTAAGCTCTCCCAGCGCTACAGATCGTGACTGGGATCGGGGGGAATCGATCTCTGCAGCTCGGTAGCCTGCTGTCGAGCGAGCGCTTCGTCGGCCGCTTTGGCCGCCTTGTCGAACTCCTCCAGGTGCTTTTCCTGTTCTGGCGAGCCCTCATATTTCTTGGCCAATTGATCTCTATATTCGGTCATCTGGGAAGTCTGATCGGCTCGCGCCTTTTCTTGTTCACCTTGTAGTTTGCTTGCCTCCGGGTCTTGCTGCTGATCTTCCTTCTTCTGGCCCTGGTCCTTGCTCACGGCTTCGATGAGGCTGTCGGTCGCTTTCTGCTCAGCCTCCTGCTGACGTGACTGTTGGGCCTGCTCGTCGTCCTTCCGGTTCGCTTCCCACTGCGCCTCGAGCTCTGCCCCTTCCTGCTTCTCTCTTGCTAGTTTCGCTGGATCCTGCAGGTCGGCGTCTTGCTGCTTTCGTAGTTGTTCCTGCTCCGTCGTCCGCGCGCGGACTGCCGCCAGCACAGATTTCTCAGCGTCCTCAGCGACAAGCTCGGCGCCGTCCTTGATCTGGTCGACGGGTACTGACAGGCCCGGATCGAACGTCAACTCGTCAGCGACGTCCGGAAAGTTAAATCCGTCGAGCGAGGAAGGATCGAATTCTGCCTGTACGAAATGCTGGCCCATATCTACGAATTGATTTGTGAGGTCATGCGCCGTGTAAACGATTTTGAATACCGTAAGGAGACCGCTCTGATCAGCGTCCCGGTACCATTCCGCGGCCTGCTGGACGGCGGGGCTGGTGCGCGCATAAGCATCCAGGAATGCCGCCGCCTTCTGGCTCTGATTGTTCACATAGTTCAAGACGTCCATTTCGGTCATCCTCAGATCTCGCGGACAGTGTCGAGGTATATCAGGCGCTGCCCCATCAGGCGCATGAGCAGCACCACCGCCAGCCTCTCAAGCGCCATGCGCGGTAGTTCAGGGAGCCTTTTAGCGACATTTTCCATGGCCGTCTTCAGCGAGACGGAGCCATCGAATTCCCACCACAGCATGATCCCCACGGAATCCACGGAGACGGCAGGCGATCGCGATGCGGTCTCGCCCTTGATCTGGTACATGCCGGGTTCGGCGGCGAGGTTGCCCGCGCCGGCCCCGCGCGGGATGGGGCGCAGAGATCTGAGTTGCGCGTCCAGGCTGCCCGCGGTGTCGAGCGCGAGCAGCAAGTTGAGTTCCCTGAGCCGCTGGATCCCGGCGTGGGCCGCCTGCCAGCCGCGGGCCGCGGCGGCCTCGTCGAGAGCCGCCCGGGACATCGGGGTGCCCAGGATAGTCCACAGGCCGTAGTCGTCCGGGGTCAGCGAGACCAGTTCGCCGCCACGGCGCACCGCCCCCGCGGTCTCCGCGACCTCCGGGTCGGTAATCAGGCCTTGCGGAATCCCGACAGCCGCGTAGAGCGTCGTCTCAGCCGTGGTCACGCGCGCCCGCTCCCATCCGGGACCGACGGAACCGGCATGGACATCCTCGCCGCGAGCTCGGTGCTGCGGAACGCGAAGTCCTTGCTCACCATGGCGGGCTTCGCTCCGCTGGCGATGACTACCTGCCGGTCACGGTAGGCCGGCCCGGCTAGCTCGGCGGCCTCGACCAGGCGCCTGCGGGAGCTGTCTTGCAGGGACTCGGCGTAGCCCAGTTCCTCCGAGATCTTTTCGGCCAGCCCATCGGCGCCGGTCGGATTCATGTAGATGCGGACAGCGCAGGAGCCGAGCATGCCATCGGCGTTGTCGTATGCGGTCTGCAACTGCCCGACGCTCTGCGCGAACAGCCACAGTCGCAGCCCGTACTTCCGCCCGATATTCAGGGCCTCGTCCACGGGAGGCATGTTCCGCAGCCGCGGCAACTCGTCGAGCATGAACAAGATAGGTGGCGAGCCTACCGGCGGAACAGGGCCACCGGTGAGCATGCGTATGTGCTGGCCGATGAACACGCGAAGCAACGACAGGTACGCCTCGACCTCATTGGGCCTGATGTAAATGTAGATCGTCGGGTTGCTGCCGTCCCGCAGATCGTAGGGACTCCAGTCCGACTTCGAAGTGGCCCTGGCTACGCGCTCGCCGCTCCAGGCGCCGAGGCTCGAACGGGCGGTCTGCAGGACGCTGCTCAAGGTCTTCTCGTTCATCGAGGACAGCGAGGTGGCATGCTGAGTCATGACCCGCACATCGACCGCCAGGCGCAGCCCGAGGATCATCTTGTCCCAGGCCTCCCCGCCGAAGAGGACGTCGAGGACGCCGTGCATCGGGCGCTGCTCTGGCGGGTTGGAATAGCAGGCATACGCGATCGCGGCGGTCAGGACCGTCCGAGCCTCATTCTCCCAGAAGGGGTCGGTGGACAGGGACGGGACGATCATCATCTCCGCCAGGAGGCGCGAGTCCTCCCAGATGTAGTCGGGATCCCTGCGGACGAAGGTGAGAGGGTTGTACTTGTGGCTCGCCTCGGGCTCCAGGGGGCTGAACTTGTATACCGGGCCGACGTTGGCCGCACGCCACGCGGCCGTGTGCTCGTAGATGTCGCCAGAAATGTCAAGGACAACAGTAGGCCCTGTCCACGTGAGCAGATTGGGATAGACATTGCACTGAGTCTTGCCCGAACCAGGCGGGGCTATCGTAACTATTGACCCGTCACCGGAGTAGGTCAACGGGGTCCCATCCGAGAGCGAGCCGATATGCAAGGGGTAGCCGCCTTCCGGCGCAAAGGGCGATGCTGACACCTGCGACGGCTTCAGCCAGGTGCCATCGCCGGTCGGAGTCATCTGATCGGCAAATTCCTGCAACATCGCGCGGAAATCCGGATGAATGTTCTGGCTCAAGAGCTGCGTCACGCGCTGGTGCATGGAACCAATGGCCTGGTCGACGCTCAAATTCAATCGCTTGATGGCCGCGGCCACCGGAGATGCCGCGTCGCCTTGTTCGAGGCCCTCATGCTGACTCTGGCCGGCCACCGTGCCCTTGCCGTCACCCCAGAGAAGCGCTGTTCTCCAATGTCGGTACGATACGTCATTGCCTTCGTATGCGCTATTGAGAAGCTCAGCGAGCCTGAGATAGGAGCGTTCCCTGAAGTCCATACTGGACAAGCTGCGGCTCACTGTGAAGAATACATACCCGGGTACCTTCACGGATTGTGTGAGAGGGCCGATCCTTGCCTTCACTTGGCGGGTCCAGGAGATGTCGGCGTAGCACGTCGACCAGATCGACGCGGTACGCTGCTCGAAGAGCGCGTCGATAGCCTTAATGCGCTCTATGTGATTCGGGCCGAGCCATGACAGCCATTTCCGCACGGATTCGATCTCCGCGTACCTCATTTGCTTCTCAGAAAGGAATTTTTTCCCCACTGCGAGTCACCTCCTGGTCGCGACCCGCCGCAGCGGTGCCATGATGTGCGATTCGAGTTGCAGAGCGCGGGGACTCGCCGTACACGGCGCGCGAACGGCTACGGTCGCCTGGCAGCCTTGCTGCCGGTTCGCGTGCCAGTCGGGCCATGATCTCGCCGGTCGCTATGTCCGCCCCCCCGGACGACTGCGGGATGCCGAGCCCCCTCGACAATTATTCACCGCTGTGTCGGCTAGACACTATGCCTAAAACCCATACATTCCCGGAAACCCTGTTTGCCAAACTGTCGCGGACCCTGCACGCCGGCAGTGATGCAGAATGAGCGGATAACTGGTGCCACGAAAATGAGCTAATATGCGGGATGCAGTGCATATATCAACTTAAGTCAAACAGAATCGCGTCGGCACGGCATTTGTGACGACCCCGATGAGCCGCGCGCGGTCCCGCGCGGCTAGCCCGGTCAGCGGCCGGCCCAGATCCCGCACCTCCATCCGCCGGATCCCGCACGTCCATCCGGCAGTCGTCCCGAACCCATAATCTGGAAGGCGTGACGGAACCAGGCGGCGCGGCGGCCAGCGAGGCGGCCGGCGGCGACCAGGGACGGCGGGACTCGCTCGACCTGGACGCGCTCGCGGTCAGCGACCGGTTCCGGCTGTTCAACTTCACCCGCCGTGACGATCACGTGGCGTATCTGTGGATGCTCCGGGCCCTCGACCGGCTGCGCGCGGTGCACCAGGTGCAGGCGCACAGCGACGACGTCGCTGTCGCCCTCGGGGAACTCGCGAAGACGTACGACGACGTCCCGCCGATCGACGACGCGAAACTGCGCGAGCGGCTCGACGCGCTCTCCGAAGACCAGATGCTGCACCGTCTCGAAGACGCCTCGCGGGCGGGCAGCCTGGCCCGCTACAGGAACCGGCAGTCCGTCTACCAGTTCAGCGAACTCGGCTACCGGGCGTTCACCGCGGTCGAGGACGTGCTGTCCGCCCGGATAAGAGATGTCAACCTGTCCCGCCTGGTGTTCTCCGACATCCTCGATGACCTCAAGGCGCTGAACGCCGCGACCGCGAGCGATGACAAGGAGCAGGTCTACCGGAGGCTGGCCCGGCTCGATACCGTCCTCGATGACATGTCGCGCCGCGCCGCGCAGTTCCACCTGACGCTCGGCGAGATCGTCCGGTCCACCGACACGTCGCCCGACACGTTCCTCAAGTACAAGAACGCCCTGCTCACGCACATGACGGACTTCATGGCCGAACTGGACCGCTACCTGCCGCGGCTGTCGGCCGCCGTCGGCGACGTCGACGAGGCCCGCATGCTGGAACTCGTGGCCGCGGCCGATGATCGCCCATTTCTCAATGAAACCGATATAAGGGACGACTGGCGGCGCCGCTGGGGCGCGCTGCGCGCCTGGTTCAGGCCGGAGCCCGCCCGGCCTGATAACAGCAACACCAACGGCAACAGCAACGGCAACAGCAACAGCAACACCAACAGCAACACCAACAGCGGCAACGTCGCGGAGTCCCGCGCCGAAGGCCTCCGCACCGCCACCCGGACCGCCGTCTCCGGCGTGATCGCCCTCCTCCGTCAGGTCACCGAGGCCCAGCGCGGCGGCGTCAACCGCTCTTCCCAGCTCCGGCACCTCGCCGAGTGGGTGTTCGCCGCTCCCGACGAGCCGGCCGCGCACGCGCTGATGTCCGCCGGATTCAACCTCAGGTCGGCGCGGCACCTCGGCGGCGCCCACGACGACGCCGAGCAGATCTCCAGCCGCGCGACCTGGCAGGACGCGCCTGGCGTGGATATCTCCGTCACGCTGTTCCGACGGGGGAAGGCGCCGACGGCCGGGGTGCCGCAGCCCGCAAGGAACAACCCCGCGATCAAGGCCGCGCTGCGCCAGCACCAGGCCGAAGAGCGCGCAGCCGAACGCGGGGCGGCCCATGCCCTCCTGGAGCACGGCGCCCACGGCCGCGTCCTCGACGACAGCGAGACGCGGGTCCTGCTCCGCCTGCTCACCCTGGCCACCGAGGCCCGCACGATCGTGGCGGGCCGCCTGCGCACCGCGACCGGCGGCAACGACGTGCTCACGATGCGCCTGGTGCCGAGCGACGAAGGCAGCGCCGTCCGGACCCGGCACGGCACGCTCCACCTGCCCGGGTTCCGGCTCGAGCTCACCCCCGCCCGGCGAGGATAGATGCGCCCGCAGCCGCGAGCAGCCGGCCTGCCTGCCCGGGGGGACAATCCCTCAGAACCTCCCGGCAGGCTGATCGGCGTGCAGAGCTCCGACCTCGGCTCGTACCAGGCCGCCGTCCGCCTCGTCCTCACCAGCGACCTCATCACCGCCGCCCATCCCCGCCCCGGAACGCTGGAGCAGGTGCTCAGGTGGGCCGACCAGATGACGGCCGACTTCCGCGAAATCCTCGGCTACACGCTGGTGGCCACGACGCGCCAGGTGCGGCTGATCCGCCGCCTGGACGCCCTGGATCAATCACAGACCACGATATTCACCGCTAAATCCGGCAAGCCATTCGACAGGCGCAGGCTCGCGTACCTCTGCCTGGTCCTCGCCTCGTTCCAGCGGTCGCGCGTCGAGATCAGCCTCGCCGACCTGGTCAGGACCTTCACCCCGCACGCGAACGCCATCGAGGACTTGCGCTTCGATTCGACGCGCAGCCAGCACAAGGCCGCCGTCGTTGACGTCCTCGACTGGCTGGTCGAGCGGGGCGCCCTGCGCCTTTCCGACGGATCGGTCGAGTCCTGGACGAACGACACCGAACGCGGCGACGCCCTCTACGACATCGACCACGACATCTGCGCCGCGCTGTTCCGCCCCGCGCGCCCCGTGCAGCACCTGACCAGCGTCGCTGGCCTGCTCGACTCCACGTTCGTCAGCGCCAGGCGCGGTGCGCAGCGCGAAGCGGCGGCCCAGCGCGCCGCGCGGGCCCTCGTCGAGTACCCGGTCGTGTACTACGCCCAGGTCGAGCCGGAGATCGCCGAGGCCCTGCGGCAGAGCGGCGTCGCCGAGAACCTCGCCCGCCTCACGGGCCTGGCCGTCGAGCGCCGCGCCGAGGGCATCCTGCTCGCCGACACGAGCGGCCGCTTCACCGACCGTCCCTTCCCCGGACGCGGCGGCGCCGTCAACCGCGCCGCAGGCCTGCTGCTTGCCAAGATCGCCGATGTCATCGAGGATCCCGACGAGACACTGCCCGCGCTGGAGCCTCCCGCGGAGGCTGAAGACCACGCAGACCTTCTCGCCCGGATCGATTCAGGACTCCCGCTGGCCGGGGTGGTCACGGAACTGGCCTGGTCCGCGCCCGCCGACACCCCCGATTTTCCCGAACGTCCCTATGAGCCCGCCCCGGTCCCCCCTCTCGCCGTGCCCTTCATAGGGCACAGCAGGCTGCGTGTCATGATCGACGAACTGTATGACGAGCTTGGCGCCGCGTCGTTCACGATCACCTGGCAGCATGACCCGCACGGCCTGCTCGCCGCCGCGGTGGCGTTCCTCGCGGACCTGCGCTTGCTGCGCCCCGTGCCGGGCGGTGTCCTCGTGCTCCCGGCCGCGGCCCGGTACCGGAACATCACGCTCGCCCTGCCCGCCCGGCGCGCGGAAGGGCAGTTGGCCCTGGACCTGTTTGACCAACACGGTGGTGGTGGTTTGTCCGATGAATGACAGTGCTAGCCCGGCGGGACGACACCGCCAAGTCCTCCCGGCGGAAAACCGCCGGTTCAAGCCGACCCGCGCCGGCGTTATCAACGTCTGGGACTACGTCGACGAAGAGTGGGCGTTCGCCGACGGGCGGCTCGCGCTGCGCGGCCACAACGGCTCCGGCAAGACCAAGGCCCTCGAGGTCCTGTTCCCGTTCGTGCTCGATGGCGTCGCGGACTCCCGCCGCCTCGACCCGTTCAGCGGCGAGAACCGCACGATGAAGTCCAACCTTCTCTATCGAGGCCAGGACTCCGAGTACGGCTACGTCTGGATGGAGTTTTCCCGGCAGAGAGCGCCGGAAAAACTCCCGATGCTAGCCCGGGGGGACGACCCCCCGGACCCCCCGGCTGCGCGGCCGATCGCAAGCGATCTTATCGGCCGCGCGGGTGCTGGGCGCCGTTCCGCGGAGTCTCCTGATGCCGGGTCGGTGGCGGGCGATCTTGTCGGCTGCGCGGGTGCTGGGTTCGGTTCCGCGGAGACGATGACTCTGATTGTCGGGATGCGGGCGCACAGGAACACCGACGGCGTGCGAATGTCGTTCTACGTGACGGGCAGGCGCCTGGGCGTGGACTTCGGGCTGCTGTCGTCGGATTCACGGCCGCTGACCGAAAAGCAGCTTCGTTCCGTGCTGGAGCCGCAGGCATACCGGCGGACCGCGACGGAATACAGGGACCTGGTCGACGCACGCGTGTTCGGCCTCGGCCGGGAGCGGTACGCCCAGCTCCTCGACCTGCTGCTCGCGCTGCGCAGGCCGCTGCTGGCGAAGGACCTCGACCCCGGGAAGGTGTCGGACACGCTGACCTCCGGTCTTTCGCCCGTCGACGATGACCTTGTCCAGCAGGCGGCAAGGGACTTCGAGAACCTCGCCGCCGTGCAGAAGCTGTTCGACGACCTGACGGCCGCGAATTCGGCGGTCGCGGAATTCCGCGCGCACTACGAGGCTTACCTGCGCGCGCACGTGAAGTTCGCGCTGGACCGGGTCCAGGCCCGCGTGGACGTGGCGGCCGACCATGCGTCGAAGATCGCGGCCGCTGCCGCGGAGCGCGGAGCGGCGGCAGCCGCGGAGGCGGCGGCGGAAGCCGGGCGGAACACAAGGCGCGACGAGGGTGAGCAGCTCCAAGGGCGGCTGAAGGGCCTGAAGGACTCCGAACAGTACAAGGCCCAGGGCCGTATCGAGGATAAGCGCAACGAGGTCTTCTCACGAGCGGAGGAAGTGACGGCCGCGCGGCG
The DNA here is from genome assembly GCA_035948445.1 of Trebonia sp. Lineage (GTDB taxonomy): Bacteria > Actinomycetota > Actinomycetes > Streptosporangiales > Streptosporangiaceae > Trebonia. The sequence goes on along the minus strand of DASZJE010000096.1, from coordinate 35,989 downwards.
CCGGCTGGAAGGCGACAAACGGCGGATCGCGGATCTCGAATCGGAGGCGGCCAAGCTGAGCCGCCGTGCGGCCCAGGCGCGGAACGAGGCTCTGCGCTTCTCCCGCGATCTCGCCGACGCGGGCGAGCGGTCCGGGATCTCCGGCGACGGCTTCGGCCCGCTCGATACCGGAGATGACCTGCTCGTCACCGCGAAGGCGCGCGTCCTCGCCCGCCGTGACGATGTCGCGGAGGTCCGCAGGCTCCTGGAAGCGATCCGCGAGGCCAGGTCGCGCCGGACCTACGCCGAGCAGGACCTCGGCCGCAAGGAGAGCGCCGAGCAGGAACAGCAGCTCGCCTGCACGGTCGCTGACCAGCGGCTGTCCGCCGCCCGTGAGGCGGTTTCGGTTGAATTGGCGGCGTGGACGGAACGCTGGACGGAAATGCCGGAGACCGCCGGGCCGCTGGTGGAGGCGCTTGAGCACGTCGGCGAGGCAGGAGCAGTCAGCCTCGCGGAGGTCTTCGACGAACTGACCGGGGACCGCCGCGCCGAGACGATCACGTCGCAGGCGAACCTCAAGGCAACGCTCCGGGAAGTGCGGGGACGGCTGGAAGAGCTGCGCGCGGAACGGGACGCGATCGCCGCCGAGAAGGACGACGCCCCGCCGGCAAACGACCTGCGCACCGCCAGCAGGGACGGCAGGCCGGGCGCGCCGCTGTGGCAGCTCGTCCGGTTCGCCGGCTCGGTTTCCGACGCCGGCGCCGGCGCCGGCGCGGCCGCGATCGAGGGCGCGATCGAGGGCGCGCTGTACGGCGCGGGCCTGCTGACCGCGTGGGTGCATCCGGATCCTGCTCTGACACGCGCGGCGCTGGCCGCCGCCGAGGCTGACGGCTACCTGGTCCCCGGCGCCCCAGTCTCCGGCCGCACGCTAGCCGACGTGCTGATCCCCGAGGAGCAGGACGCCGTCGCCGCCGATGTCGTCGCGGCGGTACTGCGATCGGTCGCGCTGACCGACGATCTCCTGCCCGGAGATGCGGCGCCTGCCGGCACGGTACCGGCCGCGTCCGCGGTGGCCCCGGTGTCTCCGGAAGCCCTGGTTGTGTCTGCGGAAGCCCCGGTTGTGTCTACGAAGGCCCCGGTTGTGTCTGCGAAAGCACAGTTCAGCTACGGCGTGCACGCGGGCGCACGGCCGAAGGCGGCGCCCGAGTACATCGGCGCGACCAACCGCGCCAGCCGGCGCCGTGCCCGGCTCGTCGAATATGACGCGCTGATCGTCGAAACCACCGCCGAAGAAGGCGGCGTCCGCGCCGAACTCGACCGCGCCGCCGACTTGCTTGAGCACTTCCGCCGCGCTCGCCGGGAACTGCCCGACACCCGGCCCGTCGCGCGGGCGGCCGAGGCGGTCGGCACGCACGCCGCGCTGCTCGCCCGCGCCAGGGACGAGGTCGCGGTCGCGCGCAGGGCCGTGGACACGGCGATCGCCGAGGTCGACGCCAAGAACAGGCAGCTTCGCCAGGCCGCCGCCGAGCGCCGCATGCCGTCCGGCGGCGAAGAAGTCGACGCCATCGCGCGCGGCGCGACAGAGTTCGAGCACGCGGCGAACCAGTTGCACGCCGAGCGCGCCAAGCTCGCCCAGGCCACCGACGACCTCGCCGAGCGGACCGAGACGCTGGAGCGCAGCCGGCTGGAGTACGCCGAGGCCGAGGCGGTTACGGAGGAGAACGAACGGCAGCAGGCGGCACTGGAAGAAGAGTTCCGCACGCTGGAGGAAACTCTCCAGGCGGACGTCCAGCAGGTCCTCGAGCAGATCCGCGACACCGAGCGGCTGATCAGGGATGCCGAACGCGCGTACCGCGAACTCGACGCGCGCGCCCGCGCCGAGCACGACAAGGCCACGGCGGCCGACAGGGATCTGCGCAACGAACGCCAGTCGTTCGGGGAGGCGGTCGGGCAACTCTACGAGCAGGTCGCCGCCTTCGGCGACTACGCCCGCCCCGACCTGCGCCCCCTCTTGGGAGTGACAACGGCCGTCCCATGGCCCGACCCGGCCGCCTGGCCCGACCCAGCCGCTGTCGCCGACTCCGCTGTCGCCGACTCCGCTGCCCATGACTCCGCTGCCGCCGCCCCCGCTACCCCCGAGGAGGCGGCAGGCTTCGTGCGCGGCGTCCTTCCGCCGGGCGTCCCGGAGATCCTCGACGCGTTCGGCGCGGTTACCCGTGGCGGGCGGCAGGTGACCGAGGGGGTGCGCAGGAACGCCGACGACCGGGTGTCGGTCGCGCTCAAGGACTTCACGGAAGCCCTCGCCAACTGCGACGAGAATTACCAGGTCGATCAGCGGGTCAGCGGCGGCATCGTGACCGTGGACGTGATCGACGACGAGGGCCGCAAGCCGGTCGCCGAGTTCGCGGTCCGGATCGCCGAGCGGGCAGCCGACCAGGGCATCCTCCTGGAAGACCGCGAGCGCAAGGTCCTTGAGGACGAACTGCTCGCCGCGCTCGCCCAGCAGATCCACGGCCGGGTCGTCGCCGCACGGGACCTCACCCACGACATGAACGCGGATACCCGGTCCAAGCCGATGTCGTCCGGGATCTCGATCGGCATCCGCTGGGGCCAGTCCGACAAGGTCACCGACCTCCAGCGGACCGCGGCCCGCCTGCTCGAACGGGACTCGCCAGGACCGGAGCGGCTCGCCGAACTTCGCGGCCTGCTCCGCGAGATGATCCGCGAATACCGGGCGGCCCATCCGCGCGCGACCTACAGGGAAGCGCTGGGCGCCGTGCTCGACTACCGGTCGTGGCACGCGTTCGAACTGGTGCTCATCACGCCGGGCGAACCGGACGCCCGGCTGACCCGCGCGAAGCACTCGGTGATGTCCGGCGGCGAGAAATCCGCGGCCATCCACCTGCCGCTGTTCGCCGCCGCGAACGCCCTGTACTCGTCGGCGAACGATCACTGCCCCCGGATGATCGCGCTCGACGAGGCGTTCGTGGGCATCGACGAGCGGTACAAGCCGGACCTGTTCGGGCTGGCGGTGAAGTTCGACCTGGACCTGTTCATGACCGGGCACGACCTGTGGGTCACGACCGCGACAGTGCCGATGATCGCGCACTACGACATGTTCCATGACAAGACCACGCGGACGACGTCGTCGCTGCTCATGCTGTGGGACGGCGAGCAGCTCATCGACGCCGCCGCCGGCTTCGCCGACAACGACGCGCTGGTCACGGAGCTACTGGGCCTGCACCCGACACGGCACGCCCCGCTCGGCACCGGGTCCACGCTGAGATTCACCCCCGAACCGGAGCCGGAGGATGACGAGGAAGAGTACGCGGACCCGCTCTGACCCGGGCACATCGATATACGGAGGACATGCATGGCTTCCCCTGATCGCTCCGGCGGGAATGAGCAGGCGCCTGCCGCCCGATACGGCGGTCCCGAATACAAACGGCTGCTGGCCGCGGCACGGCGGTCGCTCGAGCGCACCGGCGGTGACCTCGCCGGGTCGGTCAGCGTCAGGAACCCCGGCGACGCCGAGCGGAAAGCCATCATCGGGATCACCGGGCAGTACCGGCCCGAGGGCGTCGCCCAGATCACGGTGCGCCTCGCCGACCTCGATGCCGCCGTCCGCGAGGCCACCGGGATGGGGCTGGCGGAGTTGCTCGCCCGGATCGGCTCGCCGCTGCGCAATCGGCCGGCCGAGCGGGACAGGCGCGCGGCTGCCAGAGACGCCATAGTTCGTTCAGGGGAAGAAAGCTCTTTGATCGCCGAGCCATGGTTCGCGGCGTGGCTGGCGGAGACCGCGCGGGACGGGACGATCACGAGGCTGGCGAACGCGGGGGAGGAAGCCCGGTTCGGGCAGGCGGTCCGGGTGCTTGAGGCGGTGGCGGGGCGGGACGAGCCGGTGCTGCTGCAGACGCTGGCCGCCGAGGTCACAGGGGACACGCACGCGCTCGACCACGGGACGACGCTGTCGACGCTCGTCCTGCGCGGTCTGGCGGCGCGACTGGCGGCCGCACGGCCGCGCACCACGGAGGACCGCAGGGAAGTCTGGGACGCCAGCGGGGTCATCGTCGATGACCTGGCCAGCAGGGTGCTGGTGCTGAACCTGCCCGCGGCGGGAACCGGGCTGGGGGAGTGGCTGTCGGGCGCCGCACTGCTCGGCACGCCTTTCTACGTGACGCTGCAGCAACTGTCGTCGCTGCCGGTGACGGTGTCGGCGCCGGTGGTGTACGTGTGCGAGAACCCGGCGGTGCTGCGGCGGGCAGCGGGTGTTCTCGGCGCCGCCTCGCTGCCGCTGATCGCCACGGAGGGGATGCCGTCGACGGCGTTCCACGTGCTGGCCGCGGCGGTCGCCGGCGGCGGCGGCGAGTTGCGGTATCACGGGGACTTCGACTGGGCGGGCGTGTCGATCGCCGGATCGGTGATCGCGCGGCACGGCGCGGTGCCCTGGCGGTTCTCGGCCGCGGACTACCTGGCCGGCGTGCGCTCGGAAGGCGACTACGTGGCGCTGTCCGGTCCGGTCCAGCCGACGCCGTGGGACCCCGAACTCGGGCCGGTCATGGTCAGGTCGGGCCGCGTGGTCTACGAGGAATCCGTTGCCGATGTCCTTATCGCGGATATGGTGAATTCGTGAACCTGGTTTACATTTACGGGCCGCCCGCGAGCGGCAAGCTGACCGTCGCTGAGCGGCTGTCAGAACTGACCGGATTCCCGCTCTTCCATAACCATCTCACGGTCAACGTGCTGCGGACTATCTTCCCGTTCGGGACAAAGCCCTACACCGATGTGACGCATAAGATCCGCCAGGACGTCTTCGAAACGGCGGCGGAGGCGGGGATCAGCCTTGTTTTCACCAACAATTCCGCCTGGGCGGCTCCTGACCCCCGTGCGCGTTTCGCCGGATTCGCCGATTCGGTGCGGACGATCGTCGAAGACCGTGGCGGGCGCGTGCTTTTCGTGCGGCTGACCGCGTCCCAGGCGGTCTTGGAGGAAAGGCTGTCGAGCGAGTCCCGAGTGTCGCTTCAGAAACTCGTCGATATCGAACGGCTCAGGGAACTGGTGGCTGACATCGATCTGTCGTCGCTGCACGCCGACGATCTCGTCATCGACACCGGGAACGTCAGCCCGGAGGACGCCGCGAAGGTGATCGCCCGGGAACTGGAAGTGAGATCCGGTTCAGGAACTGGAGCGACGGGGACTGCGTGACCGCCTCGCCGCGCGCAGGCGCAGCGCGTACGCGATGGCGGACAGCAGGAAGAGCGCTCCTGTCACGGCGAGCCAGTGCCACAGGAAGGGGTCGGGGGACAAGTTGGTGGAGTCCTGGTAGCGGGTGTTCAGCCGGAGGATGAGCGGGAACCACACGAGCAGCAGCAGGAGGGACAGGCCGACCGGCACCCGCAGGTAGTTGATCCACGGGACCGATGGCATGCTCGGCGCACGGTGCCTGAGCGCCGCCAGGACCGACCGGTCGGCGATCGAGTACAGCGGCATCAGCACCAGGTCGTGCCCCACGACCGCGCCCACGAACCAGACCGCGATGCCCTCCGGGCGCGACGGCACCAACTGGAACGCGGCGTAGCCCGCGAGCGCGAAGCACGCGAGCAGCGCGAGCAGGTGGAGGGGATTGGCGCCATACCAGCGCGTTATGCGGCGCACGTCAGCTCCCGAACGTCATCTTCGTGACCCACTTGATTTGGTGGACACCAGGGGCGGCCGGCATGATCACCCTGGCGGGATAGCCGTGATCGAGGGACAGTTCCGCGCCGTTGACGCGGAAGGCGAGCAGCGAGTCGGGGTTCATGACCTGCCCTTGCGACAAGATGGCGTGTCCGCCATGCTCCTGCAGCGACTCGACGTACACGTTCCCCGGCGGCTCCGCGCCGGCTAGCCGCGCGAGATCGCTCAGCCGCACCCCGGTCCACACCTGATTCCCCGAGGACCAGCCTTCGACGCAGTTGATGGCCAGGCTCACGGTGTGCTGCGGCATCGCGAGCAACTGCGCCATGGTCAGGCTGACCGGCTTGGCTGTGCCCGCGGCGGTGCCCGCGGTGCCTGCTGGCGCGGCGGCGAGGACGAGCCGCCAGCCGTCCCCCGTGACCGGGGACTTGACGCCGGCCTCGTCCGCGGTCACGTTGATCTGGAAGTCCTGCGGCCCGCTGCCGGTGACCTGCCCGTGCGGCGCGAGCAGCGCGGTCCGGCGCAGCGGGCCGCCGATCGACTGACCCGCCGCCAGCCCGGCCAGCAGCAGTCCCCCGGCGCCGGCGAAGCCGAGTACGCCGCGGCGGGAGATCGTCGGGGCAGCCGGCGCCGTGGAGACCAGCGAGCTGACCTCCGGGGATTCGGGCACCGTGTGGGCGGTATCGACGCGCAGTTCCCGCCGCAGCCCGCGGCGGCGCAACGCCCGGACCACCGTGGGCGCCTTCAGGCACGCGTGCACCACGAAGGCGGCCGTGAAGACCCACGCCCCGTAGAAGTGCAGCGTGTAGAAGGAGCCGGGAAATACGTACCACTGCTGGATGTTGATGATCCCGGTGGCGAACTCGAAGACGCCGCCGCCGACGAGCAGGAACAGGGAGATCCGCTCGAGCGCGTGCGCGGGGCTGCGCATCAGCGGCCACTCGAACAGTCTCGGCAGCACTGACCAGAGCTTGGCCAGCAGGATCGGGACGAGGGCCAGGCCCAGCGTGACGTGCACTCCCTGGTTGAGCCGGTACAGCCAGTCCGGGTCGCTCGGCCAGGAGAACAGGTAGAAGCCGAGCAAGCCCTTGCCCGGCGTGTAGTCGTTGACTCCGCCGAGGTCCGGGTTGTAGGAGGCATACGACAGCAGTCCCGTCGCGAACAGCACCGAGATGCCGCCGAGCAGCACCAGGCCCAGGACAGAAGTCAGCCACGGGCCGCGGACCGGGCTGCGCCAGAAGGACCGCCGGAACGGGCCGGGCGGCGGTTCTTCCGGCATCACCAGGCGGGCCAGGCGGGCCGGCCGGCCCGGCCGGGCCGGCTCACCGGGCCGCGGCTTCTTACCCTCACTCATGTCAGCCTCCTGCCTGTCCTTCACCTGGCGTCACCGGCACCCGACGTCACCGGGGCCTCGAGCACGCGGGCGACCGCGGCGCACGACCCGTGCCCGGCCGGCAGCCACACCGAAACAGGTATGGTCTCGGCGTTCGCGGAAAACGGAACCGACAGCAGGCCGTCGAGCGGGGCCTGCGGGCACCGGTAGTAATAGCGCCTCAGGTCCGCGGGGAAACCCCGCAGGTCCCCGTGAAACTCGGTGATGATCGCGCTGTACTTCTGCGCCGCCACCGCCTGCGCGAGGCTGCTCATGAAGATCGCCTTGGCGGTCGGGTCCGAAGCGCGCAGGACGTCGGCCGCCGCTACCTGGTCCTCGGTCTGGGGCAGCCCGGCAATGAGGGCGATACTGGGGTCGGCGGGGATCGCGACCGTGCCGCCGATCGCTCGCGCCGCCGCCTCCAGGCGCAGGCCCGCGGCGCTGTCCGCGCTCGGCGGGAACGCCTGGCCCGTGCGGAAGCCTGCCGCCAGCACCCCCAGTTGGGCGATGATCAGGACGCTGGCCGCGACTGGAGCCCACCGGGCCAGCCTGCCTGCGCGGCGCAGCAGAAGCGGGGACCGGCCGTCCATCGCCAGCCCGGCCAGGAGCGCCACCGCCAGGTACACGGGCAGCAAGTCGTTGAGATTGCTTCCGGTCTGCGCGCGTGCCGCGACTGACTCCACCAGCAGCGCCGCACAGCCGGCGAGCAGCACCAGGGGCGTGCGCCGCGCGCCGGCCACCGCCGCGGCGACAGCGATGCCGAGGGTGGGCAGCAGTTCGGCGGTCCAGAACTGGCCGGCGCTGGCAGGGCTGAGCGCGTGCTGGCTCATCTGCTCGAAGATGTAGTACACGTACCAGCCGTGACTGGCCAGCCCGAGCGCGAGCGTGCTGCCGCCGGCCACCACGGCGTACGTGATGGCCGCCTGCACGGCGAGCCGCCGGCGAGGCCCGAGCGCCAGCGCGGCGATGACCGCCACCCCTTCCGCCAGCCCGGTCTGCTTGGTGAGGAAGGCGGCCGCGAGCAGCAGGCCGGCCGCGACCGCCCCTCTCGTGCGCTGCGCCCAGCGCGCCGCATACAGGCCGGCGATGCTGAGGGCGATGAACAGCGAGTCGACCCGGCCGATGTCGAACCACGTGTCGGTCGCGAAATAGGTCGCGGCCAGCAGGCCGGCGGCTCCCAGCCCCGCCCCGCGGCTCCCGGTCTCCCGCTGGACCAGCCGTCCCAGGATCGCGAAGCAGGCCAGCGAGGCGATCAGGGACACGACACGCAACGACAGGTAAGACTGGCCGAGCACGGAGGCCGCCGCCGCCGAGACGGCGAAGTAGAGCGGCGGGTAGCCGTCCGGCACGTAACTGGCCGACGGCGCCGGGTAGAGCTGCTGGCCCGCCAGGATCCGGTGCACCTCGATGAGGGAGTTGCCCTCGAGGATGTCCAGGTGCACGGGACTGCCCAGCCGGGCCAGGGCGATGGCGAGGTAGGTGCCGATGACCGCGAGTCCGGCAACGGCGGCGACGGCCCGCACGGCCCGCACCGCCCGCGGCAGGCTCCAGCGGGCAGCGGGGGAGCCGTCCGCCGGGCCGTCGGCAGACGCACGCCCGGATGACGCGGCCGCTCCGCCGCCCGTGCGCGGCTCGTCGATCGTCCAATGGATCACGCTGCGTATTACACGCACCCGGAGCAGGTACTGCCAAACCGCGAGCGGCGGGTAATTTAGACCGAAATGTCCGGTTTTGGGACTCGTCCGGATCCGCGGGCCCCCGGCGCGCACGAGGTGTCGGCGGCCGCCTTGATGCGCACGAAAAACGGTGCTGAACAGGGAGTTTGCCGCTGCGCGCAGCGCGAGCCCAGGTGCGGCGCCGGCCCCTGCGGGACTGGCCGCGCTACCGGGGGGCGGCAGATCTTACAATTCAGGGATGGCAGGCTCGGCCTGGCGGTCCTCAAGCCGCTGACCTGCGACGATATCGCTGCCGAGGCCGTTGTTCCCGGCTACGCCGAGGCCGTTGTTCCCGGCCACGCCGGGGGCGGGCAGTCGCACCTCGAAACGGCAGCCGTGCCCGGTGTTGGCGACGGTCACCTGGCCCCGATGAGCCTCGACGATGCCGCGCACGATCGCCAGCCCGAGGCCGGCGCCCCCGTCCGCGCCGGGGGTCCTGGCCTCGGTGCCCCGCCATGCCGGGTCGAACACCCGTGCCAGGTCGCCGTCGGGTATGCCTCCGCAGCCGTCGGCCACCGTCATGACAACCTCGCCAGTGTCCGCGATGGCGGAGACGTGCACGCGGCCGCCTTCGGGGGTGTGCCGGATGGCGTTCGCCAGCAGGTTGGACAGCACTCGCGACAGCTTGCGGGGATCGGCCTGGATGACGAGCGGACCGTCGGCCTTGCCTGCCAGCCCGACACCGCGCGCCCGCGCGACAGGCTCCATGCCCGCTACCGTGTCGCTGACGAGGTCACAGACCTCGACCTGGTCCGGCATCAGGGTCAGCGTCCCCGATTCGATGCGGGACAGCTCGAACAGGTCGTCAACCATCGCCGACAGCCGGGTGACCTCCACGCGGATCTGCCGGTGGTAGCGCGTGGCGTCGGTGGCGATGCCGTCCTCGAGGGACTCGGCCATCGCGCGCAGTCCCGCGAGCGGAGTGCGCAGGTCGTGGGAGACCCAGGCGATGAGCTGGCGCCGTGAGTGCTCCATCCGCCGTTCGCGCTCGCGTGATTCCCGCAGCTTGGCGGCGGTGGCATCAAGCTCCCGCGACAGCGCCGCCAGGTCGGCCGCCATCGGGCCGGCCGGGGCGCAGAAGTCCGCTTCTTCCTGGCCCAGCGACCTGGTCGCCCGCCGCAGGGCCAGGCTGCTCGTCTCGACCTGGCGTCCGAGCAGCCAGGCGAAACCGAACGCCACCACGCCAGCCACCACGCACACCATCCCCACGACCCCCAGGTCATGGTGGGAGATGAACATCGCGTTCGCCGTGCCGAGCGTTCCGGCCACGACCGCCAGGATCGCGATGGCGCTGGCTGACAGGAGCAGAACACGAAGCGACGCCCGGCGCAGGAGCCACAGGGCCACCAGGCCGAGGGTGCCGACCCCGCCCGTGCAGCCCGCGGCGATCAGGACTATCTGTAGCTGTGCGCTCATCGCCGTTCCGCCTCCCAGCGGTAGCCGACACCCCAGACCGTCTGCAGATGGGCCGGCGAGGCGGGATTTTCCTCAAGCTTCTCCCGGAGCCTGCGCACGCACACCGTGACGGTCGACAGGTCGCCGAAGGACCAACCCCACACCTGTTCCAGCAGCTCAGGTCGGGTGAACGCCTGGCCGGGGTGGCGGATGAAGAAGGCGAGCAGGTCGAACTCGCGCACGGTCAGGGCCAGCTCGCGGCCCTCGTGACGGATGCGCCGCGCGGCCACGTCGACCTCGAAGGCCCCGACCCGGAAGGGCTGGGCTGGCACGCCTCCCGGCTCAGCCCCGGCGGCGCGCCGCAGCACGGCCTGCACCCGCAGTGCGAGCTCACGCGGGCTGAACGGCTTGGTCACGTAGTCGTCGGCGCCGGTCTCGAGCCCGAGCACCCGGTCACCCTCCTCATCGAGTGCGGTCAGCATGATCACCGGCACCGGCCGCTGGCTGTCCCGCGGGGCGCGCAGGCGCCGGCACACCTCGAGGCCGTCGATCCCGGGCAGCATAAGATCGAGGACGACCAGGTCAGGCGGCCACTCCTCGGCGAGTGACAGCGCGGACTGCCCGTCCGCCGCGTGTCTGGTCTCTAGGCCTGCGTCTCGCAGGTAGTCGCCGACGACCTCGGCGACGGTCAGGTCGTCATCGACGACCAGGACCCGCGCGTTCATGATCCCTCCAGCCTACGCGTGCGGGACGGCTGGCCAGCCAGCGGCCCCGGCCGACGGGAATTCGCGGTCCTCGGCCCACACACACTACAGAACGCCGCCCGCCGAACGCACAATGGTGATTCACCGGCGTCAATTGAGGCCGAACCCATTCGGCCCGATGGCAGGGGCGGCGTACCCTCGTTGTCATGAATCAGCGGTCCCTGGCTCCCCGAGTGAGCGCCGCGGCCGAACGAACCCTGGCAATGCGCAAATACGTCACTCCGCTCGACGTCTGTGTGGGCATCGGCTGGCTCTCGTCCGCGCAGGTGGACGCCTGGCGCCAAGGCCGGATCGGCAGCCTGGATGAGGTCCTGCCGGTTCAGGAGACGAAACTCGCCGACCTCCTCGACTGCGTGCAGCGCTGGGCCGCGGACAAGGGCCTGAACCGCGGCGAGGCCAGTTACGTCGCGGCCACAAGGGACAGGCGCGAACTCCGTTTCACCGAGGACGGAACGGCCGCCTGGGAACAAGCGTGGCGAACCCAGTGGACCTCGCCGGACCTCACCGGTAAGCAGGCCGAGCGGATCACGCGGAAGCAGTCCGCGGCTCCTGACCTGGTCGTCGTCCAGCCGGTCAAGGACTTCACCTGCGCCGAGTGCGGGGTCACGGCCGGGGACCTGCTCATCATGGACGACAAGGGACCGCTCTGCATGACCTGCGCGGACATGGACCACCTGGTGTTCCTGGCGTCGGGGAACGCGGCCCTGACCCGGCGGTCGAAGAAGGCAAGCCGCCTGTCCGCGGTCGTGGTGCGCTGGAGCAAATCCCGCAAGCGGTATGAGCGGCAGGGCATTCTCATCGAGGAAGCGGCCCTTGAGCAGGCGGAGCAGGAGTGCCTCGCCGACGAGGACGTCCGCGCTCGCCGCCGCGAACGGGACGCCGGGCGCCGCGCCGAGCAGGACGTGGCGTTCCAGGCAGAGTTCGCCGCGGAGATCGGCCGGATGTACCCGGGCTGCCCGGAAGACCGCGCCGGGGCGATCGCCGCGCACGCCGCCGTGCGGGGCAGTGGCCGTGTCGGGCGTTCGGCGGCCGCCCGGGCCCTGGATCCGCGGGCGATCACGCTGGCGGTGGTCGCTTCGGTCCGGCACGAGGACACCGATTACGACAGCCTGCTGATGTCCGGTGTGCCTCGTGAGCAGGCCAGGGAACGGATACGACAGGTTATCGACCGCGTTCTGACCTCTTGGTCCTGACCTCTTGGTCCTGACCGGCATACCCGGAGGCTAGGCCGGGTCGGGCGCCAGGCCGAGCAGGGCGGGATCCTTGGCCAGGGTGCGGAAGTGCGCGCCGGGGTCGTCGACTAGCTTGCGCGCGGTGAGGTCCAGCAGCCCTGCGGTTGTCGTCAGGTCCGCGGCGATCCGGCGGTCCATGCGCCGGAAGACCTGCCTGATCTGGAATATCTTGCCGCCGTCGAAGCTGAACGCGCAGCCCACGTCGACCTCGTCCCCGCCGCGAAGCTCACGGCGGTACTTCACGTGGGTCTCCAGCACGACCGGCCCGTACCCGGTGGACAGCAACTCGTCCTGACGGATCCCGGCGGCGGCCAGGAGTTCCCAGCGGGCATGCTCGGCGTACTGCAGGTATACCGCCTGGTTCAGGTGACCCTGAGTGTCTACCTCGTAGCCGCGGACCTTGATCCGGACACCAAACTCATCGCTCATAGCCTCCCGACGATAGCCGCCCAAACGACCTGGACCGGCGCCATATGGATTTGATTCCGGCCCAACCGGCACAAACAGGCCGCCGCGGACCGGCTATAGCCCGTTCTCGTCGAGGATCTTCATGAGATTGCGCTTGCGTCTCAGCTCAGTTCGCAGTTGGCTCATGTACTCGCCGAACTGCTCGGTGGTGCCGAGGGCGTCGTGGAATTCGAAAGTCTCGGCCAGCAGCCGGGCCAGCCGGAGGTAAGCGTCATCGCCGCTGGCCGTCTTGAGAGCCTCGATCTCCTTCAGGTTGGACTCGATGTTGCCCGTGTAGAAGGCGTTGAGGGCATCGGCGTCTCCTTCCGCCTTGAGGATGGATTCGGTGAGGTGCCGGGCGTTCCGGTTCCCCGGCTCCGCCTCGTGCACGGCCTTGACGCGACCGCGGATGGCGAGCGCGCCGTGGCGTCCGAGCAGGCTGGAATACTCTTCCAGGCTCGGCGTGACACCGAAGTCGTCGTGCACGATGAGGTCGGCGAGGTACGTCCCGAGCTCGACCGGATCGGGGCGGGGATCGGCGGCCTCGCACGCGCGCAGGTGGGCGGCGAGCAGTTCGCGCGCGGCCTCGGCGATCAGTGCCGACGAGTCGCCGGCACGGGCGTACGCCTTCTTGACCAAGGCGAACGCCTCGCGCGCCAGGCTGATCGCGTCTGCGTCTTCGCCGGTAACGTCCTGCGCGGCGTCGGTATCGATAAGGGAATCGATCACGTTCGCCGCCTGGTAGACGCTGTCCGCGTACTCCCTGCAGATGCGGCCTTCGGGGTTGAGCAGGTGCCGGACGGCGTTCCCGCTGCATCCGGGGCCGGTAGTTCGCCCGGCAGCGCGCAGGCCGAGGCGGTAGCCGAGTTCCTCGTCGCCATCGGCGAGTTCGAGGATCTCGGCTACCAGTTCATCCCGCGTCAGCGACGTCAACCAGGAGACGAGCATCTCGCGGTCGACGCCCATGCCCGTATCCGCATCCTGCGCCATGCAAGTAATTGAACACCGGCTGGCCGCGGTTAGGCGTCCAGGGCGCCCGCGACCCGGCGGTGCGCCGCCCAGATTTCCTCAGGCAGGCCCTCGAACTGCTTGAGGTGCGCCTCGCGGAACCCGATCTCCTGCCGCCAGCGTTCGGTGTCGATTCTCAGCAGCGCGTCGAGGTCCTCCGGCGCGATCCCAAGGCCGTCCAGGACCAGTTCGGACTTCGCCGGAAGGATGCCGACCGGCGTCTTCACGCCTGACACCTCACCGTCGCGAAGCCGCATCAGCCACAGCAGGGCCCGCAGGTTCTCGCGATACCCGGGCCACAGGAAATGCCCGTCCTGCGCGGATCGCTGGAACCAGTTCACGTGCGCGAAGATCGGCTGGCGCGTGCACGCGCCGATGATCGACAGCCAGTGCGCCGCGTACGGGCCCTCCGGGTAGGACATGAACGGACGCATCGACATCGGGTCGTAGCGCAACTGCCCGTCGAGGCCGTCGGCCGCGAACGTCGCCTCCGCGCCCAGGGTCAGGCCGTCGTACACGCCCTCGGCCACATCGGTGATCGCGCGGATCAGCGGCTCGCGGTCACGGGTCCGCCCGCCGAAGATGATGCCGTCGATCGGCACGCCCGCCGGATCCGCGTAATTGGCGGCCACGTTCGGCACGTTGGCCAGCGTCGTGGTGAACCGGCTGTTCGGGTGCGCCCACGGGTCGTTCTTCTCGTCCGCGGTCCGGTCGGCGATCGGCTTGCCCTTCCAGTCCAGCCACCCGTCGAGGTCGGCCGGCGGCTCGGGCGTGCGTCCCTCGAACCAGGTCTCATGCGTCTTGACGTTGTAGGCGATGTTCGTGAAGATCGCCCCCGTACCGGGCGCGATCGCCTCAAGCGCCGTCGGGTTAGTCTTCTCGTTCGTGTCCCTGGCCACGCCGAAGACGCCGAACTCGGGATTCATCCCGTAGAGCCGGCCGTCGGAACCGGCCCACATCCACGTGATGTCGTCGCCGTAGAACGACACGTGGTAGCGGTCGCCCAGCGCGTCGGGGGGCAGCGTCATCGCCAGGTTGGTCTTGCCCGACGCGCTGGGGAAGCCGCCCGCGATGTGCCATTTCTTGCCGGTCACCTTGTCGGTGATGCCGAGCAGCATGAACTGCTCGCCGAGGAACGTGCCGGACGCCCAGCCGTCGTAGGACGCCTGGCGCAGGCCGTGGGCGATCTTGCCGAGCAGCGCGTTGCCGCCGTAGGACGAGCCGAAGTGCAAGATCGTCCGCTCGTCGGCCACCGTCACGAAGTAGCGCTTGTCCTCGGGGGTGCCCTGGCCGAGATTCGGCAGGTCACCGGTGACATGCACGGCGCGCACGAAGTGACCGGGGTCCTTGAGGTTGTCGAGGTAGGCGGGGCTGACCCGCGCCATCCGGTTCATGTGCAGGACGACGCTGCGGTTGTCGGTGAGCTGGACGCCCGCCGCGTACTTCTCCAGCGGGGATCCCGGCGCGGCCATCAGGTACGGGATCACGTACATCGTCTTGCCGGCCGAGGAACCGCGCATCAGGCCGGTGAGCAGTTCCTTCATCTCGCCGGCGGGGCGCCAGTTGTTGTAGACGCCCCTGTCGGCGGGGTCGCTCGTCGCGACGATCGTGCGCTCCTCCGAGCGTGCGGTGTCCTTGTAGTAACTGCGCGCGTAGTACAGGCCCTCGCCGGCGGTGAGGATCTCGCCCGCGTCCAGGGCCTCGGCGATCAGGCGCGCGTCGTCCGCGGCGCTGACGACCTCGATGTCCGCCGGCCCGGTGATATCGGCCCAATAGCGTACATATTCCCGCACTTTCTCGTTTTTTAGCTGGGCCTTCTCCAGGATGGCGTCTACATCAGCCACGCAACCGATCCTCTCGTCGGTCAAGCGATCCGCTTGAAGCAGTTCACGATTCATTCATACTGACAGCACTTCGCCGATCATTGGAGGGGCATTATCCGTTCCGGTGCTGGTCAGCGACCCAAGCGGTCTGGACCATTGACGGGAACGTCAAGCTTGGCAGTGCCCCGCCCCCGGCACAATTCGCCGCTGATACCTAATTGTGATATCGGTCACCCCCGGCGTCTGGCAACTCTCTTTCCGAACGACACTGGTGGCTCCTCCCTGTCCGGCGACTCGTCAGCTGGCGGGGGAGTCACCGGGGATCGTTCGGGAAAATGGGTTGAAAACCTTTGGCGAGAGGTCTCGGACGGGTCAAAGTAGTGCCCGGGATCGGCGGTCGGCGTTAGCGTGGGGGGTATGACATCCGTGGAGCTGGCGCAGGCTGCGCTCTCCTCAGAACCTCTCGCGCGCGCCCTGGAGCTCGCCGCGTGGATCGGCGCCGGACGGGAGATCACCGGTACCGGCGTGCTGCGGCCGGCGGCCGCGGTGGAGGCGTGCGGGGTCCTCGGCATCACGCCGCCGTCCCGAAAGCCGCGCAGCGCGAAGGACGTGGAAGAACTCCAGCAAGCGTGGGATATCGCCGTCGCAGGCGAGTTCATCATGACAGCGGGCAACCGCGTGCGCGCGGCGAGCGACGCGCGGGTGCTCCTGCGCGCCGCACAGGGATCGGCGCCCCTCCCGGACGAACTCGCCGAGCGCACCCTGCTCGCCTGGGTACGTGGCGCCGGAGTGCCGATGGGCATTCCCGGCGCGCCGTGCCCGCTGTGCCTCACGGTGCTGCACGAGCTGAGCCTCGCCACGTCGCCCGTCGAGACGGGCGACCTCGTCGCGGCGGTGCGCGAAGCGGCCGGGGGCAACGTCGTGAGCGCCGCCGTCGGCGAGGGCGCGCCGGACCCGGACGAGGGCAGCTACGTATGCCAGGACTGCGGGCAAGTGCACGAGATGCCGCCGGACCTGACCGGGCCGGGCAGCCTCCTGGCCAGGGCCGGGGAGTACGCGGACCTGATGGCCGAGGACGCGGCCGAGCACACGGAGACGGCGGCCGGGCTGCTGGTCTACTTCGACGCCGCCTTCACGGGGCCGGGCAGGACGCCGGGCGGCACCGTCACGCTCACGCCGCTCGGGAAGATGTTCGCCGGGTCGGTGTTCTCAAGCCTCGCCCCGCCGGGCGACGCCAGCGCCGCCGAGATGGTGGCCAGCCTCGCCGAACTGCCGCCGAATGTCGCGGTCACCCTCTCGGCCCGCTGGAGCGGCGCGCGGACGCCGGTGGCCGCGACCAGCGAACTGCTTGAGTACGCGGAGCAGGCGGAGCCGGGCCTGCGATTCGCCGCCCTGCACCTCGCCCGGGAGCAGGGTCCGCCGGGGACGCCAGCCTGGCGTGAGCTGGCGGCGCGGCCCGGGTTCGGGGCATACGCCCGGCAGTGGCTGTCTTGCCTGGGCGAGCGGGTAGCCGCGGACGACCGGGACGAGGCCTGGCTGCTAGCGGACGCCATGATCCAGGTGTCCGGGGAAGCGCCGCCCGGCGTGCTGCCGTTCGTCCTCGCGACCGCGGTGTGGCAGATGGCGGGGGACGACGGCAGCGCCGTAATCGACGGCCTGCGGGAATCCGGGCACCCGGCGGGGCCGGAGATCGCGGATGCCGTCGGCCGTTTCCTGTCCATGACCGGTGCCGGGCAGGGCAAAACCGGGCCGGAGGCCATCGGCCCGGGAGGCTTCGGCCCGGACGGCTTCGGTTCGGCAGGGTTCGGGCCGGGTGGGTTCGGTTCGGCAGGGTTCGGTTCGGCAGGGTTCGGGCCGGGAGGGTTCGGCTGGGACGTCTCGGCCCCGGACGTGTTCGGACCGGGCGGGTCCGGGCCCGGCGACCTGGCCGACGACGATGATTTCGACGATTTCGGCTGCGATCTTCCGGAAGGGACCGCGCTCCAGCTGAAGATCACCCTGCGCGGCGTGTCCAAGCCCGCGGTGTGGCGGCGCGTGCTCGTGCCCGCGGAGATGACGCTCGGCGGCCTGCACCAGGTGATCGTGCGCGCCATGGGATGGAATGGCGGGCACTTGCACTCGTTCAGCGACGGCCTGACGGAGTGGGGAGCAGCCGACGCCGACAGCGACCTCGACATCGAGGACGAAGACGAGGTCGGCGTGGGCTTCGTGCTGTCGGTGCCGGGGGAACGGCTGGGGTACTTGTACGACTTCGGGGACGGCTGGGAGCACGACGTCAAGCTCGAGAAGGTGTTCCCGCCCGCCGGCCCGCGGACCCCCGCGCCGGCCTGCCTCGCGGGCAAGGGCGCGTGCCCGCCGGACGACTGCGGCGGATCGGGCGGGTACGCGAATCTGAAGGTCGCCCTCGCCGACCCGGGTCACGAGGACCACGAGAGGCTGCTTAAGTGGCTCGGCGTGGCCGGCCCCGGCGAGTTCGACCCCGCCCAGTTCTCCCTCGCCGAGGTCAACGAGCGCCTCCGCCGGGCCGGCATCGCCGCCGTCTGAGCCAGGCCACCATCTATTAGCCACCGCGGCCGCGCGTACTATGGATTTTTCCCAATGCGGGTCTGCGGGTCTTACTGCGAACCTCAAGGTAACGGGACCAGGGAGGGAAGCAGATGAAGAAGATATCGGGTCTCCGCCGGGCAGCGGTCAAGGTGGCAGCGGCGCTCCGCGAGATGGATGAAGTTCAGCGGCGGGCATTGGTGCTCCGCACGGCTGTCGACCGGTATCTGCCTGATCCGGGGAAGCCGCCGGACACCTACGACGAGTTCATGGTGCGGACTTCAGGCGTGCTGATGCAAGAGCCCGCGGCGCGGGTACGGGAGCGGCGGGCGCGTGGCACGCGACCGCGGTAGCCGGTCACCCGAGGGAGACTGCTCCCGCCGTTGAGGCCGGCGATAGGGCGATGAGGTGCGGCGGGACGTCGCTCACGTGCCGCTGGAAGACGCGGGACCGGATGGGATGCCAGGCGGGTCAGGATCGATTTCGCCGTTGCGCACCATTCCGGCGACCGCGTGGGACGCAATCGCGCCCACGATGCCGAAAGCCACGAGCATGCCGACCCACTGCCACCAATAGTGGTCCTGGCAAGCGTACGCGCAGAGCACCAGTCCGTTGACGAACATCAGCGCCCCGGCCGTCTGCCACGCGATGGCCGCGGGATGGCTGTACTCGTCGTTGCGGCACTGGTCGCTGAGCTCATCCCACGAGAATGTTCGTGCCGGCGAGGGGAATTGATGTCCCATTGCTGTCGCCTTCATTCTCATCGCGACATTAATTATTAGCCAGTCTAGAACTCGAATCGCGCGTGCACCAGATCCGCGGCCTGCCAGCGGACACGGATTCGCTTCCTGCCATTGGGCTAACTGTCAGCGTTTGATTCAGGTGTTACCAGCCCGGTTTCGTAGGCGAGGACAACCGCCTGAGCGCGGTCACGGAGAGCCAGCTTGGCGAAGATGCGGGCGACGTGGGTCTTGACCGTGGCTTCGCTGAGGGTCAGCGTGTCCGCCAGTTCGGCATTGGACAGCCCGCGGCCCATCATGGTCAGCACCTCCAGTTCCCGGGGGGTCAGGCCGGTCAGGTCGCGGTGGATGGCCGGGCTAGGTGCGTGCTGGTCGTGGTCGCGGGCGGCGTACCGCTCGATGAGCCGCCGGGTGATCGAGGGGGCCAGGAGCGCGTCGCCGGTGCCGACCAGGCGGACCGCGGCGGCGAGGTGCGCGGGGGTGACGTCCTTGAGGAGGAAGCCGCTGGCCCCGGCGGCCAGAGCGTCGTAGACGTAGCGGTCGAGGTCGAAGGTGGTCAGCATGATCACCCGGCAGTCCGGGAGGTGCCGGAGGATCTGCCGGGTGGCCTGCAGGCCGTCGACGTTCGGCATCCGGATGTCCATGAGCACCACGTCGGGCCGGAGCCTGCGCGCTTCGGCCAGGGCCTCGGCACCGTCGGCGGCCTCGCCGGCCACGATGATGCCGCGGGCCGTGAGGATCATGCGGAACCCGGTGCGGACCAGGTCCTGGTCGTCGACGATGAGGACCCGGGGTTCCAGGTCGG
Organism: Trebonia sp.; assembly: GCA_035948445.1. Classification (GTDB taxonomy): domain Bacteria; phylum Actinomycetota; class Actinomycetes; order Streptosporangiales; family Streptosporangiaceae; genus Trebonia. The sequence continues at coordinate 16,489 of DASZJE010000096.1, read as the reverse complement.
GGCCCGTTGCCGGGTCTGCTGCGGTCATGGCGGGTCCAGCGGGATGCGGGCGCGGACCCGGTAGCCGCCGCCCAGGCGCCGCCTGGCGTCCAGGTCGCCGCCGTAGAGCGCGACGCGCTCCCGGAGCCCGAGCAGGCCGCGGCCGGTGCCGTTCTCGCGGCTTGTGCCCGGGTCCTGCCCGGCGGGCGTGGGGGCTGTGCCGGTAAGCGCGCTCGGCCCTGTGTTCAGCACCTCGACGCGCAGCGACCGGTCGGCGTAGCGGATGGTGACGTCGGCCTTGGCCTTGTTGCCGTGCTTGAGCGCGTTGGTGAGCGCCTCCTGCACGATCCGGTAGGCGGTCAGGTCGATTCCGGAGGGCAGCGGGCGCGGCTGTCCGGAGATCCGGACTTCGACCGGAAGGCCGGCGAACGCGATTTTGTCGATCAGCGGGCTCAGCCGGCTCAGGCTGGGCTGCGGCGACAGGTCCTGCTCGTCCTCGCCCCGGGGGGAGGGCGCTAGCAGGCCCAGCAGGTGCCGTAGTTCGGTCATCGCGCCGCGCCCCGCGTCCTCCACCGCGCGCAGGGCCCGGTCAGCCTCCGGCGGCATCGACGAGCCGGGGAGCGCGGCGGCCAGGACCTCGCGGGCCGCCGACACCTGGACCACCATGAGGCTGACATTGTGGCTGACGATGTCGTGGAGTTCCGTCGCGATCCTGGCCCGTTCGGCGTCCACGGCGGTTCGCGCGGCGTTCTCGCGTTCGCGGTCGAGGAGCAGGCTGCGGTCCTGGCTAACCGTGCGCTGGAGCCAGCGCGCTCGCGCCAGCGCCAGCGCCAGGCCCGCGGCGGATGCCACTGCCAGCGCGGCGAGCCACGCAGCCCAGGACGGTCCCATGCACCCGATCTTCCCATCCGCGCACATGGCGTGCATCCATCGCCGGATGCAGCGCCCTACATCGCCAGGATGAGACGATCGTGAGGTTGCATCGGCGGGCTGACGCCCGGGCCCGCCGTCCCGCCTAGCGTCCATGGACATGAAGACCGAAGACAGCGCGGAAGATGACATGCCGCAAGTCGTGGTGCGCCTCGACGACGTGCGCAAGAGCTACGACGGGACGCCCGCGCTCGACGGGGTCTCGCTGCGGATCCGCCGCGGCGAGGCGATCGCGGTGATGGGGCCGTCGGGCTGCGGGAAGTCCACGCTGCTCAACATGGTCGCCGGGCTTGACCGGCCGACGTCGGGATCGGTGGTGGTGCACGACGAGGACCTGGGCGGGCTGGACGAGAAGGGGCTGGCACTGTTCCGCCGCAAGCGGATCGGGATGATCTTCCAGTTCTTCAACCTCCTGGATGACCTGTCGGCCCTCGACAACGTCGCGCTGGCCGCGCAGCTGGCGGGAACCGCGCCCGGGCAGGCCCGCAGGCGGGCGCTGGAACTGCTCGATGAGCTCGGCATCGCCGACCGGAAGGACGCGTATCCGGGAGTGCTCAGCGGCGGCGAGCGGCAGCGGGTCGCTGTGGCCAGGGCGCTGATGAACCGTCCGGCGGTGCTGCTGGCCGACGAGCCGACCGGGGCGCTGGACAGCCGCAGCGGCGAGCAGGTGATGGACCTGCTGATCGACCTGAACCAGATCGGGCAGACGCTGCTGATGGTGACGCACGAGCAGGCCCTGGCGATCCGGTGCGCCAGCAGGGTGGTCACGATGTCCGACGGCGAGATCGTCGCTGATGTCAGCATGGAGCGGGCGTCATGAGCGCGGTATGGCTGGCCGCGCGCGGGGCAGTCCGGCGCCGTCGGCTGCAGACGGCCGTCATCGGGCTCGTGGTGTTCATCTCCGCGGCGACGATCGTGATCGCCCTCAGCGTGCTGGCCGCCGCCGCGAACCCCTTCGGCAGCGCATTCGCCGGGCAGAACGGCGCTCACCTGGTCGCGGCCTTCGACTCCGCCCGGGAACCGGATGCCCGTGCTGAGCAGACGGCGCGCCAGCCCGGAGTGACGGCCGCGGCCGGCCCCTTCGCCGAGGCCGCCGTCAACGTCGCGAGCGTTACCAGCACCACCAGCGCCACCAGCGCGCAATTCCAGCGGCTGGGACAGGTCCCGCCGAGTCCGGTCCTGCCTGGCCCGCTGACCGTCGTGGGCCGTTCCGGCCCTGGCGGCACGGTGGACCGCCTGGACCTGTGGATGGGCCACTGGGCCACCGGGCCAGGGCAGATCGTGGTCGACCTGCCCTCAAGCGAGGACGTCGGCCCGCTGTTCCTCGGCTCGACGGTCAAGTTGTCCGGCGGCCAGGCGCTGAGCGTCGTGGGGGTCGCCTACAGCGCGAGCGAGTCCGCGGGCGCCTGGGTCGCTCCCGCCGAGATCGGGGCGCTGCACCCGAACGCCACCCAGATGCTCTACCGTTTTGCCAGCGCCGCCACCGCCGCCGACATGAGCAGGGACCTGGCCACGGTCACCGCCGGGCTGCCCCGCGGCGCCCTGGTCTCGTCCCAGTCCTACCTGACCGTCGAGCGGGACTACTCCTCCCTGCTAGGCGGCGTCTACGCGCCGCTCCTGCTGGCCTTCGGCATCATCGCGCTGGCCGTCGCCGTGCTGATGGTCGCCAACGTGATAAGCGGCGCCGTGGTGTCCGGGTACCGGCACATCGGCGTCCTGAAGGCCACCGGCTACACCCCGGATCAGGTGACCGCCGTCTACCTGGTGATGGTCGGCGTTCCCGCCCTGGCCGGCTGCGTCCTCGGTGTGGCGGCGGGGACCGCGGCGGCCGGGCCGTTCGCCGCGGGGGCCAGCCAGGGACTCGTGCCGCAAAGCGCGGCGATCAACCCGCAGGCCGACGTGCTGACCCTGGGCGGCCTGCTCGTCGTGGTCGCCGCGACCGCGCTCGGTGCCGCGCTGCGGGCACGTCGGCTGCCCGCCGCGCGGGCGATCAGCGCGGGCAGCGCGCCGGGTTCCGGCCGCGCCGTGCGGGTACAGCGCATGCTGGCCGGTGCCCGGCTGCCCCGCGCGGCCAGCCTGGGCCTCGGGCTGCCGTTCGCCCGCCCGGCGCGCACCATCCTGACCGTGGCGGCCGTCGCCCTCGGCGTGCTCGCGGTGACCATGGGCACCGGCCTGACCAGCACGGCGATCAGGTACGGGAACCTGGCGGAAAGCCACGGGACCGACCAGGTCACGGTGACGGCCGGGCAGCCTGGCCAGACCGCCTCCATGCCGAGCACGGCGGCGACCGAGACGCTGCTGCGGTCCCTGCCAGGCGCCGTCCACGTCGACGCCAGCCTGGGCACCAGGAGCAGGGTCGTCGGCACCACCCAGACGATCGGCGTCACCTTCGTCGACGGTGAGTCCGCCAGCGCGGGCAAGTCCGTCGTCAAGGGACACTGGATCGACGGGGCCTACCAGGCCGTCGCCCCGCCAGGATTCCTCAGCGAGCAAGACATGACCATCGGGAGCCGCCTGACGCTGGACATGGGCGGCAAGCCGGCCACGGTCACCATCGTCGGGGAAATCTGGTCCGGAGATTCCGACTCGATCACCGCCGACTGGCAGACCCTGACTACCCTCGCGCCAGGGCGGCAGGCCAACGCGTACGGCGTCCAGCTCGCCAGCGGCGACAGCGTCAGCGCCTACCTGGCCGCGGTCCGCAAGGCCAGCCCGGGCCTGAACCCGCAGGCGAATAACAAGGTCAACGCCGGTACCGAGATCGTCGCCACCACCGCGACAATGTTCACCGCGCTTGTCGGGATCGTCGCCGCGCTCGGGGTGTTCAACACCGTCGTGCTCAGCACCCGCGAGCGCCGCCGCGACCTGGGCATGCTCAAGTCGATCGGGATGACGCCCCGCGAGGTCACCGGCATGATGGTCATCTCCATGGCCGAACTCGGCGTCGCGGGCACGCTGATCGGCCTGCCGCTGGGCATCCTTGCCCACCGTCTGGTGATAGCGGCCATCACCAACAACGGGACCTTCATCCTGCCCGGTTACATGGTCAACGTGTGGAGCGCGGCCCTCGTCGCCGCGCTGGCGTTCTCCGGCCTGGTCATCGCCATCCTCGGCGCGTTCATCCCCGCCCGCTCCGCGGCACGCCTCACCATCGCCACCGTTTTGCGCAACGAGTAACCTGTACGGTTTCCGGGCCGGGTTCTTGAGGTCCGGTACTAGCACAAGGCGAGTTCACAAAGAGGACGAGGAGGCAGGGACTGATGCCCTCCCTGAACGACCGGGTCGTGCTCCTGACAGGCGGGGCGACAGGTATCGGGCGGGCCATCGCCCTCGACATGGCAGCCGCGGGCGCGGCCGTCGCCATCGGTGACACGAACGTCGATGGCGGGCAGCGAACTGTCGAGGAGATCCTGAGCGCGGGCGGCAGGGCGTCCTTCAGGTCATGCGACGTGGCCGATGCCGAACAGGTCGCCGCTTTGGTCGGCGGCGCCGTCGCCGACTTCGGACAACTCGACGTGCTGGTCAACGACGCCGGCATCTCCGGCGGGTCGTGTCGCCTCCATGAGCTCGACATCGACGCCTGGGACCGGACGATCGCCGTCAACCTGCGCGGGACCTTCCTGTGTGCCAGGGCGGCGATCCCGCACCTCGTGCGGCGCCCGCGAAGCTCCATGGTCAACATCGCTTCCACGTACGGCATTATCGGCGCGCCGCTGGCACCGTCGTACTGTGCCTCCAAGGGCGGCATCGTGAACCTCACCCGGCAGCTGGCCGTCGACTACAGCCCCGACGGTCTTCGCGTCAACGCCATCTGCCCTGGGTACATCGACACGGACATGGGCGGACGCCGGGGATCCCTTCCGCCGGCCGAGCGTGCCGCCGCCGAGGCGCGGCGGGAAGCGAACGCCGCCTTGCAGCCCATCGGCCGCCAGGCGCAGGCACGGGAAGTGGCCCGCGTCGCGACGTTCCTTGCCTCTGACGAGGCGTCGTTCATGACCGGTTCAATCGTGACCGTCGACGGCGGATGTACGGCAACCTTCCGCTACGGATCCTGACTGTGAACGAGAATCCGCCAGATCTTGCGCGTGCGGCACCCTCCGGGCACGGAAATGCCCGTGGAAACCGGTGGTCGCCACGGGCATTTCCGTACGGAACTACTTGACCATCAGGTAGGCGAAGCAGAGGATGCCGGCCACGATGCAGTAGATGCCGAACGGCTTCAGCGACTTGTCCTCGCTGAAGTACCTCGTCAGGAACCGGATCGACAGGTAGGCGCCGATGAAGGCCAGCAGGCTGCCGACCAGCACCGGCCCGTGGATGCCCTTGCCCTCGGGACCGAACAGGACGTGCACCTTCAGCACGCCCGCCGCCAGGATCACCGGGGCCGACAGCAGGAAGGAGTACCGCACGGCGTCCTGACGCCGCAGTCCGAGGAGCATGCCCGCGACGGTGACGATGCCGTCACGGCTGATGCCGGCGAACAGCGCCGCGATCTGGAAGGCGCCGATGCCGACGCCCTTCTTGTAGCTCATAGCGGCCAGGCGCCCGTCCGACGCCACGGCCTCGGAGCTTTCCGACTGCTCGTGGAACCGGCGTGCGGGCGCGTCCGCCCCTTGTCGCGGCTGCCACGGCTCGGGGGCCCGGGGCCCGGGCTGCCCGCCCGGCTGCCGCTGGCCCTGCCCGCCGCGCGGCCCGCCGCCCTGCGGTCCGCCGCGCTGCGGTCCGGCGCCCTGAGGGGCGTTGTACTGCTGGTTCTGGTCGAACTGCGGACCCCTGCCGTACTGGGGCGAGCCGTACTGCTCTGAGCCGTACTGCTGTGTCTGGTCGGCGGGAGCCGTCGGGGTGAACGCCGGGCCTCCCGCGGCACCGCCCTGCGCGTAGCGCGGGTCCTGCGTCCCGCCCCATGGGTCGTCGCCGCGGGGCTGCTGCCCGAACTGCTGAGTCTGGTCTTGCGGCGAAGAGGGGGTAAATCGCGGCCCCTGCCCCGCCTCGTCGCGCCCGTAGCGCGGGTCATCGTAGCGTGGGTCCGGCCCCTGCCACTGCTGCTGACCCGGCTGCTGCTGCCAGGACGGTGGCTCCTGCGAGTTACCGCCGTAACCGCCGCGCTCGCCCCCATGGCCGCCGCGTCCGCCGTCGTAGCCGGGATCGTAACCACCGCGTCCGCCGTCGTAGCCCGGACCGCCGCGTCCGCCGTCATAGCCGGGACCGCCGCGTCCGCCGTCGTAACCGCCGCGTCCGCCGTCGTAGCCGGGACCGCCGCGTCCGCCGTCATAGCCGGGGTCGTAGCCGCCGCGTCCGCCGTCGTAACCGCCGCGGCCGGGATCGAATCCGCCCGGGGCCGCACCACCCGGACCCGCACCAGCCGGACCCGCACCACCGGGAACGGGGGCGCCCCGACCGGGAACGCCGGGACCTGGGTAACCCGGTGCGTTCCGGTCCCCGCCGGGTCCGGCGTTCCACCCGGCTGCGCTTCCGCCGGCGGGCTGTGCCCCGCCCGCGGCCGCGTCGGCATCCGGGCCAGTCACCGCGGCACGCGTCCGGCGCACACGCTCGCTGTAGATCAGGATGACGCCGTTGATCGCCAGGACGATAGCGGTTATGTCAGCCTTGGCGAACACCTGGGTGAATATGTTCTGCGCCACCACGCCCACGATGCCCACCGGGATGGTCCCGAGGATGATCATCCAAGCGAGGCGCTGGTCCGGCGTCGCGATCTGGCGGTTCTTCAGCGAGGAGAAGAAGCCCCGGATGATCCGCAGCCAGTCACGCCAGAAGAAGAGGATCATGGCCAGAGCGGTGGCCACGTGCAACCCGACGATGAACGCCAGATAAGGGGACCCGGGGGCCGAAACGCTCAGGTCCTTCGCCCACTGCCCGCCGATCACGGCCGGGAGCAGGACGTTGTGCCCGAGGCTGGAAATCGGGAAGAGCTCGGTCACCCCCTGCACGAGGCCCGTGACTATCGCCTGGGCGTAGGTCAGGTGCGACATCAGTCAGGCTCCCTTTCTGCTGTGTCGGGGGGATTTAGGTACCAGACGGCCGAACGACCAAGGTTAACCTGTCGGCCCTGCCTCCCGTGGCATACTGACAGGACCCGGAACATCTACAGTTTGATAGAAATTCTACATCCCTGTAGAAGTTAGTGGCGGGAAGCGGAGCTGATGGCGATGCATGAAGAGGCCGACGCCGTCGGTAGTCGACGTGCGTCGGGTGAACTGGAGTCCGTGGTGCTGGCGGTCCTCCAGGACGCCGCGGGCGCGCTGTCGCCCGCCGAGGTCCGGGAACGGATCGGGAATGACCTCGCCTACACCACCGTGGTGACTATTCTCTCAAGGCTGCACGTCAAGGGCGTGCTCGGGCGCCGCAAGGACGGGCGGGCGTTCCGCTATGCGCCGGTCGCTGACCAGCCGGGCCTGGCTGCGCGCCGGATGGCGCGCGTGCTCGACGGCGAGGCGGACCGCGAGGCGGTGCTCGCCCGGTTCGTCTCCGCGCTGTCGGCCTCGGACGAGGAAATGCTGCGCCGGATGCTCGGTGACCCGCCCCCGGCAGGTGACGGATGAGCGGGAGCGCCGTGCACCTGGCTGTCTACCTTCCGCTCGTGATCCCAGTGCTGGCGGCGCTGGCCGCCAGGCCGCTCGCCAACCGGCTGTCGCCGGCCGCCGCGACCTGGCTGCTGGCCGGCAGTTCGCTGGCGCTCGCGGTCGCGAGCAGCGCGGTGCTGGGGCTGCTCGCCATGACCGCGATCGTTCGCGTCCCGCTGATAGACGGCCTCGGGCACATCTCCGCGCGGGTCATGGCCGAGGACGATCCGGCGTCGCTGCCCGTCGCGATAGCCGCGGGCGCGGTTCTCGCCGTGGTGGCGGCCGCCGCCTGCCGTGCGGTGTACGGCCGTGGCGCCGCGCTGCTCGCGGCCGCGCGCCAGGCGAGCCGCCTGCCGGGCGCGGGCGAGGTCGTGGTGACCGACGACGACTTCGCGGATGCCTATACGCTGCCCGGCTGGCCGTGCCGGATCGTGATCACCTCCGGCATGCTGCGTGCCCTGACCCCTGCCGAACGACAGGTGCTCCTCGCCCATGAGCGCGCTCACGCTGGCCGCAAGCACTACGTGTTCACGTCGGTGGCGCGACTCGCCGCCGCGGCCAACCCGCTGCTGCGGCCCGTTGCCTCCGAAGTCGGCTTCACCGTGGAACGCTGGGCCGACGAACACGCCGCCAGGGTGATGGGAGACCGCTCGCTCACCGCGCGGGCCATCGCCCGCGCGGCCCTCGCGACGAGCGCGGCACCGCCCGCCCGGGACGCTCTGGGGGCACTGGGTATCCAGGGAACACGGGGTATCCAGGGAACACGGGGCATCACGGGAACCCGGGGCATCACGGGAGACACGCTGAGCTCGCGCCGCGCCGGCCCGGTGCCGCGCCGGGTCGCCGCGCTGCTGCGACCGGCGCCGCGGACGAGCTTGCTGCTGCTCGGCTCGGCGGCGCTGCTCGTCGCCGTCTCCGGCGCGTCAGCCCTCGAAGCCGCTCACAACTTGCACCAGCTCATCGAGCTTGCCCAGGAACCTCGGTAGCGGCCCCGCCTGGCCCGTGCTCGAACGCGCATTTGAGCACGCTCCAGTCGGCTCGAATGCGCAAACGGGCATCCTGGCCAACGTGCTCATTCGCGCGTTTAAGCACCCTTTCTGGCGTCCCGCCGACGCTCGGCTGCCGCTTAGCGGCGCTTCGCGAGCGCGTGCAGGACATCGTGGCGGGACTTGCCTCCGGCGGACAACTGCAGCGCCCGCGCCCATGTCGACGACGGCTCGCCGTGCCAGAGTTCCTCGACCACGTCAGTCACGGCGTGCACGAACTCCTTGCGTGCCTCGGGATCGCTCTCGCACGTCCCGAACTCGCTGAGGACAAGCAGTGCCCGCCCCGACGCCCTGGTCGCGTCGACGGACGCCAGTTCTTCCGCGCGCAGCCCCGGGTAGGGAGCGGCAAACGACCGCCGGGCGGCGATGTCGGTGAGGTCGGCCATCTCCATGTCGCTCGTGACGACGTCACTCACGTACGCGCGCGCCGCGGTGGCGTGCGGATCGCCGTACACCTCACCGAAGTCGGTGAAGATCGACGGCAGTTCGGCGAGAAGGTGCGTGACAGCCTCCTCGGGCAGGCCCTGACGCTCGGCCGCCCAGCGTGCCCACGCCGTCACCGCGCTGTCGAGCCCGTCGAGTTCCGCCTCGGTGAGGGTGAATGTGTCCGGCACGTGGGCCAGCAGCGCGCCGGCGAGCTTGCCGGGCCCAACCTGGAAGGGCGCCTCGTCCGGGACGCGGCCGCTGTAGCCGGTGAGGACCTGGGCCCAGAACCGCGCGACACCAGTATCGCCCGAGCCGCCCGTGTCGCCCGAGCCGCCCGTGTCGCCCGTGTCACCCGAGCCGCCCGTGTCGCCCGAGGCGCCCGTGTCACCGGCGGAAGCCGATGCCGAAGCCGCGTATGGGCTCGCTAGGAACTCCTCAACCGCCGCGGCACGATCGGCAGCGGTGAACGTCGCGCGCGGCACGTCTTCAGCCGGAAGCCGCCTGACGCGGTTCCGGACGATGGGGAGGAACGCGACCGACTCCGGATCGAGTTCGTCCAGCGGATCAGCGGCCACGCGCGCGAGAGGTCCCTCGAGGCGCCTGCGTGCCTCGGCCAGCGAGATCTCTTCCTGCCGGGAGAGCGAATCGGTCATGTCGCGGACCATCTCGATCGCCTTGTCTGCGTCCGAGACGATGGCGACCTTGGTGATGACGGGCTCAACCGCCAGGCTGACCGTCGCCACCACCGCATGTTCGGCGCCCCCGGACCCGGGCTCGGCGCCCCCTGCGCCGCCACCGTAGCTGTATGCGAAGGTGACGACGAGGAACTCCCCGTCGCCGAACACGTCGAAGCTGCGCCACGCCTGCACCGGAACCGGCTTCCCGACGGTCGTCGCCCACTCCGGGGCGAAGATCTTGGCCGTGGTGAGATCGCCCAGTGCCCGCCCCGCTGCCCGCTTGACGTCCGCCGACCCGATCGCCGCCATGATCCGCAGTGCCGCTGCCCCGGTCGGTGTCCGCTGGCGCACCACGACATTGCGGACGAGAGCCTCCAGGTACTCTCGTGCCGCGGTCGGCTTGGCACCCGCCTTGTCCGGCAGCGTGAGGAGCGCCGAGCACTCGATCTCGGCGGTGAGCAGGTCGCCGGCGTCGAGCGCCTCCCACACCACCCCGAAGGCGGTGTCGAGCATCTGCTGTCCGGTGTCGCGGGCGCTCTGGGCGGCATCTTGCCTCGCGGGAACTTGGTGCCGCCGGTTCTTCTTGCTCACCCTGTCATGCTAGCGGCGGGTGACCGCCCGGGGACTCCTTGTTCAGGCCGTCCAGGGCACGGAAGATCTCCCGGCTCACGTCGTCCACGGGAAGCGAGGCATCGACGTTCACGATGATCCCGCGGCCCGTGTAGTAGTCGAGGAGCGGCTTCGTGTACTCGGCGTATACCTCGAGGCGGTGTCGCACCACATCCTCGGAATCGTCGGCGCGGTTCTCCCCGCGCCCTGCCAGCCGTGCGATGAGAACGTCCAGTGGCGCGTCCAGGTAAAGCACGGCCTGCGCGCTGGTCCCCGTTTCCCTGCCGATCTCCGCGGCGGCCTCGGCCTGCGGCAGCGTGCGGGGAAACCCGTCGAGCACGTAGCCGCCGCTTTCCCGGGCCGCCGTCACGATCCTGTCCCGGAGCAGTTCGAGGACGAGATCGTCGGGAACCAGGTCGCCCTTGTCGAAGTAGCCGCGCAGTCGCTCGCCAAGTGGCGACTGGCGCGCGGCCTCCTGCCGGAACATCTCTCCGCTCGAAATGTGCGGGATGTCGTATCTGTCAGCGATTCGCTCGCCTTGCGTACCTTTTCCCGCGCCAGGCGGGGCGAGCATGATTACGCGCACCGACCTATCTTGACATGCCGACCCCGGCGACAGGTGCTGGATATATCTAGCATTTTGCTTGACATCCCAATCATGCTAGATATATTTAGCAGTGAGGTACTAGGAGTGAGGCACTAGGGAGGTACGAAATGACCGGCACCGTCACGGAGGAACTGCAGGAGCAGGTTCTTACCGCCGTCCGCAAGGGCCAGGACAAGACGCTTGGCGCCATCAAGACCGTGGTCGACGCCGCCTCGCGGGTCACCCACAAGATCCCCGCGGTGAGCCTGCCGTTCGAGACCAGGCTGCCGTTCGACGGCAAGCTGCCCTTCGAGGGCAAGCTGCCCTTCGAGGGCAAGCTTCCGAAGCCGGAGAGGATCGTGTCCGGCGCCTACGACTTCGCGGAGAAACTGCTCGCCGACCAGCGCAAATTCGCCGACGACGTCCTGAAGGCCACCGCCGCCCTGCGGCCGGCCGCCAAGCCTGACGCCGCCACGGCAGGCGCTACCGCGGAAGGCGCTACCGCGGAAAGCGCTACCGCGGGAGGCGCTGCCACGGGAGGCGCTGCCACGGGAAGCGGCGCCACGGACGAAGCAACGGAAGACGGCACAGCGAACGGCGTGGCCAAGGACTACCCCGCCAGGGAGTACCCCGCCGGGGAGTAGTCCAGGCGGGGAGTAGTCCAGGCGGGGCAGTCCAGGCGGAGAAAACAATCCAGACGAGACGGAAGCGCGGCACCACCTCTCGGGGGTGCCGCGCACTATAGTTCGCAGAAGAGGATTGCCGAAAGGAAGGGCCGTGCCGTGCCGGACCCATGGGAAACGCCGCGAGATATGTGGCAAGCGCGGCGCGAAGCCCTCGGCGCGTTGATCCGCGACCAGCGCAAGCGGGCGAACCTGTCGCTCCGGCAACTCGCGGAGATGACCAGCCTGTCCAACCCGTACCTGAGCCAGATTGAGCGCGGCCTGCATCAGCCATCGGTCCGGGTGCTCAAGGCCATCTCCGACGCGCTCAACCTCTCCGCCGAGACGTTGCTCGCCCAGGCGGGGCTGATCGACGCGATAGCGGGCACCGAAGCCGAACGGGCGCCAGCCGATCATCGCGCGGCGGACATGGCCGCGCGCGGCGACGCTCCGGACGTCGAGCGCGCGATCCGCGCGGACAAGCGCCTCGGTGACGATCAGAAGAACGCGCTGATCACCGTCTACCGAACCATGCTCGCCCCAGGAAGCTGACGGAACCGGGGGCGCACGCCCATCGGACTCCGCGCGAAAGCAAACTTAATACAATGAACGCGGACGTCTTCCGAGGAGAATTCACACACCGATGCCCGCAATCGCCAAGCGCGTCACGTGGCTGAGTGATGGCCGCGAGCTCATCTACTTCGACGACGCCGGCACGACGCTGCCGTCCGGGCGTAAACCGGACGAGCGGCCGCCGCAGCCGCGTCCCCCGCAGCCGGAATTGCGGCTGGACCCGCTCACCGGCGAATGGATCTCGATCGCCACGGCCCGGCAGAACCGGGCGTTCCTGCCGCCGGACGACCTTGACCCGCTGGCGCCGGCCACGCCGGAGAATCCGACGGAAATTCCGGATATGTACGACGTGGCGGTGTTCGAGAACAAGTCCCCGTCGTTCGGTCCCGGACTCCCGCCACCCGGCGAATCACGAGCCTGGACCGACGAGGTCATCGGCCTCGGGCAGTCCCGGCCTGGCTACGGCCGCTGCGAAGTGGTGTGCTTCACTCCGGCCCGGACTGGCTCGTGGGCGGATCTCAGCGTCTCGCGTGCCCGCACGGTCGTCGAGGCATGGGCGGATCGCACCGCGTTCCTGTCGGGACTGCGGGGTGTCGAGCAGGTTTACGTCTTCGAGAACCGCGGCCGGCAGATCGGCGTAACGCTGCATCATCCCCACGGGCAGATATACGCATATCCGTATATAACGCCGCGCACGCACCGGCTGCTCGGCTCCATCGAGTCCTACGGCCCGCGGCTGATGGCGGACATCCTCGCCTTCGAGCAGGGCTCCGAGCGGGTGCTTATCCGCGGCGAGCACTTCACCGTGTTCGTCCCGTTCGCCGCGCGCTGGCCGGTCGAGGTGCACATGATCGCGCACCGTCAGGTACCGGACCTCGCCGCGACGAGCGACGGCGAGCGCGACGAGATCGCGGTGCTCTACAAGAAGATCGTGTGCGCCATCGACCTGCTCTACGACACGCCGACCCCCTACATCGCCGCGTGGCACCAGGCGCCTGTCCGCCGCGCTCGTGACACGGCGCGGCTGATGCTCCAGGTCACCTCGCCGCGGCGCGCCGCCGACAAGCTCAAGTACCTGGCCGGATCCGAGACCGGCATGGGAGCGTTCATCGGCGACATAGCCCCGGAACAGTCTGCCCAGCGCCTGAGGGCGGCTCTTTCCGCCCTTCCGGAGTAGGCCCGTGATCACCAGCAGGTTCACCGAAATTTACGGATATGCCCCCGCCGGGGTCTGGTCCGCGCCGGGCAGGGTGAACCTGATCGGCGAGCACACCGACTACAACGAGGGTTTCGTGCTGCCGTTCGCGATCGGCGCCCGGACGTCCGTGGCCGCCGCCCGCCGTGACGAGCCGGTGCTCGCGGTAGCGTCGGCGCAGTACCCGGGTCAAGTGACCGTCCCGCTGGCCGAGGCCAGGCCGGGAGCGGTCACCGGCTGGCCCGCCTACCCGGTCGGCGTCGCCTGGGCGCTCGCCCAGGCGACCGCCCGGCCGTTGAGCGGCGTCAGCCTCTACGTCGACTCTGAGGTGCCGGCCGGATCGGGCCTGTCGTCCTCGGCGGCACTGGAGTGCGCCGTCGGCGGCGCGCTGAACGACTTGTGGAGCCTGTCCGCCAGCGGCCCCGAGATCGCCCGCGCCTGCCGGCGCGCGGAGAACGAGGTCGTCGGCGCGCCCACCGGCATCATGGACCAGTTCGCGTCGCTGTTCGGCGAACCCGGCGCGGCCGTCTTCCTCGACTGCCGCACCGAGCACGCCGAGAACGTGCCGCTGGACCTCGACGACGCGGGCCTGGAGATCCTCCTCGCCGACACGGGGGAGCGGCACTCGCACGGCGCCGGCGGGTACGCCAGCCGCCGCGCGTCGTGCGAGCGCGCCGCGCGGATCCTCGGCGTCCGCGCGCTCCGCGACATCGGCGCCGGCGACCTGGAGAAGGCGGCCGGGCTGCTGGACGACGAGACGTTCCGCCGGGTCCGGCACGTGGTCACCGAGGACGAGCGTGTTCTCCAGACGGTCCGGCTGCTGCGGTCCGGGGTGCTGAAGTCGGACCCGGGGGCGATCGGCGCGCTGCTGTCCGCCTCGCACGAGTCGATGAGGGACGACTTCGCCATAACGACGCCGGCCCTCGACCTGGCGGTCGCGACGGCACTTGACGCGGGCGCGCTCGGTGCGCGCATGACCGGCGGCGGCTTCGGCGGCGCGATCATCGCCCTGGCCGCGCGCGACCGTGGGGCCAGGGTGGCGGACGCGATCACGCGGGCCTTCGCCCGCGCGGACTTCGCCGCGCCCGCGCTGAGCACGGTCGCCCCTTCGGCCGGCGCCCGCCGGGAAGGCTAGGGCCCGGGCGCCTGGTTCAGGCCAGGAGCTTGACGAGGGCCACGATGCCGACGCAGATGATCAGGACACGCAGGCCCCAGGGCGGGAGCTTGCGGCCGACGCGGGCACCGATCATGCCGCCAAGGACGGAGCCGAGCGCGATCAGGCCCGCCGCCGTCCAGTCGACGTGCGAGACAAGGATGAACACGACGGCGGCCATTCCGTTGACCAGCGCGGCCAGCACGTTCTTGGCCGCGTTGACCCGCTGCAGCGTGTCGTTGAGCGCGATCCCGAGGAGGCCGATGAGCAGCACGCCCTGCGCGGCGCCGAAATATCCGCCGTAGAGCCCGGTGCAGAACACCAGGAACCACAGCACGGGCCCGATCCGCTCCCGAGCTGGTGCCCGAGTGAGCATCGAGCCCGCCTGTGTTACCCCTGCCGGCGTTACCTCGGGCGACGCCATCCCCGACAGCGCCATCCCCGACAGCGTTGCCCCCGACAGCGCTGCCCCTGACGGAACTGTCACGGGATGCGCCGCGGTCGCCGTGCCCGCCTTCGCCTGCTGTCGTCGCGCCACCCACTTCGCGAGCCGCGGCTGCGCGACCACCATCACCAGCGCGACGCCGATCAGCACCGGGACGATCGCCTGGAAGGCACCCGCGGGCAGCGTGAGCAGCAGGACCGCCCCGAGCAGGCCGCCGAGCAGCGACGCCGAGCCGAGGGTCAGCAGCCTGCTCCGCTGCCCGGTCAATTCCCCGCGGTAGCCGTAGGCGCCGGTCAGCGAACCGGGGATGATGCCGATGTTGTTGCTCACGTTCGCGAGCACGGGCGGGTAGCCGAACGCCAGCAACGTCGGGAAAGTGATCAGGGTGCCGGAGCCGACAACGACATTGATCGTCCCCGCGGCTATCCCGGTGCCGAATATCGCTAGGTCTTGCAAGATCATATTCGGCACGTATTCAAGTTAGCGGCTGCTGCTGCCCCGCAGGTCAGTCTCGTGCGGATGTGACAACAGTCGCATCGGCGGGCGGGCTACCGCCGCAACGGGAGTCCGAAGAGCGGGAAGATCCGCTCGCTGTCGATGAAGAACGTCAGCCTGCTGAACTTGCCGCCGCTGGCTTCGTGGACCTGGAGCCCCCACGCCGTGTACCCGCCGTGCTCCGGGTCTGGCTTGTACTGCCCCCAAGCCTGAACGCCGTTGGCTCGGACCGGTATTAGAACTGACCCCCTGCACTGGCCAGGGGTCGGCTCCAGCATCCACTTCGTGATGTTGACGTTCCCCGAAATCCACAACTGGAACGGCGGCATCGTCTGGATCGCGTCCTCGTGCAGCAGGTGCAGCAGGGCCGCCACGTCATACCGCTGGAAGGCGTCCACGTATTTCGCGAGCAGTTCGGCGTTCTCCGGGTCCACGGCGTCGGGCCGCTGGTGCTCGGGCAAGTCGGCGAGCGTGGCGCGGGCACGCTGGAGCGCGCTGTTCACCGACGCGACCGACGACTCCAGGACCCCCGCGGCTTCGGCGGCGGACAGCCTGAGCACCTCGCACAGGATAAGGGCCGCCCGTTGCCGCGCCGGAAGATGCTGGAGCGCGGTCACGAACGCCAGGCGCACCGAGTCCCGGGACTCGGCGATCTCCGCCGGGTCAAGCCTGTCGTCGGGGATGGGAGTGACCCAGATGTCCTCGGCGGGCCACGGCCGCAGCAACGACTCGTTCGGCGGGGAGGCGGGACCGAGATCCATCGGCAGCGCCCGCCGCTTGCCGGATCGAAGCGTATCCAGGCACACGTTCGTCGCGATGCGGTAGAGCCAGGACCGCACCGACGCGCGTCCCTCGAACCCCTCGGCGTTCTTCCACGCGCGCAGCATCGTCTCCTGCACGGCGTCGTCGGCGTCGAACGCCGAGCCGAGCATCCGGTAGCAATATCCCGTCAGCTCGCGCCGATGCTGCTCGAAATCTTGTGCCACAGGCATGTGGCCAACCCTACTCCCGGCGCTCCGTTCGCACAAGATTTCCAATCATCGGGATTAGGGATGCTTGCATGATGACGTATCGAGCGCGTCGCTGAGCCATCACAAACGTCGTCGTGCCCGGACGGCAGCGCGTCCGGGCA
>DASZJE010000095.1:0-5621 GCA_035948445.1 Trebonia sp. | reverse complement strand
AGGGGTTCCGTCGTGTCTGAGGCCGTGGAGGCGAGCGGCGCCGCGGACCTCGGAACTGGAGAAGCTACCGTCAGGCTAGGGCGCGCGATTCGCATTTACGCACGCCGGACCGCAGATCACGCGAGCCTGCCGAGACCCGATTGCCCCCATCAGGATGCGGATGTCAAGGTGAGCCTGTGGTCGACAGCGAGACAGAAAAGCGCCTCCTCGAGAACGTCCTGGACGCGCTCGATGACCTGCACGATCGGCGCGAGCGGGCCGAATGGTGGACAGAACGACTCCTTCTGGCCACCAGCGTCGCATTCCGCGGCACCCAGCGGGAACAGCCGATGGCCGAGGCTGCCACTGCCATCCGCCTAAGCCTGCGCGGCGCCGGCACCCACGACGCGAAGAACACCGCAGCTCTCGTGGCGACCGGCGACCTGCGGCTTCGAGTAGCTCGCGCGCTGTAGGCGCTGCGGTTACGTCGTCGCTTCGCGCGGATCCGCAGCCGTGCCAGAAACCGTCACACCTCGCTGATGCAGTACTGGACCCGAGCGGTGTTACGCCGGGTGCTTGCGGACGGAGGCGTCGTAGATCTTGGCGATCGAGGAGTCCAGGGTCGCGTTGAACTCGGCGTCGGTCTGGCCTTCGGTCAGGCCCTCGAGCAGGGCGCGGGAGAAGCTCGCGATGAGGGACGGGTCTTTCGCCAGCAGCGCGCAGGCCTCGTCGCGGCTGTAGCCGCCGGACAGGGCGAGGACGCGCAGGACCTTCGGGTCGGCGGCAAGTTCGCCGTAGAGGTCCGGCTCGGTCGGGATGGTGAGCTTGAGCATGACCGGCATGTCGGCCGCCCACTCGGCGACGTGCTTGCTGATGGCGTCGCGCAGCAGCGACTCGGCTTCGGGCTTGTGCGGGCTGGTGATCAGGACCTCGGGCTCGATGATCGGTACGAGTCCCGCCGCCGCGATCCGGCGTGCGTAGTCGAACTGCTGGTCCACTATCGCCGCGACCCCCGCCTCGCTGGCATCGTGAATCACCGAGCGCATCTTCGTGCCGAAGATCTGGTTCCGGCGGGCGATGTCCAGCTGGTCATCCAGCGTGGCGATGGGCTTCATGAGCTGGACGCCGTCCTGCTCGGGCGCCAGGCCCAGGTCGACCTTGAGGAACGGCACGACGTTCTTCTCGTCCCACAGGTAGCGAGCCGTGGGGACGCCGTTCACCTGCCGCTCCACGGTCTGCAGGAAGAGGATGGCCGCGAGCACCCGCGAGCCGTCGAACGCCTGGCTGGTCACCACGCGCGTACGCATGGCATGCACCAGGTCGAACATCTCGGTCTCAGTGTGGTATTGGTCACGGGAGACGCCGTATTCGGCGAGGGCCTTCGGCGTGCTGCCGCCGCTCTGGTCGAGGGCGGCGAAGAAACCCTGCCCGGAGCGGACCTTATCTGCCTGGATCGTATTCACGCTTCCCGCCCGTCCTTGATTCCACACCGGTCTTCGGCTTGACACCGTGCTTCGGCTTGACACCGTGCTTCGGGTCGATACCGTGCTTCGGGTCGAAACTGTGGCACCGCACCATTATGACTCCTGGCCGGCCTCGGCACGGTCGCGTCCAGGCTGACCACGGCCGCGAGGCTATGCGGCGGAGTCACCACGGTCCGTTCGGCGGAATGAGTAGTTTAGGGTCTTTGTTGTCTTTCCCCGTCGGAGGTGTGGATGATGCGGTTGTCGATCCTGGACCTGGCGCCTATCGGGCGCGGGCAGACGGCGAGTGACAGTTTCGCGGCGAGCGTGGCGCTGGCGCGGCGGGCGGAAGAGCTCGGGTACGAACGGGTCTGGTACGCCGAGCACCACAACATGCCGGTCATCGCGTCCTCGGCGACCAGCGTGCTCATCTCGCACGTCGGCGCGCACACGTCGACGATCAGGCTCGGGTCCGGCGGGATCATGCTGCCGAACCACTCCCCGCTCGTGATCGCCGAGCAGTTCGGCACGCTCGCGGCGATGTACCCCGGCCGGATCGACCTGGGGCTCGGGCGGGCGCCCGGCTCCGACCAGAACACCCTGTACGCGCTGCGGCGCGACCCGCGGACCGCCGAGAACTTCCCGCAGGACGTGGTCGAACTGCAGGGGTACCTCACCGGCAACACCCGGGTGCCCGGCGTGGACGCCGTTCCCGGCAAGGGATCGAACGTGCCGCTGTACATGCTGGGATCGTCGCTGTTCGGCGCGCAGCTAGCCGCGGCTTTGGGACTGCCTTATGCCTTCGCCTCACACTTCGCCCCGGGCGCGCTGGACGCGGCGGTGGAGGTGTACCGGAACGAGTTCAAGCCGTCGGCGCAACTGCAGCAGCCGTACGTGATCGTCGGGGTGAACGTGTTCGCGGCTCCCTCTTCCGGGGAAGCACGGGAGCAGTTCCAGGCGTCGCGGCGGACGCGGGCGGCGAGCCTGTTCGGGCGGCAGGCCGGGATTCCCGCGTCGGAGATCACCGACGAGCAGGCGGAGCAACTGCTGGCGCAGGGCGCGGCGGTGCACGTCGATGAGATGCTGAAGTGCTCCGCGGTCGGGACGGCGGCAGAAGTCCGGTCCTACCTGTCGGAATTCGCGGGGCGGACGAAGGCCGACGAACTCATCACCGTGCATCAGGTGCCTGACATCGAGACGCGGCTGCGTTCGGTGACGCTGCTCGCGGAGGCCATGGCAGACAAGGCGTAACACGCTAGCTCTGCCCGGGGCCGTGGCGGTGGGTCAGGGCCTCCTGGGCGACGGAAGCGATCAGCGTGCCGTCGCGGTGGAAGATCTGCCCGGCTGTCAGTCCGCGCACCGGCCCGGCGGCGGGGGCGATCTTCGAGAACAGGAGCCAGCCGGACAGGTCCGCCGGGTTGTGGAACCACACCGAATGATCCAGGGACGTCAGTCCGGTCACGTCCCTGCGTCCCTCCGGGTGGCTGCGAGACGGCCGCAGCGCGGTCGCCGAGAGCGTCATGTCACTCAGGTAGGTGATGACCGTCTCCGGCATGATGCCGGGAGTGGCGGGATCGGCCAGGAGCCGGAACCACATGTCGGCGGTCGCGGGGCGCACTGGTGCCGGGGCGCTGTCATCGTCCTGGCCGGGAAAGGGCACCGGGCGTGCCTCGAACAGCTGCCATGGCCTGAGCTGGCCCCGGCGCGCGAGATGGGCGCCGGGATCGTAGGCGTCGCATTCTTCGGGAGCCGGGACAGGGGGCGCGGGATCGTAGTCGGTGGCGTCCGACGTGTCCGCCGTGAACGACGATTCGAGGCACAAGATCGGCTGCCCATGCTGGATCGCGGTGACCCGGCGGCGGCGGAACGTCCGGCCCTCGTGCAGCCGGTCCACCTGGAAGACGACCGGCGCGCTGGAGTCACCGGGCCGCAGGAAATACGCGTGCAGCGAGTGCGGCCGCGCGCCCGCGCCTGAGTCATCCGCGGCAACAGTGTTCCCGGCGGCGGCGAGGGCCTGCGCGGCGACCTGGCCGCCGAAGAGGCGCCGCGCCTCGCCGGGCATCGCCCGGCCGCGGAACATGTCCACCTCAAGTGCCTCGAGCCTGAGCAATCCCAGGATCTCCTCGGCCAGTTCGCCGCCTGCGCCCGCAGCATCCGCGCCAGTCCCGGCGGCACTCAGATTGTCCATGCGGACAAGCCTAGACACCTGGCAGACAATGGCTACTGAGGCTGCGTGGACTGGCGGACGACTAGTTCAGGCTCGAAGATGACCTGGCGATGCTGGTGGGTGTCGCCGTCAGCGGCCTCGTCGAGCAGCAGCCTGGCCGCGGTCCGGCCGAGCTGCTGGCGGGGCTGGCGTACCGAGGTGAGCGGCACCGCCGCGGCCGCCGCGAAGTCGATGTCGTCGTATCCGGCGATCGAGATGTCTTCGGGGACCCGGATGTGGTTACGGGTCATCTCCTGGAGTACGCCGAGGGCTATCAGGTCGTTGGCGCAGAACACCGCGGCGGGGCGGCTTCCGGCCGGCATGGCCGCGATCTGTTCGCCAACTTTCTGGCCCCCGCCGACGTTGAGCCCGCCGGCTTCGATCACGCGCAGGTCCTGCGGCGCGTGCCCGGCCCGTGTCATGGCACGCCGGGCGCCCTCGAGCCGGTCGGCTACCTGCCGGATGGCCGGCGGGCCCGCGACGTAGGCGACACGCTCGGGGCCGGCCGACAGCAGATGGGACATCGCGAGGTCGCCGCCGAGCACGTCGTCGACCGCCACGGAACACTGGCCGCGGGACGGGGACCGGCTGTCGACAAGCACCACCGGAGTGCCCCAGCGCTGCAGCCCGGCAAGCCGCGCTCCCGCGCCGGCCACCGGCGTGATCAGCACCCCGTGCACGCGGTGTTCCTCGAGCAGTTCCAGGTACTGCTGCTCCTTGCGCTCCTGGTCATCGCTGTTGCACAGGATGACGGCCAGGCCCGCCTTGTTCGCCTCGTCCTCCACGCCGCGCGCCAGGTCGGTGAAGAACGGGTTGGCCACGTCGAGGACGACCAGGCCTATCGTCCGGCTCCGGCCCGCGCGCAGTTGCCTGGCGGACTCGTTGCGCACGTAGCCTAGCTCCCTGATCGAGGCCTGCACTCGCTCGCGGGTCAGGGATGCCACGATCTCCGGCCTGTTCAGCACGTTGGAGACCGTCGCGACGGAGACGCCGGCGTGCGCGGCGACCTCCCGGATGCTGACAGCCACGTTCACCCGCATTCTCTGGACTGGTGAGAGCAAGTTTCCGCACGAGATTAGAACGTGTCAAATCCTGATCAGCCGACGCTCAGCGTAATAGGAGTAATCCGGGCTGAAGTGGTCCGGGTCGCCGGCGGCCCGTTCCGCATGGAACGTTTCAAACTCTCCCTGAGCGCCTTGGCGCGGCCGCCGCCGGGAAAGGCTAGGTGAGGCCCCTTACCGTCTGCGCGGGCGGCATGTCGCCGCGCACCACCGACACCATGTCGAGCGCCATCCGGGTCGCGGCGACGTCGTGCGCGCGGAAGATCCGTGCCCCCAGCCACGAGGCGACCGCCGTGACGGCGAGGGTGCCCGGCAGCCGGTCCTCGATGTCCGCGCCGACAGCCTCGCCGACGAAGTCCTTGCGCGAAGCGGACAGCAGCACAGGCCACCCGGTCGCGGTCATCTCCCCCAGCCGCCGCGTGACCTCAAGGGAGTGCCAGGTGTTCTTCCCGAAGTCGTGCGCCGGGTCGATCACGACCCGCGCCTCGTCGACACCGGCCCGCAGCGCCCGTTGCGCGAGCCCGAGCACGGTATCGAGCACGTCCGCCATGACGTCGGCGTACGACAGCCGGAACGGCCTGGTCCGCGGCAGCGCCCCGCCGGCGTGCGAGCACACGATTCCCGCGCCGTGCTCCGCGGCCACCTCGGCCACCTTCGGGTCCCACCCGCCCCAGGTGTCGTTGAGCAGGTCGGCGCCCGCCTCGCACACGGCCTGGCCCACTTCGTGGCGCCACGTGTCGACGCTGATCACCAGGTCGGGGTAGGTGGCGCGGACCGCCTCGATGAACGGGACGGTGCGCCTGATCTCCTCGGCCACGGTGACCTCGTCACCGGGTTTGGCGGGGATGCCGCCGACGTCGAGGATGTCGGCGCCCTCGGCGACGACCTCGTCCACGCGCGCGAGTGCCGCGC
>DASZJE010000094.1:0-1953 GCA_035948445.1 Trebonia sp. | reverse complement strand
GGTCCGGTGCTGCAGCAGCCGTCCCGGTAGAAGCCGGTGAGCGGGTCAGTTCCACATGGCTCAAGTTCGCCGCCGAGCACATTCCGGTCTCCCATCCCAGAAGTATCAACAGCAGCGGCCCGCGTCCGCAACCCTCGGCGGTCGAACACGGGCGCCGGATATCAGCAATTCACACAATCGTGCTCAGCACGGCGAGGGTAAACGTGGCGATCGCCAGGAAACCGTGTGCGACCGGGACGAGCACCGCCGGATTCGGCCGGATCGGCCGGTGCCTTGACGCGGGGAAGGGATCCGACAGCAGCCGGGCGATCATCTCGTCGGTGACCTCGAATTCCGGCTGGTCGGGCGCACTCGGCGCCTCCGCTGCGGCCGGCGCCGCGTCCGCCGCGTCCGCTGCACCCGGCGCCGCGTCCGCTGCGGCCGGCGCCGCGTCCGCTGCACCCGGCGCCGCGTCCGCTGCGGCCGGCTCCCGCCGCTCCCCTGGCTTGCGCGCCGGATAGGGGGTCCAGAGCGTCACGGTGCACAGCCCGAGGCCCACGGCCACCATCAGCAGGGCGACGGCCGCCCAGGCGAACGGCCTGGCGCCGGAGGCAACGAAGGCCACCCAGACAAGCAGGCCGGTGAGGGCCGTAGCGGCGTGGCCGAAGATCAGTTGCGGCGGCAGCCCGCCCGTCTTGGCGCGCTCGCGGCCCAGGCCGCCGCGCGCGAGCCAGGTCCGGAGCATGAAGGCACCGAGGCTCGCCGTGACGAGCCAGCTGATGAGGGTCGCGGCGCGCATGATGAGCCGAGTGTCCTCGCCACGGGACCACTTGACAATAGTTAACGGTTTCGTTAACTATTACCGGGTGACACACGATGTGGACATGACCGCGGGGACCGTCATCGAGGCATTGTCCGATCCGACGCGGCGGCAGATCGTGACGCTGCTGAGCGGCGGGCCCATGCGGGCCGGCGAACTGGCCGCCGAGGTGGGCATGTCGGCCCCGGCGATCAGCCGCCACCTCCGGGTGCTGCTGTCCGCCCTGGTGATCGCCGACGAGCGGCTCGACGAGGACGCGCGGGCCCGGGTCTTCCGGCTCAGGCCGCAGTCGATCAAGGCCGTGCAGGCCTGGCTTGACGAGCTCATGGCCGCCTGGACCGGCCCGGACACGATCGCGGACGACTAGGCCAGCCAGGCGCGGGGTCACGCGAGAGCGAGTGGGGTGGGCATACCCCACCAGGGTATCCATCGGAGATCGCGGGTCAAAAACGGCGCAATGAGGTTTTCTCAGCGATTTCAGGTGAGCATCTTGTGCTCGAATAGCGTCAGGACGAGGGCGGCGCGGGCGATCTGGCCGATCTTGCCGGGACTGGCGGTGACGTGCTGGAGGGTTTGCCAGCGCTGGGTGAGCAGCGCGAACCCGCGTTCTCCGAGGCATCTTGTCGAGCGGATCAGCGCGTTCCTGGTGCGGGTGTTAATGTCCAGCTCTTTCACTCCCGCGAGCTTCCTTGTCGGGGTGAGGATGCCGTGACCTGCGCCTTCGTACCCGGCATCGGCGAGCACCGGCATCTTATCCACGAACGGGCCGATCACCGCGAGGACCATTTCCCGCGCTGCGGACAGGTCGTTCACGTTCCCGGGAAGGACGTCCGACACCCACATCGGCCTGCCGTCGGGATAAAACACAGCCTGGATGTTGCCGCCGAAGTCCTTCCTTTTCCCCGAGTACCACAGGCCGGTTTCCTTCCCCTTCCGGCTGGCTGTTTTCTCGTGGCACCGGTCGCTGCCGACGATCTTGCCGTCGAAGATGACGTACGGGGTCGCCTCGGCCAGGGCGCGCTCTAGTGCCTCACGTAGTCCCGGCGCCTTCTCCGCCAGCACGCCGATGACCTCATCGAGGTAGCGGTAGGCGGTGGCCTGCGACAGTCCGAAGCCGGCGCCGAGCCGCGGGATGCTGCCCCTGTCCCGGAACC
>DASZJE010000093.1:0-20027 GCA_035948445.1 Trebonia sp. | reverse complement strand
CTGTCCCCGCTGGCCCGGGCGGCCGGCCTCAGCGTCGCCACGATCTTCGGCGGCGTGCCGCAGAACCCGCAGGTGGCCGCCCTGCGTAACCGCGCTGACATTATCGTCGCGTGTCCCGGCCGCCTGGCCGACCTGATCGAGCAGGGCCACTGCCATCTCGGCGACGTCGACATCAGCGTGGTCGACGAAGCCGATCACATGGCCGACCTCGGGTTCCTGCCCGTGGTGCGGCGGCTGCTTGCCATGACCCCGCCTGACGGCCAGCGGATGCTGTTTTCCGCGACGCTCGACGCCGCCGTCGATGTCCTGGTGCGGCGCTTCATGAACCGCCCGGCACAGCATGACGTCGGTTCCGTCGAGGCGCCGGTCACGATGGTCCACCACTTGCTCACCGTTGATCCCGCCGACCGGGTCGGCGTGGTCGCCGCTCTCGCGGCCGGCGGCGGCCGGTCGCTGGTCTTCACCCGGACCAAGCATGCCGCCCGCCGGCTCGCCCGCCAGTTGGTCACGAGCGGCATCTCGGCAGCCGAGCTGCACGGGGATTTGTCGCAGGGCGCGCGGGAACGGAATCTTGCCGCCTTCGCGGCCGGCACAGTGCGGGTCATCGTCGCGACTGACATCGCTGCCCGCGGTATCCACGTAGACGGCATCGACCTGGTCATCCACGCGGATTCGCCGGCCGAGCACAAGGCGTACCTGCACCGGTCGGGGCGGACCGCCCGGGCCGGGGCGACAGGGACGGTGATCACCCTCCAGACCTCCGGTCAGGCCGCAGCCGTTCGTGACCTGATGCGGAAGGCGGGCGTCGTTCCGCTGACCGCCAAGGTCACTCCCGGATCAGCGCTGTTGCGCTCGATCGCCGGCGAGCCCGTTCCCCCGGTCACGCTGCCCGCTGTGCACAGGGAAGCCATCGCGGCCGCTCCGGCAACCGGTCGCGGCGCGGCGGCGTTGTCGGCCGGCTTCCGGGGTCGCCGCGGCCGCTGACCCTAGCCGGTCGCCGAGGCAGACTTTCATCCGGGCCTTTAGACCATCACCTAGACCGAACGCCGCGGCGGCAGTCAGAGTGAATGTGCGCCCTGGCCGGCGGACGTCAGCCAGCCGAGGCGTTTTGACATGGCCTGGGCGCAGCTGACAACGGCGCGCACGTGGCCGGAGTCGTCGGCCGCGCGCCACAGGACCGACCACGGATAGTCGGATGCCGGCTCGGTGAGCGGCCGCCAGATGGTCCCGGGGAGCGCGGCGATGCAGGAGGATGGCACGCAGTACAGGCAGCGTCCGGCGGCGACGAGATCGGCGGCCGCCCGGATGCTCTCCACGGTTCCCCGGTACACGGTGGGGGTGAAGCCGGCCGCCCGGCACATCTCGACGGTGAACTGATTGAATTCCGGCGCCCTCGCCTCTTCGGCGAGCAGGAGCGGTTCCTCGGCCAGTGCGGCGACTGAGACGCCGTCACGTTCTGCGAACGGATGCCCGGTTGGCACCAGGACCCCGAGCGGGTCGTGGCGGAACAGCAGCGAGGCGATCTGCGGCGGGGCGAGCGTGGCGCGGCCGACGCCTACGTCCAGGCGTCCGTCGGTGAGCCGCTGGTACTGCTCGGGGACGCTGGCCTCGACCTGGTGGATGACCAGGCCGGGGTAGCGGGCCTGGACCTCGTGCAGGATCTGCGGCATCGAGTCGTAGCTGGAGTCGATGATGCCGACGCGCAGCGGCGCGGCGGTGCCCGCCGCGTTCCTGGCGGTTTCCGCGGCGCGGTCCACGTGCGCCAGGATCTGCCGCGCCTCGACCAGGTACACCGCCCCGGCAGCGGTAAGCGCGACATGGTGCGTGCTGCGTTCGAGCAGGCGGACGCCTAGCTCGCGTTCCAGCCGCTGCACCTGCTGGCTCAGCGCCGATTGCACGATGTGCTCCCGCTCGGCCGCCCGGCCGAAGTGCAGTTCCTCCGCCAGCGTCACGAAGTAGCGAAGTTGCCGTAGCTCCATGTCCGCCGCCAAGTCCTTATCCAGTCCACTTCTCGGCTCCCTTGCCGAACGATCCTGAATCGGGACCCCGGAGGAGATCGCCGGGGCCGTCCAGGCACCGGATCACCGAGCCGGGCCCGGCCTGAGATAGGAGATCCTGCGCGTAAGCCTAACTTTTCCGCGCGCGTCAGGCACGTGCGGGGGCGCCCGGCTCGCGGGGGTGATCGGTTCTGGTAATGAGCAGTGCTTGCGTTGCCTGTTTCCGCTTGGGTGCTTGCAGGGGTTGACTCGTGAATGACCGGCTGGGCCGGGCCCGGCATTTCGATCGCGTAAGGGGACGTTGCCATGATCTCTCGCCGGAGCATGGCCCTTAGCGCGTCGGCCGTGAGCCCGAACGGCACGGCCCCGCGATGTGAGCACCTCGACGACCTCGTGCCGGTAAGGCCCCAATCGGACGACTGCCGGGACTGCGTGGACAGCCCGGACAGCCCGGACGGCCGCGACAGCACGGGCGGCAAGGCAGGCCTCGCGGTCTGCCTGACCTGCGGCTGGGTGTCCTGTTCCGATGGCTCGCCGAACCGGCACGCCAGAGCGCACTACGAGGAAACCGACCACCCGGTAGCCGCCGGGCTTGCGCCGGGCGCGGCATGGAGATGGTGCTACGTCCACCAGCGTCTCGTCTGAATCGGGCTCCTGATGCCCTGTGTCCTGCTGCTGGCGGGCAGCACGGCACAGGTAGTGAATGCCGCATACTACGGAAATACATTGCTAGTTTTAAAGTTCTGGTATAGGGTTGATTTTGAGACACGGAAGACACCAGGCCGATCTGGCCGGATACCTGTGTCGGCAACGGGCGGCCCGGCCATCTGCGCCCAGTCCCCGTTCGCAACGGAAGAAGCACCATGACAGAGCCAGAGACACCACACGCCACCACCAATACCCTGCCACCTCCCTCAGAAAATGGCTCCGGGCCGCCGCGTCAGCCCGCCCAGACCTCCTCCCCCCGCCAGCGGGGGGCGAGTACAAAGATCAGCGGCATGCGCACGGCGCTGATCGTGGGCATTGTTGTCCTCACCGTGGTGCTGATCTTCATCATCCAGAACGCGCATGCCGTCAGCATCAGCTTCCTGGGCGCGCACCTGCATCTGTCGCTTGCCGTGGCGCTGTTGCTCGCCGCCGTCGCGGGCGCTCTGCTCATGGCCGTCGCGGGAACAGCGCGGATCACCGAGTTGCGCCGGACCATGCGCCGCGACCGGCGCAGGTCCAAGACCGGGTGACCAGCCGGTATGCCTTGCGCCACCGCAAGCCGCCCGCGTCGGGCGGCAGAGGCAAAGGAACACTTACGCGGCGATCGGCTGCGGTGATGGGTTTATGCGAGATTGGTTATTTCGCGTGCCGCGTGGACGCGGTTCACTTGGCGTGAAAAGGCGAAGCCGCTCTCGTTCCCGCCCGCGGGCGGGCGCATACGCCGGCGGCGAAGCCCGCGGTCGGCTGCTGGACTCTAAGGGAAGGCGACCTCATGACGACAACATCGCACGACGAGCCGGCGCCGGACGTACTGTGCCCGTGCGGGCACACCGCTGACGAGCATGACTCCATCGCTTTCCGCTACTGCGAGGCGACCGCCGTGGGCGGTTTGCACCGAGGCTGCATGTGCGTGCCGGCACCCGTGCCGGTTCAGCGATGAGGGCGCTGCCTGCTGATCACCGGTAGGACACCCTGGCGGCCATCGTCCGGGCGCCACTGGTCCTGACGATGAACGAGAAACCACGGTCCGTTCCGTAGAAGATTTTTCCGGACGAGGCGGTGGCGGCCGTGCTCATACGGTCATCCCCCGAAGTCGGCCAGAGGTCACGCGAGTTCCAGGACTGCCTGGGCCGCGTTGTGTCCGCCGAGACCCGAGACCGCGCCGCCGCGCAGGGCGCCCGAGCCGCACAAGAGGATGCCCTCCCGGCTGGTCCCGACGCCCCAGCGCTGCGCGGGCGTGTCGAGCGCGGCCGTATCGGCTGCCCAGGGCCAGGCCAGGTCGCCGTGGAAGATGTGGCCGCCTGGCATGGCGAGGTCAGCCTCGATGTCTTGCGGGATCTTCGCCTCGATGCAGGGCCTGCCGTCCGCGTCGCGCGCGACGACCGACTCGATCGGGTCGATGAGGTGCTCGTCGAGGGAGGCGATCGCGCGCTTGAGGGCGAGTTCCTTGCGCTGCGCGCGCGTCGCCGGGTCGTCGAAGAGCGCCGCCGGAAGGTGCAGGCCGAAATACGTCAGCGTGTGGGTCCCGTCGGGAACCTGGCCGAGAATCGAGGGATCGGTCAGGGAATGACAATAGACCTCACCAGGCAAGCGCGACGGGATCTGCCCGTCGGCAGCCTCCGCGTAGGCCCGCTCGAGATCGGGATAGTCCTCGCCCAGGTGCAGGGTCCCGGCGAAGGCGATACGCGGGTCGGCACCCGACACCAGGCGCGGGAGCCGGTCGAGGAGGAAGTTGACCTTCAACTGGGCGCCGGCCGGTTTCGCCGCCAGGTCTCGCTCCTCGCCGAGGAGGCCCCGCAGGACCCAGGGCGCGACGCATCCGAGGACGTAGCGGGCACGCAGCGTCCGCGTCCGCGCGCCGCCGCTGACGTCGATTTCGGTGCCATCTTGACTGCCGCGGATCGCAGTGACCTCGGCGTTTACGACCAGTTCGGCACCCGACTTGCCAGCAGCGGCCGCGAGTGCGTCGGTGACCGCGCCCATTCCGCCGACGGGCACGCGCCATTCGCCCGTCCCGTTGCCGACGAGGTGGTAGAGGAAGCACCGGTTCTGGATCAGTGAGGGGTCGTCCATGCGCGCGAAGGTGCCGATCAGCGCGTCGGTCGCGACTACGCCGCGCACGGTCACGTCGCGGAAGCGGCCCCGTATGGCCTCGCCAAGCGGCCGCTCCACGAGTTCCCGCCACAGGACCGGGTCAACCTGTTGCCGAAGCGCCGATTCCCTTGGCAGCGGCTCGGTGAACGTCGGAGCGACGGCAGCGGCAAGCTCGCCAACCTGCCCGTAGAAAGCGCGCCACGCGTCATACTCGGCGTCGGAACCAGTCAGGGCACGGAAGCTGTCCCGGGTCGCCGGGCCCTCGGGCCGCTCGACGAGCAGTCCGCGGGCGACACCGTCGCGGAGAACCGGGGTGTAGGACGCGGTCGAGCGCGAAGCCAGCCGCAGGCCGAGATCGAGGTCCTTGACGATCGCATCCGGCATCAGGGACACGAGGTAGGAGTACCTCGACAAGCGAGCAGGCAATCCCGGGAACGCCCGGGCGGAGACCGCGGCGCCGCCGGTGTGGTCAAGGCGCTCGAGCACCACCACCGACAGCCCCGCCGCCGCGAGGTAGGACGCTGCCGTGAGGCCGTTGTGACCGCCACCGACGATCACCACATCGTAGGTTCCGCGTCGCGTCAGGGAATCGCTCATGACCTGATGGTAATGATGCGGGCCTGCCTGTCGCCGCTGGTGTCAAAGTAGCGGCAGTGGGCGCGATGGTGTTAGATGGTAACGGTTGTAGTCGAATTTCGTGCTCGTGTCACAGCGCCTGCGAATTCTGACAGCGGTGCCCGCACTCCAGATCCTTCCCCCCAGGGAGGGACGGGCGGTCGCACAGCCCCGGGGATGCACGCATGTGGATCCTGATGATCATTCCGGGAGGAGAGCGCAGTGGCTCAGGGAACAGTGAAATGGTTCAACGCGGACAAGGGCTACGGCTTCATCGCGCCCGACGACGCTACGCCGGATGTATTCGTCCATCACTCGGCGATCGAAACCGACGGCTACCGAAGCCTGGAAGACAACCAGCGTGTCGAGTACACCACGGTCCGCGGCGACAAGGGACCGCAGGCCGAGCACGTCCGGCCGATCTGAGGTCGCAGGCAGCGCCCGCACCACGGTGCCTCCGGCCCGTGTCATCCCTGCCCGGGAAACCAGCAATGGTATTCCGGAAAATTCTTGTGGTAGTTTCCGCGCATGCCGACCTGGGGCTTCCTAACCAACCACGCTCTGGTGCTGCTGTGCATCGCCCGCGACCCGGGGGCGCGGCTGCGTGATATCGCCGCGTCCGTCGGCATCACCGAGCGCAGCGCATTCGGGATCGTCAGAGATCTCGCCGCCGCCGGGTACATCGTCAAGGAAAAGGGCGGTCGCCGGAACCACTACCGCGTTGAGACCCATCTTCCGGTGCCGGAGTCGGCCGACAGCCGTCTCGCCATCGGCGATCTGCTTGCTCTCCTCGGGGGCTTGGGTGCCGGACTCCCCGGCACCCAGCCCGGCCCGGCGTGCTAGCCGGCTGAGGCGAAGCTGCCGTCAGGGAAGATAGCTGAACGGCTCGAACGTGTGGCTAAAGTACCAGTCAGGCTGCGCCACGCCGGAACAGTTGCCAGCCCCTTTTGTCCCCGGGCAGTTACCGTTGTCGCGCTGCAGGGCCCAGGTCGAGATGAGGCCGAGGCCGTGGGCCTTCGCCCACTGCAGGAAGGCGGGCGCGTCGGCGGTGGTGAGCGTCTCGTCCGGGCCGTAGTCGTCGATCCCGGGCATCTCGGTCACGCCGATCATGTGCCACAGCGACTCGGGCGACGTGCCCGGGTAAAGCGCCGCCAGCTGACCCTCGGTCGCGGTGGCCGCTTCCTCGGTGTCGGCCAGC
The DNA here is from genome assembly GCA_035948445.1 of Trebonia sp. Taxonomy (GTDB): domain Bacteria; phylum Actinomycetota; class Actinomycetes; order Streptosporangiales; family Streptosporangiaceae; genus Trebonia. The sequence goes on along the minus strand of DASZJE010000093.1, from coordinate 13,415 downwards.
ATGTCCTGCTCGGTGCCGATGTAGTAGTCGAAGGTCATGATGTTGACCTCGGTGATCCTGGCGTGCTCGGCGACCGCGTTCTGCAGCACGGCCAGACCTGACGACGTGAGGCCAGTCGGGTTCACGGGGATCGTGTAGTCGAACTGGATGACCTTGTGGTGCCTGGCGGCCCACGCCTCGGTCTGCGCGACGGCCTCGTTGCGCCGCTCGATTCCCGCCGTGAAAGTCAGCGAGTTCGCTTCGACGTCCAGGTCGATGCGGGTGATGTGGTAGGTCGCGGCGAGCTGTTCGTAGACTTTCGCGATCGCGCTGACGCTTGTGCAGCTGTCCGCGAGTTCGGTGCTGGTGGTATCGGCGCTGTAGCCGCCGAACGACGGGATGACGGTCCCGCCCGCGGCCTGGATCTCGGCGATGTCGGCGCCGAAGCTGCCCGTGGCGGTCGCGGAGATCGGCGTGGACGTGTCCCCGTTCCAGTAGGCGGTGCACGACCCCGGCTCGTCCGTCTGCAGGAAGGCGAGCGACAGGTAGCGGGCCCCGGACGCGAAGGACAGCTGGGCGAGGCCGCCGTCGGTGGTGTCGTAGGTCTCGTAGTACGGCGCGAATACATGTGGCGGCAGGACGCGGGCAGAGCCCTGGTCCGCATACGAATGCCCGGCCGGGGAGATGGCCGGGTAGCCGGCGGCGCTCGCGGAGGGGGCGAGGAAGCCGATCGTCGCCGCGGCGGCGGCCATTGCCGTCACGGCGAGGGGGGTGAATCGTCTCAAGCGCGGATCCTTTGACTAGTCGGAAACGAGCGAGTAGTCGGGGCCGTAGCCCAAGGCGGTCCGGCCCACATAAACAATTAAGAAACTTTCCTAATTGTTTCTGTGCAGAACGTTAGTCCCCTCGCAAAGTCGGCGTCAAGGTGCCGATCCCGAGGGCGGACGCCAAGGCAGGGCTCGCGGGAACACGCGAAACATGCGCGGAACATGCGCCGGTTTGGATACCATTGTCCGGGTCAATCGGCCGGAATGTAACAAAATGTGAAGACCGTGGATCGTTGTGCCGCAAGACCTGCGGCCACAAGCAGACGCCAGGCCAGGCTGCCCAGCAGCAGGCCGCTCGGGGTAACCGCCAATCAGGCGTCGTGCGCTCAACACTGAGGGGAAACATTGAACCTCCGGTTCGTCAAGGACCACAAGATCATGTCGGCGATCGTCGTGGTCGTGGTCGTGGCTGTCGTGGTCATAGGGACCCGAGTTATAGGCGGATCCTCCGGTAGCGGCGTCCCGGCTGCCATCTGCTCGACGGCCATATCCGACCTCAGTGGCGTGTCAGTCGATCTTGAGAACGGCAACGACCAGGCCGTGTACACCGCCAGCAACAACGCATACAACGCCGTGTACGACTCGGCCGGCTACGGCAGCAAGCTCGTTAAGGACCTGTCGACTCTCGAGAGCGACGCCAACGTCTTGAGCAGCGGCTCCTCCGATAACACCGCGAACGTCACCGCCGACCTCCAGGCGGTCTACGGCGATTGCGGCGCCAGCTACCCCGGCAGCTAGCTACCCCGGCGGCTAGCTACCCGGCAGGCGCATTTCCCAAGGTCACAGGCTCAAACCTAACGGCGCATCAGGAGGCGGCCGGTCGCGTCTCTCCCTTCGATCTTGCGGAGATCGACGACGATCGCGACGCCGTGGCGGCGGAAGTCCATCTGCTGCTCGCGCGGATGCGAGTTCTCGAAGATCGCGGCGCGCGCGACCGGATCCTCGACGACGCGGGCGCGGCCGTAGAACGTGTAGGAGGCGCGGGTCTTCGGGTCGTGGTAGAAGAGCGTCACCTTGGGACGAACCGCGATATTCCGCGGCAGGCCGCCGTCCGGATCACGTGCCCACAGCGCTAGCTGGTCGTCGGAGTAGGCCTGGACCGTGCCGCGGAACGACATGTGGATTTCCTCGTCGGAGTCGCTGTAGGCGATCAGGACGGGTGCCTGGTTGTCGAGCGCGCCGTTCACCGCGGCCTTCATCTCGCCGGTGAGCCGGAGCGGCGCCGCCTCCGGCGCGGTCGCGGGCAGTACCTGCTGCTCGACCCGCCTGATCTTGCCGTCCGCGAATGTGAAGACGAGCTCGATGCCGCCGAACGGGGCTGTCGCCGGAAGCGTCGCCGTGACGGTGGCCGTATCACCGGATTGCCCGGCGGAAGCCGGCAACGACCACTCCGGTCCGGCCGCGAGGATCCCGGCGGTCCGCGGCTCGCGCAACAGCCTGAGCGCCGCTTCCGGACCTTCCGCGCGGCCGAAGTTGGTCTCCACGGTGACGTCGTCCGTCAGGAAAGACGCCACCGCCTCCGCCGTGGCGTCGTCACCCGCGTTCAGCAGGGCGTTCTTGTATGCCTCGACGGCTGCGCTGCGGTCGGTCACGCCTTCAAGCATCGCAGAGATGCGGGGCTGTGGCGATCGGCTGATCCGGAGGGTCAGAAAGTGTGCCCGCAGGAGCCGGACATGTAAAAAAATTTCCGTATGACATGATTTTTCATAGCGGATTAACGTCACATGGCGGAGGTAACTTGAGCGCTCCTCGTTCCCTGACCAGGCCGCCGGCGCTGCGGCCCGGAGACCGCGTGGCCGTGCTGTGCGTAAGCGGCCCAGTCGAGGCCGGCCCGCTGGAAACCGGGCTGGACACCCTGCGTTTCGCCGGCCTTGAACCGGTCGTCTACGCGTCGGCGCGCGAGCCGGGCAGCTTCCGCGAATACCTGGCCGGTGATGACAAGACACGCGCCGCCGACCTCATGTCCGCGCTCACCGACCCGGACATCGCGGGCATTATCTTCGCCAAGGGCGGTTATGGCTCCCAGCGCACCCTGGAAGCCGTCAACTGGGACAGCCTGGCCGGCCTCGCGCCCAAGGTACTGTCCGGGTATTCGGACATCACCGCGATCCTCGAAGCCGTCGCGGTGAAGCTCGGGTGGGCGTCACTTTTCAGCCCGATGGCGGCCGTACAAGAGAAGCAGGCGCACTACTCGTTCGGGTCGCTGCTGCGCACGCTGACCCGGCCGGGGGCCGCGACGGAGATCCGGTACCCCGACGCGGTCACGGTCACCGGGGGAGCCGCGCGCGGCGTTACGAAGGGCGGCACGCTGACCCTGCTCTCGTCGTCGGTCGGCACGGACACGTCGTGGCCGGCGGATGGCGGCATCATGTTGCTCGAAGACGTCGAGGAAGAGCCGTATCGGCTGGACCGGATGCTCACTCAGCTGCGCCGTTCGGGTTACCTGGACGGAGTTGCCGGGATCATCACCGGCACGTTCACGGACTGCGGCCCGCGTGCGGAAGTCCACGACATCCTGGTCGAACGCCTCGGCGATCTCGAGGTTCCGATGATCTCGTGGGCGAACGTCGGTCATGGCGGCAAGTTCCAGACGTTCCCGGTCGGTATCGCTGCCGAGCTAGACGCGGACGCTTGCGTCCTGCGCCTGCTGGATCCGCCGTTGCTCACCGCGGAAGACCAGACCACCCCGGAAGACCAGACCACCCCGGAAGGTCAGGTTGCCCATCGTCACCAGTTGCCGTGATGATCGGGCACCAGCCGGATCATCGGCAGCAGCACGAGCAGCAGAGCCGCGAAAACCAGGAAGACGTGCGCCTGGACGAGTCCCGCATTACTGCTCCGGGCAATGAGGGCTGTGGTGACCGACACCGCGATGATCGACCCTGACTGGCGGAACATCCCGCGTAGCCCGGCGATGGCGGCGACCTGGTCGGGGGCCAGCTGAAGACTCGCGTTGTTGGACGCGGGTACCGACAGGCCCATGCCGAGGCCGGTGATCGCGGACGCGATGGCCAGCCAGGCGTACGCCGAGATATCGGGAGACAGGGCCATCATCAGCAAACCGCCCGCGAGGACGGTGAAGCCGACGATCATCGGCAGCCGGTACCCGGTGCGGCGCAGTGTCATCGCGGCTACGCCCGCGACGGCGATCATGCCGACGGCCCTGGCGGTGAGCAGCGTGCCGGCGCCAAGTGGCGCCATGTTGTAGCGGTCCTGCGCGTACAGCGGTACCAGGGCGGCGAAGCCGAGGGCGGCGGCCCCGTACACAAGGTTGATGAGGTTCATGATCCCGAAGCCGCGTCCGCGGAGCAGTCGGTACGGCACGAACGGTGCCGCGTCATTCCGCGAGTGCCGTACGAACAGGGCGAGTGCGATGAGGGCGACGGCCTCGGAAACGAGGAAGACCGGGCTGTAGAGCGGGATGTTCCCGCTCCCGAGATAGGTGATGCCGAACATCGCCGTCGTGATGAGGATGGCCAGCAGGGCGATGCCGCGTGCGTCGATCCGGCTCTTCTTGCGCGTCGAGTTGGAGGGGATGAACTTGATCGTGAGCGCGATGAGAGCGATCCCGATCGGCACGTTCACCAGGAAGATGCCGCGCCAGGACCAGTAGCTGACGAAGACGCCGCCGAGGATGGGCCCGATGATGCCGCCGACTGGCAGGATGGAAGTGAACATGCCCACGGCGCGGTCGCGCTCGGGGCCGAAGTGGTCGGAGACGATCCCTGTGGCCGAGGGCATGAACGCGCCTCCACCGAGGGCCTGGATAAATCGCGGTATCAGCAGGAGGGCTATGTTCGGGGCGAAGCCACAGCACAGCGAGGAGAGGGTGAAGACGGCCGCCGAAACGGCGAACACCTTCTTCCGGCCGTACATGTCGCTGATCTTGCCGGCCATCGGCATGGCGATGACCTGGCCGAGCGCGTAGATCGTGATCGTCCAGCCGCTCCAGTTGATCCCGGCATGCAGGTCGTGCTCGATCGCGGGCAGCGCGGTCGCCACAATGGTCTGATCTATGGACGCCATGAACAGGCCTATCGACACGATGGCGAAGACCAGCCAGCGATGTTCCAGCGCTGCCGCGACCGGGGAAGAAGCCGAGCCTTCGGGGGCAGTTGCTGCCGCGTGTTCGTCAGTCGCACTCACGTATAGTCAGACTAATTGCCTGCTGGCAAGCATTCAAATTGCCTCGCGGAGAATCAACATGGACGCTGAACTCGTTGCCCGGTTGCGCGGGGTGATTCCCCGGCTCGCCCGGCAGCTCAACGACACGTCAACCGGGGAAGACCTGACGCCGACCCAGTACTCGGTGCTGGCGCTGATCCGCGTCCGCGGGCCGCTGGGCCTCGCCGAACTGACGGAACTGGAAGGCATCAACCCGACGATGCTGTCCCGGATCATCAAGGTGCTCGACGAACGTGGCCTCATCCGCAGGCTCCCGAACCCGAAGGACATGCGCGCGGCGCGGGTGGAAGCCACCCCGGAGGGCGAGCAGGTCCACGAGCGTGTCCGGGCGCAGCGCACCCAGGTTGTCACCGAGTGCCTGCAGCGCCTGCGGCCTGAGACGGTACAGACGCTTCTGGCCGCCGTCCCGGCCATGGAAGAGCTGGCAGAGGCTGTGAAAGCTTCCCCCGCAGTTAAAAAATTACGCCCTTTACTTTCTAAGTGAACATATTTCACCATCCTGGTCTGGCCGGATACGTGCACTGCTGTTCACTAGAGAGACGAGGCAGTGCCGCCGTGACGGTTTCCGGGCAGCCCGCTTGGCATGCGCTTGTCGTCAGCCATGGGGCTTGTCTGCCGTCGGCGAAGCGCACTCGCGCCTCAAGGGCCGGCTGTCTACAGTTAGGGAAATGTTGCGTCCTGCGAGCTGGTCTAGGTCACCTCAACCCCAGGCCCCTGAACCGCTGTGGCGGGAGGTGCTCGGCCGGCGCCTGCGGGCACTGCGCGCCGAGCGCGAGGAGACACTGGCACAAACCGCTGATCGCGCTGGGATCTCGCCGCAGTACCTTTCGGAGATCGAGCGCGGTCGCAAGGAGCCGTCGAGCGAGATGATCGCTGCCCTCGCGGGGGCACTTAACACCACGCTCGGTGACCTGACGAGTCAGGTCACCGAAGATCTCCGCCAGTCCCAGGCGCCCCGCATCCCTCGTACCGCGTCCACCACCCCGAACGCGCTCGCCCTGGCTGCGTGATCACGGCCAGGTCAAACCACGACAGGCCACGTCAAACCACGACAGACCAATTCAAACCACGGCCAGCCCTGCTGGGAGCGGATCTGCTGTGAGCAGCGGCGCTGTATGGCTCAGAGGCGCGCCTCGGGGCGGGTGGGCTCGAAGAGTTCCACAAGGTTGCCCGAGGGGTCTTCGGCCAGGATCTGCCGGCCGCCCACGCCCTCGATGATCTCGTTGCGGAACCGCACCCCGCTCTCGCGCAGCGACCCTACCGTGCCTGGCAGATCGGAGACCTCGAGCGCGAACCGGTTCCAGCCGCCCGGCGCCGGGATGGTGCCGTCGGGCATCGCCTGGCCGCCGCCGCCCGGCCCGCCTGGCGCGCTGAGCGTCAGGCGGAGGTCGCCGCGGACCAGCATCGCGAAGGTGGGAGCGGGGTGCATTATCTCTGTGAAGCCGAGGTTGTCGCGGTAGAACGCGATCGCGGCGTCGACATCGGCGACGATGTACCGGACGCTCACAGTCGGCACGCTGTTAGTTCCCGCGGCGTGGCTGTGGGATGTGCTCGATCACGGCGTCCGGGCCGGGAAAGAGCAGGAGCGTGCGGCCGTCCTCGAACCGCACCAGGTACGGCGGTTCGCCTCTGTCTCCGTGCACTTCGACGATTTCTCCGTGCTTGTCCGGATGGCCGACGCTGTTACCGCGTATGCAGATGTGGTCACCGATAGTCGCTTCCACGCGTGCCTCCCTCCGCCTTGAGGTGTCTGTACGTAGTCAGCCTCGCACGCGTCATCGCCGTTGACTACCCGTTACCGAGAGGTAGAGTCGCCCAGCCTGTCACTCTGGCAGCATGGCGACGGCCATGAAGCGACCGCACGGGCGCGCGGCCCGGTCGGAGAAGAACTCGTCCGTCGAGGTTCGGGTGTCGATTTCCATCGAGTGAACATCCTTGACGCCCGCGTCCCGCAACTGAGTGCGCAGCGCCTCCACCATGTCGAAGGTCCAGTGCCCAGGCCGTGTCGGCCGCAGCAGCCCGCCCGACGCGCGGGCCCCGTGGTCGGGGGCCCCGTGGTCGGGGGCCCCGCGGAATGCCGTCGTTACCTCGGTGGCCTCGGCATCGCCGATCTCGTAGCTGTCCGCCCCGATCGCCGGGCCTATGCCGACCGTCAGGTCCCGCGGCGCAGATCCGAACGCCATGCGCATTGCCTCGATCGTCTTCGGCAGCGTCCCGAGCACGGTGCCGCGCCGCCCGCAGTGCGCTACCCCGATGGCATGGTGAGCGAGGTCGAACAAGACAACCGGAGCACAGTCCGCGACGATCGTCGCCAGCGCCACGCGAGGGAGATCCGTTACCATCGCGTCGGTGCCCGGCAGCGCGTCACGCGCGTCGGCGCTGCCGTCGTGACCCCGGCCCGCGAGTTCCGCGCCGATCACCGCCACGCGGTCACCATGCTGCTGGTCCGCCACGGTGAGCCGGTCCACGCCGAGCGCGGCGGCCAGGCGGCGCCGGTTCTCCAGCACCGCCTCGTGGGCGTCGCCGACGTGGTCGCCGAGGTTGAGGCTCCCGAAGACCCCGGTGCTCACCCCGCCGTGACGGGTGGTGACAACGGCCGTCACGTTGTCCCCGCTGAAGGGAAACGGCCGCAGCCGCAGTTCAGAGGTCACGGCCACCAATGTAATCGCGGCCGTGATAGCGACCCGTCCAAACACGACATCTGACATGATCGAGCGAGCGTCTCCTCGAGCGGATGGGCTAGATAGACACCATGCAGCGCTACCCGAACATCAGTGACCACGGCCTGGTCGGAGATCTCCAGACGGCTGCCCTGATATCGACCGACGGCACGGTGGACTGGTTCTGCTGCCCGCGATTCGACTCCCCGAGCGTGTTCGCGGCGCTTCTCGACGCCGACAAGGGCGGGTATTTCCGTATCTCCCCCGACCGGGAGTGCGTCAGCCGGCAACTCTACTTCCCGGACACCGCGGTGCTCATCACGCGGTTCCTCACCCCTGACGGCGTCGGTGAGCTCTACGACTTCATGCCGGTGGCGGGCAAGCACGTCACCACCAGGCACCGACTCGTCCGCCAGGTCCGCGTGGTCCGCGGCACGATGCGGTTCGTCCTCGATATCCAGCCAAGGTTCGACTACGGCCGGGCCAAGCACACGGTCCAGATCACCGACGACGGCGCCGCTTTCATCCCGGAACTCCCCGGCGCGTCCACTGACTCCATGCTCGTGAACCCCGCGCTCACGCTGCACATCGCCGGCTCGAACCACCATTCCCTCGCTGACTCCGGCGTCAACGTCCAGCGGGTAGGCGACGGCATCACCGCCGCCCGCACACTGAAGGCCGGGCAGACCTGGGGAGTGGTGCTTGAGTCGGGCACGAGCCATCCGGCCCGCGTGCACAGCGAGGACATCAGCCGCCTGCTGCGCGAGACCGCGAGTTTCTGGCGCGGCTGGCTGCACGGATCCACCTACCGGGGCCGCTGGCGCGAGGTGGTCGCGCGGTCGGCGATGACGCTGAAGCTCATGCAGTACGCGCCGTCCGGTGCCCTCGTCGCGGCGCCGACGACCGGGCTGCCCGAACAGGCCGGCGGCGAGCGGAACTGGGACTACCGCTACACGTGGATCCGCGACGGGTCGTTCTCCATCTACGCCCTGCTCGGCCTCGGGTTCACCGAAGAAGCCGATGCCTTCGCGTCCTGGCTCCGTGATCGCGCCAGGGAGAAAGCGGGCGACAAATCCGGTCCGCTCAAGATCATGTACCGCGTGGACGGCAGCAGCGACCTCACCGAGGAGACGCTCGACCACTTCGAAGGCTGGCGAGGATCCCGGCCCGTGCGCATCGGCAACGGCGCCGCCGACCAGCTGCAGCTCGATATCTACGGCGAGGCGATGGATGCCCTGTACCAGGCCAACCGGATCAGCGTTCAGGTCACCCACCAGAGCTGGCTGGAGATCGCGAACTTCATCGACTGGCTCTGCGAGCACTGGGACCAGCCCGACGAGGGCATCTGGGAGACACGCGGCGGCCGCAAGGACTTCGTCTACGGCAGGGTACAGACGTGGGTCGCGCTCGACAGGGCTATCAGGATGGCGACCGACCGCGGCCGCCCGGCCGACGTGAACCGCTGGCTCACCGAGCGGAACACCATCTACAACGAGATCTTCACCAAGGGCTGGAACCCCAAGATCGGTGCGTTCACCCAGTTCTACGGCAGTGAGGTGCTCGACTCGTCCTTGCTGATGATGCCGCTTCAGGGCCTCATCTCGCCCCATGATCCGATGTGGCTTGACACGCTGAAGGCCGTCAACAGGGAACTGGTCTCCGACAGCCTCGTCTACAGGTACAACCCCGGCGCGTCGCCGGACGGGCTGGCCGGGAACGAGGGCACGTTCTCGCTGTGCACGTTCTGGTACGTAGACGCGCTCGCGCGCTCCGGCCAACTCGACGAGGCGCAGCTCGTGTTCGAGAAGATGCACACGTACGCCAACCACCTGGGCTTGTACTCGGAGGAGATTGGGAGCACCGGCGAGCAGCTCGGCAACTTCCCCCAGGCGTTCAGCCACCTGGCCCTGATCACCGCCGCGGTCAACCTGGACTACCAACTCGACCACGGTGCAGGCATCACCCCCGGCGACTCCTCGCCCAGCCCGCGGCCTTAGCCCCCACCCCGCGGCCTTAGCCCACACCCCGCGGCCTTAGCCCCCTTCTCGCGGGCTCCACGAGTGCCTCGTCCCCTCCTCGGGTACAGTCTAAAATCGGACACTCAGGGAGGTACGGGCAATTTCCTCGCTCACGCGACGATTCACGACCATCAGCTTCTACGTGCTCACCTTCCTCATCGTCACGGTCGGCGCGATCTGGCTCGCCCTGCGCGTCACGCCGTTGCAGACCGTCTCGGCGGCCGGCCAGACAGCGGAAGTTGGCGCGACGCAGCCGACCCTCGGCCTCAAGGGCCCCGGCGAACTCGACTTGTTCGGCCAGGTGATCCCGACCAAGCCGCAGTTCACCGGCCCGATCCGGCCAATGCTCGTGCTTGAGCACATCAGCATCAGCTCGCAGGTCATCCAGGTGCTGAAAAGCGACGGCACGCACAAGGTCGAGCTCACGCTCAGCCAGCAGCTCGCGGCCGGCTGGGAACGGTATTTCCTGTGGGAGACGTTGATCGCCGTAGGATTCGCCGCGGTCCCGCTCATCGCCGTCGCGGCCGTCCGCAGGAAGCCGAAGATCTGGAAGCTCCTCGCCTCCGGGGTAGCGGTCGTCGTCATCGTGAATGTCGGCGGCATCCTGCTCACCGCCTCGAGCACGCCGAAGACGCTGCGCAGCGTGAAGACGCTCGATGACCTCGCCGGCGCCGACCCGATGACCATGCCGCCGCCCGCCGGCAAACCGCAGCCCGGTGTGCAGGCGGTGGTGATCGGCGACTCCACCGCGTCCGGCTGGGGTCTGCCGTGGGGACCGGACCCCACCAGCCTCGACAAGGCCTGCGGCCGGTCCGACGACTCCTACGCCAGCGACCTGGCCGCCGTAAACAACTGGAACGTGCTGAACGTGGCCTGTGGCAGCGCCACCATACAAAACGGCCTGATCGGCCCTCAGGTGCTGTACAACGGCCAGATCGCGCCCCCGCAACTGCCGGAGGCCGAGACCGCCACGCACGCGAAGGTAATCATCGTCAGCGTAGGCGCCGACGACCTGCAATGGGGAGTGATGACACAACTGTGCGCGGCCTCGCAGGTCTGCAACGACAAGATCTCGTCCGCGTACTTCGGCCAGTTGCTGGACGACTTCACCCGCAGCTACTACGAGTTGCTCAGCGACCTTGACCGGCTGCCGAACCATCCCGCGGTGCTCGTCAACGAGTACTACGACCCGTTCGGCACTGACCTTAGCTGCCTCAGCCAGTACGGCATGACACCCGCGAAGGAGCAAGTGCTCGTGTCCCGGCTAGGACAGCTCAACACAGTGCTGGCGCAGGGCGCGAGCCTGTTCGGCTTCGGCGTCGCGGCGCCGCAGTTCACCGGTCACGAATTGTGCACGCAGGACCCGTACGTGCAGGGCCCGGGCGACCCGGCGCCGATGCACCCGAACGCCGCGGGCGATCTCGCGATCGCCCTCGCCGACGAGCAGGCCATGCCGACGCTGAATCCCGCGCCGGTGACCGTCCCCAGCCCGGCTCCGTCACCGTCATCATCCACTTCCCAGGAGTCCGCCGCCCTAGGTTAAATAAAAGCCTCCATTTACCGAACGATCCGGGCCTGCTCCGCCGAATCGCCTGACTAGCACCCCCGGCATGCTCTAGCATCCGCCAGACTGCGCAGTTATGTCGATTGCTCCCCGGAGGTCGGAGAAGATGAGCCATTACAAGGGCAGGCCCCCCTATGTGTCCGAGGACCAGCCGCCGGAGACGACCACTTTCCACCTGGAGAACGTAAACCTGAGACGGCTCACGGGCGCCGACAAGGTGGCGGCTATCGCGAGCTTCCTGCTGCTCATCTCGCTGTTCCTGCCGTGGTACGGCGTCAGCGCCGGCGGTGCCACCGTCACGCTGAGCGGGACCGGCGTCCACAGGTTCCTGTGGCTGGCCGTGCTGCTGACGGTCGTGACGCTGACCTACCTCATCGTGCACGCCACCGTGGGCCTGGACCGGACGCCGATGAACAGGTTCTCGCACGAGCCGGTACTGCTCGTCATCACCCTTCTGCAACTGGCCCTCGTGGTCTACCCGTTCTTCGACGTGCCGGACACTCTCATCAAGGGCGTGACCGTCAACTTCCAGTACGGTTCCTTCATCGGCCTGATCGCCGCGATCACGGCCGTCGTCACGGTAATCGCCCCCTTCATCCGCTCCCGCCGCACGAACCGTTAGCGCCTCCGCAGGCTCCGGCGCCCATGCTCGCGGCGGCCCCCGCTCGCGGCCGCCCCCCAGCCGGCTCGAATGCGCTTTTGAGCTCGCCCTGGCATGCTCGATTGCGCATTCGGGCTCGCTCGACTACATGCTTGAATGCGCTTTCAAGCACGTTATTCGGGCTTGATGTCAGATGTTTCAGGTCTGCGGGTCGCGGCCGATCGTGCCCAGAGCATCCCGGTCAGCGTCGCCAGGCAGGCGGCCGCGAGCAGGAGGTAGGGGACGAGGTCTGACGTGGCTTCGGCGATCGCGCCGCTCGCGGAAGCCGCGACGGCCTGCCCGGCCGCCCACGTGAGGTTGGTCAGGGCGAAGGCGATGCCGTGGTTGAGCTTCTGGTCCTGCGCGCTCTCACTGACCATGGCCGCGGCGGGCGTGAACAGCGCGCCGAAGAACGGCGTCCCGAGCACAAGTATCGGGATCAGCCACGGCACGCCATCGGGTATCCACACCAGGACGCTGAACACAGTGCCCGCGGCCAGCGCTACCACGACCGGGCGCCACGCGCCGAACCGGTCGCTGAGCCGTCCCGCGACCGGTGACAGGCACGACTCGATAACCGCCCCGGATAGGAACGTGGCCGCGATCACCGTGCTGCTGGCACCCAGTTGGGACAGTCGCAGCGGTGCGAGCACGTCGACCACGCCGAAGGCGATTCCCGCGAGCGCCATCAGCCACATGCCCATGCGGAGCCGCGGATCACGGAGCGCGGGCATGACCTCTCGCAATGCCGGGGAGCCCGCCGGAGCCGGCGCTGGTGCCATGAACGCGGCCAGCATCAGTGCCGCCCCGGCGATGGAGGCGGCGGAGAACGCCGGGCCGGTTCCTACCTGGTTCGCGACCCAGCCCACCACAGGCCCGAAGAGCGCACCAACTACCGCCGCCCCCATCGCGGTACCGAGCAGTTCGCCTCTGCGTTCGTCCGGGGCGCTGGCCGAAAGCCAGGCGAGACCGGCCGCCCACGTGCAGGCACCCGCGAGTCCTTGGACGAAGCGTGCCACGTCGAGCACCACGGCGACCTGCGTCCAGCCGAACACCAGCGTCGACAAGCTCATCAGCGCAAGCCCGAGCAGGGCCACACGCCTGTCTCCGAGACGAGCCACGAGCACACCGCCGGGCATTGAACCGACAAGCGTTCCCGCGGGATAACAGGCGACGAGTATTCCCGCGCCCGTCTTCGACAGATCGGCCACCCGCGTGTAATGCGGCAGCAGCGGAGTCAGTGCGGAGAAGAAGACCGTATCGACGAGAACCAATGCGCACACGAAGGCGACCAGGTGGAGCATCGGGGGGTCCAGCCGCGACCGGTTCCCCGACAATGCGCACTCCGTCTCAGTAGCAACATCCCGTAACCGAAATAGCATGTAGCTCTCATTACCCTACGTTCCTCGACAAGAGCCTATGTCCGGGGTGTCCGAAGTTCCAAGAGGGAGTTCGCGGATAATGAGAATCCCAGCGTGCGCAGCGCCGACTCGACCGACGTCGGCTGAGGGAGGTTCGCGAGCTGTTCTTCCCACCGCGCCA
>DASZJE010000092.1:0-2213 GCA_035948445.1 Trebonia sp. | reverse complement strand
GTCATCGGCGTCGGTACGGAATCGGCCAAGATGATCGCCGGCCGCGCGGGGACCGCGGTGGCCGAACGGCTCGGGACGGAACCCGTCACCTTCCCTGGCGGCCACGACGGGTTCGCCGGCGGCGAATACGGCCGGACGGGCGAGCCAGACGCGTTCGCCGCCACCCTGCGCGAGATCCTCAGCACCTGACGGCAAGTCGGCCCGCTGGGTCCCGGAATGCCGGCTCTGGGCGGTAGCGTGCGCTCGTGAACGAGGCGTACTCGGTGTACTGGCCGCAGGAACGGTGGAAGCGCGCCGCTGGGATCGCCCAGCACCTCACTGTCTTGTTCGGCGGTCCGCACACCTCGGAGCCCAGCTTCCGGCGAGCCACCGTGCAACCCGGTGACCTGCTGTACCCCATCGGCGTGTGCGACCAGGTCCTTTACGTCTTCGGCCGCATGCGCGTCCAGGAGATCATCACGGTCGCTGACAGCGACCAGCGACTGCTTGACGAATACTTTGCCCGCTACAGCGGGTGGCGGTTCCTCGCCCCGACCTGCACCACTGAGGTCGTCATCGGCGCCGAAGGCACGCGCGTCCACCTCGACCGCCCGGTGCCGGGAGAGATCGTCAAGCGGCTTACTTACCAGCCTCGACGCGGACTGCGACCAGTCAAGCATGTCAGCGAGGACGGCCGCCTGATACACGCGCTGAGCGTGCAGGGCATCTACCGGCTGGCCGAGTCGTCGACGGCCGATCTTGAGGCTGTCCTCACCGGGGCGCCAGGCAAGCCGATAAGCCGTTTCCGGCCGCGCAGGACTCCTGAGGCACCGGCGAACATGGATCCCCTCTTCTAGTTCCCTTCAGCGCTCACGGGCCGCCCGCCGCCCTCACGTTCCGTGAAAGCAGGAACCCGTGGGCCGGATCGCACATATCGTGAACCGCGTGACGCAAACGTGGGTAGTTGAGCCATCTGGACCGCTGCGCGGTGACATCTCGGTGCGCGGGTCCAAGAATGCCGTGACCAAGCACATGGTGGCCGCGATGCTGGGTGACGGGCCCAGTGTCATCCGCAACGCGCCCCAGGTCGGGGACGTGGACATCACGGCGGCGATGCTGGAGTCGGCTGGTTTCTACGTTGGCCGCGAGGACGGCGAGATCACGATTGCGCCTGGTAGCGAAGTTAGACCGAGAGTCCCCGAGGCGTTCACCGGCCTCAACCGGATCCCGATTCTGATGCTCGGCCCGCTGCTGCACCTGACCGGCGAAGCGTTCGTCCCGCTCGTCGGCGGCGACCCCATCGGGCGGCGGCCGGTCGACTTCCACGTCGACGCGCTCAGGGCCCTTGGTGCCGAAGTCACCTACGGGCCGACCGGGATCACCGCCAAGGCGGCCAGGCTGCATGGGGCGCGCATCACCCTGCCTTATCCGAGCGTCGGCGCGACCGAGACGGTGCTGCTTTCCGCTGTCACCGCCGAGGGCAAGACCGTGCTGCGCAACGCGGCCACCGAGCCGGAAGTCGTCGAGCTCGCGCTGTTCTTGCAGCGGATGGGCGCGCAGATCGAGCTGAGCCCCGACCGGCGCATCGTCATCGAGGGCGTGCCCAAGCTCAAGGCCGCCTCCACCCGGCTGGCCGGCGACCGGCTTGAGGCCTTTTCCTACCTGGTGGCGGGCCTCATCACCGGCGGCGAAGTGCGCGTCCACGGCTGCCCGCAGGACCGGCTCGTCACCGCGATCACGACCCTGGCCCGGATGGGCACCCGGTTCGACATCACCGACGAGTGGATCACCGCGTCCGCGCCCGACGGGCTGCTGCCAGCGGCGGTGCACACCGACACCCACCCTGGCTTCATGACCGACTGGCAGCAGCCGTTGATGGTGCTGTTCACCCAGGCCAACGGCATGTCGGTGCTGCACGAGACGGTATTCGAGAACCGCCTCGTGTACGTGCCAGCACTGCAGAAGATGGGCTGCGAGATCGAGATGTTCGCGGCTTGCCTTGGCGGGCCCGCGTGCCGCTTCCACGACGGGAACGCCGTGCACTCGGCGGTCATCCGGGGCGTGTCAAAGCTGCGCGGGGCCGAGGTCCAGCTGCCGGATGTGCGGGCCGGCTTCTCGGCGGTGCTCGCCGCTTCCGTCGCCGACGGGCCGTCGGTGCTGCACGGCGTGCACCACATCGAGCGCGGCTACCACCATCCGTTCGAGCAGTTCGCTTCGCTCGGGTTGCGGATTTC
>DASZJE010000091.1:0-4822 GCA_035948445.1 Trebonia sp. | reverse complement strand
CAGCCGCTCGCGGTGGATCATCCAGTTCTTGCCGCCGGTGGCGAACAGGACGTAGCCGCCGGCCAGCCGCTCGCCGTGCAGGTTGACCTTGACTTCGCGTTGGTCCCACTTGAGAACCTCGTAGGTTCCGTGGTCCCAGATCGTGACCGCGCCCGCGCCGTACTCGCCGCGCGGTATCTCGCCGTGAAACCCGGCGTACTCAAGCGGGTGATCTTCGGTGTGCACCGCGAGGTGGTTGACTCCCGGGTCGTCGGGGACGCCCTTGGGCAGCGCCCAGGACACCAGCACGCCGTCCCGTTCCAGCCGGAAGTCCCAGTGCAGCCGCCGCGCGTGATGTTCTTGCACGACAAAGATCCCCGCGGAACCGCCGGCTGAGCCGGACGGAACCGCCTCAGCCGGATCCGCGGGGACGGGCTCGGGGGTGCGTGACGAGTCGCGCTTGCCTCGGTACTCCGCGAGCCTGTCCACTAGAAGTGGTTACCCGCGCAGCGGTGCCCGCTACCAACAAGCACGGGCTACCAGCGGCGGCGCGTGGCGTACGAGTGGGTTCTGATGGCTTCCATTCCCTCTGGCCGCTCGAAGATCGAGTTGACCGCGACCCGGCCCGGGCCGATCAGCCTGACCAGGATGTTCCGGTAGTCCCAGTTGGTCCGCCAGAAGGCGAAGCCCATGTTCCTCGGGTACTCCAGGTGCAGGTGGACCCGGACGGACATGTCGTGGTAGATCAGCGAACTCGGCTGGACGAGCAGCGACTCGCCCTGCCGCAGGTCGCGGATGAACGCGTTGCCTGGCGCGTGCAGCAGCAGCATCCCCGGCCGGTCGGCCGCGGTGAACACGTCACCGTACTGGCCCATCGGGTAGTGGGTCTCCTGATCGTCGTTGTCGCCGGTCACGAACCAGACGTCGTTGCTGTTCCAGTCGTAGCGGATGTTCCCTGTCGCGGTCAGGAACCGGTGCTCCTTGACCCACATCGACTGGCCGTGCTGCAACGGGAGCGCGATGACTTCGCCGGCGCTGTTGTCGGACAGCGCGATGTGACCAGGCCCGTGTGCCTCGACCATGATCAGCGGCAGGCCGGCCATCATCCGCTTCCAGCCGCCGCGCATGGACATGCTCTGCAGCCGGGTGGCCGGGTCGGCCCAGAGCAGCACGTGGTGCGAGAAGTAGACCATCTCGCCGTTGGCGAGGTTGAACTCCGCGACCGGGACCGTCGTGCCCGCGATCTGGCAGTGCGACTGGCCGAACTGCAGCTTCGCCATGTCCTTGATCGGCGGCTGCTCGACCCAGCCGGAGTCGCTGATGCTCTCCCTGACATCCACCGGCGCGCCGCACAGCGGGCAGGTCGGCTGGCTCGCGTCGCTCGGCTGCCTGCAGTACTGGCAGACGTAGGTATTCATTCGCCGGACCCGTGGTGGTGGTACATGGACTGGATGCCGACCCTCCCGGGGCCGGTCATCTCGGCCAGGTACATGCCGTGCCGCCCGAACATGCCGGTCTTCAGCGGCAACTGCACCGCGTTCATCGCGACCGAAGAGTCCTTGTAGAGGAAACCGCCCGGCTCGACGAGGATCTTCTCGCCCGGCCTGAGGGTCCGCTCGAGGACGTTGCCGTTGCCGTGCAGCATCAGCAGCCCCGGGTACTGGGCGGTCACGAAGCGGTCCATGAACATGCCGCTGCCGCCGTGCAGCAGGTTCACCAGGCCCTTGATCCTGACGAAGGAGTACTGGATGGAGTGGGAGGCGAGGAGGAAGGCGTGCTCGCGCACGTCGAGTTCCATGCCCGGGTGCAGCGGCAGGACCACGAGCTCGCCCGGCGCGTCCCTGGAGAACGCGATCCTGCCCGGGCCGTTGGCCAGCGTGACGATGTGCGGCATGCCGCCGAGCGTGCGCTTAGGGCCATTGGTAGGCAGTGATGACAGCGGGACCGACTCGTCCTTCCACAGCAGAATGTGATGCTCGAAGTAGACACCGTCCTGGGGGGAGAGGGAAATCTCCGCGACGGGGACCAGTTCACCCTCAACCTGGCAGGTGCTGGCCGAGAAGCGGAACTCGGTCATGTCCCGCAGCCGCGGGGCCTCGCGCCAGCCGGAATCGCTTACCTTGTCCCGGACGTCTAGTGGTGCGCCGCATGTCATACATGTGGTGGTTCCTGGCTGATTCTGTGCCTTGCACCACCCGCACTGGATTGCTTCCACGGCACGAAAACATAGCAGTTCAGGACAAGCTTCCGCTGCTAGTAGGCCTTTAGTTGTCTTTGACCTTGTATCGTTTCTCTATGGCACTGTTCTCGCGGGAATTTATCGCGGTACCTGATGACCGGAAGGGCCAGATCGTATTCAAGTGGCCCGATGTCACGATCCGTCGCTTTACGCACGCGATCGTCAACGCCGACGAAGTGGCGATGTTCGTCAATACCGGCCAGGTCGTGCAGACCATGGGGCCGGGCCGGCACTCGATCGACGCCGACGAGCTGCCGGGCCTGGGCGCGCTCATCGACTTCGCCACCGGCGGCAACGCCTACCGGGCCGAGCTGTACTTCGTCGGGACCCGCGAGTACACCGGGTTCCGCTTCGGCGGGCGCGTCGATGACGTGCAGGATCCGCGCACCGGGCTGGTCGTGACGCTGCGGGTCTTCGGCGACTACGCGCTCCGCGTGATCGATCCGGCGCGGCTCATCACCAACCTGACCGCCACCGTGGACGTGCGCGACAACGAGAAGATCGCCGGGTGGGTCAGCCAGCAGCTGCTCAAGGTCCTGCGCACCAACGTCACCACGCAGGTCGTCGCCAACGGGTGGCCGATCCTCGGCCTGTCCGTCCACTCACCGGAGATCGAGCAGGCCGCGCTCACCTCGGCGAACGGGCAGCTCGAGTCCTACGGGCTCGCGGTGACCCGGATGGGCAACTTCGACATCAACCTCGCGCCAGAGGACGAGGCGCAGCTGAAGCAGCTCGCCAAGGACACCTCTTACTCCCAGCTGGCCGGCGGCTTCCAGCAGTACGCGGCAGGCGAGATGGCACTCGGCGCCGGGCAGGGCATGTCCCAGGGCGGCGGCGCGACCGACGGCGCGTTCCTCGCGGCCGGCTTCGCGCTGCCGGGCATGATGGCCGGCGCGATGCAGCAGCAACAGCAGCAGCGTCCGCCGCAGGCACCGCAGGCACCGCCAGCGGCGGGGCCCGCGCCAGCGGCAGGACCGGCCTGCGCGTCGTGCAGCACGCCGAATCCGGCCGGCGCCAAGTTCTGCATGAGCTGCGGCACTGCCATGGCCCCGGCCGTCAAGCACTGCACGGAGTGCGGGAACGAGCTGCCAGGCGGCGCGAAGTTCTGCGCCAACTGCGGCACCAGGGCCGGCTAAGCGCGCGGAAGGGCTACCATCGCGCTCGTGGCCGGGATCACAATGTTCGACACCGCGCTGAATAACCAGTTTCCTGCCGGTGCCGCCGCCTACGCGGGCTACGTCGACGGCGGCATCGGCAACCAGCCCAACTACGCCTACATCGTGACCGCCTTCCCCAAGGCCCAGCACCTGTCGATCGCCCTGTTCGCCAGCGACAACGCCGACGCGCTCGACGTCGAGCCTGGCGCGTCCGTCCCTTCCGACATTCCCGGCTGGTACGCAAGGCAGGTCGCGCGCGGCATCAAGCGCCCGGTCATCTACGCGAGCGTGTCCGCGATGAACGACGACATCCTGCCCGTGCTCGGTCAGGCCAGGATCGCCCGTGCGAACATCCGGCTGTGGACGGCGCACTACGGTCTCGGCGAGCACATCTGCGGCCCCGCGTCGTGCGGCGCGCTCAGCATCGACGCGGACGGCACGCAGTGGACCTCGAGCGCGATGGGCCTCGTCCTCGACCAGTCGCTCCTCGTGGCGGACTTTTTCACCGCCGGCACCACGACTAACCCGACCGTCACGGAGGCCGAATTGCAGTCAGGGCAGCTCAACAACGGCAACGGGGCATTCACCGTGATCGCCGTGCCGCAGGGCACGGCCCATAACATCGCGTTCGGCGTCGACAATCACACCCAGAACGTGCCGGTCATCCGGCTGCGCGTGGCGTTCTTCGACACGGCGTGGCACGTCCACCCGGACGTGGTCCTCGACGGGAACAAGGGACTGCAGTCCATGCCGTTCAACAACCCGTCCAAGACCGGCGTGGTCTCGGTTCGCCGCAATGACGCGGGGACGCAGGCGGTCGGGTACGTGATCTACTAACGCCTCGCGGTAAAGCACAACGCCCGCGGGAGCCGTCATCGCTGACGGTACCGCGGGCGCGGGCTTGCGTGGCTCAGAACATTACGCGGCGTACTTCTGCACCAGCGCGCCGAGGGCGGGCAGCGCCGCCTCGATGTTCTTGCTCGCGCCGCCGCGGACGAGCCGGTAAGCCTTGACGACCGCGGCACGGCCCGACTTCTCGGCCATGTCGTCGGTCACGGCGAGCAGCGACTCGGATGCCTCGCCGCCGCGCTTGGCCAGGTAGTCGCCGAAGTCGGCGCTGCCAGACGTCTGGAAGTCAGCCCAGTACGGCTCAAGCTGGTAGACGACGCCCGGCAGGATGGCCGTGATCACCTCGTCGTAGTAACCGGGGGCAAACGCCGTGATGGCCTTGTAGGCGCCCTTGAGCGGGGCAGCCGTAATGCCCTTGCTGGCAAGCTCGCTGTCGACGAGCGCCTTCGTGTCGGCGATGAGGTGCGGGGCGTTCTCAGGGGTGAGAAGCTGCTCCTGCAGCGTGGCCAAAGGGACCTCCTCAGAGGTACGTGAGAGAAGAACAAACTTTCCGGTCGCTACCGTACTGGTCAGACCGGCCCTTAGGCGGGCCATTTGA
>DASZJE010000090.1:0-1525 GCA_035948445.1 Trebonia sp. | reverse complement strand
CGGCCGCGCCCAGCTGGTCTACGGCGAGTGGCTACGCCGCCAGCGGCGCATCCGGGAGGCCCGGGACCAGCTGCGCCGCGCCTACGCGCTGTTCACTGACGTCGGCCTGGAGGCGTTCGCCGAACGGGCGCGGGCCGAGCTGCGCGCGACCGGCGCGCAGGCACTCAAACGCACCACCGGGACACCCGACGTCCTGACCGCGCAAGAGGCGCTGATCGCCCGCCTGGCCAGCCAGGGGGCCTCCAACCCGCAGATCGCCGCGCAGCTGTTCATCAGCCCTGCCACCGTCGCCTACCACCTCGGGAAGGTCTTCGCCAAGCTCGGCATCAGCTCCCGCAGCCAGCTCCCCCGCGCGCTCCCCATCCGACCGGACGCGGCGCGGGCGGTCATATCGCAAGGCTGAGCCTGCCCAGCACGACGAGAGCCTGGTGAGGAGTCCAGCAGGTGATGGCAAGTCAAGGGTCTTGCTTACCCGTCCTGGCGGTTGCTTCTGCTTGGCCGTGAACCAGCATGCCGGTGATCAGGTTCTGGGTCATGCTAGCCAGCCGGGAACGAAGTCGACCACCGCGTGCGCCAGCCAGGGATCCTCCTCGTAAAGGTGGCTCCTGAATCGTCCGCCTCGGCATCCCAACCGCCCCGTTGTACAGCTCCACCAAAGGCTCCATCGAGACGCTGACCCGGGCCTGGGCCGCCGAATTCGGCCCCCGCCGCCGCGCGTCAACGCCATCTAACCAGGCGTAATCCGCGCCCCCACCCCCGCCAGAACCAACAGCGCCGACCGCTCGGTCGCGCCGACGATACGCGCCACCCCAGCGGGCGATGCCGGCACCCCGACGCGATCGCCCACGCCCGTCGTCTACCTTGCCAGCGATGAGTCCGCCTTCGTCCACGGCACCGTCATCGACGTCGACGGCGACCGCGCGAACATCGCCGCGATGGCCACTTAGCGACGGTCGGTCAAGAATTCCGAGCCAGGGGCGTTGCCAGAACTGGCAGCGCCGCAGAGGGCACGGTCCGCTTCGGGCTGGACGACACGGAGTACGAAATCGACCTGAACGCCGAGCACGCCCAGCAGTTCCGGGACACGCTGGCGGCCTACGTGCGGGCTGGGCGGCGGGTCAGCGGTGGCTCTCGTCGGCCTGCTCGCGGCGGGCGCAGGGGAGCGGCGAGCGGGCTGAACACCACCGAGGTCCGGGAGTGGGCCAAGGCGCAGGGCATCGAGGTGAAAGACCGCGGGCGAGTACCCGCTGAACTGGTCGTGAAATTCAAGGCGGCAACCGGGCAGTAGGTACACGGCACGCCCGTTCGTCAGTGCAATTACATTTTACTCACATGCCGAGATACGGATGTCGGAGAACTGTCGTTACACACCGCATTACGGGGCGCGGATCAGTTGATTCGCTGGGCCAAGTTCACGATGAACCCCTCGGGTCCGCGCACAGACGCCATGCGCCAGATGCCCTCGTACTGACCGACGCCGCCGACCAGGTGGTAGCCGTCCGCGGCGAGCCGGTCGAGGATCGCC
>DASZJE010000089.1:0-1700 GCA_035948445.1 Trebonia sp. | reverse complement strand
GCGTCGGCTCCGAAGCGGTCTATCCAGTCCAACGGGTCGACGGTGTTCCCACGCGACTTAGACATCTTCTTGCCGAACTGGTCACGGACCAGGCCGTGCAGGACCACGACCCGGAACGGGACCGCGTCGGCGGGCGCCTTATCGCGCATCGCGTACAGGCCGAACATCATCATCCGCGCGACCCAGAAGAACAGGATGTCGTAGCCGGTGACGAGCACGCTGGTCGGGTAGAAGGTGCGCAGGTCAGGGGTGTCCTCCGGCCAGCCGAGCGTGGAGAACGGCCACAGGGCCGAGGAGAACCAGGTGTCGAGCACGTCAGGATCCTGGTACCAGCCCTCGGGGGCTTGCTCGTCGGGGCCTACGGCGCACACCTGGCCGTTCGGTCCATAAAAAACTGGAATACGGTGGCCCCACCACAGCTGGCGGCTGATGGTCCAGTCGTGCATGTCGTCGACCCAGCTGAAGTACCTGGCGTTCATCTCCGGCGGGTTCAGACGGACGCGGCCGTCGCGGACCGCGTCGCCGGCCGCCTTGGCCAGCGGGGCGACGCGGACAAACCACTGCAATGACTGGCGCGGCTCGACCGTGGTGCCGCAGCGGCTGCAGTGGCCGACCGCGTGCACGTACGGGCGGACCTCGGCGACGATCCGGCCCTCCTCCCGCAGCGCGGCGACCACGGCGGGCCGGGCCTCGAAGCGGTCGAGCCCCTGGAACGGGCCGTGTGCGGTGATCACGCCGTGCTCGTCCATGATGGTCAGGCTGGGCAGGTCGTGTCGGCGGCCGATCTCGAAGTCGTTCGGGTCGTGAGCCGGGGTGACCTTGACCGCGCCGGTGCCGAACGTCGGGTCGACGTGGTCGTCGGCGATGATCGGGATGCGGCGGCCGGTGAGCGGCAGCTCGACGGTCTTCCCCACCAGGCCGGCGTAGCGGGGGTCGTCCGGATGCACCGCGACGGCGGTGTCGCCGAGCATGGTCTCCGGGCGCGTGGTGGCCACCACGATCGAGTCCTCACCGTCCCCGTAGCGGATGGAGGTGAGCTCGCCCTCGTCGTCGCTGTGGTCGACCTCGATATCGGACAGCGCGGTCAGGCAGCGCGGGCACCAGTTGATGATGCGTTCGGCCCGGTAGATCAGGCCGTCGTCGTACAGCTGCTTGAAGATGGTCTGCACGGCGCGGGACAAGCCCGCGTCCATCGTGAACCGCTCCCGCGACCAGTCCACGCTGTCACCCAGACGGCGCATCTGGCCCAGGATCTTGCCCCCCGACTCGGCCTTCCACTGCCAGACCCGCTCGATGAACGCCTCGCGGCCCAGGTCGTGGCGGCTCAGGCCCTCCTTGGCCAGTTCGCGCTCCACCACGTTCTGGGTGGCGATGCCGGCGTGGTCCATGCCGGGTAGCCACAGCGTGTTGAAGCCCTGCATGCGGCGGCGCCTGATCAGCGCGTCTATCAACGTGTGGTCGAGGGCGTGGCCGATGTGCAGGGAGCCGGTGACGTTCGGCGGGGGGATAACGATGCAGTACGCGGGCGCGGTCGAGTACGCGTCCGCGGCGAAGTAACCTGCCTTCTCCCATCGTTCGTACCGCGGGCCCTCCACCTCGGCGGGCGCGTACTGGGAGGGCAGCTCGATCGGCTCTGCTCTGCTCACGACAGGTGAGTCTACGGCCCCGCGACGTGCTTTGCGGCCGGGCTAGCCGGGCAC
>DASZJE010000088.1:0-1519 GCA_035948445.1 Trebonia sp. | reverse complement strand
CCTGCCTCCATCGGGCCGCCGGAGACGAACACCGTCGGGATGTTGAGCCGCATCGCGGCGATCAGCATCCCCGGCGTGATCTTGTCGCAGTTGGAAACGCAGATCATCGCGTCCGCGCAGTGCGCGTTGACCATGTACTCGACCGAGTCGGCGATCAGCTCGCGGGACGGCAGCGAGTAAAGCATCCCGCCGTGCCCCATCGCGATGCCGTCGTCGACGGCGATCGAGTTGAACTCGCGGGGAATCCCGCCCGCGGCCCGCACCGCGTCGGCGATGACCCGGCCCACCGCGGCCAGGTGCACGTGACCGGGCACGAACTCGGTGAAGCTGTTCGCTACGGCGATAATCGGCTTGCCGAAGTCCTCGTTGGCTACCCCGGTCGCGCGCAGCAGCGCGCGCGCTCCCGCCATGTTCCGACCGTGCGTGACCGTGCGTGACCTCAACGGCGGCATCGCCGAACTCCCCTCACCAACAGCTAATGAGAAGTTCAGCCTACCGGGGTGTAGGTCCTCGACGACGCGCTAACGTCAGGCAGCATCCTCGATGCCGTGTCGTAAATCGTCCGAACTTCCTCGCGGGTGAGCCGGACCACGCCGTCCTTCATCCGCCCGCGCCGCTTGAGGTACTTGCGCAGCGCCGGCCCGGTGAACACGTCGACGTTCCTGATCGTGGCGATGTCCCACGGGATCTTCGGCCCGTAGATGGCGAGCGCGGGCCTGACCACGATCTCGGTGCCGAGCGCACCGGACAGGATCTCGCTGGCCTGTCCCGCCTCCCACACCGCGTGCTCGAGCCTGTCCTTCTGGGACTCGGGGCCGTGGTACAGCTTCTTGCCGTTCCAGGTCCTGATGGGCAGCTTCGGGTCCCACTTCTCCGAGTCGATGGCGTAGACCCCGGTCGGCCCCACGACCAGGTGGTCGATGAACTCGCGGCTGTTGGGGATGGGGCGCGCGTCAAGCGCGAAGTACCCC
This sequence comes from Trebonia sp., assembly GCA_035948445.1. Lineage (GTDB taxonomy): Bacteria > Actinomycetota > Actinomycetes > Streptosporangiales > Streptosporangiaceae > Trebonia. The sequence continues at coordinate 548 of DASZJE010000088.1, read as the reverse complement.
TCCCGCCGCATCCGGGCAAGCTGCTTGTTGGTGCGCTTGCGTGCACCGTTCTGTGAGCCGCCGCTGACGTAGGCGGCCGCGTTCCGCGACCGGTAGATGGTGTCGACGATCCCGGCGAGTATCGCCAGCGTGAGGGAGATCTCCCAGCTCCTGGTGAGGACCGCGAACACCACGCCGACGATCACCATGATGATGAGCCGCAGCCGCCAGAAGCCAAGCTGCACGTCGGGCGGCAGATCGCGCACGCTCACCCGCGGCTGGTGTTCGTCAGCCGGCGCGGCTCCCCACCGCATCCCGCGCATTCGCCCGAACGGGTTCGACTTGCTGTCTTCCCCCTCCTCGTTCGCCACGGGCGGCGACGTGATCGGCTGGTTCCACGTCGTGCCGATCGGTATCACCCGCGTCGGCTCGGGCCCCGGGTGGCGCCCGGCGTGCTTGGCGGGCATGTCGTCCGGGACTTCCGTGGTCGCCATGTCGCCGAAGATCCCGAGCCCTTCGTTGGGTACGGGTTCCACGGGCGTAGCGGACGGGGCAGGGCCGAGCGGCTC
>DASZJE010000087.1:0-31206 GCA_035948445.1 Trebonia sp. | reverse complement strand
GGAGGGCCGGCTGTGGGGCTTCATGATCGCGGGATCGCGGTCCGTGCCGCTGCCGGCGGGTGCCGAGGCGCAGCTGGCAGAGTTCACCGAACTGGCCGCGACCGCCCTCGCTAACGCCGAAGCGCAGGCCGCGCTCACGGCTTCGCGGGCACGGATCGTGGCCGCCGCCGATCAGACCCGCCGCCGGGTCGAGCGCGACCTGCACGACGGCGCCCAGCAGCGACTGGTCTCGGTGGCCCTGCGCCTGCGCGCGGAGCAGGCGACCCTGCCGCCGGAGGAGAAAGAGGTGGCCGAACGGCTGGAAGGAGCAGTCAAAGAGGCGGTCGGCCTGCAAGAAGAGCTGCGCGAGATCTCCCATGGCCTGTATCCCGCCGTCCTGGCCGAGAGCGGACTGCGGGCCGCGCTGCGGGCGCTGGCCCGCCGCTCCGCTGTCCCGGTCAATGTCGATGTTCAGCTGGCGGGGCGCCCGCCCGAGCCAGTGGAGACCGCCGCCTATTACGCGGTCTTTGAGGCGCTGACCAACGTGGCTAAGCATGCCCGCGCTTCGGCTGCCGACATCGAGGTGGCTGCTGAGGACGGCGTGCTGCGGGTCCGCGTCCGTGACGACGGCTGCGGCGGCGCGGACTTCAGCCTCGGGTCGGGCCTGACCGGAGTCAAGGACCGGGTGGAGGCCTTCGGCGGCCAGATCTCGTTGCACAGCCCGCGGGGGACAGGCACCATCCTGGAAATCACCCTGCCCCTGGACGGCGCGTCCGGTGCAAATCGCGAGAAGTAGATGATGGGAGCTCAGTGCCTGCGCTGTAGCCCGCTGACGCACCCCAATTCGCCCGTTCCCCAGTCCCGCCGCCTGCGGCCCCGCACAGGTTAGCTGATGTCCGCTATCAGCTTCGCGTAACGGTCCAGTTCATGCAGTGACTCGGCCTCGGGCATGGTGGGGAGTTCGAGTAGTACCCGCTGGGCGCCGACCTCTGCGAGTTCGGTGAGCTTGCCCGGGTCGTGCTCGATATCAAGAACCGTCACGGGCACGTCCCGGCCCGCCTTTTCGCGGAGTTGCTTCAGCATCGGGCCGACGTCATGGAACGGCAGCGCCAGCCAGCCGTCGCCCACCTCGGCGATGCGGTCGAAGCCGGCCGCGCCGCCGCCTATGTAGATCGGCGGGTGCGGTTTGCGGACCGGCTTCGGCCAGGAGAAGACCGGGTCGAAGTCGACGAACTTGCCGTGGAACTCGGCCTGCTCGTCGGTCCACAGCGCGCGGATGGCCTTCAGTCGCTCGGTGACGAGCCGGCCCCGGGTCCTGGGGTCGGTGCCGTGGTTGGCCATCTCCTCCAGGTTCCAGCCGACCCCGATGCCCAGCACGGCACGGCCACCGCTGATCAAGTCCAGTGAGGCGACCTCCTTCGCCGTGATGATGGGGTCCCGCTCGGAGATCAGCACGACCGCGGTGCCCAGCAGAATCCGCTCGGTCACGGAGGCGGCGACGGCGAGCGTCACGAAAGGATCGAGCGTGCGGTAGTACTTCCCGGGAATCTCACCGCCCGCCGGATACTGGCTCTTGGTGTCCACCGGGATATGCGTATGTTCCCCGACGAAGAGAGAATCGAATCCGCGCTCCTCTACCGCTCGCGCGAGAAGCGCCGGACGGATGCTCTGATCGGTGACGAAAGTCGAGATTCCGAATTCCATTGATGTCTCCTTACTGACCCGCTACTGGACCGCCGTCAAACCACGCGCAGTCGACCGGGCGGTTGCTTTCTCGCCGGTGATCTCGATCCGGACGTTGGTGAGGGAATGGCTGGTATCGAGCGGACCGACGGCGGAGGTGAGGGCGCCCGCCACTACGTCGCGCGGCGCCAGGACTGGGAGCGGTCCTTCATGACACCAAAAGGTAGATCCGCGATATCTATATCTAGTCGACGAAGAGTCGATATACCTTCGGCTTCGACAGAACCCCGAAGAGTGAGCCGTCGACTGCCGCATCCACGCAACGTCGTCTTCTCGTCGACACTCGGCTGGAAAATGAAAATAGCGGTTGGGCTATAAGGGGAATCTATGAGTCAGTGGACCAGACGTGAGGACGCACGGTTGCTCACGGGCCAGGGCCGGTACGGTGCCGACTTGGCGGTGCCCGGATGCCTGGACGTGGCGTTCGTCAGAAGCAAGGTCGCCCACGGGACGCTGCGCTCGGTGGACTGCGCGGCCGCCCGCGAGGTGGCCGGGGTGGTGGGCGCCTGGTCGGCCGGGGACCTGGCGGCCGCCGTGCACGCGGCCGACGGAGTGGGTGATCTGCCACCGGTCCCGTACACGGTGGCGGCCGGAGTGACGACGCACGAGGCGGTGGCCGGCCGGGAGTGGCCGGTGCTCGTGACGGACCGGGTGCGCTATCCGGGCGAGGCAGTCGCGGTTGTCGTCGGCGAAGACCGCTACCGCGCCGAGGATGGGGCCGCCGAGGTCAGCTTCACTATCGACCCGTTGCCCGCGGTGGTGACACCGTCGGCCGCCGCGGAAGACTCGGTGCGCCTGTTCGACGGCCTGAGCAATGTGGCGCTTCGGGCAGAGGCCGGGAAAGCAGTCGACGACGCGGTATGGCAGGGCGCGGCGGCCGTTGTGGAGGGCAGGTACCGTCAGCAGTTGCTGATGCCGACGCCGATGGAATGCCGGACCATTGTCGCCGTGCCCGAAGGGGACCGGCTGACTGTGTGGTCCGGACATCAGATGCCATACAGGCTGCGCGGCGAACTCGCCGCACTGCTCGGCTGGCCCGCCGAGCGAATCAGGGTTGTCGTGCCGGACACGGGCGGAGCGTTCGGCTCAAAGAGCCCGACTTTCCCCGAGTACATAGCCGTGGTCTTCCTCGCGGTGCTGCTGAAGCGGCCGGTGCGCTGGATCGAGGACCGCATGGAGTCGGTGCTGACCGCCACCAGGGGCCGGGGGCAGGACCAGCGGGTAAAGCTGGCCGCCGACGCAGACGGCCGGCTGCTCGCCTATGAGCTGAACGTCGACGCTGACGTGGGCGCATATCCTCAATTCGGCGCGGGAGTGCCCATGCAGACCGTCTACATGGCGACCGGGGCGTACCGGACGCCGCGGGTGCACGCCACCCTCCGATCGATACTCACCAACACCATGGTGACGATTCCGTACCGCGGCGCGGGTCGGCCGGAGGCGGCGATCGCGCTGGAGAGGTCGATGGACGTCCTGGCCAGGAAGCTGGGCATGGACCCCGTGGAGATCCGGCGGCGCAACTTCATCCCGCCGGAGAGCTTCCCGTATCAGACGCCTACCGGGCGGGAGTACGACAGCGGCGACTACGCCGCCGCGCTCGACCTGGCGCTGGAGACCATGGATTACGCGGGCTGGCAGGCCGAGCGGGCCAGGCGGCGCGCCGACCCGTCAGCGCTTCCGCTCGGGATCGGCCTGTGCTGCTACGTCGAGCGGTCCGGAGGCGAGCCAGACGGGGTGTTCACCTTCGCCGGGCTTGAGGCGCGCGAGGACGGCTCGATCATCGCCCGGTGCGGCGCCGCTCCCAGCGGTCAGAGCCACGAGACGACGTTCCCGGCGCTCGTCGCCAAGACCCTCGGGGTAGACGAGGTACGGGTGACGCTGGTTGAGGGGGATACGGACGAGCAGCCGGTGGGCCTCGGCTCGTTCGCCAGCCGGTCGGCGCAGATCGATGGCGCGGCGCTGCAGCACGCCTGCGAACTGCTTACCGACGAGGCCAAAGCCCGTGCCGCGAAGCTGTGGGGACTGCCGGCGGCGGAGGTGGCGTGGGCCGACGGCGCGGTGTCGGCGACCACGGGCGAGGCGTCAGTCGTGGACCTGGCGGAGCTGGTGAAGGCCACCGGGCCGCTGGCCGTGTTCGGCAAGTTCCAGGGAGGCATGGCGTACCCCTTCGGCTCGCATGCCGCGGTCGTCGAGGTCGACCCCGAGCTGGGCACGGTCACCGTGCTGCGCCTGGTCACGGTCGATGACTGCGGGGTCAAGCTCAACCCGGCCGTCGTGGAGGGACAGGCGTTCGGCTCGGCCGTGCAGGGCATCGGGCAGGCCCTGTACGAGGGCTTCGAGTACGGTGCGGACGGCGTGCCGCTGCTCTCGCAAGGGCTGCTGAACTACCTGGTGCCCACCGCTTCCGAGATCCCGCCGATCACGGTCAAGGACACGTCCACGCCGAGCCCCACCACCAGGCTCGGCGCCAAAGGGGCGGGGGAGTCGGGGTGCATCGGTACCCCGGCGGCGATCATCAACGCGGTGGCCGACGCGCTGCTGCTCGCCGACCCCGACCTGCTGCAGATGCCGCTCACCCCGGACGTGATCTGGCGCGCGGCGCGCGCCCCGAAACTTCGAGAGGAGGCTGCCGGTGAAACCCCCGAGCTTTGACTACGTGGCGCCGCGGACGGTGCCTGAGGTGCTTGAGGCCCTTGCCGACCCCCGGCCGGATGTCAGGGTGCTGGCCGGCGGGCAGAGCCTGATCTTGGAGATGCACCTGGAACGTATCCGTCCTGACCTGGTGGTTGATATCAATCAAGTGCCGGGCCTCGACCGCCTCGACGTTTCCGGCGGCGGGTCAGGCGGCTCCGGCGGCGGGTCCGGCGGCTCCGGTGCCGGGTCTGGCGGCTCCGTCGAGATCGGCGCGCTGGTCCGGCATGGTGCCTTCGAATCCACGACGGCCGTGCCGGGGCCGCTCGGCACGCTGTTCTCGCTCGCGGTCGACAACATCGCGCATCCGCCCATCCGCAACCGCGGCACGATGGTCGGCAGCCTGGCCTGGGCGCACCCTGCCTCGGAGTGGTGCGCGGTCGCCGTCGCCCTGGACGCCACCATCGCGCTGCGCGGCCCCGAGGGCCCGCGCGAGGTGCCGGCCAGCGACTGGTTCCTGGGCACGTTCAAGACCGCGCGGCGGCCCGGCGAGCTCATCACCGCGGTACGGTTCCCGCTGCTCGGAGCGGATACAGGCGTCGGGTTCATCGAGCATCGCCGTACCCACTTCTGCTTCGCCATGGTGGCGGTCGCGGCGGCGCTGACCATCCGCGACGGAGTCGTCGAAGAGGCGCGGATCGGGCTGGTCAACTGCGGCGACCGCCCGCTGCGGGCACGTAACGCCGAACGGGCGCTGACCGGCGCCCCTGTCGGTTCACTTGGCAGCGGCTACCGGCTGCCAGAGCGCCATCCCTTCGTGCGCGCGGGCCGGATCGCGGCGGAGGATGACGCCGATCCGATCGCAGGTCCGTACGCCGACCTGGAGTACCTGCGGCACGCGATCGCGGTGGTGGTCGGCCGGACACTGCGGCAGGCCGCGGAAGGAGTATCCCGGTGAAGATCACGCTCACGGTCAACGGCGACGCCTACGCGCTGGACATAGAGCCGCGGCGCATCCTGGCCGACGTGCTACGCGAGGACTGCCAACTGACGGGCACGCACCTGGGCTGCGAGCACGGCGTGTGCGGTGCCTGCACGGTTCTGGTCGACAACGCCCCTGTACGGTCGTGCCTGATGCTGGCCGTGCAGTGCGACGGCAAGTCGGTGCGCACGGCGGAAGGACTGGCAGGACCCGACGGCGAGCCGCATCCCGTTCAGCGGGCATTCTCGGCCGAGCGCGCCTTGCAATGCGGTTTCTGCACGCCGGGCTTCCTGATGGTCGCGGCTGCCGCGCTCGAGGCCGACCCGGCGATGGGCGAGGATCCGCAGCGGGTACACAGCGTCGTCGCCTCCAACATCTGCCGGTGCACCGGCTACGAACCCATCAGGCGGGCCATCGTGCGCGCCTCGAATGAGATGACGGCGCCTCCGACGAGGTGACCGCGCGGCCCGGCCGGCGCGCGAAGCCGCGCGCCGGCCGCCTTTGCCTGCCTAGCGTTGCGTGTCTGCGAGCCACGGGTATCGGGCGGTGTCGTGGCCCGCGTAGTCGGGGTCGAGGTAGATATGCAGCCGCTGGATCTTGCCGTCCCTTACCTCGAAAACGTTGCAGAACCTGCCGCCGAAGCCTTCCGTCTCGGTCCAGGTGCCGCCGCCCGCGCCGTCCTGCAATTCTCCTCTGCTGGACCCTTCCACGACTACGGTGTCGCCTTGCTCGAAGAAGTTGAACAGGGCGATCGTGTGCTGAATCGACTTCCACAGGGGTGCTATGTGTCCCACTAGCTCGCCGATTTCCTGCTTGCCGCGGGCATAGGGATGCTTCGGAAAGAAGGCATACGCGTCATCAGCGAACAGGGACAGAATGTCGCCACCTCCATCCACCGCCTTGAAATAAGCGATCGCGACTTCTCTGGGCGTGAGGGTCCTGTCTATTGTCATGCTTTCGAGCTTCAGGTGCGCACGTCTACGTGGTGTCGATGCGACGTGTACGAACGCCGTCACCCGCGGACGGGATACTCATGATTCCCGCCTTATGCGAGACGACTTATGCGAGACGCCTTATGCGAGACGCCGGTCATGGCCGGATGAGGACCTTGAGTGCCCGACGGCCGGCCATGGCGCGGTAGCCGGCTGGCACCTGGTCGAGGCTGACGGTGGCGTTGAGGACACGTCCCGGTTCCACGGTGCCGTCGAGGATGTCGGGCAGGAGTTCCTCGATGTAGGCGCGGGCGGGTGAGGCGCCGCCGGCAAGGGTGATGTTGCGCAGCATCATGGGCGCGCCGATCGGGCCCTCGGCGTACTGGGGAAACCCAAGCCGGCTGATGACGCCGCCGTCTTGGACCGCGCCGAACGCGGTCTGCAGCGCGTCCATGCCGCCCGTGCACTCCACCACGGCATCGGTGCCCATGCCGCCGGTCAGTTCGCGTATCTTCGCGGCGCCGGCCTCGCCGCGTTCGGTAACGACATCGGTGGCGCCGAATTCGCGGCCGAGTGCGGTCCGGTCAGGGTGGCGTCCGGCCAGGATGATCCGTTCCGCCCCTAGCCTCCTGGCCGCCAGCACCGCGGACAGCCCGACGGCGCCGTCGCCGATAACCGTGACCGAGGTGCCCCGGTTCACGCCTGCGGTCACGGCACCATGGTGGCCGGTAGTGAAGACGTCGGCCAGCGTGAGCAAGGAAGGAAGAAGTGCGGAATCCACGGCGACGGGCAGTTTCACGAGGGTGCCATCTGCCAGGGGTACTCGCACGGCTTCCCCCTGGCCGCCGTCTACGCTCTTGTCGCCGTATCTGCCACCGCTGGGACATGAGGTGTGCAGGCCCTTGAGGCAGTAATGGCACGTGTTGTCCGCGTACCGCCATGCGGCGACGACCAGATCTCCCGCCTTCACCCTGGACACTTCGGTGCCGGTGTCCTGCACGATGCCGACAAACTCATGCCCCATCGCAACGCCCTGCTCAGCCGGCGGCATGGATGAGTAAGGCCACAGGTCTGTCCCGCACACCGCGGCGGCCAGCACGCGCACGATGGCGTCCGTCTGCTGTCGGATCTTTGGGTCGGGCCGCTCCTCAACCCGCACGTCCTCAGCTCCGTACATCAAGGTAGCTCGCATGATCTTCTCCTCGTGGGTCCGCGTTGGAATTGTTGTTCGTTGAAGCGCACGTCGCCGGGCAGGATTCTGCGCGCAAGATCCGGTCTTCTGAACGGACCGTGGTCCCTGCGGTGAGCCCAGGCGCTCGGCCGGGGTGGTGGCGGGGTCGGCTAGGGGGCCGCCAGCCGTGCGCCCGCGCGACGGTGAGCGTCCGGGCGGGAGGCACGACCACGGATTGGAGCTGCCTGGCGATGTCGAGGTGGTCGGTCCATCATGATGGTGAGGGCCTGAGTGCTGCCCCGGGTGATCGTTGGCATCACGGAGGCTAAAGGTCTCAGCCAGCCATGAACGCGATGTCGATGCCGGGTCGACGTGCGGAGCGTCAGGACGCGAAGGAAGCGGCGGCTACGCCAGGCCCGCGACAGCCGGGTGATGCTCGGCGAGCAGCGCGAGGAACGCCCGAACGGCCGGGCTGGGCCGGCGGGCCGCGAGGATGGCGACCCTGAGCTGCCACTGCATGTCGCAGTCGGCGACCTGGACTACATCGAGGCCCTGGTGGTTTGTGATGAGGAAGTCGCTGAGGAAACCGATGCCCAGGCCCTGCCTGATGTAGTCCTCGGCCGTCCCGATGTCGGCGACTTCGAGCCTGATTTCGCGTTCAAGCCCGGCGGCGGCGAAGGCGGCGTCGGTCATGATCCGGTTGCCGAAGCCGGGCGGGGAGTCGATGAACGGGAACTCGGCGAGCTGTGCGAGCGTCGCCGTACCCTGCCCGGCGACCGGGTGCTCGCTCGGCACATACAGGGCCAGCGGCCGGGCGTCTACCAGCCGGGCGCACAGGTCGGCCGGCGGAGGGCCGGGGAGGGACAGGAAGGCGATATCGAGGTCGCCGTCGCGCAGTTCCCGGGCCAGCCCGGCCGATCCGGCCAGGGAGTCCCTGAGCCGGACAGTGATGCCCGGGTGCCGGGTGCGCAACTCGGTCAGCAGCCCGGGCAGGTCGACGAGATGGATCGAGGTCAGCGTGCCGATGGTGACGATGCCGTGCAGGGTCTGCTGGATCTGCTGGACGGCGTGTTTCGCGGCGCGCGCGGACTCGAGGGTTTCGCGTGCCCTGGGGAGGAAAGCGCGCCCGGCCGGGGTCAGGGCGACCTCCTGGGAAGAGCGGATGAACAGAGCCGAGCCCAGTTCCCGTTCCAGCGCCTTGATGGTCGCCGATACCCCGGACTGGACGACGTGCAGTCGTTGCGCGGCCCGGGTGAAGTTCCGTGTGTCGGCGACGGCGAGAAAATACTCCAGGTGACGCAGCTCCATGCCATTTGACTATCACAAATGGTGCATGTCCCTATCACCAGGACTGGTTTGACAACAGCCGTCTGCTTCCCGTTGACCGGACGCCGTTTCTTCGCGTTCATTTCATGTCTACGGATCGTGGACAGCCGCTCATTACTGTTCCGTCGTCATGGGTCGTGCGGCTAGCCATGGCCCGGCGTCACCTTGGACATGAGGGGAATCAGCAGCGTTGGCTGACAATGAAAACGACCGGGCGGGACAGCGGCGGTTCGTCGAAGCGTTCACCGAGACGATGCATGCTGGCGCCGCGGGCCGCAAGAAGGTCTACGTAATGGCCGCGGTGGCCGCTGTCGTGGTGTCAGCGGGCGCGGCGGTAGGAGTCGGCGTGGTCAGCTCGCACAAGTCCGCCGCATCTTCAAGCAGTGCCCGGCTCAGCGCACTTGCCCATACCACTTCGCCGAGCGCCGGCGCGGGGAACGCCAGGGCGTCCTCGGCGGCGTCCGCCGCGGCGAAGCACCCGGCGGCGCATACCCCATCGGGGGACCTGGCCCAGGGGGCCGGCGCGACGCCGGTCGTCGGGCCCGCGCCCGGCGGGGACACGACCACCGGGGGTTCGTCATCCGCTGGCGGCGCGACGGTTTCCCCCACTCAGGTCAGCGCGCCGTCTAAAGCCGCCGCGACCGCGAAGGCCACGGCAGCCGCCAATCCCGCGGCAACCGCCAATCCGACAGCGGCACCGACGACGACCAGCTTCAAGGTGACCGGGCAAGTTTCCTGCGAGTCCGGCAATTCGGTCGAGGGCGTGTGGGTTCAGGCAGGCGACGGGCCTGGCTACGCGTCATGGAAGGGTCTCGGAAACGGATCCACCTCGGACTGGTGGTTCACCCTTCCCAAGGATGAGCCGTACTCGCTGCACGTCGGCTGCGGCGGGTCGACCTCCAGTTGGGCGGTGGCCACGTACTCGCCCACCGTCACCGGCGCGCAAAACTCGTTCAACTGCTACGACGTCTCCGGCGAGGCCAATTACGGCACGTGCGTCTCGCGCTGACTTCGGGAGATTGGAGCTTCTTCCGTGTCCGTTCAGCCTTATACCTCGCCCGAGGCCCCGGCGCCAAGCACCAGCGACGGGAACTCAAGCGGGCCTCCCATCCCGGCGAACGCGCCCGTTCCCGACCTGGCGATGGCGTGGACGCCGGCGACAGCGCCGCCGTTTATCTCCGCGGGCACCGGCGGTAGCTCTGGCTCAAGCTCCGCGGATGTGCCACCTTCCCCTGACTTCTCGATAGACCTCGAAGGCCTGAGGGATGCGCAGAACCAGATGCTGAACGCGTCCAGCAGCGTAGTCAGCGCCTATGAGGCGCTCAAGCAGCAGTTCGAGTCCGTACAGAGCACGGTCTTCGGCCAGCAGGCGCAAACCACGACCGAGAGTTCTTCCGACTCGAGTTCCGGCTACGACTCGTGGAACACCACGACATCACCCGACTCGATCCAGCAGGCGGCTCAGGCCTTCGCCAACGGACAGAACGGGCAGCCTGGAATGAATGACATACAAGCCTACGCGCTGGAGCAAATCGGCAACGCTATGGCAGCGGTTGGTCAATTCATTGTGCTCATGAACACCGCGGGAATTAGCTACGCGACAGCGGACACAAACTCCGCCCTCCCGCCGTCGTCATAGCGGATCGCAGCCCTGAAAGGTAGTTTTCGGTGTCAGACGTCGTGATAGGATCGACGGAATTCAAGGCGGACCTGGACCAGTTCAGCGCCGCGATCACCCAGGTAAGCCAAGCCCAGGACGGCATCGTGGAGAGTTTTCAGCAACTCCGCAATGAGCTCGCGAATGCTGAAAGCACATGGCAGAGCCCCGCGGGCACTACATACTCCGACGCGCAGCAGGTCCTGAACGACTCGATTAGTCAGACGCTCGACGTGCTCGACCAAATTGTTTCGAGGATGAAAGTAACACTGCAAAACTATCAGCAGGCGGAGCAGGCCAACACGCAGAACCTGACGTGAGTCGCGCTAAGGACAATCCCAGGAGAATCCAGTGCCAGTTCCCGCGAACTACAACGACGTGACAAATGTCACGGTCTCACCCATTATGCTTAACGACGCCGGCAACAGCTGTCTGAGTTTGCTGAACCAGATCATAAATTATCTGAACGCCGTTGAAACGACGTTGAGCAACCTTCAATTGTCGTGGGTCGGGCAGTCCTCCGACCTTGCCCAGACTTTCACGAATGAGTGGAATAATGCGACGGCCAGCCTTTGCGGAACTCAGTCGGATCCAGGCCAAGGCATACTAGTCCGAATTGCCGAAGGCCTCTCGTCAGCGGCTCAGAACTACAGCGCCGCGGATCAATGGGCGCAGAGCGCTTTCGGGCAGTTCACGTCCGGGACCAGCAGTAACAGCGGGTCTTCGGCCGGCAATCCGCAGAATATCGTTAACACGCCAGGCCAGACGATCACAGCCATCACCGAAACCTTCTGATACCCGAGATCAAGACACCGAGGCACTCCCTTGTCAACCTCTGATTCGAGCGGGTCGTTCGACGTCAACGCCGTCTACGCGCTAGGCAATGCGTGGTCTTATTTCGGCGACACGCTTAATGAGCAGTTCACCCAGCTGGAAACGGCCGCGCTTGACTTTCAGTGGACTGGCGCTGGTGGTGTCGCTTTCCGGGAAGCCTGGTTTCAGATTAACAATGGCATGCTGTCTGGATTGCCAGACATGTGCTACAGCATCGGCGAGGCGATCAATACTTACGGCACGCAAGCCGAGGCTTTTGAGCAGCAAGAGGCCAAAATACAAGAGGCCGCTGACCTGGCGACGGGCCTCGGCGCCTTGTTTGGCCTCATCCTGGGGCTGGCGGCCGCGGAGATGGCTCCGCTACTGCAAATGCTCTCCGACGTTATCGAAGGCCTTGTCACGGATTTGGAGTCGCTTATCGGCGAACTTGGCGCTATAGGCAAGAATATTCCCCAGTTCGCTACCGGGGCATTGACCGGAGCGGCTATCCAGCTTGGCTCGGACGTCATCAGCCAGGGGCTTGGTGACGCAATATCACATATTCCTTTCACGATCAATTGGAAGAGCGAAGGCCTAAACCTCGGTATTGGCGCCGCGGCCGGCGGAGCAATTGGTTTCCTCGATGGATTGCTAGAGGACGGCGTGACGGAACATGGCGACACGCCCGACGCCGTTGATGACGCAGACCCGGTCCCCAATGTCAACCTGCCGGCTCCTCACGATCCTGGTGCCATCGCACCCGACTCGGTGACGAGCGATGGTGATCACGGTTCGACGTACAGCGGCGCGAGGCCGATTTCCTCGATATCGGATACCACTCACCTGTCGGGCGGCACCATTGCAGGCGACCCGCGCACGGTCACCGTCTCCGGGGACCCTAACCCGTCGCCCGGTGCCCCGAGTCATGGCTCGTTCGCGGGTGCGCGAGGCACGTCCGACGGCTTTGGGGCGGACGCTAGGTCCGCGGCGGACGCGGGCGCGAGCACATCCAGCGCGTCGTCGCATCCAGGCGGGCTAGCCGGGCGCGTCACTGCGGATGACGGGCCAGGCGCTACGGTCACGATCGACCGCGGGCCAACCGGGGACGGGAGGGTCGACGAAGGCGGTGCCGTGGCCGGCGGCGCCGTCGGAACGGCCGTGCTGCGTGCCGCGGGGGACGCGGGCCGCCCAGATGGTACGGACCTGACGCCGAACGGCGATGGTGCCTCCTATCCGCCGGCCGGGAGCGGCGCTGGTGCCGTGAGGGTTTCGGAACGCGGCCTGTCTTCGGGCAGCCAGACGATGGTGGAAAACCCGCGTCCGGAACATGGCGAGGACCCCGCAGCCGACAGCGCGACGCCGAGCGCGTCGTTCACGGGGTCCGGGAACCGGCTAGATGCGCCCAGCGCAAGAACCGGCGATGACGCTCTCGCAGGCAGCGACGCGGGTTCGGACAACATATCGGCACGAGACAGGCACGCCGCCGCGGCCACCGCGCGAATCAGCGCACGCGACTCCGACACCGCCCCCGAGACAGCCCCTGAGACAGCTCCCGGCGGCCGTGCCGGCACGTCGGCGCCAGGCGAACCGTCTATCAGGCCCACGAACAGCGGGCGCGGCTACGACTACCCCGCCACCCCCCACAATGACGGCCTCGACACTCCCGGCGACCAGTTCCCCGGGCACGGACAAGCACCTGACGGCGCCACCAGGCCGCGCGCCGGCGGCGACCGCGACGCCGCCACCGCGACCGCACGAGACACCCGCGCCGCCGCGGCTACCGCGCGGGCCACCGCGGCAGACTCCGACACGACCCCCGAGACAGTCCCCGAGACAGCCGCCGTCGGCCACACCGGTGCACCGGCGCCAGGCGATCCGTCCATCAGGCCCGCCAACAGCGGCCGCAGCGCCACCCCGGGCAGCGACGCGGGTTCGGACAACGTATCGGCACGAGACAGGCACGCTGCCGCGGCCGCCGCGCGGATCAGCGCACGCGACTCCGACACCGCCCCCGAGACAGCCCCTGAGACAGCTCCTGAGACAGCTCCTGAGACAGCTCCCGGCGGCCGTGCCGGCACGCCGGCGCCAGGCGATCCGTCTATCAGGCCCACGAACAGCGGCCGCGGCTACGACTACCCCGCCACCCCCCACAACGATGGCCTCGACACTCCCGGCGACCAGTTCCCCGGGCACGGACAAGCGCCCGACGGCGCCACCAGGCCGCGCGCCGGCGGCGACCGCGACGCCGCCACCGCGACCGCACGAGACACCCGCGCCGCCGCGGCCGCCGCACGAGACACCGCGCGGGCCACCGCACCAGACTCCGACACGACCCCCGAGACAGTCCCCGGCGGCCACACCGGCGCGCCGGCGCCAGGCGAACCGTCGGTCAGGCCCACGAACAGCGGGCGCGGCTACGACTACCCCGCCACCCCCCACAATGACGGCCTCGACACTCCGGCGGACCAGTTCCCCGGGCACGGACAAGCGCCCGACGGCGCCACCAGGCCGCGCGCCGGCGGCGACCCCGACGCCACCACCCCGACCGCGCGAGACACCCGCGCCGCCGCGGCCGCCGCACGAGACACCGCGCGGGCCACCGCGGCAGACTCCGACACGACCCCCGAGACAGTCCCCGAGGGCCACACCGGCGCACCGGCGCCAGGCGAACCGTCCATCAGGCCCACCAACAGCGGCCGCGGCTACGACTACCCCGCCACACCCCACAACGACGGCCTCGACGTCCCCGCCGATCGGTTCACCGGGCACGGACAAGCACCCGACGGCGCCACCAGGCCGCGCGCCGGCGGCGACCCCGACGCCACCACCCCGACCGCGCGAGACACCCACGCCGCCGCGGCCACCGCGCGAGACGCCCGCACCGTCGCGGCCGCCGCACCAGACACCCGGACCGCCGCGGCCGCCGCACGAGACACCGCGCGGGCCACCGCAGCAGACTCCGACACGACCCCCGAGACAGCCGCCGGCGGGCACACCGGCGCACCGGCACCAGGCCAGCCGTCCATCAGGCCCGCCGACAGCGGCCGCGGCAAGAACGTGGCCGCACCGCACGGCGGCTCGAATAGGCGCATCCCAGATGGTCCGGGCATGACGCCGAACGGCGGCGGTTCCTCGCGCCCGTCGGCCGGAAGTAGCGTTGGCGCTGGGGACGTCGCGGGGCGCGGCTTGTCTTCGGGCAGCCCGGCCGTGTCTGAACGAGCGCCCTACTCGCCCCCGCTTCGGGCCGGCTCAGATGACAGCCAGGCTCGCGCCATCGTTCAGCAGTGGGACTATCACCCGCCTTCCCGTCACATGGCCTTCCTGGCAGCGGTTGACCAGGTCCGAGAGGTGCTGGCGCACAGCGGTTACCACGCGGCCGTGCGTTACGCGATACAGCGGAACTTCGCCCGCGCCATACCTTCGATCTCACCGGTGCTCACCCGCCGCGTCGCCAGGCAACTGCCTGAGGGCCTCCGCTCCGACCCGCTCGTGGCGGACGCGATAGAGCGGAATTTCACCCTGCCCCGGATCCGCAGTGACGAGTTGCCGACACGCTCGGATGGGAGCAGGCTGCCGTCGGCCCGCGGCTTCGTCGTGGTTGGCGGCCTGCACGCCCCGGGCGCAGGCGGGCTCTACCTCGCAGG
Organism: Trebonia sp.; assembly: GCA_035948445.1. Taxonomy (GTDB): domain Bacteria; phylum Actinomycetota; class Actinomycetes; order Streptosporangiales; family Streptosporangiaceae; genus Trebonia. Next base: position 16,328 of record DASZJE010000087.1, on the reverse strand, counting down.
GCAATGGCGCGACCCCGCCGCGACCGCCGACTGGATCAGGCGCTGGACTCCCTGGACAGCCGAATCACCCGAGTCGGTCATCATCATCGCCGGCGGTGCCGCCCAGATCCCGGCAGGCAATCAGCCATCGTTCGCCGCCCAAGTCGCTGCCGCCCTCATGGTGCCTGTAATCGCCGCTGTGGGCCCGGTGCTGGAGAAACCCGACGGCTCTTTCCTCGTCGGCAGCCCGAACGCCGCACCTGGCCGGTGGACCAAGGCCGGCGCCCGCGAAGGCTGGATCCGCACCGAACCCGACGGAACCACTACCGCGCTTGGCGCAGACCTGAAAACCGCGGTGGAACCACGCGAGGACCAGGAAACCACGACGGAAACCGGCCTGATCCCGCCCAGTCGCCGCCTGGCCGCCTCTGCCCTGTGGGAGGTACAACCCGGGCCGTTGACCGGTACCCGCTTCAACGACATAGTCGCCATGGTCAACAGCGAACTGCGCGGCCCGGCGCTCGCAAATCTGCGCAACAACCCCTCTCGGGAAAACGCGCGGGCGACACCCGAAAATGTCCAGCGTGCGTGGAATAATCTGCCGCCGGAACTCCGTTACGGCAACACCGTCGACGTCGCCCGCGCCATCACTGAGACCATCGCTGATGGAGCAATTTTCACTATGCTCGGCGGCCGCTCGGGTATAGAAGCCGAATTCACCTACCCTCTGATAATAAGCACCGTCGGTGATTTCCGCCGTGACGCTCTCTCGAAATATGTCTATGGCAAGGCACTTGCTCATTCGGTGGATAAATCCTTCGAGCTGACGGTTGATATAAAGAAATACTATCTGGCCGACGACAATCGGTACTATCGCACCGTAGAAGATGTGATGGCTGCAGGTCGTACTCTGGACAAGACTCCCGTTATGGGCATGCTCGAGTTCGTCAACGGCATCCCGATGCCAGTGCTTCCCGGCGAGACAGGAGGGAATGAAGAGAAAATCTGGGAAGCGGTATCCGCTCTCGAGCAGAAGCTTCAAGAAATTACCTCGCGGCCCGGCATAATGGCCGGGGAGCGCCCATCCATCCCTCTTTCGGAAATTCTTGGAGACGAATGGAATCTGACTGGTCTCGGAGAGGTGACCTATGTTGGGCCCCGGTCTATCGGCGACGGACCGGGCGGTCATTTCCATCACACCTTCGGCGTTCCGCTCACAGGCCTGGCCACCTTCCTAGAGCACGTCAGCGAGCACACTTGGCGTAACCGGGCAGACGGGCGCGGACACCTCGCCCAAGAGCATCTTCAGGACGGCTTGCAATTCGCTAGCGATCTCGTCCGAAAGTATATCGAATGGGCCGTCTCTAACCGTCGCTTGCCGAAGCCGGCTGATAAAACGGACCTGATTTCATATTTTCAGCATTGGCCCGAAGTATCACAGTTGCGCGGAATTGCAGCCCTCAGTTACACGGGCGCGGCAGCGATCGCGCACGGATACATTCTGGGTGCCGGCGAGTTTGACAAAATGAATCTCGCTGTACTCGCGCGCCACGACATAAGAACTATAATGGAAGGGCTAACGAGTTCAGTTCTCGATTTCCTGTTCATCGAATGGGTGCAGGATTTCATGAAGGATAAATTTAAAGAGATTTTCCTTCGCCAGATTCCCGATTACGAAAAGCAGTATCGTCAAAACAATGAGGAAATCGGGCCGGACCCGATAGACGTCCTAAACCAGAATCCCGAAGATGATGATTCTCCGGCGGATTACCTGCTCGGATATGTGGATCAGAAAAAAACGTTCTCAGCCACCACCCTAGACAAACTCGATAAAACTCCGGACGGCGATCCCCTCGTGGTGGTCGAGGTGCGGTCCTACGGCAAGCGCCATGTTGACTCAAAGACCGCCAGAGCGCAGCACAAGACGCTTGCAGCAGTAGTGCAGGAGATTTACGCCCGCAATAAGGCTGAAGCCTCCGCCCTGCCCATTCCGGGCCCCGCGCCGACCGGACCTCTGCCACCCATTCCGGGCCCCGCGCCGACCGGACCTCTGCCACCCATTCCGGGCCCCGCGCCGACCGGACCTCTGCCACCAATCCCCGGCCCGCTAACCATCGCCCCGGCGGACTTCGGACCGCGGACGGCCCCGTCCGGTCCTGGGGAGAGCTGGATCAGTACCGACCGCGACGGAACTACCACCGTGCCGGACTCAGACCTGGAAACCACCGCGGAACTGGCACGGTTCTCCGACCTCGACGACATCCGGCCCATACCCGCCCCGGCCCAGATCCGGCCCCTCCCAAACCTCCCGACCGGCGCTCCCTGGGCAGAAGACCACGCTCAGGACACTGCCCGGCTGGACCAGGCTCCGCCGCCTGAGAGCCGGGCGCGGCAGTTGTCTATCCCTCTGGCGGACTTCGGCCAGCGGGCCCCGGCCGGTCCAGGCGCGGGACTAGCCCCGCCCCGGCCCCTCCCGCCCGTCCCGACTCCGCAAGCCGGGCACGCCTCGACCCTGCGGGGCCTGGCCGCCTACCTGAACAGGGAAGCCAGCCTGGGACGGCCCCTGCGCGTCGTGGTCGAAGCCGGCGACGGCGCCTCATTGGATGCTGAACGCGCCGGGGCAACTGCCAGCCGGCTGCGCGCCGAGCTTGAAACTGCCGGCCAGCAGCGTCCCGCGTCATGGGAAAGCGCGCCGGTAACCATTGAGACCCGGCCACGGGGAAACCAGCCATCAGCCCTGCCCGCGCTAGACAATCCGCTGACGCCGCGGCAACGGCACACGGTACGCGTCTGGGTGGAGGACAACCACGCTCCGGACACTGCCAGGCCGGAAGCCCCCGGCGTCATCGCCGAGGCCAAGGCCGTGACGAAGGAGCCGGAGGAGCCGCTCCGCGCCGGTGAGAGCATTCCGGAGATCAGCAGCGGTCAACTGCCGACACGCTCGAACGGGAGCATGCTGCCGTCGGCGCCCGAGGCCAGCGTGACCGGCGGCCTGCTCGCGCCAGGCAGGGACGAGCCGTTGTACATGGACGGCTCCTGGGGTGACTCCGCGAGAACCGCCAGGTGGATCAACCGTTGGCTGCCCCGGGCACCGGAATCGGCCGAGCCTGTCATCCTCATCGCAAGCGGCGCGGCCACGACGATGGCGGGCGGTCAGCAGACGTTCGCCGCCCAGGTCGCCGCCCATCTCGGCGTGCCGGTGATCGCCCCTACGGGCCCGGTGCTGGCCACACCCCAGGGCGCGTTCCTCGTCGGCAGCCAGGACGCCGCACCGGGCAAGTGGGCCGAGGCCGGTTCCGGCGAGGGCTGGATCCGCACCGACCACGACGGAAATACCCGCTTGCTGCACCCGGACCTGAAAACCGCCGTCGATACCTTGGGCATCACCCTCGCGCCGCCCCGGCGACGCCCGTCCGTCCCGACCCTGTGGACCCTGCCGACTAGGCCAGCCTCCGACGTCGACGGCATCCAGTCCCGGCCCCTCCCGGCCCCATCCCGGCCCCTCCCGGCCCGTCCCGTCGCGGGTCCGCCCCTCCCGGCCCGTCCCGTCGCCGCCCCGGCCCCGCCCCGGCCCCTGCCGCCCATCCCTATTCCGGGAGACGACGCTGCCCTGATTCCGCCTGGCAGCGCGGATTTCCGGCGACTGGTCGATGCAGTCAACAGCGAACTGAGCCAGCCCGCACTGTCGGGTGCGGGAAGGCAGGCCAGCAGTGACGAGGTGCTCGCCGCCTACCAGGCCCTTGAGCCCTGGGAGCGCAGCGGACCCCTCAAGGCGATAGCAGCACAAATCGCGCCGAGGATCATAACGGGCAAGCCGCTGCGCATGCTCGGCGGCCACTCCGGCATCGAAGCCGAATTCACCTACCCGCTGATAATTGACGGCATCGACAACTTCTACGCAGACAAGAGTCGCGCTACCCACAGGAAATACCGCGACGCAGTACTCGCCCGGACGTCGGATGGATCCCATAAACTGACAATTGACTTTAAAGTGTATTTTATCGACAAGGATAAAAAATATTACCGCACGCTAGAAGCTATGGAGAGAAATGGCGTTGAAGATAATGATCTAGATGTACTAGAGTCAGGGATGATTGAATTCGTCAATGAGAATCTGATAAAGGTGGTGCCTGGCGAGACATCCGAGGCTGGCCAACGGACCTGGGATGCACTGCGCAGTCTCGAGAAGAATCTTAATGAAGGGACTGCGCGCGTAAATCTTGGCCAGCGCCCCGACATCCCGCTCTCGCGACTTCTGCGGGCCTCCGACGGATGGGAACTTACCGCGATAGGGAAGCGAACCCTCGTCGGGCCGCGGCCAATTGGAGACTGGAGCGGCGCCCACTTCCACCATAACATCGGCGTTCCGCTCACCGGACTTGACATCTTCCTCGAGCATGTTCGTGACCACACTTGGCGCGATGTCGCGAGAGATCACCTTAGCGATGGGCTTAGCTTCGCCGATGTTATCGCTCGAGGATATATCGACTGGGCAGTTCAGAAAGGAAAACTGGAGCAGCCGCCGGCGGGCGAGGACCAGCACGAATTTTTCCAGCATGAGCCGGCGGTATCGCAACTGCGCGGCTTCGCGGCTATTGCTTACACAGGTGCCGCGGCGATTGCACACCGATATATCCTGGACAATGGCGTCTACAAGTCGACGATCGCCGCGCTTGCCCGCCACGACATTGCCACCATAAAAGAAGCGCTACCCAGGCCGGTTCTCGAATGGCTGGAAGTGCAAGACGCGCGGATTCTCCAGCTGGAAACTTTCAGGATGATCTTCGAGGACCGTGTTCCGAATTACGAGCAGGAGTTCAAGTTTCAAAATCGAGTCGAGATGGGTCCCTCAGCAAACGGTAGAGTGGACGTTCTCTACCTGCAATCTGCGCTGAACACAGCTTACAACCCAGCCGACCACCTGCTCGCGGAAATGCCACTACAATCGGCTCTCAGGTCCGCCACCCTGCCAGACCTCGATCGCGCTCCCGACGGGACTCCCCTTGTGGTGCTCGAGGTCCGGTCGTACGAAGAGCGCCATGCTGACTCCGAAACTGCGAAGCACCAGCATGACGTGCTTTCCGGAATCGTGCGCCAAATATACGCCCGCAATAACCTGGTTGCCCGGTTCAACATGGTTGCCCGGGTCAACGACATCCTGCGTGGATCGGTAATAGGAGAGATGAGCAGCCACCGCGACTGGGGAGCCGTTAGGGCTACGCCGCAAAGCGTCCAGGACGCATGGCACTGGCTGCTACGAGAACCTGGCCGCGACATCACCGACGCCGCCGGTGCGGCCGAAGCCATCGCCGAGGCCATCATCGCCAGAACCCTGGACACGCTGCCGGTGCCTTGGCTGGCACTTGATTTCCCCGAGGGTGATCACAAGGATCAGGCCGAGCACGCTTCGCCCCTGCGCGGCCTGGCCGCTTACCTGAGGGAAGCTAGCCGAGGGCAGCGTCTGCGCGTCATGATCGAAGGTGGCGGCAACGGTTATAAGCACAACTCCACTGGACGAGCCCACGGAGTCGGACTTAAGCGTGCTGGGGTCGTCGCCGACCGGTTGCGTGCCGAACTGGGGGACCCGGGCGCAGAGGTAACCGTCGAGACCCTGTCACGCGGGAACGGGCGGTCGAAGTTGCCCGTGCTAGGCGCTCCGGTGACGTCGCAGCAGCGGCGCTCAGTACGCATCTGGGTAGCAGACGGTCCCAGCGGAGGCCCGAGCCGATCAGTCGCCGGAGCACCCATTGCCCGCGGCCAGTACCCGGACGCGGCCCGCGTAACCGAGATTGCCTCGCCTTTCCCCTGGCTGGCGGATATCAACCCGCTCTACGGCATCAGCGAGCAATTCGCCACCAACTGCGTCCTGACCACCATCGCCGTCGACCTCACCCTCGCCGGCCGCGGTATCCACCAGGCTGGCGCGGCCGACCCTGAGCCCATCGCCTCCCTGCACAACTACGCCGAGAACCGGCCCTGGCGCACTTTGCGCAGCTTCACTGACGCCGTCGACATCCTCGCCGCCGCGCCCCCAGGCGCCCGCGGCATCATCGTCACCTGGAACACCCCGGACAGCCAGTACGGCACCCAGCCCGACCACGCTTTCAACATCCTCCACGACCCCGAATTCGGCGTCGTCTTCCTCGACGGCCAGACCGGAAAACAGGCCGTCCTCCCGGACACTCACCACACCATCCAGCTCATCCCCACCACTGACGACATTCCCCTGCCGACAGAACCAGTCAGTCCCACGTCGCACGGCCGCCTAGCAGGCGCGGAAATTCGCATTATGCCGGGCGAATTCACCCGCTTGACAAACTTCCAGGGCATGCCGATCGGCGTGACATTCCCAGATTCAGCGACGACTAACCTGCCTGCCGATATTTTCCGGGATGGAGGCGGCCCACTCGGAACTACGTGGGCCGGGAATTCCGTTGTGGTGATGGATCTAGGGCAGTCGTACAGCGTTCCCGCGATCCGTGATAACGCGTACAGCGTGCGGTCGGCTCCTTGGGCCGAGGAACAGGCGTTCTTCGTGATACCGCCGGGGGACGCCGATCCCGCCGGGCTGGGTCGTGCAGTGGCGAGATCTGACGAGTTCGCGAGATTCGCGGCTCGCAAGCAGGGGGTCACTGTTGTCGTCCTCGCCGCAGAGGGGACATCGACTATGCGCGAATTCGGCGCCGCGCTTAACTCTGCCGCGCGGGTGCGGTCGACTGTGTATGCCTACAGCGGCTCGCTCTCATCGCTGATAATCAGTGACCGAGGTGCCACAGTCCCAGTTATCGTGGTCGCATCCGATCAAGGTCGATGGACAGAAATGCGTCCCAATAAGCCCGCGAGGGAGCTTCCCGATCACCCCTCGGACGCGAGCATCGATATCAAGGTTCCCGGATACATGAACGCCAGAATTGGCGATGCCGGAGAGGTAATCGTCCCGTTTGGCGAGCAGCCGAGGCTGATCCACTTGCGAAATACCAGAAAGTCACTCCGTAAACGCGACGGCGAACTGATCGGCGTGGCACTCGGCATCACGCCACAGGACGAGGTAATCGCGGTTAAGTGGGCAGAGAACGACGGCCCGCAAAGGCACTTCGAATTCGTATACAGGGGCGATAATCTAGACGACCACTCTTCCGATGGCAATTCAATTGAAAGTCCGATCGAAAGTCGGATCGAAAGTCGGATCGAAAGTCCAATCGAAAATCCCTGGACCGGAATAATCGGCGACAATCCATTCTTCATCGTCGGGCATAACTCGGCGCTCGCCATTGCCAGCGGGGTGACGCGCGTGAGCGGGCAGGCAGTCGCGCTCGCCCTGATGCGGACCGAGGAGTTTCAGCAGGCACACGCTCAGGACCAGCCAAGCTCATACGTGCTATTCGCGTGCAGCACGGCCGCGCCGGGCGGGAGCGCGGCTGACTTCCAGCGGACGCTCGCTTACTACGGCTACACGGCACCGGTCATTGCCGCCACCGGGGTGGCCGCCCTCGATAGAACGGGCCTTACGGGGATCGAGCGAGGACATCGCTGGATAAAACTCGGCCCCCGCCACGTGGAGGTGGGTTTCCGCTCGGGGCAGAAGGCTCTTGCCGACGATTCGGCCCGAACGCTTCACGGGTTCGCGGACACCGTTGCGAATGAAGTGCGACAGCGTAACCGGCGTGTGGTCGTGCACATTGAGGGGGGCGGCAACGGCGGCCGGCTGAGCGAGGGTGCCACGAATACCGGCCTGCTGCGGGCGCGGGCGGTGGAGCACGCCCTGAACGCACAACTGGCCATGCTGGGCGTTCCCGCGGCAGCTGTCGAAATCTCGTCCGCATCCCGAGGCGATGGTGTTACGCGAAGCCCCTATCGGCAGTCGCCCGGGCCCGTGGCCGACCAGCGCCGACGGGTAATGGCATGGATCGCCGGTGAGCCGGAGGGACGGGTACGCGCCAGGATCCAGCAGCAGTCAGCCGGCAGCCAGCGCGGATCAGCCGAGCCGGGTGGCGATGCGGACACCGAAATCCGCTTCGAGGACCGGGACGGATGGAACCGGCGTGCCGGCAGCCCCTCACGGGTGACCACCGGACAGGCCCGGGAACCTGAGGCAGCCGTATCGACGACGGGCCGAGTGCTGGATTTGCGCGACCTGGTCGACGGCGGCGAACTGGACCTCCTGGCGGCCGAGGTTATGAGCGAGGATCCCGTGATCGCCGCACGCACGGATGAGCGGGGCGGCCGACTGGCCGGGGCGGTAGCGGAGGCTTTCCGCCGGGTCCTCGCCGATACGCCCGAAAGTGACGCACCCCTTACGCTCACCGCGCGCATCCCGGACAGTCCTGCGGCATCGATCATCGCCGGGCCCGCGGCGACAGAGCTAGGCCGCCGGATCGTTCTTCGGGTCGCCAGCCGAACGCCGGTAAATCTTTGCCCGTGAGCCGGAATTAGCAAGATTCCCGCCATTCCATAACCACTCTCTGAGGAGAAACATGGCAACATCAGACACTTCCGCTGTTCCCGCGGGCAGGGAATTCAGCGTCACGCCGGAATATGTCCAGACGGCGGCCAGCTCGGTGAACACCACCGCCGAGAACATCGCGGAGCAGCTAAGTGCCCTCAAGAGCTACGTCGTGTCACTGGAAGGCCAGTGGCAAGGCATCGCGGCGAGCACGTTCACCGCGCTCATGGCCGACTACGACATCTATTCCCAGATGTTGAACCAGGCGCTGACCGGCATTGCCAGCGGACTGCAGGGCACTTACGTCAACTACAGCGAATCCGAGCAGCAGAACGTCACCAACCTGCAGGCCGTCGGCGGTGCCATTCCCGGCGGCAACTTCACCTGACCACCGGACATCCCGCCGGGTAACACTTCGCGCAGCTAATACGGAGAACATGATCATGACATTTTCCGACGGAACCCCCATCGCCGTCCCGACCGACCTGGAAGCGGCCGGGGCGTACATCAGCGGTCAGGCCGGCGCGATAGCCGACGAACTGGCGGCGCTCGCGCAGCAACTCCAGCCACTGGAAGGCACGTGGACCGGCCGGGCCGCGGGTTACTACGAGGGCCTCCAGCAGGAGTGGAACCTGGCGGCCGCTGGCCTGTTCGCCCCCGAGGGCGTGCTCGGGCAGATCGCCAACGCCATGAACGTCGCCTGGGTCAACTACACCGACGCCGAGAACAGCAACGTCCAGACCTGGACGAGCAGCTGACTTCACCGGCAGACGCCCGTCCCGATCCCGAACGAAATCCTGGACAACCCATGCCTCAGCAGCAACTGGCGCCAGATCCCCGGTACATCCCCGACCTGCACTGCCGTGTCACGGTGGTCGGCCGCCGGCGGCGCGTCGATCTCGCCGTGCCGGCCAATGCCCCGATCGCCGAGTATGTGATGACGGTCGCCCGCTTGTGCGGCGAACCGGACGACGTCGATGGCGACTACGACTACGGGCACGCCGCCCCCGTCGAGCTAGGCGACACCGCCCCCTTGCCCCCGGCATGGTCGCTGGCGCTGACCGGCAGCGGTCCGCTGCCACCGGAAAGCTCGCTCGCCGCCATGGGGATCACCGATGGACAGGTGCTCTACCTGCGCGACGCGTGGGCAGGGGCGGCGGACGAGGCCGTCGTGACGGACGTGGGCGAGTCCGTCGCCGAGGCCGCCGAACGCGTCGGCCGGGCCTGGACATCCCGCGCCAGGGCGGCTACCTGGCTGTGCGGGGGAGGCGGCTGGCTGGCGGTCACCATCGCGGCGTTCGGTATCTTGTCGGACCGCAGGCCCGCCCCCGTCGCCCCGGGGCATCTAGGCCTTCTGGGCATCGCCACCGCCATCCTCTCGGCCGCCCTCGCCGGATTCGCCCGGCAGCGGACGTGGCGACTGCCGACGTGGCTACTGACAACGCTGGCCGCGTCAGCGATCCCGGAGCTCGCGGTCGCCGGGGCCATGCTGGCGAGCGCGCACGCCACTGCACCGCAGATAGCGCTGGGTGCGACGGCCGGCGCCGTAATCGGCGCACTGCTCGCGCTCGCGGCCATACCGGGCGCGATCACCGGCGGGCTGCTGGCAGTCGGACTGCTTAGCCTGGCCGTGGCGGGATGCCTGGCCGCGCTGCACGCTGACGGCCCGGAGTCCGCGGGCGTCGTGGCGGTGGCCGCGCTCTGGCTCTATGACCAGGCGTCTGCATCGGTGGCGCGGCTCGTCGCGCTGGCGTCACCCAGGCGGGCCGCCGGACCTGTCGCCACCCTGGTCAACGAACAGGTCCGGCAGGCACAGCAACTGGTCGCGGCCTGGCAGTCGGTGCTGGCCGTGACCGAGGCACTGGCATTGAGCTGGCTGGCCGACTCCACGCAGACGTACGCCTTCGTCCTGGCCTGCTGCGTCGCGCTGGCGCTGCTGCTGGCGGCGAGCTGTTACCGGCAGCTGACCAGCGTGCTTCCGGGGACGGCGGCCGGCGCTTTGGGCATGCTGGCTGTCTTGCTGCTGGTACCCGGCCGCCTGGGCGCCCCCCGGTGGACGGGCGCCGTTATCTGCTGCGTTATCGGCTTCACTCTCCTGGTGTCCGGGATCAGCCAGTCCTTCAGAGAGGAGACGCTGCCCGAGCCCCCGGCCTGGCGGGGACCGCTCGCGGCCGTGCTGCGGGTCGTGTCCATTCCGCTGCTCGTGGGGGTCTTCGGCGCGTTCGGGCACCTGGTGACGGTCGGGCGGGGGCTATGAGCAGGATCGCCTGGCACCGGCCGGCCCGGATCGCTCCGCCCGGACTGCCGCAGGAGCGGGTGAGCATCCCCCTGCCGCCGCAAGTCCCGCCCCAGTCCGGCAATTCCGGGTGGCTCATGATGGTGATGCCGCTGCTGAGCAGCGCGAGCATCGCGGCCTACCTGTTCACCGAGCACAGCACGACCCTCACGTACGTGGCCGTGGGCATCATCACGGTCTCGGTGGCGGTCACTGGCGTCATCAGGTATCAGACACGGTCGGCGGCGCGGCGGGCCAGGGAACGCAGGCGCCATCGTTACCTGGCCCACCTGGCGGATATCCGGCGGTCCGCGCGTGACCTGGCCGCCGCGCAGCGCGCGGCCGCCGCCTGGCAATGGCCGGGCCCCAGGGGCCTATGGGCCATCGCGAACGAGCGCCGGCGCGTGTGGGAGCGGCGGCCGGACGACGAGGACTTCCTGATACTGCGGGCCGGCGTGGGATCGGGTCCGCTCGCCAGCCCCGTCCAGCTCAGCAATCGCGCCGATCCCACGACCGAATACGACACCGAACTGCTTGTCGCCGCCGAGCGGCTGGCGGAAAGCTTCGCGACCGTCGGCGGCCAGGCGGCGACCGTCGATCTCCTGCGCGCCGGGGTCGTGAGCATCGTCGGCGACGCCCAGCAGGCGCGCGCGGTCTGCCGCGGGCTGCTGTGCCAGCTCGCCGTGCTGCACGCACCCGACGACGTCGCGGTAGCCGTCAGCGCGGGCAAGGAGCCCGACGAGTGGCTGTGGGCGACCTGGCTCCCGCACGCCCGCGAATCGGCACGGGCAGACGACAGCGCGTCGCAAGTCCTCGTCGCCGCGGATTTCGCTGACCTCGCCGACGTCATCGAACGCGAGCTGACCATGGCAGAACAGGCCAAGGCCGCCAAGCGCGCCAGGGTTTTCGCCGATCGTCCCGCCGCGGCCGGCCGGCACCTCGTGGTCGTCATCGACGGCTTTCACGCGGGGTCGCCCTGGGCGCGGGAGTCGCTGGGACGGCGGCTCGTCGAGACGGCCGGGCCGGGCAGCGGCATCACTGTCGTCGCGCTGGCCACCAGCCAGGCGGAGGAACCGTCGCGGGTGGGCGCACGGCTGCGGGTGAACACCGACGGCACGCTCACCCTCGAGGCGCGGCGCTCCGCGCTGATAAGCGAGGTCACCAGCGCGTCCGCCGACATGCCGCCGGCACAGCTGTGCGAGGCCACCGCCCGCGCGCTGGCGCCGCTCACGCTGGCCGGCGAACAGCGGCGCGAAGAGGCGAGGGCGGTGCCGCTGACCGAACTGCTCGGCATAGCCGACATGGCCGGTTTCGATCCGGCGGGAAACTGGCTTTCGGCGGCCGACGACGGTGTGCTCCGGAGCGGGATCGGGCTGACCGACGACGGCGTCCCTGTCACCCTCGACCTGAAGGAGTCCGCCCGCGGCGGCATGGGGCCGCACGGCCTGATCGTCGGCGCGACCGGGTCGGGAAAGAGCGAACTGCTGCGCACCCTGCTGACCGGCCTGGCCGCGCGGCACTCTCCCGAACTGCTCAGCCTGGTGCTGATCGACTTCAAGGGCGGCGCCACTTTCGCTCCAATGGCACAGTTGCCGCACGTCGCGGGCTTGATCACCAACCTTGCCGACGACCTGGCGCTGGTCGACCGTGTCAGGGACGCACTGATCGGCGAACAGCAGCGCAGGCAGCGTCTCCTGCGTGACGCCGGGAATGTCGACTCAGTACGCGACTACCAGATCCGGCAGGCCGCCGGCGAGCGAGACGCCAGCGGCCGCCCGCTGGAGCCCCTGCCCTACCTGCTCGTGGTCGTGGACGAATTCGGCGAGCTGCTGTCTGGCCGGCCAGACTTCATCAACCTTTTCGTGCAGATCGGACGTGTCGGCCGGAGCCTGGGCATCCACCTGCTGCTCGCGACCCAGCGCCTGGAGGAAGGCCGGCTGCGCGGCCTGGAATCTCACCTTTCCTACCGGATCGGCCTGCGCACGTTCAGCGCTGTGGAGAGCAGGACCGTGCTCGGCACGCCCGATGCCTACCATCTGCCTCACCTGCCGGGCGCGGCCTACCTCAAGGTAGGCGAGTCGGTGTATGAGCGGTTCCGGGTGGCTTACGTGTCCGCTCCCGAGGAAGAAGAAGGCGACGACGTCTCGCGGCAGGCGCTGCCGGCGGGCGGGGAACTGGAGGTGCTGAGACTCCGGGAGGCCCCGGTGGCCGGGGCGCCCGCGCCGGCGATACCCGCGCCGTCCCCGTCGATGCCGTCGGCGCGGGCGAGGCGGGCCACCCAGATGCAGGTACTCGTGACACGGCTGCGCGAGTTCGGGCGGCCGGTGCACCAGGTGTGGCTGCCGCCCCTGCCGCGCGCTCTCGCGCTGGGCATCATGCTGAGCCCGCTGAAGGAGGAACCCGGCCTCGGCCTGCAGGGGACCGGGTGGCCGCTGCGCGGCAGCCTGCGCTTCCCGGTCGGGGTGATCGACTTGCCGGCCACCCAGGAACAGCAGCCGCTGGTGCTTGACCTCGGCCAGGCCCACCCGCACGTCGTGCTTGTGGGCGCACCGCAGACCGGCAAGAGCACCTTCCTGCGCACGGCGATGCTCAGCGCCATGCTGACGAACACACCCGCGCAACTGCAGTTTTCCTGCCTGGACTACGGGGGCGGCTCGCTGCACGCCCTCGGCGCCGCACCGCACGTCTCCGCCGTCGCGGTCCGCGGCGAGGAGGACCTGGCGCGCCGGATCCTGTCCGAGACGCTGCGCCTGATCGAGCAGCGGGAAGGGCTGTTCCGGTCGCTGGGCATCACCTCGGCCGCCGAACTGCGCCGGCGACGCGACGCGGGCACCTTGTCAGGGATGGAGCTCGCCGCGGACGCCTGCCTGGTCATCGACAACTGGGGCGGACTGCGCAGCGCACTGCCTGAAGCGGACGCGGCGGCGCTCGAGATCGCCGCCCGCGGTCCCGGCGTCGGCGTCCACCTGCTGCTGACCGCGGGCCGCTGGGGTGACATCCGGATGAACCTGCGCGATGCCATCGGCGCCCGGCTGGAGCTCAAGCTCAACGATCCGGCGGAGTCCGAGGTCAACCGCGCCGCGGCGCGCCTCATCCCCTCCGGTCTGCCAGGCCGCGGCCTATCGCCGCCCGGCCATCAGTTCCAGGTCCTGCTTCCCCGGGCGGATGAGCACCGCGGCACTGACGGGCTCCGCGAGGCGCAGGACGAGGCGCTCGCCGCGATCAGCTCAGCCTGGCACGGGACCGCGGCGCGCCCGGTCCGGCTGCTGCCGGAAACCGTGCACGTGGCCGAACTGCCGGCTGACGCGCAGGACGGGCCCGGCGCCCTGATCGGCATCGGCGAGCGTGATCTCGCCCCGGTCCGGGTCGACCTCACCGAGGCCGACCCGCACTGCATCGTCGTCGGCGACGGCAGCGCGGGCAAGACCAGTTTCCTGCGCACCTGGATGCGAGGGCTCGCGGCGCGGTACGCGCCGGAGGAGGTCCGCTTCATGGTGATCGACTACCGCCGCGGGCTCGGGGACACGGTCCCGGCGCCGTACATCGGCGCCTACGCCGGCGACGCCCGCACCGCGGGCGTGTACGCGCAGCGACTGGCGGAGGTGCTGGCCGGGCGCCTTCCCCCGGCGGGCATATCAGCCCGCGAGCTCCGGGACCGGGCATGGTGGACAGGACCGGAGCTCTACCTCGTGGTCGACGACTACGACGTGGTCGAGGGCGCGTCCTCGCCGTTGCGGCCGCTGCTTGACTACCTCCCGTCAGGGCGCGAGATCGGGTTCCACGTGGTCGTGACGCGCAGGTCCGGTGGAATCGCGCGAGCGCTCATGACAGACCCGGTGATCTCCCGTATCCGCGAGCTGGGCGCGGTGAGCCTGGTGCTGTCAGCCGATCCGCGGGAAGGCGTCATCGCCGACGGCGTCCGCGGCTCCAGTCTCCTGCCTGGCCGGGGTGTCCTGGTACGCCGGCGAGCGGAGAACGAGATGATCCAGGTACTGCTCAGCGATCCCGTCGACACAGGATCGACTTCACGTTGACCGACGGCTCCGAGAGTGGCGTTATGACGAACAACAACACGGGTCAACTCCACAACAAGGTCGCACTGGTCACAGGGGGCTCATCGGGGATCGGCCTAGCGACAGCGCAACGGTTTGCGGACGAGGGCGCATTCGTTTTCATCACAGGCCGCCGGCCGGCCGAACTCGACGCGGCCCGCGAAACGCTAGGTGCCAACGGCAGGGCAGTACGCGGGGATGTGTCCCGCACAGAAGACCTCGACGAGATCTTCGAGCAGATCCGCCAGCACGGGCGCGGCCTGGACGTCCTGTTCGCCAATGCGGGCGGCGGGTCGTTCGCGACCTTGTCGGACACCACGCCTGAGCACTTCGACGAGACGTTCTCGATCAACGTCCGCGGCACCCTGATCACCGTTCAGAAGGCACTGCCGCTGCTCAACCCGGGGGCCTCGGTCATCCTCTCCGGCTCAAGCGCGGCTACCAGCGGCAACGCGGCGTTCGGCGTCTACGCCGCGAGCAAGGCGGCGATCCGGTCGTTCGCCCGTACCTGGGCGGTGGAACTCGGTGACCGGGGCGTGCGGGTGAACGTGATCGTGCCGGGACCGACCGACACCGCGGGACTGCGCGGCCTGGCCCCTGACCAGGCCGCCGCCGACCAGTTCGTGCAGCGGCTGGGCAGCGCGGTGCCGCTCGGCCGGGCCGGGAGGCCCGAGGAAATCGCAAGCGCCGTGCTCTTCCTCGCCTCCGATCAGAGCAGCTTCGTCACCGGAAGCGAACTGTTCGCCGATGGCGGAGAAAACCAGCGTTAGCGCGACGGTCAGCGGCCACGGGAGGCAGCTCAATGCGGATCATCGCTCTAGAAGAACACTTCGCGACGCCGGGACTCATGGCAGGGCCGGGAGCCTGGCTCGCGTCCTACCCGCAGTGGGTGGACCCGCTGCTGGACATCGGCGACGGGCGGGTCGCGGCCATGGACGCCGCTGGCATCGACACGGCGGTGCTTTCGCTTACCGCGCCCGGGGCGGAACAGCTCGAGGGCTCCGAAGCGGTCAAGCTGGCCAGGGAGTCCAATGACCTCCTCGGGAACGCGGTCTCTGAGCACAGCGGGAGGCTGGCCGGCTTCGCCGCGGTTCCGCTCAGCGTTCCCGACGCCGCCGCGGACGAGCTGGACCGGGCCGTTCGTGAATACGGCTTTCTCGGCGCGGTCATCAACGGGCATAGTTCCGGGCGTTACCTCGACGATCCGTTCTTCCGGCCTGTCCTCGACCGCGTGGCTGCCCTCGGCATCCCGGTCTACCTGCACCCCACCCTGCCGCCGCCGGCGGTCGTGCAGGCCTGCTATGCGGGCCTGCCGGCCCCGGCCAGCTTCGCGCTGTCGACGGTCGGCTGGGGCTGGCACGTCAATACCGCGACCCACGTGCTGCGCCTCATCCTGGGCGGCGTCTTCGACAGGTACCCGGACCTGCAGATCATCATCGGGCACATGGGCGAGACGCTGCCGTTCATGCTGCCGCGCTTCGACGCGGTCATGCCGCCGGAGTTGACGCGCCTGCGGCGCCCGGTCAGCGCGTACCTGCGCGAGAACGTGTCCTACACGTTCGCCAATTTCAACGACCAG
>DASZJE010000086.1:0-3991 GCA_035948445.1 Trebonia sp. | reverse complement strand
CGGGCAGGCCATGCGCCGCCCGGCGCTCATCGCCATCCCGGTGCTCGCCGTGCTGATGCTGATCGCGCTGCCGGTGCGGCACGTCCAGTTCGGCACGCCGGACGACCGGGTGCTGCCGGCCACCACGCAGAGCAGGGCGGTGGGCGATGTGCTGCGCGAGGACTTCACCGGCAACAGCGCCACCGCGCTCAACGTCGTCACCGACGGCCCGCTCGGCCGCGCCGCGCTGACCGCCTACGCGACCCGCCTTTCCGACCTGGCCGGTGTCGCGCGCGTCGAGACCAGCGTCGCGACGTTCGTCCACGGGAAGGCCGTCCCGAACACCGCCGACCCGACCCTCGCGCGTCCCACGGCGCAGCGGCTGTCCGTCGTGAGCGCGGCCGATCCGCGCTCGAATGCCTCAAAAGACCTGGTGCGGACCGTGCGCCACCTCCCCGACCCGGACGGCGACCGGGTCTACGTCGGCGGCCAGACCGCCGAGCTGATCGACACCACGCACGCAATCGGCATCCGGCTGCCGCTGGCCGGACTGCTCATCGTGCTCACCACGTTCATCGTGCTGTTCCTGTTCACCGGGTCCGTGGTGCAGCCGATCCGCTCCCTCGTGCTCAACGCCGTCACCCTCGCCGCCACCGCCGGGCTGATGGTGTGGATCTTCCAGGAGGGGCACCTGTCCGGGCTGCTGCACTTCACCGCGCTGCCGCTGGACACGAGCATGCTGGTGCTGCTGTTCTGCATCGCCTTCGGCCTGTCCATGGACTACGAGGTCATCGTGCTCAGCCGCATCAAAGAGCTGCACGACCAGGGCCGCGACAACCGGACCGCAGTCACCGACGGGCTGACCCACAGCGGACGCATCGTCACCACCGCCGCGGCGCTGATCGCGGTGACCCTCTTTGCCCTCGGCACCGCGACAGTCAGTTTCCTGCAGATATTCGGCATAGGCGCAGGGTTCGCGGTGATCACCGACGCGACGCTCGTACGTGCCGTACTGGTGCCGGCCTGCCAGCGGATACTCGGTCGCGCCGCGTGGTACGCGCCCGCACCGCTGCGCCGACTACAGAATCGCATCGGCCTGACCGAAGCCCCGCGGCTGACCCACCTCGGCCCATCACCGACGGCTTCTCGCGGAGCTCCACGCACGGACAGTCGGCAGGCTGCGCAATCGTTCATCTGGACCGACAAGCGCACATGATCGACAACCGCAGAAAGACGGCAAGGCCGCTCGCAGCGGTCCCGCGCTATCGAAAGGAGACAGTCGTGGTCAGTCACACGACGGAAGTAGCCGAGGGAATCCATCGCCTGACCAACGGCGTCGCGAACTTCTACCTGATTGCCGAATCGGGCAAGCTCGTGCTGGTGGATGCGGGCGCACCGAAGGACTGGGCGCTGTTCAGCCAGGTGGTCCGGGGCCTGGGCCAGGACGTGGGCGACCTGGACGCGGTGCTGCTCACCCACGCCCATACCCGTCCACCGCCTCACCATCGCCGCACGCGAGCTATCCGCGGCCAACTTGGACCAGCGGCTGCACCTGACCGGACCTCGCGACGAGCTCACCGAACTCAGCGACACCTTCGACCAGATGCTGTCCCGGCTGGAAGCCGCATTCCAGTCCCAGCGCCGCTTCATCGCCAACGCCTCCCATGAGCTGCGCACCCCGCTGGCCATCATGCGCACCGAACTCGACGTGACCCTCGACAAAGGACAGCCAGGCGCCGGGCAGCTGCGTTCCATGGGCGAGGTCATCCGCACCGCCGTCACCCGGTCCGAGCGGCTGGTCGACGGCCTGCTCGCCCTCGCCGAAAGCGAGCGCGGCATCGAGCACGCCGAGCCGGTCGATCTCGCCAGCCTGGTCGCGCCCGGGCTCGCGCTGGTCGCCGACAGCGCCCGCGCCGCGGGCATCCGGCTGACCACTGATCTCGCGTCAGCCCCGGTCACCGGCACCCGCGTCCTGCTGGAACGACTCGCCGAGAACCTCGCCGACAACGCGGTCCGCCACAACCAGCCCGGCGGCTGGCTCACCATCACCACAGCCCGGCACGGCGACATCGCCGAGCTGAGGGTCGAGAACAGCGGACCCCGCATCACCCTCGACCAGGCAGCGACACTGTTTGAGCCGTTCAGGCGGCTGCACCCAGATCGCGTGAACTCAGCACGCGGGAGCGGGCTCGGCCTGTCCATCGTCCGGGCCGTCGCCCGCGCGCACGACGGCGACGCCACCGCTACGCCCATGGCCGCCGGAGGTCTGCGAGTCACGGTCGCGCTACCCGCAGCCCCACGTGACGAGGCGGCCGCAAGAAGATAGCCACTGCCCGAGGTCTGCGAATCCACTGGCAATCTCGCATGACGAGCGCACCAGGCGGCCCGTGATCCTGTCCACCGAGGCGACGGCCATGAGAAGGCCTACGGCGCCGACAAGCCCGTTACTGGACTGTGACTTTCATCTGACCCTTAAGAGCCCTTGATTCCCGCCGCTGGACACGGGGGGGCGAACACGGGTATCCGGCCCACGTCGTGGATGGCCATCAACATCCTCTCAGGCCATTTACGTAGGTGGCGAGCAGCCGGCGGCATGTCGCGTCCCATTCCGGGTCGGATGGCCGGGGCTGAGCGAGCATCGCTCCGAAGGCGACGACATCGCGCGGAGTCACGTCCTGGCTGATCGTGCCGTCGGTACGGCCACGTTCGATGATCCGTTGCACGGTGCGGTGGACCTGGTCGCGCACCGCCAGGGTTTCCGGGACTGTAACCGGAGGCCCGCCATGCAGCGGTAGTACGAGTTCGTTCCGCTGGGCGATCGCGGCTTCGATGAAGCGCCGTAGTACGTCGCTGGCTGTCGTGCCGTTGCTTTCGGCCGCCTGCACGTTCGAGAGCACCTGCTCGAAGGAACGGCGGGCAAGGAAGTTAAGCAGGTCCTCGCGGGTCCGGAAGTGACGGTAGAGCGTCCCGATGCCGACACCCGCGTCGGCCGCGATGGTTGCCATGGCCACGTGCGTGCCCTCACGGTGCACGGCTGCGATCGCGGCGCGAACGAGGGCCTCGTGGTTGCGGGCCGCGTCGCTGCGCTGCTCGCGCGGACGGGGCTTCCTCGCGATTGCCATGCGCTCATTGAAGCCGTCTCCGATTCCCATTGGGAACGGCTACACTCAAACGGACGAAATCCTCCGGATTGAAGGAGTGGGGGTGCTGGCGCGCTCACTGGAGGACTTCTCCGCCGGGCTCGCCCGGTAGGTCCGCACCCGTCAATCCGCGAGGAGACAGGTATGCCCAGCCAGCCCACACCCGTCCCGCCCGACGATCTGTCACGCGAACTCACTGTCGCGCGACCGGACCACGACCAGAGCCTCCCGCACATCGGGCTCGTCGGTGACACCTACACGATCCTCGTCACAGGCGAGGACACTGCCGGGAAGTACACGCTCATCGACATGCACGTGCCCCCGGGCGGCGGTCCGCCGCCGCACCGGCACGACTTCGAGGAGATGTTCACCGTGCTTGACGGCGAAGTCCAGGTGACCTTCCGCGGCGAGACGCTCGTTGCCCGCGCCGGCGAGACCATCAACGTGCCGGCCAACGCCCCGCACGCGTTCACCAACGCCGGGGATAAGCCGTCGCGGTTGCTGTGCATGTGCGCGCCGTCAGGGCAGGAGGAGTTCTTCACGCTGGTCGGCCAGCCCGTCGCCACCCGGACTGAGGCGCCACCGCTGCTCGACGCCGACTCGCAGGCGGCCTTCATCGCCAAGTCGAAGACGCTCGCGCCCGAGTACAAGACTGAACTGCTTCCGCCGCCCGGCGCGAAATAAGGGACAAGTGCCCGAGATAACCTTCACGCTGTCGTCACCTGCTTCTTACCGGAATGTCGTTTTTCTCAACAATTGACTGGGATAGCTACTCCGACATGGCGACGGTGGCCATCGAGGCGTGATAGCGCTCGTCACTGAGCGTGCTGGCCGACGTCCGCGGGCCGGTGCGGCCGCTGAGTTCGAGCGGA